>CALUHJ010000001.1 GCA_944320415.1 uncultured Bacteroidales bacterium
AATTTATTTTATACTCAAATACTACAATCAACCTTAATTCCCATCCAATAACACATCTCCTAATCCTTCTCTGAAAAGAAAAAATGTCTCCTGATTACAGAAAAACCTTATTTTATTACATTAAAAAAGCAAATAAAAAAACCGTCCTGAATTCAGGACGGCAGTTAATGGTATCTAACTTCCGAAGTTATCATACATGATATTTTCAGGAGGAACACCTAAAGAGTCTAGCATTTTCAATACCGCAGCTATCATTGGCGGAGGTCCACACAAATAATATTCTATTTCCTCAGGTTCCTTATGATTCTTGAGATAATTCTCAAATATAACATCATGGATGAATCCTTTATAACCCTGCCAATTATCCGTAGGATCAGGAGCAGACAATGCTATATGATAAGAAAAATTCGGATTATCCTTTGCGATCTGCTCAAATTCATCCACATAGAATAAATCCTTTATAGCTCTTGCACCATACCAGAATGAAGCTTTTCTATTCGTGTGTTTTGTTTTAAACAAGTCGAATATGTGAGAACGCATTGGAGCCATACCAACACCTCCTCCTATAAACATCATCTCCTTATCCGTATCCTTAATGAAGAATTCTCCGTAAGGACCTGAAATGGTAACTTTATCTCCAGGTTTCAAAGACCATATATAAGAAGAACATACTCCAGGATTTACCTTAGCCCATCCACCGTGCTCCCTATCCAAAGGAGGTGTTGCAATACGTATGTTCAACATTATTATATTATTCTCTGCAGGATGGTTTGCCATAGAATATGCTCTGAAACAAGGTTCAGGATTCTTCATGACCAAATCCCATACATGAAACTTATCCCAATCCGCATGGTATCTTTGATCTATCTCCATATCCTTGTAATTTATAGTACAAGCAGGCACATCTATCTGTATATATCCTCCACTGCGGAAATTCAAGGTTTCATTCTCCGGTAATTTGACAACAAACTGTTTGATGAATGTAGCAACGTTATGATTGCTGACAACCTCACATTCCCATTTTTTTATGCCGAAGATCTCTTCTGGAATCTGTATCTTCATATTTTCCTTGACCTTCACCTGGCATCCCAAACGATAATGTTCCTGTTGCTGCTTTCTTGAAAAATGAGGTTTTTCCGTCGGCAACATTTCTCCTCCTCCCTCCAAGACTTTACATTTGCACATTCCGCAAGTACCCTGACCTCCACAAGCAGATGGCAGATATATTTTTTCTCCAGCAAGCGTAGCCAAAATAGAAGAACCGCTTTGCACATTTATCTCTTTCTCGTCATTTATGTTTATCTTCACTTCTCCCTGAGGCACCAGTTTTTTTCTCGCATAAAGCAATACAGATACCAAAAGAAGTACTATGACCAAGAATACTATAACGCTTATAACAACTATCTTTCCCATTTCTTCTGTAGTTTACAATTTTATTCCCAAGAAACTCATGAAGGCTATAGCCATAAGTCCCGTTATTATGAATGTTATGCCAAGTCCCTTCAAAGGAGCAGGCACATGCGAATACCTTATTTTCTCTCGTATGGCTGCCAAACCTACTATAGCCAACATCCAGCCTATTCCGCTACCGGAAGCAAATGCTATAACCTCTCCAACATTGTTGTAATCCCTTTCCTGCATAAACAAGGACGCTCCCAATATCGCACAATTTACTGCAATCAACGGCAAAAATATTCCCAACTGACTATAAAGTGAAGGTGAAACCTTCTCTATGAACATCTCTACCAATTGCACTATAGCGGCTATAACAGCTATAAACAATATGAAACTGAGAAAACTCAAATCAACTTCTGCAAAATCCTTACTCAACCATACCAATGCACCCTCCGTCAATACATATTTGTTTATCAGATAATTCACCGGCACCGTTATAAACAAAACAAACACTACTGCCAATCCCAAACCCATGGACGTCTTTACCGTTTTGGAAACCGCAAGATAAGAACACATCCCCAAAAAGAATGCAAATACCATGTTGTCTATAAAGATGGACTTGACAAATATATTTATTATCTCCTGCATAACTGTAATTTTTCTTCGTTATTTACTTTTCACACAAGTCTTTGTTACGACTCCTATGTATCCATATTATTATGCCAACTATTATCAATGCCATAGGTGGCATTATCATAAGACCGTTATTGGCATATCCCGCTTCATACAACGACTCTGGTATAATCCTGTATCCCAAAAGCGTTCCTGAGCCGAACAACTCCCTTATGAATCCCATAGTTATCAAAATGAAAGAGTATCCGAGTCCGTTGCCTATTCCATCTAAAAACGACACATAAGGTTTGTGGCTCATGGCATAAGCCTCAAGTCTTCCCATAACTATACAATTGGTAATTATCAGACCTACAAATACAGACAGCTGTTTGCTTATCTCGTAAACAAAGGCTTTCAATATCTGATCGACTAAAATAACCATCATGGAAACTATTACCAATTGGACTATTATACGTATTCTCTGCGGTATGGTATTCCTCAACAAGGACACCACAACATTGGACAAAGCCACTACAACAATTACCGACAAGGACATCACGATAGCCGGTTTCAACTGCGCCGTAACAGCCAAGGAAGAACATATACCCAACACCTGCACCGTGATAGGGTTCTCTTTGCTCAACGGATTTTTTATTAGTTTCAAATTACCTGCCATACCTATTTAGTTTTTAATGTTCTGAAAAACTCTATATACAATCCCAAACAATTCTTAAGCATGTCGGAAACACCCGTCGATGTAATCGTAGCTCCTGAAATGGCATCAACCTGATAAGCATCCGTTTTGTCAGCTCTTTTTATCACGGCCAGTTCCACATTGCCACCATCCTTACCAAAAATACTCTTACCCTTAAACTGCGACTGAAACTTATCCGTAACTATCTCTCCTCCCAATCCCGGAGTCTCGCTCTTGTGTCCGAAATTAACTCCGACTATTGTATTCAAATCTTCATCCACTGCTATATTGCCCCATATTCCTCCCCAAAGACCATTGCCCACAACAGGAACAACATAATTTTTCCTGCCGTCTTCCTTTGTACACACGAAAACCGGCAAAGCTACATCACCCGAATTGTTTTTTATCTTGTCCATTTCCTTGTTCATGTCAATGGAAAAAGGACGTACATCACCGTTCTGTTTACCGTCAACATAACTGCTAACTACCTTTCCTTCCGTATTAACGGCATATTCCTCGGTAAAATACTTTTCATACAAATCCTCGGCACTGTCAACAGTGGAAGATATGCCTACGGAAGACAAAAGCTGCTGCATCTTCTCAACTTTCTCGTTCTGGTCCTGGAAAGGCTTTAATCCCACCGCGGCAATAGCCAACACTGCCGCCGCAACCACAACCAAAACCGTCGAGTAAACAAATATATATCTATTGCTAAACATCTCTTCGCGTTTTTAAATTAATCAATTCTTCACTGCAAGTTTCGCCCTTTTTGCTCTGCGTCGTATATTAGCCTCCACAACATAATAGTCTATCAAAGGAGCAAAAACATTCATCAACAAAATAGAAAGCATCATACCTTCAGGATATGCAGGATTTACAACCCTTATCAGAATCGCCATCACTCCTATCAAAAATCCATATATGTACTTTCCGATATTGGTCTGTGCTGCCGTAACCGGGTCGGTAGCCATGAAAACCATACCGAACATGAATCCTCCCATCACGAAATGATAATAGAACGGCAACTGCATGTAGTCATTGGCTCCAATAAGATTGAACATCACTCCCGTCAAAGTGGCACCCACAAATATGGAAAGCATTATACGCCATGAAGCAATTCCTGTAACAAGAAGCAGCACCGCACCTAAAAGTATGGCTATAACCGAAGTCTCTCCCACACTTCCTGGTATGAATCCAATAAACATATCCATTAAAGAAGACGAAGGCATTGAAGCTCCCGCCAACATTTCTCCAAGAGGAGTAGCACCCGAAACGGCATCTCCCTGTTCCGCTATCCATACAGTATCTCCAGACATGTAAGTAGGATAAGAAAAGAACAAAAAGGCTCTGGCAACCAATGCCGGATTCAGGAAATTATAACCTGTTCCTCCAAACACTTCCTTACCTATGATTACGGCAAAGGCAACAGCCAACGCCAACTGCCATAAAGGAACATCGGGAGGACAAATCAAAGGTATAAGCAATCCCGTCACAAAATAACCTTCACTTACTTCATGCCTTCTGATCTGAGCAAAAACAACCTCTATACCCAAACCGACGATATAACTTACCAAAAGCATCGGCAAAACCTTCAGAAAACCATACCACAAATTACCCCAGAAATTATCGCAATAGGAAACCGCACCTTCAACTCCAACCAAGGAAATATGATGCTGATAGCCTATGTTGTACATACCGAACAAAAGTGCAGGCAACAAAGCTATGAAAACAACAATCATGGTCCTCTTGTTGTCAACGGCATCCCTTATGTGGCTACCGAGCCGTGTCGTGGTCTTGGGAACAAACATCAAAGTGTCGATTGCGTCAAACAAGGAATGGAAGGCATGCATTTTGCCGCCTTTTTCAAAATTCGGACGCATATTGTCAAGTATATTCTTTATGAATTTCATTCTCCCATCTCCTTTCTCATTAATTCCAATCCTTTTCTTATTATTTCCTGTATGTCATTTTTGGAAGGATCCACAAACTCGCACAAGGCAAAATCCTCAGGAGCCACCTCGTAAATACCCAACTGTTCCATCAAATCTATATCCTCTACAACACAAGCCTTAATCAACTGCAAAGGATATATATCCATAGGAAATACCTTTTCAAATTCTCCTGTCACAACAAAAGGTCTAACACCTCCGTGAAGATTGGTATCGACGGAATACGTCCTTTTGGTACTGTTTTTCAAGAAACCTGCAAGAAAAGTCCTTGAAAAACTCAACTTGTCGAAAGAAGGAGCCAACCAACCCATGAAATCCCTGTGATCACCCTCCTTTACAACCGTCACCTGATTGTCATAAGCGGATATGAACCCGTCTTTGTCTATTCGCTTTCCGGTAAGTATGTCTCCGCTTATGTATCTTACGTTTTCAGATTTTATATTGTTGAATATCAAGGAAGCTATACTTGCTCCCTTTTTCACCTTGTAGTATTGCGGATGAGTGACCTGCTCTCCTGTAAGGGCTACAATCCTGTCCGTAACATATCTACCCTCCAAGAACAGTCTGCCTATGACGGGAAGGTCATTGGCATCCACATACCATATCCTTTCTCCCTTGTTCAAAGGATCTGTCTTTTCAATCTGAACCGAAACGTTACCGCAAGGATGTTTACCCTCAAAAGTATTTATCTGTACATTCTCCAACTTAAGCAGTTCATCCGTACGGCTTAGTCTGGAATGCACATTAAGATGCACCTTGCCTCCGGTCAGCTTTCTCAAGGCATCTATTCCGACCTGCATCGCAGCTCTTTGTCCATGCAGGGTAATGGCATAATCCGGTGCCAAAGGAGCAGAAGAAAAACCTCTTACAACAATACATTTCGGATTTGTGTCAGGACTTGGCACAACATCATAAGGCCTCTGGCGAAGAACCGTCCAGACTCCGGAAACAAGCATCTTGTCCTTGATTTGTTCGGCACTCATCTCACTGAGACTGCAAACGGAAAAGTCCTCATATTCATTCGCATTGTCTGGAACTATCCTTATGGCTTCAACAACCCTTTTCTCGCCCCTTTCTATTGCCTTTACGGTACCGCTTACGGGTGAAGTGAATTTCACCTGTTCTTTCCCCTTGGCAAAAAAAAGCGGTGTTCCTGCCTTCACCCTGTCTCCCTGTTCAACCAAAAGCTTAGGCGTAATGCCTACAAAATCCCTCGGTTTTACAGCATACTCCCCGACAGTGGTTTCAACGACCTCGGGTTTGGCCTGTCCGAACAAATGCAGATCCAAACCTTTGGTAATCTTTATCGCTTTAGACATAGCATTGTACTAATTTATTAAACCTGTATTCCCTCTTTTCAATATTTTGCAAAGTTAAGACTATTCATCGAATATCAAATATCAAAAACGATTTTTTAAGCTTGGAATCATCAGACCTTAACACCAAAAAAAACGTAATCCAATTCCGGAAAAATGGATTCAGAAGACAATTTTTTCTTTTCTGAATCCATTTTTTCCTTTTCAGAATCTATTTTTCCAGAACCCCTATACGTTTTTCCAACTCTTTCATCTGTTCCGCCAGACGTGTCAGCTTGCGGAAATAAACGTAGTTTTTCATGAACAGTTTGGCATCCATGGCAGGAGAACCGATAATACGGGAATCGTTGTCCACATTGGACATTATCCCGCTTTGAGCTCCTATGGAGCATCTGTCACCTACGGAAATGTGACCGGCGAATCCGACCTGTCCCCCGACAAAACAGTTGTCGCCTATCTTGGTCGAACCCGCCACTCCGGTCTGTGCGGCCATTGCTGTCGAGCGTCCGACAACCACATTATGGGCCAATTGACACAGATTGTCAATCTTGGCACCTTTAAGCACCCTTGTCGAACCCATGGTTGCTCTGTCTATCGTCGTATTGGCTCCTATTTCAACCTCATCCTCTATTACAACATTTCCTATCTGCGCAATCTTTTTGAATGTTCCGTCTTCCAAAGGCGCAAAACCGAACCCATCCGCACCAAGCACCGCTCCGGAATGAATGATGCAGTTATTGCCTATAACCGTATCGTGATATATCCTTACACCTGCAAAAAGAGTGACATTCTCCCCTATTTGCACATTCTCCCCTACATACACCTGAGGATATATCTTTGAACCTTTTCCTATCTTCGCCTCTTTTGAAACGACGGCAAACTCCCCTATATAGACATCTTCGGCCACCTCTGCCGTATTGTCAATGAAAGCCAATGACGAAATGCCGTTTTTGTCGAGTCTGTACTGATTGTACACTTCAAGAAGTTTCGCAAAACAACTGTAAGCGTCCTTCACCCTTATCAATGTGGCCTTTATATCCCTTTCCTTTTCGAAAGTCTCGTTTACAATTACAATGCTCGCCTCCGTATCATATATGTAATGATTGTATTTGGGATTGGCCAGAAAGGAAAGACCTCCCTTCTCACCTTCTTCTATCTTGCATAATTTGCTTACGATTGCATTTTCATCTCCTTCAACCTTACCGTTTAGCAGTTGGGCTATCTGTTTAGCACTGAATTCCATATATCAAACCGTTTTTTTGACTGCAAATATAAATATTAAAATCCGAAAACATTATTCTTTATCCGAAAGCCTGATGTACGGCTTTAGCCTCTCATAATCCTCATCATACATTATATGTATCTTCTTCAGGTCTTCCACTCGTTTGAAATCACCGTATTCCTTACGGAACCTTAATATCGCCCTTGCCAGAGAATAGTCTATGTAAGGATGCCTGACAAGTTCCTTTACGTTATCGGTATTTATGTTTAGCTTTCTGATTTCACCGCTGCCTATTGTAAAATAAGGCTTTATTGTTTCGTATACCTTTTCGTCAATTCCATACACCTCTTTCAACTGTTCTATACTTACATATCCTCCGAGCAACCGGCCGTACTTGTAAATGCTTCTTGCCCTTACAGGTCCTATCATAGGTATCAGTTGCATTTCAAGACTGTCCGCCCGATTGAGATCAAGCAACAGTTTGTCTTCAATCTTGTTTCCCTTGCTTGTAATCACGTATTCCTCACCACTTTCGGATATGTCGGCAGAATGGCTTTCGGACCCTTTTTCATTCCGGATTACCACATAATCCTTTATTTGTCCGTAAAGGAAATCATTCATGCAATATAGTTTCTTCAGTTGGGAAACACTGTCGAACCTTGATACTTTTTCTCTGTAATTGATTATGTTGCCTGCCTGTTTTTCGCTAAGTCCGAAAGAAAGCAATTCCTTTCTGCTTACGGTATTGGGGTCAAAAGGTCTGAAATTGTATTTACTGGTTTCCTTTTTATTGCGGTTTCCTCTGACTACGGCATTTTCTGTTTTTGCCGTTACATCTTCCTGTCGCATGTAGTGTATTTCGTCTCTTGCAAGAAACAATGATACGGACAATCCCATTGCCAAACCGATCAGAAGGTATATTGCCGCCTTTTGTCTTTGCGGAATGAACTTTCGAAAAAGCCTTTTACTCATTGAACAGTTTTTTCAATGCCTTGTCTATGTCATCTTTGAACAATTCCCTTTCTATTACGTTGCCTTCCTTGTCCACTATCATATTGAAGGGAATCATCTGAAAGTCGTACTTTGAGGTTATTTCATGTCCGTTACCTATAAGTGACAACCATGGGAATTGATTTTGTCTTGTGTAGTCAAACCATGCGGCAGGATTTGTGTCAATCGAAACAGTTAGTATTTCAAGACCCTTGCTCTTGTATTGGTTGTAAAGTTTTTTCAAACGAGGTATCTCTTCCAGGCAATATTCACTCCATGAAGCCCAAAAGCATACCAATAAATATTCGTAATTCCTTATGTCTTTTTCCGTATACTCCTTTTCATTGATATCTATTGCACGAAAGGAAAAGACAGAAGAATTCAACGCCCTCTGCTGTCTTTCACGGAACATTGTACAAAGATAGTCTGCCCATTTGTTTTTCTTATCCACATCCAGACAAAGTTCGGAACAATAGTCCATTACAGCATTCGACTCGTTTACTCCGAAATTAGTATTTATACTTGCAATTTGTCCTATTAGTAAAGAGTAAGCGAGACCTGAGGAAGGATACTTTTCAAGGAACGATTTATAGGCCTCAGCCTGTTTTTTATAATGGAATTCCGCACTGTCATTATTACGGGCAATTGCAATATTCTCTTTCAAAAGACAATTATAGAAATCGGAAAAATCCTCTGCATATTCCGAACCAGAATAAACCGTTTCAAGTGTGGATTTGTTTGTCGTGTCTCTGCCTATATTATCTACATGCACATTGGTAACCGTTCCTTTTTGTAATGGTAGTGGAATATTTGCAACAAAAGAGTTCTTACCATCCAATATCAACATTATACAGTCTTTTATTTTACTTTCGAATCCGACAGTATCCAAACTTATTTCTGATTTTCCTTTGACGATATTCTGAATTGCCAAAGTGTCCTGTTCACCTTTTTCCACCTGTTCCGCATCCGAATATAATACAAGAGCCTTGCCTTCTTCAATATCCGGAATATTCAAAACTACTCCGGTTTTACCGGTACAAGAAATAAAAAATGAAAAGATTATGAGAAGCAAACAATGATTTTTTTTCATATTAAGTCTGTTTTTATTTGACAAAAGTACAAAAAAACATTCGTTTGCCCTATGCGTTTATTTTCGGAAACAGTTCCAATGCGTTTTTAGTTGTCTCGAATGCAATGGTTTCCAATGGCAACTGTTTTATTTCAGCAAGTTTCCGAGCTATGTTGACTATATATGCACTTTCATTTCTTTTTCCTCTGAATGGAACTGGCGCCAGATAAGGAGAATCTGTTTCCAGAACAATGTGTTTCAGATCTATTTTCCTTACAACCTCAACCAATGAAGCGTTTTTAAATGTCAATACTCCCCCTATACCCAATTTGAATCCCATTTCTATGAGTTTTTCCGCTTGATTCAAATCCCCTCCGAAACAATGGAATACTCCCTGAAATGTTTTTTTATTCAGTTTTTTCAAACATAAGAATATTTCGTCAAAAGCCTTTCTGCTATGTATAGCAACAGGTAAATCAAGATTCAAGCTCCAATACATCTGTTCGCAAAAAGCCTTCATCTGTTCCTCTCTGAAAGTTTTGTCCCAATATAAATCTACGCCTATTTCACCTATTGCACAGAATGAATGTTTTTTTTCGGTCATAAAAGTGTATATTTTTTCAAGGACAGACATATAATCAGTATTCACGCTTGTTGGATGCAACCCTATCATAGGGTAACAGTTTTTATATTTGCCGACCGTTGCAAGCATTGGTTCAATTGTTTGCAAATCCACATTTGGAAGTATGATTTTATAAACTCCGTCGTGAATCGCTCTCAATATGACTTGTCCCAAATCCTCGTCAAACTCAGGTTCGTATAAATGGGAATGTGTATCAACAAACTGCATACTTATTCCAATATTAAAAAAAAAGCTCCCTTATACCAGGAGCTTTATAATTTCTTTCCGATAAATTGCCTAACCAAGCTTAACCAATCTTTTCATACACTTGGATTTCAAATTGGCCGCTTTATTTTTATGTATTATAGATCTTTTTGCCAATTTGTCTATCTGAGAAACCAACTTAGGCAGTTTTGCAGCGGCTTCTTCCTTATTTTCAGTCAATCTGAAATCTTTCAATGCATTACGCATGGTCTTTGCATAATAACGATTGGCTATTCTCTTTTTCTCATTAGAACGAACTCTCTTCTTTGCGCTTTTGTGATTTGCCATTTTCCAATACTTTGTTTTGTACCCCGTAGGGGATTCGAACCCCTGATTTCAAGAATGAAAATCTTGCGTCCTAGGCCAGCTAGACGAACGGGGCGTCTTATTACCAGCTTTTTTTGACGGGTGCAAAATTACAACAAATTTTCATCCCCACAAATTTTTAATGAAAAAAGTAATAGGAAATCGTATCCTTTAGTCTTTATCTTGCTTAAATTCAAAGCCTAATCTTTTTGCAGTAATCAGTTTTTTACTTGCTGAATTCTGCCTTATTTCTCCTACACTTATTGCCTTGACTTCATCGAAAGGCGGAGTAAGCAAGTCAAAATTATTTGCATATTCCATTGAGGAAATGATAATGTCAGTTACGGATTCTCTGTTTATGACAGACGTATTAAAACTGGAATACAACAAACCTACTTCCCTTTTTCCTTCAACAAAATAATGATTCTCCTTGTTTATGAACAATCTTCCTATCAGATATCCTATATCGTTATCCCTGTTGTAGTCAAAAGAATCGGTAAGAAAATTGTATATGTTTATCATTCCGTTGAAAGAACGCTCCTTGTCTTCCTTTATGTAAGGAAGTTTCATCACCTCGTGCTGTCTTGAAAACTCAAACACGTTGGTATGCATGGTATAAATCAATATGTCAGCACCGAATCTTATCTCAAATTCAAATTCCGACTTGTCCCTAAAGAAAAACTTTCCCGGATAATCCTCAGCCAAACCGTCTATTATTTCCTTGGCTATAGTCTTGAACATGACAAAAGCTTTTTTTGTATTGTCCAAGACCAAATCCAACAAAGCGGTCTTCTTGCTTATAGCTTCTCCCAATTCCTTGTAATCCATAATCTCTTTAAATTAAAAAGCCCCATGACTTGTCACAGGGCTAATTTTTCCGCTTTCCAAAACTATTCTTCCGGATGAATAGCTTCCATAGGGCATACATCTGCACATGTTCCACAATCAACACATTTGGAAGGATCTATCTTGTAGATGTCTCCCTCAGAGATTGCTCCTACAGGACACTCGTCTATACAAGTGCCGCAAGCTGCACAATTTTCAGAAATTTTATAAGCCATTACTTCTAATTTTTAGGGTTTATAACCGTTGCAAAGATAAGACATTCTAATTAATTACAAACCAATTTCCCACAAAAAGTATCAGAAAAAATTCAAACTCCACTACACTCATCACTACAGATAAAGAAAAGCGTGACAGACAGTCGTTACACTGCCTGATTGCACATGTTATTAACTGCCTATCTAACAGCATTTCACTGAAACTTGATTCTAAAAAAACGGATTCAGAAAAGAAAAAAACTAAACAAAGTTTCATTTCGGCGAATCTTTGTTTCATTTCTAAGATGTTGAAAGACCCTTTTTCAAATCATCACGGATATTCGTCAACAATATATGTGTCAATAACCGGATTCATACCTTATTCTTCAAAACCTTCGCAACAGCACAACCTATGGACAATCGGATAACATATTGACCGGTAACGGCAATGATATACGTTGACATGGAGACGTGTTTCATTTTGTCCGGTTTTTGAAAATCACATAAAATGACTAACTTTGCCGTCTTGAAACAAGAATCATTGCTTATGAGAAAATTATTTTCATTCTCGGCGTTGGCTATTCTGTCAATGTTGTTTTTATCCTGTTCTACAAAGCAGGAAGAAATTGTCGAAAAATATGAAAACGGCAATCCTAAGACCATATACATCTACAAAACAGACAAAAAACAAAGAATCAAAACGGCCGAGGAAAGACTTTACGAAAACGGGAAAAGGAGAATGTACGGTAAGTATGACAACGACAAACGTACTGGCAAATGGGAATTCCGTTTTTCCAATGGAGAATTGTTTGCACAGGCCGATTTCACAAACAGTCCTTCAGGTTCGGAGTGGGAAGTATACAATGCAAGTGGAGAAAAGCTGGTAACGAAGAACGACAAGGTGTTGGAGTTGCATTTTGCCGAAGACGGAGGATTATGTGACATAAAGATAAAAAAAGGTGAGGGGGAAATCTTTTACAAGTTCTTTGAATCATTCAAGCCTTGCATAGTATCTGAAATGAAGGGCAACATTCCAAACGGACAAACTACCTCATGGTTTGAGAACGGTCAAATCAACTCCAGCTATAATTACAAGGATGGCATGCAGGACAAGGAATACAAGGTATATACCGAAGAAGGCAAGACTCTGATAAAAGGACAATACGACATGGGCAGGAAAGTAGGAAAATGGGAATACTTCCTAAGCGACGGTTCGCCTGCCGGAACGGAGATATATGATGTTGACGGCACATTGCTGAAAGGAAGAAATGAATGATGTCATGAAAAAAGCGATTGTCTTCACATTCTGTATTTTTAGCGCATTCATAATGAATGCACAATCTCTGTATGGCAGGGTTTCCGCTGAAAACAGTGAGTGTGACAACCGTTATGTCTACTGTTTTTCCAGGAAAGACAGCGTATATATTGAAAAAGACAAAACCGAAGGCAAAGAATGTCTGAAAATAGGACAATGGAAATATTGCGCCTCCAACATAGATGAGAGTCTGAGCCATGAACTGTATTTCAATGCAAAAGATAAGAAAAAGATATTGTTGGTAAACAAGCGTGAGGAAGTCAGTTTGGGTGTTGATGTTTTTATCATGGATAACGGGAAAATAAATTTTCTCGGTTCAATGCCCATAGCGGCCTATACCAAAGAAAACGGTGAAAGAATGGATTACAACAGCATATTGCCCTATGTGTCCATTGTTAATATATCGAACAGACTTGTTTTTTCATTTGAAACACCTCTTGTCGTACTGTACCCATTGGGTGAACTGGAAGAAATTATTGATGGCAGAAACGTATTCTATACTTATTCCGATGGTGTGATGGAACTGAACAAAAACTGACAGGAACTTTGTTCAAAAGAAATACGTGTTATAACAAGCTATAAATAAAAAATCAAATACGATTCAATATCAATCTAATGCGGTTTCGGTTTAAAGCTACATTCTAGTAAAGGAATGTATAAAATTGTAATAATAATGGATAACCAAAAACTAATTAATGAATTAAAACAGAAAGGATCAATCGAAGATTTTGCCTTAACAGTTAGGGAACAGCATCTTTTTTACGAATTGTTCGATATTGTAAATACGGAAAAATCATCTGTAAAATATGTCTGTAGCAAAATCATCAGATTTCTAAGTGAACGGAATCCTCAAATAATATATCCTTTTTATTTTCAAATAGCATCTTGGTTAAGAGTTCAAAACAATTTCATCAAATGGGATGCAATATATATCTTATCAAATCTGGCACACATTGACAATGAAAACAAATTGAAAGAAATATATGTCGAATATTTTGACTTAATCAAAAAACATCAGATGGTTTCTGCTGCCAATGTAGCAGGAAACTCATGGAAGTTTGTGCTTGCAAACCCAAAATTAGACCAAGACATAACATTACGACTTCTAGATGTTCCGAATCTTGTTTACTTACATAAAAACAAAATATCAAGTGAATGCAATAATGTTGTTTGCGGCAAAGTGTTGGAAAGTTTTGATAAGTATTTTACTGTCTCCAACCATCGGAGAAACATGATTGAGTTTGCGGAAAAACAGTTAGATTCAACGAGAAAATCTGTCGCAAAGTCAGCATTTAAATTTCTAGAGAAATACAATCAGCTATAAATCTAATAGAATGAGTTCTACCATGATTTATAGCTGCAATATAGTTTATCTAATAATATACGGTCTCTTATTTTTTATTTCTTACCAATATTTCGTCTATCATTCCGTATTCCAGTGCTTCTTTTGCCGTCATCCAATAGTCTCTGTCACCGTCTTTTTCGACTTTCTTGATCGACTGTCCTGAATGTTTGGATATTATACTGTACAACTCATTCTTTGTCTTTATTATCTCACGAGCTGCAATTTCTATATCCGAAGCCTGACCCTCAGCTCCTCCAAGCGGTTGGTGAATCATGATCTTGGCATGTTCCAATGCCGTACGTTTTTTCGGAGCTCCGGCACACAAAAGCACCGATCCCATTGATGCGGCCAAACCGGTACAAATCGTAGCGACATCAGGCTTTATGTATTGCATGGTATCATATATACCAAGTCCTGCATTGACATATCCTCCCGGTGTATTGAGATATATTTGTATGTCAGCCTGTGAATCAACGCTTTCCAAAAACAAGAGCTGAGCCTGTATTATATTGGCGACATCATCATCTATCGCAGTACCAAGAAATATTATACGCTCCATCATCAATCTTGAAAAAACATCCATTTGAGCTACATTCAACTGACGTTCTTCTATAATCGTCGGATTTATATATGCGCTTCTGGTTGAACTTATCCTTGCATACTTGTCAAAAGTGATACTGCTTATACCTCTATGCTTTACGGCATACAATCTGAATTCCTTATTAAAATCTTTCATATCCTTATTTGTTTCTGGTTATCAATTTCTTTGCGAAAAGATACAGGTTATCTTTACGGGATTTAACCACATCTATCTCCTCCAATGCCTTCAATGCCGTTTCGTAATGCTTGTTCATCAACTGTTTTGCATAAGACCTTATCTCAAGCGATTCATATATGGCCTTTACACTGTCTTCCTTTTCCTTTCTGTCAAAAGACCGCAATGAGAACAAACGCAACAATTCCTTTCTTTGTTCTTCGCCTGCCACTTCCAACGCTTTCAGATACAAAAAAGTCTTTTTGTTGTCCGCTATATCAGTCCCCGTAACCTTGCCAAACTCTTCCAAATCGCTCCAACAATCAAATATGTCATCCTGAATCTGAAACGCAATACCTATGTTCTGACCAAAGATTTTCAATTTCTCCAAATCATCTCGGCCACAACCGGCCACAACAGCTCCCAAAGACAAGGCGGTTGAAAGCAAGACACCCGTCTTCAGTCTTATCATCTCAAGATATTGCTCTATCGTAACGTCATCCCTTGTCTCGAATTCCATGTCGTAAGCCTGCCCTTCACATACCTCTATGGAACCTTGCAACATAATCTCTACAAGTTCGGATATCTTGTCCTTGTCACATTCATACAGGTAAGTAAAAGCTTTTGCAAACATGGTATCACCTGAAAGAATTGCAGAATTAGTCCCGTATTTTTTAAAAACAGTCGGTTTTCCTCTCCTTAGAGGTGAATTGTCCATTATGTCATCGTGCAAAAGCGTGAAATTGTGCAACATTTCCACTGCAACCGCCGCAGGCTTGGCCCGTTCCATGTCGGCACCGAACATTTCCGCTGCAATCAATGTCAACAACGGTCTTATTCTTTTGCCTCCCTGTCTTAGCGAATAGTCTATCGGCTCATACAATATGGAAGGCTCCTTGCTATAAATCCTACTGTCTACCGCATCTATCGCACCCTGCTGTAATTCTTCAAAAGTATGCATATTTCTCTCGTTTGTTTCTAAATACACTCCAATATTTTTTTACACATGAATTCCGCAGCATGACCGTCCCCAAAAATTTCAGGATAATCCTTAGGCGGATTCTCAAGATAATATCCGGATTTGTCAACTATCAGGTCAAAATCCGCATCACATATTGCGGCATTACCATTTTCCACTATCTCGACCCATTCGGTCTGAGGCCTAAGAATGATACAAGGCTTCTTAAGAAAATAAGCCTCTTTCTGAACTCCGCCCGAATCGGTAATTATCATGCTTGCAGAGGTTTCCAAATAAATCATATCCAAAAAGGATACCGGGTCAATAATGTCTATGTTGTCGTTTGAATGCAAAACCTCAACAAAATCCTTCCCCAACATAATCGGCAGCATCTTTTTCGTGCGCGGATGAAGAGGCAAAACTATTCTCATATGTCTTGACATCTCGATTATGGCCCTGAAAATCGACGACAGTCTTTGAGAATCATCCGTATTGTTGTTACGATGTATGGTACAAAGTACAAAATCCTTTCCGTAAATATCTTGTTTGCAATGCATTGACTTCACCTTTCGGGAAAAATAAAGCGTATTGTCATACATTATGTCCCCACAATGATATATATTAGGCTGATTTACAGTAGCCTTATCATGCAATTGCGGAGAGAATCCTTCCTTCAAAAGATTATTATAGCCTGCATAAGTAGGTGAAAACAAAAGAGTTGAGCAATGATCGCACATGATACGGTTTATTTCCTCGGGCATGTTCTTGTCAAACGAACGCAGTCCGGCCTCTATGTGAATTACGGGTATATGAATCTTGCTTGCGGCTATTGCTCCGGCCAAAGTGGAATTGGTGTCCCCGTACAGAACGACGGCATGTGGTTTTTCCGTTTCCAGAACATGTTCTATGCCTTCCGTCATCCTTGCAGTCTGTACTCCGTGACTGCCGCTGCCTACCGCAAGATTATATTTCGGCAAAGGTATTTCCAATTCCCTGAAAAAAACCTCCGACATGTTCTCGTCATAGTGTTGTCCGGTATGCACTATCGTTTCTTCTATGCTGTCGGAAAAACACTCCCTTATCGCCCTGCTCAAGGCCGAAGCCTTTATGATTTGAGGCCGGGCACCGACTATGGTAACTATTCTCATAACTCCTGCATTTGTTTGTACAATTCCTCTGCTATACGATCCCTGTTGAAGTTCTCACCCGCATATTTCAAACCGTTCTCCCCCAGTTCCCTGACCAAATCGGGATTGCTGTAAAGCCGCATTATCTTTTCCGCCAGATCCCTGCTGTTTTCAGGCTCAAAAGCAAGTCCGCATCTGCCTTCGTCTATAAACAACTCCTTCGCCTCTCCCTCCAGTCCGAGCAGAACAGGCTTTTTCAATGCAAGATTCTCAAATATCTTGGAAGGTATAGCTCCCTTGAACAGCTCCAGTCTTTTCAAAGGAACAACACTCGCATCCGTATCCATTATGATGCCCTGCATCTCTGATTTGGGAACGGCATCGTAAAATCTGAGATTATGCAAACCAAGTTTCTCTTTCAGTTTCAGCAGTCTTTCTTTCTCCGGACCGTTACCCAAAAGAACGAACTTTATGTTCTCTTCGTTCTCAAGTTCCTTCGCCGCATACAGAATCACATCCAACCCTTGTGCATAACCTATTATGCCGCCGTAAAACAATATAAAATCCTTCTCATCATAGCCATTGGCCGCTCTCCACGCATTACGCTCACCGCTTTTTCCGGCATCGTAAAAATTCAGGTCAACACCGTTTTTCAGCCAATAAACCTTCTTGTCGGGGAATCTTTGAGAGATGTTTCTTACAATGCCCTGCGTCTGTCCGGTTATCAATGCTGCCTTTCTGTAGCAAAATTCCTCCAATACGGTTGCACTGTTCAGCAGGAACCTGTTGGTGATTATGCCCAGTTTTTCGGCACTTTCAGGCCACAAATCCGACACATTGAAAATCATTTTGGCCCCTTTGGCCTTTGCAAGCAGAAAAGCGGTAATACCCAAAAACAAAGGAGGGCTTTCAACCAAAAGCAAATCCTGTTTCCTTAAATGAACAAGTCCGACAAACAGAGAGGAAAATACGAAGGAAAAATAGTTCAACAACCTGGAAACCACACTTTTGGATTTAGAAACGTATATCCATGCACGATATACCTCCATTCCGTCCATCCGTTCCCCGACATGAAATTTCCCTCTGTAATCGGGATGCACCACCATTTGAGGATAATTTGGCATTGCGGTCAGTACGCTCACCGTCATTCCCTTTTGTTGCAAACGTACCGCAAGCTCGTACAACCTGTTCTGAGGAGCTCCCACCTCGGGAGGAAAATACTGGGTCAAAATAACCAATTTCATATCCGACAACAAAAATCTTTTCCGCTTAATCCTACAAAGGTAATTCTTTTTTTTGATTCGGATAAAATGAATTCAGAAGACAATTTTTTCTTTTCTGAATCCATTTTTTCAGAATCAAATTCCATTAAACCCAAATCAAATTCCGTTTTCTCAATGAGAAACGGTGAAAATGTCAATATTAATATTGTGGCGATGACATTCGCCCGCTGCCAATTAAAAAAATGAAATTCTTTCTTCGTTTGCAAGAATTATCACTATATTTGCCACAAAAAATAAGCAGTATGAAAAAAATAGTTTTGTTTTTTATCGTTACATTGCTTCTTTCCGTACAAACGACAAAAGCCGAACAGGAAAAAGAAAAGTTCAATGCCGGAGACATGATAATGGAACACATCGGCGATTCTTACACCTGGCACATTCTCACCTACAAGTCGACAGACATATACATACCTCTTCCAGTCATACTGATAAACGACGGAAAAATAGATGTTTTCCTCTCGAACAAATTCAATCACGGACATTCCGCATACAATGGATACAAGATAGCGGACAAACAGGACGGGGAAAATGTGGCCGGAAAGATAGTCTGCGTTGATGCAAACGGGAAATACAACGGTAAAAAACCGTATAATTTCTCGATAACAAAGAATGTACTGGCCATATTCATAGTTGCAGGACTGATGATTGTGCTTGTTCTGAAAGGAGCGAGTGTTGCAAAGAAACGAAAGGGGAAAGAACCGAAAGGTGTTCAGACACTGGTAGAATTTTTTGTCATTTACATACGCGACGACATAGCCATACCATCGATAGGAGAAGAAAAATACAAGAAATACCTTCCATATCTTTTGACGGCCTTTCTGTTCATCTTCTTTTCCAATCTTCTGGGTTTGTTTCCTTTCTTTCCTGGAGGTGCCAATATCACGGGAAACATAGCCGTTACGCTGTGTCTTGCCGTTTTTACCTTCGTTATAACCAATGTAAGCGGCAACAGAAACTACTGGAAGCACATGGTGAACATGCCAGGTGTTCCATGGTGGCTGAAATTTCCTTTGCCGATAATGCCTGTTGTCGAGATATTGGGAATGTTCACCAAACCGTTTTCGTTGACAGTGCGTCTGTTTGCCAATATTACAGCCGGACACGTGATAATCCTAAGCTTCATGTGCATAATCTTCATATTCGGAGAACAGAGTGCGGCGCTCGGATACGGAACAGCCATAGTTCCGCTGTTTTTCAGCATATTCATGACATTGCTGGAAATACTTGTTGCATACATTCAGGCTTATGTCTTTACGCTTTTGTCTGCAATATACATAGGTATGGCAACGGAAGAACACCATGCTTAATGACGAACTGATAAGGAAACTTGACGTATTCATACGCAGGTTTTACAAAAATCTGTTGTTGAAAGGACTGTTGTATTCCCTTGCCTTGCTGGTGTTTGTCTTTCTTTTGCTCAATCTGTTGGAGTATTTCGGATACAACGGCACCGGTACAAGAACATTCATATTTTATTCCTATATCTTCCTTGCAGCCGTTCTTCTTGTCTTTTTTGTGTTAAGACCTGCCGTAAAGATGTGCAAAATAGGCAGGAGGCTCTCTTATGACAAGGCGGCCGAAATCATAGGAAGTCATTTCCCGCAGGTGTCGGACAAACTACTCAATCTGCTCCAGTTGAAAGAACTTTCCAAGACATCGGACTCGCAATTGTTGATTGCAAGTATAGAACAAAGGACAAAAGAACTTTCTCCCATACCGTTCCATAAGGCAATAGACAAAAAGAAAACGAAACGCGGTCTTGCGTACAGTCTTGTTGCAGTGTTTTTTCTGCTTCTGACCGCTATGGTATTCCCTTCCTTTCTCAGGGAACCGACATACAGATATATTTATCACAACTCTCATTTCGAGAAACCCGCCCCTTTTGTTTTTGAACTGGAGAATAAAAAGATGCAGGTGCTGCAACACGATGATTTCGAACTGAAACTGAAGGTTTACGGTGAGGCTTTGCCTGAGGTTGTCAACGTAAACATTGAGGGGAAAATGTTCCAGATGCGCAAATCGGACAAGAATTCCTTTTCCTACCGCATAAGGCAAATGCAGAAGACGACAAGGATAAACTTTGTTGCGGCCGGATTTGAAAGCAGGGACTATGTGATAGAGGTTAATCCAAAACCCATTCTTGTTTCACTTGAGGCTGTTTTGGAATATCCTGCATATACCAAACTGAAATCCAAAACGATAACTTCCCTGAATTCTTTCAGCGTGCCAAAAGGGACGAAAATAGTATGGCATGCACAAACAAAAGATACAAAACGGCTTGTCTTCAATTCCGGTGACAAAAAAATGGAATTGGTTGCAAATGACAAGGGTCAAGCATCCTGCTCTCAAAGGATAATGGAGGATTATTCCTTTTTGATTCAGACTCAGAACGAACATACGGTTTATTCCGATTCCCTGCGTTTTCAGATTGAATGCATGGAGGACAAATATCCGCAGATTGCAGTCATAGAACAGAAGGACAGTATAGTTGCCGACGTTCTGTTGTTTCGCGGACAGATAAAGGACGATTATGGATTTGACAAACTGGAATTTCATATCCTGCGATACAAAAACGGAGAAGAAAAGGTTGCGGACAAGAAAATTCAGAACATAATGCTTAACGGACAGGAAAGCGCTCAGGAATTTTATCATTATGTACAGCTTTCGGAACTCGGAGTGGAAAAAGGAGACAGACTGGAATATTATTTTCAGGTATGGGACAATGATGGAGTAAACGGTCATAAGTCAAGCAAAAGCAGTGTTTTTGTATTTTCCGTCCCTACCGAGAAAGAATTGGATGAGAAAAAGGAAATGAATTCAGAACAAATAAAATCGGAAAGCGAAAAGACAATAAAGGAAATAAGAGAACTGCAGAAACAGATAGAGGAAATAAACCGCAAACTGATAGAAAAAAAGGAATTGCAATGGGAAGATAAAAAACAGGTGGAGCAATTGCTGGACAAACAACGCGAACTGAAACAGAGGGTTGAACAAATAAGAGACAAACTGAAACAGAACAATGAAATAGAGGAAAGTTTCAGCAAACAGGAACAGGAGATACTGGAAAAGCAGAAGGAACTTGAGCGTCTGTTCAATCAGGTTATGGACGAACAGATGCGGAACATGATGGAAGAGATACAAAAACTGTCCATGGAGCAGATTGACAAAGACAAATTGAACGAGAGTCTGAACAGGATAAAATTGAACAATGAAGATTTAAGCAAACAGCTTGACCGAAACATGGAAATGTACAAGAGGTTTGAGGTTGAAAAGCGCGCAAATGAAATAATAGACAAATTGAAGGAACTGTCCGAACAACAAAAAAAACTATCGGAAGAGATAGGCAAAATGGAAGACAGAGATATAAAAAAGAAGCAGCACAATGTGAACGAAGATTTTCGTAAGCAACAAGAAAAACTGAACAAGCTTCAACAACAGGCAAAAGAATTGGAAACGCCTCAAGACATAAACCGGGACAAACAAAGGGAGGAGAACATAAACGAACAGCAGAGGCAGGCGGAGGAAAACATAGAACGCAACAAAAACAGGAAGGCTAAGGAGAACATGGAGGAATCGTCCGAACAAATGCAGCAGATGGCGGAGGATTTGCAGCAACAGTTCGAAGATAACCAGCAGGAACAACTGGCGGAAGACTTGGAAGAAGTACGACAAATGCTGAAGAATCTGATAAGATTGTCCAAGAATCAGGAGGAATTGATGAATCAAACAAAGAGAACCAAAGTTTCGGATCCTTCATACCAAACCATAATAAAACAGCAATACAACATAAAAGAGGACATTAAGCTTATAAACGACAGTCTGTTTGCCATGAGCAAACGTCAACCTCATGTCGGCAGTTTGATAAACCAAGAACTCACGAAAATAGGAGACCATATAGACAAGGCTCTTGAATCGGTATTGAAATACAATCAGGTTCATTATGCCAATTACAAGAATTCTTCAGCTTCATCTTCACAACAATATGCCATGACCTCCATGAATAATTTGGCTTTGATGTTATCCGAATCCATAGAGAACATGCGCAAGGAGCAACAACAAAAAAGCAACTCCAAGGGTAAATCAAGCAGTCAGTGCAAGAACCCTTCGTCTTCCTCTTCATCCAAACCATCCTCACAAAACATGAAAGGTTTGCAGGAGTCTCTCAACAAGGAGTTGGAACGATTGAGAAAAGAACTGGAAAATCAAAAAAACAAAGGACCTCAAAAAATAGGAGAAGGGGCAAAGTTGAATGAAGCTTTGACAAAAGCTGCTGCACAACAGGAAATGATAAGAAAGCTTGTGCAGAAAGCTGCAGAACAAGCTAAGAAGAATGAAGGCAAACCGTCAAAATTACTGAATGAAATTCTGAAACAAATGGAACAAACCGAAAAAGAAATCGTAAACAAAACCATAAGCCGAAAAACTATAAACAGACAGGCTCAAATTCTGACCAGAATGCTGGAGTACGAAAAGGCTGAAAAGAAACAGGGTGAAGATTCGAAAAGAGAATCCTCAACAGGTAAGGATAAAATAAATAAGATTGAAGAAGAATTCTTGGAATTCAAGAAGTTACAAAACAGGGACGAAGAGTTGTTCAAACAGATTCCTCCTGTGTTTTCTCCGTTTTACGACAAGAAGGTAACGGATTACTTTTATAAATTTGATAATTGACGAAAGAGAGATTTGTTAGTTGTATGGGTAGTAACATTTATAGCAAGAAATTAAGGTTAAGTCAGACGAGCGATATAACTTCACTCATCGAAAGAATATGTCAGGACAATAACATAAATAATTACTTTGCTTCCATTTCCGTTTCCATAAGCTATATAATAGATATGATGAAACACGAGTTTCGTAACGAGCAAAGCTTCGTCATTGATTTTCATTTTGAGCAATGTGTTGGAGGAGTTTCGTTCGTGCTGTTGTGTCAGAAGCCTATATTTGAAGAAAAAAAATTCGGGATGGACTTGTATAACAGACCCGAGGATTGTGTGGTTTCAAGTCTTACCGACAAAATAATCATATTAAGTCAAGGCAAAGGAGTTGAACTGCAATTCTACGTAAACGGAATAGAATCCGAATTGTTGAACAACAGACAAAAAGGTTTGAGAAGTTACGTTGAGAACAAAGCACAATATTAGAACAGAACACGAATGGCAATCAGTTTTTCATTTCAAAAAAAATTCAATTTGCATTCACGGACCAAGCTCAAAGAATGGATAAAAAAGACAGCGGAACAAAGAGGAAAAAAAATCGGAAATATATCATACATTTTTTGCAGCGACGATGAATTGCTCCAAATAAACAACCAATATCTTAAACACGATTATTACACGGATGTAATTACATTTGATTATTCTGAAGGTGTCGTCTTGAACGGTGACATCTTCATAAGCATAGACAGAGTCAAGGATAATGCGGAACAGGTCGGCGTTACCTTTGAAGAAGAATTGTATCGTGTTATGATTCATGGTGTTTTACACCTCTCTGGTGTAAATGACAATACTGAACAACAGGCAAAACAGATGAGGAAAGCTGAAGAAGACAGTCTGAAATTGTTGTTTGGTCAAACAGTTGCATAATTACAATCAGAAAAATGTTTAATGGTTTCGATATTATAGTAGTCGGAGCAGGTCATGCAGGATGTGAGGCTGCCCATGCTTGTTCACAATTGGGTTCAAAGGTATTGCTAATTACTCAAAACCTTAACGCGATAGCCCAACTTTCATGCAATCCCGCCATTGGCGGTGTCGCAAAGGGACAAATAGTAAAAGAAATAGACGCATTGGGAGGTTGTTCGGCTATAGTCACCGATGCAAACACAATGCAGTTCAGAATGCTTAACCGCAGCAAGGGTCCGGCAATGTGGAGTCCGAGAGCACAGGTGGACAATGTAACTTTCTGCCTTTGTTGGAGGCAGACACTAGAACGACAGCCCGGTTTACAATTATGGCAGGATGAAGTTGTGGACATAATGGTTGATTCCTCTGGCAGAGTGGAGGGAGTTCGCACGCGTCTTGGACTGGAATTCCACTCCAAAGCGGTAATTCTTACAAACGGAACCTTCCTCAATGGAAGGATTCATGTGGGAGAAGTAAACTTCGAAGGCGGAAGAATAGGTGAAGAATCCTCAAGAGGATTGTCAGATAAAATGTCGGAACTCGGATTCGAAGTAAAGCAACTCAAGACAGGCACTCCAATGAGAGTGGAAGCAAGAAGCATAGATTTCTCCAGACTGCAGGAACAGAAAGGCGATGAAGCTCCGGAACAGTTTTCCTTTTTCGCCGAACGTAAATCCCCGCTTGAACAGAGGAGTTGTTTCCTTGCCTACACTTCAGAGAAAGTTCATGACATACTTAGGACAGGTTTTGCCTTTTCTCCCATGTTTCAGGGACGAATAAAGGGTGTAGGACCGCGTTATTGTCCCTCCATAGAAGACAAGATTGAAAGATTCGCAGACAAGGAACGCCACCAATTGTTCATAGAACCGGAATCCCGACATACGGACCTTTATTACATCAACGGTTTTTCCTCATCCCTGCCTTTGGAAGTACAATACAAGGCATTGAGAAACATAGAAGGATTTGAAAACGCCATAATACAGAAACCAGGATACGCAATAGAATACGATTATTTTCCTCCTACACAACTCAGGGATACTTTGGAGACAAAACTTGTTGAAGGATTGTATTTTGCAGGACAGATAAACGGAACAACAGGTTATGAGGAGGCTGCTTCACAGGGCCTTGTAGCGGGTATAAACGCACATCTGAAAATAAAGGAAAAAGATCCTTTTGTGCTCAAGCGTTCGGAAAGCTACATAGGAGTTCTGATAGACGACCTTATCACTAAAGGCGTTGACGAGCCTTACAGGATGTTCACCTCAAGAGCCGAATACAGAATACTTTTAAGACAGGATAATGCAGACCAAAGGCTTACGCCAATATCCCATGCTTTGGGTCTGGCCTCGGATGAAATGATGCGAAAGGTAGAACGCAAAAAGGAAAACACGGAAAGAATAGTCCGTTTCATAAAGACAAACAACGCATTGCCGGAAGAGGTGAACGGCTATCTGAAAAGCATGGATTCGGCACAAATAAGCCAAAAGACAAAATTGTCATCCCTTCTTGTAAGACCTCAGGTAAGACTGGAGGAGCTTAGAAGGTGTGTTCCGTATCTTGACAAGGAACTGAACAGGACAGACAAAGACATTGCCGGACAGGTTAGCCAGTGTGCCGAAGTTCTTGTGAAATATGAAAGCTATATACAAAAGGAACAGGAAATAGTTGACAAACTCTCGCATTTTGAGAATCTGGTCATAAGGGATGATTTCGACTATCATGCCTTGAAATCCCTTTCTTTCGAAGCCCGTGAGAAACTTTCGAAAATACGGCCGAAGACAATAGGACAGGCAGGCAGGATAAGTGGGGTTTCTCCAGCGGACATATCCGTATTGATTGTCTTCATAAGCAGATAAAACATGAAAAGGGTTTTATTGGAATTTGATTCTGGAAAAATGGATTCAGAATTCGTTTTTTTCTTTTCTGAATCCATTTTCCAGAATCAAGAAAGAATTTCTATACATAAAAATTGAATTTTCCTGTATCGGAATTCCTTCTATTTCAAAGAGTTTATCCTTGTCCTTACGTTTGATTTGAGATGTTCCTTGTAAAACTCCAGTTCCTGCAAATGATAGTTTCCCATCCTGAACAAGTCTTTCAACTGGCTTAAATAATAATCTGCAGGGTTCAATCCTGAAACTATCAGTACGTTGTTCAAGGTGTCTTTCACAACACTTACACTGTCGTTGAGCCATGCCGTAGTGTTGTCGTTTTTCCAGTTTACCGGATTGATGCAAAGTTCACTCGGAGAAAGCACGGGACATATCGCTTCGACTGAAGCAACAGAATTGTAACAGATTGTCACTCCAGTATCGGCGGAATCCGATGCAGCCCTTATCTTGTCATATCTTAGCATTTCATCCCTGCTTACCCTGTATCCTATTACATAAGCGGCAACCATTCTTGAATAAACCTCATCTGGCATTTCCTTCAACAATTCCACAACAGCCTTGGCCCCCTGACTGAAACCTGCCAGAATGAACGGTCTTTGCCTGTTGTAATGTTGCAGGTAATGGTTGAAAGCGTTTCTTACATCCTTCATGGCATAAGGAAACCTTTCTTCTACGCATTCTTCTCCCTCAATCCACGATTCGAGCGAAATCTGACGGTAATAAGGTGAGTAAAACATACTGTTTTGTGCGAATATATCCGCCGCAAGTTCCAATGACGGCAACATGGCATGCCTTTGTTCCTCGTTTTTGACGTCACTGAAATGATGTGTATTTCCTTCACTGTCCTTCCAGTCCCATATGCAGGTAGGCAATATATAGAATACATCGGTTGTACCATCATTTCCGGAAGGGGAACAGATGTACCAGTTGTCCTTATCGGCATAATCAGGTTCTTCCGTCAGCAACAATCCTTCGGTTGCCTCATTCTGCGTTTCTCTGCAACCGCATAAAGACAGCAGAGTTGCAACAAGTAAAATCCATGTAAAATGATAAAAGTTTTTTTTCATAATCCGATATTATTTTTATCTGCCCCAACTTTCCCTGTCGAGATTCCTGTACGTTATTGCTTCCGCCAGATGTTCATCTCTTATGTTTTCGCTTCCGTCCAAATCGGCAATTGTTCTGGACACCTTAAGAATTCTGTCATAAGCTCTTGCGGACAATCCGAGTCTGTCCATAACCGTCCGCAACAGTTCCATGCCGGAGGGCTGTATTTTACAGAATTCCTTCATCATTTGTGTGTTCATCTGAGCATTGCAGTGAACATTTGGATATTTTTTAAAGCGTTCTTCCTGTATTTTCCTTGCTTTGATGACCCTTTGTCTTATTGTTGCGCTTGTTTCTCCCTCCTTAATGGTTGAAAGCTCCTTAAAAGGAACAGGAACCACCTCAAGCTGAATGTCTATTCGGTCAAGCAACGGTCCGGATATTTTGTTCAGATATTTGTTTACCGCACCCAATGGACACGTACAGGCCTGCGTAGGATGGTTGTAGTATCCGCACGGGCAGGGATTCATTGCGGCCACAAGCATAAAGCTTGCAGGATATTCCGAGCTTTGTTTTGTTCTCGATATGGTAATGCTTCGTTCCTCCATCGGTTGACGCAATACCTCCAGAACGTTGCGTTTGAATTCAGGAAGTTCATCCAAAAACAGTACACCGTTGTGAGCCAGGGATATTTCTCCGGGTTGCGGGTATGTTCCTCCTCCCACAAGAGCAACATCACTTATCGTATGATGAGGATTACGGAAAGGTCTGACCGATATTATGGGTTGAAATTTGTTCATCTTGCCTGCAACGGAATGTATCTTTGTCGTTTCCAACGCTTCCTCTATCGTAAGAGGAGGAAGAATGGAAGGCAGTCTTTTGGCAAGCATGGTTTTTCCGCTGCCCGGAGAACCTACCAAAAGGATATTGTGTGACCCTGCCGCCGCAACCTCCATTGCTCTTTTCACACTTTCCTGTCCTTTTACATCAACAAAGTCAAACTCGTAATTTTCAAGACTTTTTGCAAATTCTTCCCTTATGTCTATTTGTGTTTTGTTCAACGGAACCACATTATCAAAGAAGTTGATGACTTCCATTATGTTTTCGGCTCCGTACACATCCAATCCGTCAACTATGGCAGCCTCCTGAGCATTGCATTTTGGCAGGATGAATCCTTTGAATCCCTGTTTTTTCGCCTCCAAGGCAATGGGCAATGCTCCTTTTATTGCCTGCAAAGAACCGTCAAGAGACAATTCTCCCATTATTATGTAGTCTGCAAGTTTGTTGGACAGTATTTGTTCGGAGGCTGCAAGTATGCCTATCGCTATGGTCAGGTCATAGGCCGAGCCTTCTTTTTTCAAATCTGCTGGAGCCATGTTTATGACTATCTTATTGCCCGGAATCTTATAACCGTAACAGTTAAGGGCCGAAGCTATTCTCTGTTGACTTTCTTTTATTGCATTATCCGGCAAACCCACAAGCATGAAATTTATGCCTTTATCCACATTTACCTCTACCGTAATTGTGATTGCGTTTATCCCTGATATGGCACTGCCATAGGTTTTTATCAACATGTTTAATGGATATTTCGTTTGATTGATTCCAAAAGAAGGTCCGTCAATTCAGGACTGCTCAGATAATGAGCTAAACTTGAGTCAAAACATTCTTTTGTCGTATTGTGTTTTTTCAATATGTCCGCTTTGTATTTAGACAATTGCCTTTCGGCTTGCTCCTTGTCTTCATTGTCGGAATAGGACATGGCTTCTGCCTTTTTTGTCTCTATTATAATGTGGCCCATCGTGTTTGAATTCAAGTATTTTGAACTTTCCGTTTTACTGCACGAACAAAAAAACAGAAAGAGCAGTAAAACAAACCTTACTTGCTTTATCATAATCTATTCAAAACCGTTTCTATTAGTCTGTTTATTGCCGGATGATAATCTTCTGAGAACTCGCCCTTTTCTCTGTTGGCAATTACCGTACATATTGTCAAAACATTATGACCTAGGTTTTTGCCTAAAGCGTACAGGGAAGAGGTTTCCATTTCGTAATTGGTTGTCTTAATATTGTTGTATGAGAAATCCTTCAATCTGTCGTTTATTGTGTTGTCCGCCAAATCAAGTCTTATGTTTCGTCCTTGAGGACCGTAAAATCCGGGAGCGGTTATCGTTATGCCTTTGTGCATGTCAAAAGCTACTCGATCCATAAGATTGTTGCTGCATTCTACTGCATATGGTCTCGGAAGGGATTTGTCCCAATTCATTTGTTGAATGAAATCGTCTGCAATTTCCTTGTTCAATACCCCTTCTTTGTTTTTGTAAAAATACATGATGCCGTCTATTCCTATTACGTATTTTGAGGCTATGTATTCGTTGACCGATATATTCTTTTGCAAGGATCCGCAAGTTCCCAATCTTATTATATTCAAAGTTCTATGAACAGGGTTAATCTCTCTTGTCTTGAGATTTATGTTTGCACAAGCATCAAGTTCGGTAACCACTATATCAATATTGTCAACTCCCATTCCGGTGGACAATACCGTTACTTCTTTGCCTTTGAAAAAGCCTTTGCAACTGACCATTTCACGATTGGAAGAAGAATGTATCCTTTTGTCGAAGAATGATGCCACGTTCTGAACCCTTGAAGGGTCTCCAACCAAAATTATATTCTCACTTAAGTCCTTATCAGACAAATTTATGTGATACAAATTTCCCTCAGGAGTTAAAACCAATTCCGAAGCTGTTAATTTTTTATCACAATTCATATTTCTTTCTTTGTTTCAAGGTGTAAAGGTATAAAGAATTTTTTAATTGTTGATTTATGGTGGCATTTTATTTCTGTACCTTTGCAAATAATTTAGCCGTATTGAAACAATGAATGCAATACAAAAAAAGGTAGAAATAATGTCGCCTGTCGGTTCTTATGAAGCACTAATGGCAGCGATAGAAGCAGGTGCAGACAGCGTTTATTTTGGAGTTGAGGGGTTGAACATGCGCTCCCGTTCTGCAAACAATTTTACATTAGACGACCTGAAAAAAATAGTATCCATAGCCAAAGAAAACGGAGTCAGAACATATCTTACCCTGAATACGGTTGTCTATGACAGGGAACTGGAGTATATGCGACAAATACTTCAAACGGCAAAACAAAGTGGCATAAGTGCCGTCATAGCCGCAGACATGGCAGTGATAGGTTATGCACGCAGTCTCGGAATAGAGATACACCTTTCGACACAGTGCAATATCACCAACAGAGAATCCGTAAGATTCTATTCACAATTTGCGGATGTCATAGTGACTGCAAGAGAACTCGCCCTTTCTCAGGTAAAGGACATAACTCAATGGATAAAAGACAATGACATAAAGGGCCCTTCGGGAAGACTGTTGGAAATCGAATGTTTTGCGCACGGTGCATTGTGTATGGCTGTCAGCGGAAAATGTTATATATCACTGGACAACGCAAATCAATCCGCCAACAGAGGAGCCTGTCTGCAATATTGCAGAAGGCCTTATAAAGTTACGGATATTGACGGTGGCACTGAACTTGTGGTGGACAACCAGTACATAATGTCTCCAAAAGATTTGAAGACATTGGATTTTCTGGACAGGATTCTGGATGCGGGAGTAAGAGTATTAAAAATTGAAGGCAGAGGGAGAAGTCCAGAATACGTAAAAGTCGTTACAAGAGTTTATAAACAGGCTGTACAAGCTTATTTGGACGGTAGTTGGAACGATGAAAAGCTTGAAGCGTGGAACAAACAACTCAGAAGCGTTTACAACAGAGATTTTTGGGACGGATATTATTTAGGACAGAAAGTGGGAGAATGGACCAAAAAATACGGTTCTCAAGCAACGACAAGAAAAGTCTTTGTAGGCACTGTGACCAATTATTTTAAGAACATAGGTGTTGCTGAAATAAAAATCGAAACAGGAGAATTGCATTTGAAAGACAACATATACATAATGGGACAGACTACCGGAGTTTATGAGGATTGTCTTGAAGAAATAAGGGTAGACATGCAAAAAACCGATAAAGCGATAAAAGGAGAATTGTGTTCCATTCCTACAAAAAGGCTTGTAAGACGCTCGGACAAGGTTTATGTAGTTGAGGAGGTGGCATTATAACATGAAACGGTTCAACTATCACTCCCATTCCACTTTCTGCGACGGAAAAAGCAGTTTGGAAGATATGGTATTGGCGGCGATAAATAAAGGAATGGATTATTTCGGTTTTTCCGCACATGCCCCCGTCCCTTTCAATGACAACTTCGCTTTGCAAAAGGAAGATGTCAACAAATATCTGACAGAGACCGAACGGCTGAAAGAAAAATACAAAGACCATATTCAGCTTTTTACTTCCATGGAATTCGACTATATAACCGATATTATGGAAGACGTAAACAAGCAGGCAAAGGATTATGGTTTGGATTACATCATTGCATCCGTACACATGGTAAAAGAAAAATCAAGCAAGTTGATGTGGTTTATAGACGGAAGCAAACAGGAAATATATGACAAACAGTTGCAAGAGGTTTTCGATGGCGACATAAGGCGCGGAGTGGAAACGTTTTATGATCAGACAATAAGGATGATTAACAATGTAAGGCCGGATATTGTTGGTCACCTGGACAAAATAAAGATGCACAACAAAGACAGGTATTTCAAACAGACTGAATCCTGGTATATAGATCTGGTAATGGAGACTCTTTATGCCATAAAGGAAAATGACTGTATATGCGAATTGAATACGAGAGGATTGTATAAAGGACGGTCCGACGATTTCTTCCCTTCAACACAATGGATAAAGGCAGCTGCGGAAATGAATCTGAAAATGACAGTTTCAACCGATTGCCATAACGCAACGGAAGTAGATTCGCTTTTTGACAAAGCAATTGAAATACTCAAGGAATCAGGACATAAATATGTGTGGTATTTCGATGGGCAATGGAAAGCGGAGAAATTAACATAGAAATTATAACGTCTATGGACGGAAGTTCAACCATAAGACGGAAAGATCTCTTTGAAACCTATCATTCGGTCTTCGGAGCATTGACCGAAACGAATTTGATTTATATGGATTACGCTTTTAAACATTGGTGTACACAGAACAATTCAATCAAGGCAAATATACTGGAGATAGGTTTTGGAACGGGACTAAACGCAATTGCAACGATGAAACATTCCTCTCTTTCACATGTGCTGTATCATACAATCGAACCATTCCCGCTGTCAACGGATATTATCCATAAATTGAATTACGGCAAACTGTTGGGAATGGAAAAAGAGTTTGAATCAATCCATTCATGTCCTTGGGAAAAGGAAGAAAGAATATCGCCACATTTTACAATAAGGAAACAGCAATCCACCGCCCAAAACACCGATTACCATGATGATTTCTATGACATAGTTTATTTCGATGCCTTTTCACCGGACAACGAACCGGAACTGTGGACGGAATCCTTGTTTTCGAAAATATACACAAGTATGAGGACCGGTGCGGTTTTGACCACATATTGTTGCAAGGGAACGGTAAAAAGATTACTCAAAGGTTCCGGATTCGAAATCGAGAAACTGAACGGTCCTAAGGGCAAAAGAGAAGTACTAAGAGCCATAAAACCATAAATCAACCACCTGCTCTTTTGGCCTTGTACCCTTTATCCTTCAGATATTGCAGAACCTTTTCGCAGAAATCTCCCTGCAAAAGAATCTCGCCGTCTTTTACACTTCCTCCTACCCCACACTTGTTTTTCAGTTCCTTGCCCAAAGCATTCAAGTCTTCTTCCTTTCCAACAAATCCGCTTATCAGCGTAACCTTTTTGCCGGCCCTTTGTTTTTTGTCCAATTGAACCCTAAGGTTTTGTCGAGAATTGTCCAATGTTATCGTTTCTTCTTTTCCTTCAGTCCGATATTGAAAGTCGGGATTTGTAGAATAGACTATTCCCACCCTGTTTCTGTTTTTGTTACTCATATTTTTAAGGTATTATTATTTTGAGAGAATGAGGTATGATGCTAAACTCCAAGTCGTCCTGAAAAATTACATACTCTCCGTCTATATTCGCCCCGATTGTTCCCCTATTTCTGACCCTTACCTTGTTTGTCTGATAAGATGTTACATACATTGACCTGTCAAAATTCTTGAAAAACAGCAACTGTGCAGTCCATGGAACCATCGGAAGGGGCGGTTTCTTGACTATTACCACATCTATCAGTCCGTCATCCAATTCCGCTTTAGGAGCTATCTCGGTATTGAACCCGAACTGCTTGGAATTGGCAAAACTGATGAAAAGAGCATTGGTTCTGATTTCTTTGCCGTCTATTTCCAGAATATATTCTTTAGATTGATAAAAAGGATAATGTTGCAAAACCAGGTTGAAATAAGGTTGAAAACCCCTTGTATGAGTTTTTGAGAACTCCTCGGCAATCAAGGCATCAAAACCAATACCTGCAATGCTCGCATAAACGATATCATTCACCTTTATCGTATCCACCTCCAAACGTCTGCCTTTGTTTATGACCTTTATGGCTTCCTCTATCGACAAAGGTATTTTCAGACATCTGGCCAAACCGTTGCCGCTTCCGGCTGGAATGATTCCGAGAGTTACACCGGTGGAAACAAGTCCCTTGACACAGTCGTTTATCGAACCGTCACCACCGACAGCCACAACAGTATCAAATCCTTTTAAAACCCCTGCCAAGGTCAATGCGGTAGCATGATGCGCATATTTGGTATAATTTATTTCATATTCAAACCGCTCCTTGTCCAGATACTTTTCTATCGCCTCCTCCACTTTTCTCTGCTTGCCTATTCCAGACTTCGGATTTATTATGAAAAGAATCCTGTCTTTGTAATCCATGCTCAGACGGTTTTGTTTCCTATTATGGAATTATTGTACTGTTGTATTACTGCCTTTATGAATTTGAGATGAAAATCCCCCACATCCTTATGGCTTTCGTAAATATTGTTTTTCAGTCCCACATCCTTTTTCACATCATACAATTCAATTGGACAACCCTCTTTGTATTTGCTCATGTAATCTCCTATCATCAACAAATACTCCCCGTTAGTGTAGTAAATGTAATAATGGGGACCGGGAGCGAACGGGCTGCGACCGAATGCAAATATCCTCTTGTCGAAATGAAGCAAATCCATTATTGCCGGATAAATGTCCGTCTGTTGCATGTATGCCTGCGAAACATGGCCATGTCGCAGTGAAGGATGATAAATTATCATCGGTATCCTGAAAAGACCCAATTGGGTTTTGAACTCCTTCTGAGAGCATATCGCACTATGATCTGCCGTTATTACGAAAAGGGTGTTTTCGAACCAATCGCTTTTCGAGGCGGATTCAAAAAATCTTTTCAAGGCATAATCCGTATATCCCACCGTTTCATGTACTATCATGGTACCTTTCGGAAACCTTCCCTTATGCTGTTCCGGTATTTTGTAGGGATGATGGGAGGAAAGTGTGAAAATGGTCGCGACAAAAGGTTTGGAAATGGTATCAAGCTGCTTTACGGTGTATTGCAGGAAAGGTTCGTCGTAAATACCCCAGTTTCCGTCATAATCCCTGTCGTCATTATACTGGTTTTTCCCGTAATAATGTCTATAGCCCACCTTTTTGGTATAATTGTCGAAGTTCATGGTGCCGTTGTATCCGCCATGAAAAAAAGCGGAGCTGTAACCCTTGGAAACAAGAGAGGATGCTATCGAAGACAATTTGTTCTCACCGTAGGTACTTGTCAGATAGCTCTCTTCCATCATGAGCGGAAGCGATGAAACAACGGACGGAATGCCGTCAATTGAACGTTTGCCGTTGGCCAATCCTTGAAAAACGATGGATTTTCTTGCAAGACTGTCCAGAAAAGGAGTATATGTCGCTCCCGTTTTGTTGTATGTTGACAGGTATTCTGCAGAGAAACTCTCCAAAATAATGACAACGACGTTTGTCCTGCCCAACTGCAAAGGCTGACCGAACAACGTGTCCGCCCAAGTGCTTTGTTGAGGTTGTATATGTGGATTGTAAATGTTGTTCAGGACGGTACTGTCGAAAAAATCCTTTCTTTCCAATGCCGGTTTGTTGAATGTACGGTAAAGGGTGAAAGGTGTGTTCAGTACCAAAGCCGTATTTTGAGTTCCGGTATACTGACTCGCATGCATGAGATTCAATGGCCGCGTCTGCAAACCTCCCCTTTGGGCGATGAACAAAAGTCCCGCTATGACAACAAAAGCAGTCCCTTGAACGATGAGGAATTTACGGGAAAATATCTGCGGTTCCAGCTTGTATCTTTTGTTCAGCCACTTGTTTACAAGCAGAAATAGCGTCAACAAAAATATGAACAACAACACTATATGCCAATAATCCCTCAGAAACTGAGGCACAAGTTCCTTGAAATCCCCGCCTACACCAAGGTATCGCGTAATGTCGGAAGTCAGTCTCTTGAATGTAAACCGAAAATATCCCACATCTATCAGATTGACTACCATCATGAACAAATTGGCAAGTATGTAAAATGTCTCGGACACCATCCTGTAAGGCCGTTTTGCCTTTATGGTTACAGGCAAAAGACTCATTATCAGAAAAGGCGCAAGATATACGCTCAGGGAAGAAAGCGCGTAACGGGTACAACCGAGAAAGATGCTGAACAAATCCTTTGCCCCGTCTATGTGAAACAAAGCGGAATTGAACAGATAGAACACTGCTTGCGTGAGGTAGATTATCCCCAAAGACAAAAGATATTTGCCCGCTATCAGTTTGTAGGATGAAGGTATGTAACGCATGACTAATGATTTTCAGGCTTGTATTTAGATTCACGCAGAATAAGTCCGGAATCGGATATTTTGAACAGACTGTCCAAACTTACGGAATTCTCCCTCATATAGTTTTGAACTATTTTATAGCCTATGTAATAGCCTATTCGGGAAGGGGAACCGGCAATGTTCTTTGTACCCGGTCCCTGAGCCGTAAGGTGCATGTATTTTGTTCTGTCCTTGTTGTACAGCAACTGATTCTGAATGATATACCCCCAGATATTGCTTTCGTTTTTCTCAACCCACTCCAATTCTTTTTCAGTATAGCGAAGGATAAGATTCAATTTGCAATCCTTCAGTACAGCCTGCGTGGCATATATGTATTTGCCCTCATCGATTATACAGTCCAAAAAGGAGGCTTCTGGATTCATGCTTTGCAATGGCACATCCCTGAAGGTTATCTCCCTGAGATAGGTATAGACATAATCGGGTACTATGTTGTCCTTTGTAAGAGAAGACTGCAGGTATTTAGGCATGGCTTTGTAATATGGATGTTCGGACAGCCTGTCCATGGAATAAAGGTCTATGCTTATGGCACTGAATTCGGGGTAAACCAGAATACGGTTCTCGTAAGCATAAGAGTATTCCATAGGCCCTACCATAAGGGTGTATATATCCGTCTTCACGCTGTCTTTTCTTATCTGCTTCATCCTGCTTATTGCCTCGGAGAGTTCCTTTTCGAGAAACTTCAAATCCGGATACTCTTGCTTAACTTCCTTGTAGGCACGCTTCATTTCCTTGTCCTCCACAAAGGATTCGACAACCTGCATATACCGATTGTCCGACAAGGATGCCGCAAACATGGGCTTGAAGTCCTTCTCTACAGACAAAAGATGTTCCCTTGTCGACTCTTTGGAGGGAGCAAAAAGAGCCACTTCAAATCTGTGTATCTTAACATTTTCATTCACCTCAGGTTTCTGTCCAAACAATACCTTGTCGCTTTGGGTCGCATCGTCCTTTCCGCAACAAGCGAATACAATGACAATAAGGCATAAAATGAAACTTGATTCTATTTTTTTCATTTCAGAAAACAATTTTCTAAATCTTGATTTCAATTTTCCCTTTCCTGATTACAGGATAAGTAGTTCTCCCACTTGTTTATCACGGTCTGCATGTCTTCGGGCAAATCGCTCGAAAAAGACATGTTTTTCTGCAATACCGGATGATAGAATCCCAGAGTGGTTGCGTGCAAGGCCTGACGGTTGAGCAGTTGAAAACAATTGTTGACGAATTGTCTGTATTTGCCCGATGTCGTTCCTTTGAGGATTTGGTCGCCTCCGTATGTGGAGTCGGCAAACAGTGGATGACCTGCGTGTTTCATGTGTACGCGTATCTGATGCGTACGTCCGGTTTCGAGCATGCACTCAATCAAGGTAACATAACTGAATCTTCTCACAACTTTCCAATGCGTTACAGCATGTTTTCCGTAATCGCCTTCTGGAAATACTGTCATGACCTTCCTGTCCTTAAGACTTCTGCCCACGTTCCCCTCTATCGTTCCGCTGTCCTGTTTGAACGTTCCCCATACGAGGGCGTTGTATTTTCTTTCAATCGTATGTTCGAAAAACTGTTTTGCAAGACATGTCTGCGTGTATTCGTTTTTCGCCACAAGAAGCAGCCCTGTCGTATCCTTGTCTATTCTATGGACGAGCAAAGGCTTGGCATCCTGATTCTTTCCCTCATTACGGTTTTGGAAATGAAAGGCGAGGGCGTTCAGAAGGGTTCCGGAATAGTTTCCGTATCCCGGGTGGACAACCATTGAAGCCGCTTTGTCGACAACAATCAAATCATCGTCCTCATAGACTATGTCTATAGGTATGTCCTGTGGGACTATCTCTGTTTCCTTAGGTTCTTTTGCAAGAAAAATCTGTATAAGATCCAAAGGTTTCACCCTGTAATTTGGCTTTACGCACTTGTTGTTGACTTTAATGCAGTCAGCCTTGGCAGCAAGTTGCAGCCTGTTGCGGGAAATACCTTCTATGCGGGTCATCAAAAACTTGTCTATTCTCAGAAGACTTTGACCCTTGTCCACAACCACCCGGAAATTTTCGTACAATTCCTGTTCCTCTTCGTTGTTTTGAGTTATCTGTTGCATCAATTGGTCTTTATTATCTTTTCGGTGCCTGTAATTCCGTCCCATCCTGTCACTTTGAGAATATATATTCCCTGGGAAAGGGAAGATATGTCCACCGGATTGTCTTTTGTTTCCAAAAGCAGTCTGCCACTCAGGTCGTATATCCTTTTGAGAGACGGTCCCTCAGTCTGCACGTAAAATCTGCCGGAGGTAGGGTTCGGATATACCTTCACCGTCTGTCTTTCCGCATCTTTCAATCCCACCCATGCGGCACGGCCGAAATAAGGCCGTAACATTACCGAACCTTTCAGAAAGGATTTTTCCCAGTCGGCACTCGTCTTTGAATACGTATATTGCGATGAATTGGTATTTCTGTCAAATCCTATATTGAGGTAATCGTTAGATTTGGTCTGCAGGCTTATGAAGAACCTGCCTGCCGGAAGTATAAGGGGTTCATCCAAAACGAATCTGGCAAACCTGTTGAGACTATCGCTGGAAGGAATGAGCTGTTCGGTTTTATGTATCATTTCTCCCGGCAGATTGCCGGATGCGTTCCAGACACATATGAAAAAAGGCTTGAAATTGGCTTCATTCAATGATGAATTGAAGTAAATGTCTACTGCAGTAAGCGTGTCGGATGTATTCAGCTCGTAAGCAACTGCCAAATGAGATTCGCTTATCGGCTCTACTCCTATGCCGTTCTCAGCACTTCCGTCATCATATGCAAAATAATTCTCGAAGATTTGTTCAAAACGCATGGTATCATTTGCCGAGAGCATGTCCTGTCCGACACCTTCTTTTATGATATGGGTTATGGTGAATCGTTCCCATGACTGCGGATTGATGTCAAAAGAATAGTTTATTGTCGGATTGGCATGTGCCTGCGCGGTCTGGTATGAATGTGCGGTTATGTAGGGAGCTATGTTTTCAAATCCTCCGTCGTAGTTGAATATTTCCTGATTTGCTTCGTCCGTGATAAAAAACTTGTATGTCGAACTGAGGGGTTCAGTCGACAGATTCACTATTTTAATGTTTATGTTGTCGGCCATTTCCTCTGAAGTAAACTGTCTTGCCGGCATGGACTGATAACGTTTCAGAAAAGAAGGAGCCGGATCGACAAATGCCAAATCGCGTCGTGTCGTGTCACTGCAATTTCTGTTTCTGTCCAAAAAAACATAGTCTATGTTCCATTGATCGCAGTTGCCTACATAAGTATCCAAAGGATTATTGCTGCAAGAGGCCGTGTTTCTGAATCTTATCTGGAAATCCTTTATGAAAAACTCTTCTTCCACAATAGGGATAAGCACATATTGATAGTAAGCGCCGTTGTGTACGAACAGACTGTCAGCTTCTATTCCACCCATTGCCCAAATCCTTTTCCATTCCTGATTCGTGGAATAAAATTCAAGGATTATGGAATCGGATTTTGAAGGTGTGGAACCTATGCTTTCCCATGGCGGACCACTTCCTCCTGCAGGTTGAACAAAGAAACTGAGATACACCGAATCCTTTGGAGACAATTTCAATCTGACCGGATTTGTCACCGAATCAAGTCTTATGGGCTGGGAACAAAGCGTATCCGCTCCGAAGGATGATGTGTTTGCGGCAGGATAAAGTTTTCCGTATAAATCCGTCGCATCCAATGTCGCAACACCAAGAGAAGGAGGATTGTATTGATAGCCTCTGTTTACCACTACGTTTCCCTGTTGCCACTTGTTCGGATTCGGAATGCCTTCATAGTCGGAAAAATCATCCGTAAAAGGCAACTGGTTATATACAACTGTTTTCGGAAATGGCTTTTGTTCGTTTGCCTTACTGCCTATCGGAACCAGAATCAGTTGGGCTTGCAAACAACAGACGACATGCAGAAAAAAAAATGTAATTATTACAACCTTTTTCATTTACCATTCACTGTTTTCGTCTGAAATATCCTCGTATTCGTTTTGTTCGAGAATAAGTTGTTCTTCAAATTTGCGGAGAGATTTCTTGTAACTGTTCTTGTTGTCGTTTATAAAGTGAAGGGAAACGGTTGTTCCAAGGGTCAGTCCTTTGAATGTAGGCGTATAGCTGACAACTCTCGAATGTTGGCGATCCCTTTTTCCATCGAACGTTTTCGTTCCTACATTCAATCCGTTGGACCAAAGAAGTTTCTCGGCTTCAGCCTCAGTTTTTCCGAGTATGTCGGGCATATATGTCGTCGTGTTGTTCTCTCCCATTTCCACAACAAGGTCTATGACCGAACCTCTCTTAACTTCACTGTTGGTTCTTATTGGTTTGCCGTTTTGCTTTTGAGCTGTTACTATATTGGGAATGTCTCCCGTTACAAAAGATATGTTCCCTATTCTCAGACCTAAGTCTGTCAATGTCTGCACTGCCGTTCTCAAACTTACGTCCGTACAGTTTGGCATAGTCAAATCATCTCCTGAAAAAGAAGCTATTGTTATGTATATTTTCCTTCCTTTTTTCGCTTTTGAATTTGCAACAGGCTCCTGGCTGAGTATGCTTCCAGATACCGCATCTTCCTGATAAATGGAATCAATCACAACGATTTCAAATTTGGACATTTCATCCATCTGTTCTATATCCTGAATCAATCTGCCCTTTATGTCCGGAACAACGAATTCATCCCCGTGCCTGGTATATATCTTCAAAGCCTGTAAAGCCAATACAAGCAAAAGAATGAAACTCAATATGATTAAAGACAAGTGAATAAAAAAAGACTTGCTCGTTATGAATTTCCTGAAAGACATATTCTTAAGGGTTTAATCGTCATTGCTGCCGCTAAGGTATATCATGACGTAATAGAACAATGTAGCAAGGGAAGACAAGGCTGCTATTACATAAGTATATGCCGCAAGCCTCAATGCGTGTTGGGCTTTCGGATGCGATTCAACGGAAGTGATTTGATGATTGTCCAACCATGCCAATGCTCTCTGCGAAGCATTGATTTCAACTGGAAGGGTCACGAAACTGAACAAGGTAGTCAAGGCGAAAAGAATGATTCCTGCCAATAAAAGGCCCGGAAACACATTGATTAAAAACATTCCTGCCAATAAGACCCACATAACCCAATGAGAAGCAAAATTAACTGCAGGAACCAAACTGCTGCGAAGCTGTAACCACGGATAAGCCTCCGCATGCTGTACCGCATGTCCGCATTCATGCGCAGCAACCGCAGCAGCAGACACTCCAGTACCGTAATACACCTCCTTTGACAGGTTTACCGTCTTTGTAGCCGGGTTATAATGATCCGTCAACTGGCCTTCCACACACCTGACCTCAACATCCGATACATCACTGTCACGCAACATTTTCTCCGCCACATCCTTGCCTGTCATGTTACCGTTTACCGGAATTTTGGAATATTCCTTAAACTTCTTGTTGAGACTATAACTTACTATCCAACTTAAAAGAGCAAACCCTATAAATATTATCCAATACATAATTCACGTTTTTTGATTTGTTGGCAAAGGTACTAAATTTGTTTGATTCAATGTTTAATTAAACGTACAAAGGAAAGGTTTTTGTATTTTTGCGATTGTATTTTTCAATCTTTAAGACAGATTTCTATGATAAAGTCTATGACGGGCTTCGGTATAGCTCAAATTGAACTGGAAGACCTGACGGTTAAGGCGGAAATAAAATCCCTTAACGGGAAACAGTTCGACTGCTCGGTCAAACTGCCGAACAGTTTGCGCAATTTCGAACTGGAATTGAGAAATGTAATATCTGAAAAAATAATCAGAGGAAAAGTCGACTGCCTCATAAGTTTGGAAAGAAAAGATTCTTCGTCCGCAACAAACATAAAGGAAGAATCTTTCATCAATACCTACAACTACCTGCTTTCATTGGCACATAAGGTAAAGGCGGATACAAGCGGATTGCTCGAATACGTTCTCTGCCTGCCGGATTTAAGGAACAACGAAAGCCAAATGACGGAAGAAGAACAGAAACAGACACTCCTGTCCGTCGTAAATACTGCATTGGAAGAACTGAACCGTTTCAGGGAAACTGAAGGCAAAAGACTTGAAAAGGACTTCGAGAAAAGAATAGGCGTAATAGCGGCATTGTTGGAAAAAGTGCCTTTATACGAACAGGCAAGATGTGCAAGAATAAAAGAAAGACTTTATTCCAATCTCAAAGAGTTGGATATTGCGGAGATAGATGAGAACAGATTGGAACAGGAAATGATTTACTACATGGAAAAGTTGGACATAACAGAAGAAAAGGTAAGATTAAGACAACATATGGACTATTTTCTTGAATGCATGTCGAAAGAGGAAACACAAGGCAAAAAACTGGGATTCATTACTCAGGAAATGGGCAGGGAAATCAATACTTTGGGTTCCAAGGCCAACGATGCGGATTTACAGATGATAGTTGTAAAGATGAAGGATGAGCTGGAAAAAATAAAGGAACAGTTGGCAAATATACTGTAATACAAAATGACAAAGCGTTTATTTTGTCTTGTCGCATGCTTGTTGGGATTGTCCTTCGTGGGATTTGCCCAAATAGAGACGGAAACGGAACAGGCCGCCTATCTGCAGGAAAACGGCAAGATACAGGAGGCAATCAGCATTTACAAAGACCTTGTGAAGCGATATCAGAGCGAACAAACATATCTGCTCCTGTGCGATGCGTTGATTAAAGCCAATCAGTATGAGGATGCAGAGTCATATCTGAAAAAGGCAGTCACAAAATATCCCGACCAAATAAAGTTCCATGTCGAACTGTTTTTGCTGTACGAAAAGGAAAAGGAAATCAAAAAGGCGGAAAAGCTGTTTTCCAAAATGTTGAAGGAACTGCCTGCCAACAATACGGAGATTATGAACATGGGCAATGCCTTTTTCGATAATCGTCATTTCGAACAGGCAAAACAGGTGTTCCTAAGGGGAAGGGAGTTGCTGGGAAACCCCACTCTTTATTCATGGCAGTTGGGCTCGATTTACATGCAGGAAAAAAACTACAAGGCAATAGCAAGGGAATATCTGCTTCAACTGGAAAAAAATCCCAAACTGCTCGCCAACATAGAAGCAAACATGGCAGGTCTATTGACAAAGGGAGAACCGGAATTGGCGGAGGAAATCGAAAACGAATGGAAAAAAATCAGTTCTTCCAATCCCGACAACCCCTATTTTGCACAATTCGGAATATGGCTTTATTCGCAAACGGGTAAACTTGACAAGGCTTTTGAAATGGCTGGACAGGTGGACAAAAAGTTTGAGGACAACAATGGAATATCCATGTTCGGTCTTGCGGAAGACCTGAGCAACGCGAAATATTTCAGACAGGCAGAAAAAGCTTTGGAATACATGATAGCCAAGGGACAAACCAACGCATTCTATGAGCGCAGCAGGATATTGTATGCCCAAACTGTTTACGAACGGTTTGTTTCTGAAAATGACCGAACCGACAAAGAGACAAACAAAGTGAAGGACATCCTATACTCAACATTGGAACAGTTCGGTTATACGAGACAGACGTTCGATTTGATAGTTTCTCTTGCGGATATTCTGGCCAACCATGCTTCGGATGCCCAGTCTGCGGTTGACATGCTGGAGAGAGTGCAAAACGACAGGTCCTTCAGTTCGGAACAAAGAGGGGAATTGAAACTGATTTCGGCAGAAATATATCACAGAAACGGAGACAGCTGGCAGGCAAGCCTGTTTTGTTCTCAAGTGGAAAAGGAATGCAAGAACGGTCCTGTTGCAGACAAGGCCAAATTCTTCAAAGCCGTATTGAGTTACTACAAAGGCGAGATGGAGTGGGCGTTGTCGCAGTTCAAGGCCTTGAGAAGTTCTACTTCAAAGCTGATATCCAATGACGCCATGGAGTACAGCGTTCTGATACAGGAAAACATGGATGAGGACAGTTCTTTTTCCGCCCTGCAACTTTTTGCACTTGCCGGACAGGAATTCGATTACGGAAACTACACGGGAGCTGAATCCTATCTGGACAGCATAGAAGAAAGATATTTTTACCACAGCCTGTTTGACGAGGTTCTGTTGTTCAGAGCCGAAATAGCGATGCGTCAACAGAATTATGCGTCTGCCGACAGCCTTTTGAACGAACTGCTGATGAAATACCCTTATGACCTGACGGCAGATGACGCAATAATGTATCTGGCGTTCATTTCGGAGGAGTATTACAAAGACAAAGAAAAGGCCAGACAATACTATCAACGTATAATATTGGATTACCCGAACAGCCTTTATGCAACCAGAGCGAGGGAAATGTACAGCAGACTTAGCAAATCAAACATTTGAAAAACGTTTCCTTATTCCGGCAAAACGGATTCTGAAAAGAAAAAAACGGATTCTGAATTCATTTTTTTCTTTTCAGAATCCGTTTTATCGTTTCTTTGTTCGCTAATATATAAGTATGGAACCGATTGTATCGTTATTGACAACGACAATGTATTTTCCCGAAGGGATCTTTTCTATCACATAGGAAACAGTTCTCGGACACGAACAGTCACCCTCTTTTGCATATTCGTTTTCCCTGACCACTATGTAATTGTCCCTGACACGGGCATCTATCGTTATCGAATCGGCCTTACAGTCGTACAGAACGTTTATGTGTTCTATGTACATCTGGTCATGGTTTCCTCTGTATATTATCGCCTCGTCTTTTTTCGTAATTCCGGATCTATTCTCCTGCATACATCCGGAATCGGATTCGATTCTGTAACTGAGTTTCTGCGGTTCCCTTTCGCAGGAAGAAAAGACGAAAACCGAAATGAACAACATGAAAAATATCTTCAGGGCTTTCGATTGATTCATCGCCGTAAACTGTTTTTGCATGTGAGACATTACAAAACGAGCCACCCTTTTCAAAGGCAGCTCGTCAAACCTTCATGAGGTCTCTTCCAGATTCGAACTGGAGTAAACGGTTTTGCAGACCGGTGCCTAACCTCTCGGCCAAGAGACCATAAAAAAACAATTGCCGTGCAAAGGTACGGCTTTTTGCTTAATTACCAAACATTACATTGTTTTTTTTGCATGGACTTTCATTCCGCAAAAAAGGCTTTTAATCTGTAAAGTGAACAAATTCCGATTTTTTTCCTATCTTTGCAAAGATAAAAGGGGTATAAATTAAGTATAATACTATGTCGGTAAACAGTAAAACGCAAGAACTTAAGCAAAGGATGCAACTTGTTCTTCAAGGAGGAGGCACCAAGGCTGTTGAGAAACAAAAAGCCATAGGAAAACTTACGGCGAGAGAGAGGATACTAGAGTTGTTGGATGAGGGCTCTTTCCATGAATATGACCTTTTTGTGCAGCACTCAGGCAAAGACTTTGACATGGATAAAAAGATTCTGCCCGGGGATGGTGTTGTAACCGGTACCGGAACGATAAACGGCTATCCCGTATGTATATATGCTCAGGATTTTACGGTAGCGGGAGGTTCTTTGGGTTTCATGCATGCAAAGAAGATATGCAAGATAATGGATCATGCGATGAAACTGAAGACACCCATAATAGGTATAAACGACTCAGGCGGGGCGAGAATACAAGAGGGTGTCAATGCCTTGTCGGGATACGGTGATATTTTTTACAGAAATACCATAGCATCCGGAGTGATTCCTCAGATATCCGTCATTCTCGGTCCTTGTGCCGGCGGGGCGGTCTATTCGCCTGCATTAACCGACTTCGTGTTTGTAGTTGACAAAATATCCAAAATGTTCATTACGGGACCGGATGTAATAAAAACCGTTCTTGGAGAAGAAATCACACAGGAGGATTTGGGAGGAGCAAGAGTTCACGCGGAGATTTCGGGCAATGCCCATTTCTTTGCCGAAAGCGAACAGGAGTGTTTTGAGCAGATAAAGAACCTATTTACATATATTCCTTGGAACAATACTAAAAAGGCGGAGTCGTTTCCTGCCAAGAAACCGAAATCCAAGGAATATAAGATTACAAGCGTATTCCCTTCCGATCCTGCAAAACCTTATGATGTAAGACACATAATAAAAAGCATAGTTGACAATTCCGAATTTTTGGAAGTTCAGGAATTGTTTGCTCCTAACATAGTTGTCGGTTTTGCCCGCATAAACGGAGATACCGTCGGTTTTGTTGCCAACCAACCTATTGCCTTGGCTGGTGTTTTAGACTGCAATTCCTCGGACAAGGCTGCAAGATTCATTCGTTTCTGTGATGCCTTCAATGTTCCTTTGATTACATTGGAGGACATGCCGGGGTATTTACCTGGCATAGATCAGGAACATGCAGGAGTGATAAGACACGGTGCCAAAATACTTTATGCTTATTCCGAGGCCACGGTACCGAAGATAACCGTTATTTTGAGAAAGGCTTACGGAGGTGGTTATATCGCCATGTGTTCCAGTCATTTGAAGGCTGATTTCGTGTTTGCTTGGCCTACGGCTGAAATAGCCGTGATGGGACCTGAAGGAGCTGCAAACATAATATTCAGAAATGAAATAATGAATTCCGACAATCCGGAGAAGACTCGCAAGGAAAAAATAGCGGAGTATAAGGACAAGTTTGCCAATCCTTATGTTGCAGCTTCTTACGGTTATGTGGATGCAGTCATTCAACCGAGTGAAACGAGAGACTATATATCTCATGCACTCGAAGTTTGTAAAAACAAGGTACAGGAACATCCCAAGAAAAAACACGGGCTTCCTCCTTTCTAAAAACGGCTAAATGCTGATGATTCAAAATAACTAAATTGTATAAATACAGGTTATGGCTATGTCAGATGATAAAAAAAATACAAGAACGCACTATAGGCAGCTTTATGTAAAGGTAGCTCCGGGAGAAATATACGCTTTCATTCCAGGAACCATAGTCAAGGTTTTTGTGGAAGAGGGTCAGGAGGTAAAAAAGGGAGATATTTTGTGTTCTCTTCATGCAATGAAAATGGACAATCAGATATGTTCCACCATAGACGGCAAGGTTAAGGCGATCAACGTCAAGCCCGGACAAACTGTCAGTAAAAACGATGTCCTTATAGAAATTACGGGAAATGACTAACAGGCAAATGACTTTTCTGATTTTTGTTTGAAAAACGTGACCCTGAACAGATATGTAGCTTTGCTGAGAGGAATCAATGTAGGAGGGAACAATAAAGTTTCCATGCCTTTATTGAAAGAATTGTTTGAAAAGGCGGGATTTGAAAATGTAAAGACGTATATCAACAGCGGAAATGTCTTGTTTTCAGCACGAGAATCGAATGTGAACACTCTCAGGGAAGAATGTGAACAGTTGATATTAAACGGGTTTGGATTGAATGTCCGGACGGTTGTCCTGTCGGCTCGGGATTATGAAAGTATTGTTTCGCGTGCTCCTTTGTGGTGGAATTCCAATTCCGAAGAAAAACACAATGCCATATTCGTAATTCCGCCTTTACAACCGGAAGAAATTGTCAGTAAAATCGGATTTAACCCCGAATACGAGAAAGTATATTGTTGTGATTCCGTAATTTTTTGGTCGGCCTCCCTAAAACATTTCTCTAAAACGAAAATATCCGAAATATCGTCCACGAAAGAATATGGTTCAGTTACCGTTCGTAATGCCAATACGTTCTTGAAAATCCGGTCTATTTTAAATGAATGCGGAAAACAGACATTATAATGATTAGGATTTTATCATCCTTTTCACTGTTTGTTTTACGCTTTCCTTATCCATTCCGCATAATTTTTGCAGTTCGGGAATGGAGCCTTGTTCTATGAACATGTCCGGAATTCCTATGCGTTCTATTCTGTTGTTGAAATGATTGTCCAATGCAAACTCCATAATTGCAGAACCGAAGCCTCCATTTATGACACCGTCTTCCATGGTTATTATACAAGGATAGGATGTCAAAGCTTCTTTAGCCAGATTCTTGTCCAACGGCTTCAAGAACTTGAAATCGAATACAGCCATATCAATCCCATCTGATTTTAATTCTTCCGCAACTTGTTTTGCTGTATTTGTCATGTTTCCCAATGCCAATGCGGCAATATTGTAACCGTCTTTTATTTTTTCGCCTTTTCCAATTGTTATTATTCGTGGTTCTTTATGCCAATCCAAAGTATAACCTTTACCTCTTGGGTATCTTATCACGAAAGGCCCGTTATGATGTATCGCTGTCAACATCATGTTTCTAAGATCTATTTCATTGCTTGGTGCAACTATGGTCAGATTCGGTACACATCTTAATGCAGCCAAATCGAACGCACCATGATGAGTAGCTCCATCCTCTCCGACCAAACCTGCACGGTCAAGACAGATTATTACATGAAGATTTTGAAGGGCAATATCATGTATGATCTGATCATAAGCCCTTTGCATGAAGGATGAATATACGTTACAGAAAGGTATGAGCCCTTTGCAGGCAAATCCTGCGGAAAGAGTTAGGGCATGTTCTTCAGCTATGCCTACGTCAAATGTCCTTTGAGGAAATACGCTTTGCATTTTATTCATTGAACATCCGGTAAGCATGGCAGGTGTTATGCCGATTATTTTTTCATTTTTTTTGGCAAATTCCACAAGCGTCTCTCCAAAAACGTCCTGAAATTTTGGGATGGTTGCATTTGTTGAGTTGTTTTTCGCCAATTCTCCAGTGAGCGGGTCAAATACTCCTGGAGCATGATAAGTTGTGGGATTGTCTTCCGCTTTAGCAAGTCCTTTGCCTTTCTTGGTGATTATATGCAGTATTTTCGGACCTTTTATTTTTTTCAAATCATTCAGCGTTTTAATCAGAGTATCTATTTCATGTCCTTCTATAGGACCAAAATATCTTATGTTCAAAGCTTCGAAAAAGTTGCTTTTGCCAGAAAAAAGTGATTTAAGAACGAAAGAAATTTTCTTGAAAAAATTTTGCTGTTTATTTATAGAGGCAGTATTGCCTCCCATCATATTCCATATCCTGTTTTTAACTCTGTTGTAAGTGGCCGATGTCGTAATTCTTGTAAGATACTGACTTAATGCACCGACCTTTCTGTCTATTGAAATGCCATTATCATTCAAGATAATCAACAGGTCTGCATCCGTAGTGCCAGCATGATTCAATGCCTCAAAAGCCATTCCTCCCGTCATGGAACCATCACCTATTACAGCTATATGATGATTTTCTCTGTTGTTTAATTTATCTGCTATGGCCATTGCCAGACATGCAGATATTGAAGTTGAAGCATGTCCGGTTCCGAAAGAGTCATATATGCTTTCACTCATTTTTGGAAATCCGCTTAATCCATTGAATTTCCTTATGTTTACGAAATCTTCTTTTCTTTCAGTCAAAACTTTATGCACATAGGCCTGATGTCCTACATCCCAAACAAGACTGTCTTCAGGAATATCGAATACATAATGTATGGCAACTGTCAACTCTACTACACCGAGACTTGAAGCAAGATGTCCGGGATTTTCAGACAATACCTCTATTATGTATTCCCTTATATCCGAACATAGTTGGGTCAATTCTTTTGAAGATAGTTTTTTTACGTCTTTAGGAGAATTTACCCTGCTTAATACTTCTCCTTGTTTATAATTGGAATGCATTTTTTCACCTGCTTAAAAACATCCGGCAAAGATAGCAAATATAACTGTTGTATACTTGAAATATCATTTCAAAATTGGTAGGTTCGAAAAAAAACTGTATTATTGCAAAATGTAAATATTTAAAATTATAAGCATATGAAAAAAATCTTATCATTGTCAATCTTAGGATTGTTCGCGTGTTTCTGTGCCAATGCACAGACACCGGAGTTCGTTTCCACCGAACCAGCTAACAAAAATGTAATAATAGAAGAAATTACCGGTATAAATTGTAGTGCGTGTCCCAATGGCCATAGAATAGTACGGGAATTAGAAGAAGCAAATCCAGGTAGGATATTCGGTATAAACATCCATCAAGGAAGTTATGCTGCGGCTTATACAACCCAGTGGGGCAATGCAATTGCCAATCAGACAGGATTGACAGGTTATCCTGCCGTTACTGTTAATAGACACGTGTTTATTGAATCAGATACTGCTGATAATGGACAAGTAACTTCTGACACTTTTATGGCAATTCATCCTGCAAATTGTGCTAAATATGTAGATACAATCAAAGAACAATCTTCTTTCGTTAATGTTGCGGCTCAAGCTACAATAGATGCAGAAACAAGAACCATGACTATTGATGTCGAGGCTTATTATACTGCTGATGCAGAAACAGGAATGAACCTGTTGAATGTAGCTTTGTTACAAGATAGTATAATAGGACCACAATTAGGTTCTGCATCTAATCCTGAGCAAGTTACTTCTGACGGACAATATATACACATGAACATGTTGAGAGACCTTATAACAGGACAATGGGGTGATACCATACAGGTGGAAGAGGGAGTTATTCCTGCAGGAACCTTATTCCAGAAAACCTATACTTATCAGATTCCAGCAGCAATAAGTAATGAACCGGTTAAAGTGACTCACTTGCATTTGGTTGTGTTTGTCACAAAAGACAAACAGGAAATATACACAGGTTCCAATTGTATTCCGACAGTGGAAAACATACCTACTGAGATAAATGTAGCAGCGGAAGGATTGACAGTGGAAAACATATTGGGTTGCAACGATCTTATAAAACCTGTATTGTCTGTAAGCAATATAGGAAGAGATATTACGTCAATGCAGATAGAATACTCTTCAGACGTTACACCTGCCCAGGTTTTCGATTGGACTGGAAATCTGCCTTTTGAACAAATAATGAATATAGAACTTCCTGAAATCAGTACAACCGTCGGAAGTGCAACTAATTTTTCTGCAAAAATATTGACTGTCGATGGAGAAGCGGTGGAAAGCACCCCTGTTACAATATCAGTAAATAAAGATGCTCCTAAAGAAGCAAAGGGAGACAAACTTAAGGTTATAATAAAGACTGACCAATATGCTTATGAAACATCATGGGCGATAAAGGACGCAAACGGAAACGTAATTGCCGAAAAATCATACAATGCACAGGTTGTAACGAGAGACACCGTGGAAGTGCCTATATCGGAATTGGCTTGTTATGTTTTCGAGATAATGGATGAATACGGAGACGGCGGTGCCACATATTCCGTCTTTGACGGCTCAAACAACAGAATAATATATGGTAGCGGCGGAACGTATAAGGATTATAAGGGTATAGACATTCAGGTTACAACTTTGGTTGCATTGCAGGAAGCTGAAGGAGCGATAATACAGACATTGGCTTATCCTAATCCTGCAAACGACAAATTGAACCTGGAAATATCAATGGCTCAGAGTTCAACAGCGAACATATCAGTTGTGGACATGTTGGGAAGAGAAGTGATAAGATTGGGCGATGTAAACCTTTCGACAGGCAACAACCTGATAGAAATAAATACATCTTCATTGAACAGCGGTGCATACTTTGTAAAGATAATGTCCAATGAAGGAATCACATCAAAAAAGATAGCGATAAACAGATAAAACTGGAACAGACAGTTCTCTGAAATCCGGAATAGAGATACCTTTTTCAAGAAAGGTATCTCTATTTTTTATAATTTTGCAGGAAAATTTTGCGGAAAAATGTCGGATTCAATGTATGATAAAAACAGTATTGTCCAACGCGGATACGAAAAATTGGAAAGATATAATCCAAAAACATTGGAACAGTTGGCATACCATTATAAACAAATCATTGGGTTATTAGGCGAGGATACGGAAAGGGAAGGATTGTTGGCTACCCCTGTCAGGGTTGCCAAAGCCATGCAGTTCTTTACTCAAGGCTATGATTCCGACCCGGAAGCAATACTGCGGTCGGCAGTATTCAAGGAAGATTACCGTCAGATGGTTCTGGTAAAGGATATAGAGATATATTCCTTGTGTGAACACCACATGGTGCCTATGGTCGGCAAGGCTCACGTGGCATATATACCTAACGGAAAGATTGTCGGATTGAGCAAGATACCGAGAGTAGTGGACTGTTTTGCCAGACGTCTTCAGGTGCAGGAAAGAATGACGCAACAGATAAAGGAATGCATACACAAGACCCTTAATCCTTTGGGGGTGGCCGTTGTAATTGAGGCAAGGCATCTGTGTATGAGCATGAGAGGCGTTCAAAAACAGAATTCCCTTACGACCACATCCGACTTTACGGGTGCTTTCCTAAAAAGCAAGGAAACAAGAGAGGAATTCATGCACCTTATAGGCGTAAAGCTTTCATAAACGTTACTATTTCCGATATATCATGTTCAGAAAACTTATTATTTTGTCAGGCCTGATTGCGGCAACAACAATATCCCTCGCAATCAAACCTGACAAAAAATATATAAGACTGCCACAGAACGAAGGCCTTATTTACAAGGAACTGCCCGTTCTTACAGAGGACGGCTACAAGATAAAGACATGGTTTTTCCCCGCTCAAGACATGCCTACGGAAAAAGTGAAATCGGAGAGGATGCTTCCTTACAAAACACTCTCCGAGGAGAGCAGACCGACGATTGTTATCTGCAATGGAGACGCAGGCAATATGTCCTATCAGCAAATATTTTTGGCTAAAATATATACGGCAAACGGTTATAATGTCGTAACTTTCGACTGGAGAGGTTTTGGAGAAAGCAGCGATTTTCCCATGAATGAAAACTATTTGTGCTATACTGAGATGTTGGCTGACTATGAGGCCGTAATAAACACTGTAAAAGAACAAAGGGAAGTAGATAAAAAACGTATTTATCTTTTCGGATGGTCCACCGGAGGGTATTTGAGCATGATTACAGCTTACAGGAACGAATACGTTGCAGGAATATTTGCGATAGGAATGGCTTCCTGTTTTGAAGAAGCAATACCTCAACTGATGAAAGTGCTTGACAAGGAAAAAGAGAACCTTTTGATACCGGACGATTTTCCTTGTGAACAAATGCCTGCTTACATTGCCCCGTATTTTAAAAAGCCCATCTTTCTTATAGTCGGTTCCGAAGACAACAGGACTCCGTCGTGGATGTCCGAACGAATAATCAATTCTCTGCCTGCAGGAACTATCGGGAAAATATCCGTTTTCAAAGGGGCCGGACATGGAGGCACGGAGTCACCATTGTTTCGCAACAGTGAGAGGTTTGTTTTAGAAACCATTGAGTTCCTTTCATCATTGAATGATATGGGAAAATGATGTGTTTCTACTACTTGTACTAGAAATGTTTATTGTAAAAACATCTACACGGCCTATATGCCGCAAATACTGTTCTAAAAAACCATTTCCTTTCTTTGATTCATTGGAATTCTTTTCTGAAAAGAAAAAAACGGATTCAGAAAAGAATTTTATGGAATCAAATTACAATTTTCTCAGTCTTGTTTTCAATTTTTTTCTCAATTCTTCCAGATTGTTTACCTGCAAAGTCTCAGCTTCCTTAAGAAGCAATACGGCACAAGCCTCAGCATCCGCATCCGCCTTGTGATGTTCGAAAACGTACCCTCCCCTTTCGCACAAATAGTCAAGGGAATATTTGGGCAACGAAGGCCAAACAAGACGTGATATCTGATAGGTACACAAATACCTTCCTTCAGGTTTTGGTATTCCGTAATGTTTCAATGTTTTCCTGAGGACGTTTATATCAAAGGAAGCGTTGTGTGCAACTATTGTCCTTCCTTCAAGATATGGTTTTATTTCTTTCCACAAAACGTCAAACCCGGGTTCGTTCATCACATCTTCCTTGTGTATGCCGTGAATCTTTTGTGCATAAAAATGGAAATAAGGATAACATATAGGTTTTATCAGCCAATGACGACGTTCAACTATTTCTGAATCCTTTACCACCGCAATACCCAACGAACAAGGGATATACGCATCCGCCGCCTCAAAGTCTATAGCAACAAAATCAAACATAAGAAATGCAAAATTAAAAGGGGAGTCGCTGACTCCCCTTTTATCCGAATTTATTGTTTACTTTTTGAAATTTGAAAGACCCTCATCAAGGAATTTGACAAAGTTTTCCACATTCCTGTCATAGGATTTAGGCTCTTTCGTCAAAAGATTTCCATCCGCATCCATAAGCACGTAAAGAGGTTGTGCATTCGCCCTGAATGTTTCTATCTGATAATTGTGGTTTTTCTTGCCGAGAGTCTTTATCGTTTTGCCGTCCTTGGTCTTTACCCACTCATCTTCCGGCAATTCAATGGTATTGACATCAGCATACAAGGCAACCATTACATAATTCTCGTTAAGACGTTTCTTGACTTGAGGATCCACCCATACGTAATTTTCCATTTCCCTGCAGTTTGCACAAGTCTTTCCCGTAAAGTCAATGAACAGAGGCTTGTTTACTTTCTTTGCATAAGCCTTTGCTTCCTCCAGGTCGAAGAATCCTTCAAATCCCGTAGGAAAATGCAGTTCCTTTGCATACTTTCTGTCTGCCGGCAGAGCCGAAGCCGAAGCCGCCGCAGAGGAAGAGGCATTCTCCGAGCTTATTCTTACAAGGTCAAAATCCTGCGTACTCATTGGAGGAATATATCCCGATATGGCCTTTAGCGGAGCGCCCCACAAGCCCGGTATCATGTAAACCACAAAGGCAAAAGTGATTAAAGAAAGGAACAAACGCGGAACACCTATCTTTTCAACCGGTGCATCACCTTTGAACCGTAGTTTTCCCAAAAGATAAAAGCCCAACATGGAGAATGTAACTATCCATAAGGCAAGATAAGTCTCTCTGTCCAATATTCCCCAATTGGCAGACAAATCGGCCATCGAAAGGAATTTCAGTCCCAATGCTATTTCAAGAAATCCGAATACAATCTTTACCGTATTCAACCATGAACCCGACTTCATGCTCTTCAACACCGAAGGGAACATTGCAAGCAAGGTGAAAGGCAAGGCAAATCCTATCGCAAAACCAAGCATGGACATCAGGAACACAAGACTGTTGTTTGAACCGGATGCCATTTCTATCAAAGCCGCTCCAAGTATTGGACCGGTACATGAAAATGAAACAAGTACCGTTGTCAATGCTATGAAAAACGTTCCGAGATATCCGCCTTTGTCAGCCTGTTGGTCGGATTTGTTTACCAAAGAAGAAGGCATAGTGATTTCGAAAAGTCCGAAGAAAGAAAAGGCAAAAATCATGAATATTATGAAGAATATCAGGTTAGGTATCCAATGTGTCGATATTATATACATTGCATCCTTTCCCAACAAAAGAGTCAGAAGCAATCCGAGAACTGCAAACATGAATACTATGCTCGCACCGAAGAAATAAGCCTGACGTCTTCCCTGTTTTTTGGTCTTGTTGCCTTTCATGAAGAAAGATATCGTCATGGGTATCATAGGAAATACGCAAGGGGTTATCAACGCCAACAGACCTGCACCAAAAGACACGAAGAACGCAAGCCATAGAGATTTGTCCTTAGAGACCGCATTGGTAACTTCAAGATTTGTCTGCTTGATTTGTACCTCATCAGTAGGAGTAGCAGTATTTGTCTGAGTAAGTGACTGTTCTGTCGTGACGGTTTCCGTTTCCGGAGTTACGGAAACGGTTTTCACAAAAGAAGGATTGCCTTTTATCTTGAACGAATATTCTACATCCTCTGGAGGAATGCAACTTCCTTTTTCGCAAAGTTGAAATCTTACCAATCCTTTAACCACAAAGTCTTCCGCGGAAAGAACCTTTATTCTTTGTCTGAATGTTACCTTGTTTTTGAAATATCTTGAAGAATCCTTTGCGAAAGGATCGTATTCGGAAACCGGTAACGGTTCATGAACACCTCCTACACGCTCGTATGAAGTGCTCTTGTCGAAAATGAATTCTATGGGCAATTCCGTTCCTTTAGTATTTTGTGAATATATATGCCAGTCTCCCTTAAGGTTACATTGCATTACAAGGTCGTAAACAGAGTCGTTTACCTTTTTTGTCCTGAAATCCCATTTAGCGGGACTTTGTGCCGACAGACCTGTACAAAGACCTAACAGCACGAACAAAAAACCGATAATATTTTTCTTTCTCATATCTGCTTTGATTTTATTTTTTAATAAACCGAATTATTTGCTGAGCCAAACGGAAGGATTCAAGTGATGAGTACCTTTGAATATCTGGAACTTGAATTCACTCACTCCATCATCGTTTGTATTGACCACTCCTATTGTTTGTTTTGTACTTACCTTGGTTCCAACCTTCACGTTTATGCTTTTAAGATTGGCATATACGGTCATGTATTCTCCGTGACGGATTATCACAACCAGACCCGAAGGTCCTTTTGCGACTCTCGTAACTTCTCCATTAAATACGGCCCTTATCGCAGAACCTTTGGTAGTCCTAATATCTATACCTTTATTCTCTATTTTTGTTCCCTTGATTTCAGGATGAGCATGTACCCCATACTGAGAAACTACAACACCTTGGGCACTCGGCCATGGTAATTTACCCTTATTGGCTTCAAAATTGCTTGACAAGGCAACCTCTTCAGGTGTGGTAGCTATGACATAATTCTTCTTTTTCGCTGTTTCCATTGCTGCTTTATTGGCAGCAACTTCCGTCTTGTTGGCTGCAGAGGATTTCGCCTTGGCTTCCATTTCACGTTTTCTTTTTTCGGCCAATTCCCTTTGTCTTCTTACCTCTGCCGCAATCGCATCATCTATCTGTTTTTGCAGTTTCTTGACTTGCGCCTGTTTGTTTTGAAGGTTTTTCTTCATCTGAGACTCTTTCTGCTGCAATTGCTTGACCGTTTTCTCTTTTTGACTCTTTTCCTTGTTTAAAGCATCCTTATTCTTCAGCTCCTGTTTTAAAAGAGACTCTTGATTAACCTTCTTTACTTCCAGTTCATTGGTTCTCTTGTATAGTTCTCCGGTCTTTTCCTTTATTTGTTGCAGTTTCTTTTTCTGCATGTCTCCGAATTGCCTGAAAAAGACATATCTCTGATAAGCCTCCTTATAATCCTTTGCCGCAAAAATAAACAACAACTTGTCAGTTGCCGTCTTGTTTCTTTGGGCATAACGCAGCATCTGAGCATAACTTTCCTTCAGCGCATCTATTTCCTTACACAATTCACCTATGGAATGTTGCGTGCTTTTTATTTCATTGTTCAACATTCCCATCTGGGTATTTATGTTTTTAATCAGTTTTTGTCTGCTGGCTATTTTACGCTTCAGAACCTGCAATTCCGAAGCCGACATACTTTTTGTTTTCTTTGTTTCTTTCAATATGGCGTTTATCGAAGCTATTTCCTTCTCCAGTTTAGCCTTCTGTTTTTCGAGTTTGTTTCTGTCCTGAGTCAATCCCCCATGAGCAAAAAAAAGTATACAAACGAAAAAAAGTATACAATATTTGAAAAATTTCCTATCAGTCTTTCCCCAAGATTTCATCTTATTTCTTTAATAACCTGCCAAAATTACAAATATTTGTTGGATTGGTAACATTATTTGACACAAGTACAATTTTTTCAATGAAATTTTCCTTTGTTACACGACCTTTAAAACAATAACACATACAAACAAATCGCATTTCTATCAATCAGCTTATACCAATTCAAGCCTCGAAGCATCCTCCCGGACGAATATAAACAAAAGCAATGTAAATGCCCAAAGAGAAGAACCTCCGTAACTTACAAAAGGCAACGGTATACCTATGACCGGTAAAAGTCCAATAGTCATTCCTATGTTCACAAAAAAATGAAAGAATATTATGCTGGCAACTCCATACCCGTATATTCTGGAAAACTTAGACCGTTGCCTTTCAGCCATTTTCACAAGTCTGATACATAATAATACATAAACGACAACAACTATTGTCGAACCAATAAAACCCCATTCTTCCCCAATCGTACAAAATATAAAATCGGTATCCTGTTCCGGAACGAAGTTGAACTTGGTTTGCGTTCCGTTCAAGAATCCTTTTCCTATAAATCCACCGGAACCGATTGCTATCTTACTCTGATTGACATTGTATCCGACTCCTTGAAAATCTTGTTTCTTCCCTATCAATACCTCTATTCTGTCTTTTTGGTGCTGTCCCAAGGCATTCTCAAAAAGAAAATCCACACCCAAAACGAATAAAGAACAAAAAGCAAACATGCCTATAAATAGCCAAATGCTGATTTTCTTGTATCTGAAATGAAAAAAAAGCCAACTTAATAAGAACAACAAGAAAAATATGGCTATCAACAAATATTGATTCAGCAATAAAGCCAATAAAAACAATACAACACAAACCAGTCCGAAAATAAGAACATAAGAAGACAAGCCTTCACGGAATAAAACCAAAACGAAGGCTCCGAAAACCAAGGCAGAACCAGTATCATTCTGCAAAAAAACCAACAACATTGGTATAGTAACTAACATGATTGCTGTTAGCTTTGTTTTCCAATCGTTAAAGTCAACACCTATTCCCGATAGTGCTTTGGCTAATGCCAATGCCGTTGCAACCTTTGCAAATTCAGAAGGTTGAATTCCGAAATCTCCAACACCAAACCATGATTTTGCGCCCTTGGTTTCAGAACCCATAAACAATACTGCAATAAGCAACAATATGAAAAAGGCATATATGACATTGGATGTCTGGGAAAAGAACTTGGGATCCAGAATAATGACAAACAAAGCCATTAAAAGCGCAGCTCCAATCCAAACAAGTTGCTTGCCGTATCTCGAACTGAAATCAAATATGCTTCCTTCTCCATTGTAAACCGCTGCATATATGTTCATCCAACCGAAAAATACCAGAAAAAGATACATGAGTATGATACCCCAGTCAAGCTTACCCAATATGTTTCTGCCTCCCCTGTACATAAATCATTTATTTTTTTGTTTTAATTTGTCTTTTTATCGGCAGATTCTGGCAAGGTTGAACCTCTATATACGTTTTCTCGAATTCCGTTCTGAGAACCTCACCCCTGACATATTTTTCAACAATAAGGCTTGCTATTGGCGCCGCCCAGGAACCTCCACCGCCCTTGGCGTTCTCTATATAGACCGCAACAGCTATTTTAGGACTTACCATTGGAGCAAAACATATAAATACGGAATGGTCATCCCCTATATTTTCCGCCGTCCCCGTTTTGCCGCAAATGGCTATATCATCTATTCTCGCCCTCCTTGCCGTTCCCCCTGCCTCATGAACTGTTCCCCACATGCCTTTAACAGCAATGTCCCAATAATCCGAAGCAATGAAACTATAATGTTTTTTCGTGTATTTTTTAAACATGCGTTTATTGGTATCATCCCCGAAACTCCTTACTATATGCGGCGTAATATACCAGCCTCTGTTGGCAACCAGAGCCGCAAAATTAGCCATCTGCAAAGGATTGACGCCTACCTCGCCCTGCCCTATCGAATTGGAATATATCGTATAGAAATTCCATCCGCCGGGATACCATTTGTTATAAAAAGCCGTATCAGGTATATATCCAGAACGTACGCCGGGAAGGTCTATGTCAAGTTTAGTACCAAATCCCATCCGTTTTGCAGCCGAAGTCCATAAGGACAATCCGTATTTGCTGTCAATTTTACCCGTTTTGGGATTGGTCTGCTGCACAATTCTCTGAAACACCCTGTAAAAATACGGGTTGCATGACATCTTTATGGCATCCTCAACACAAGTTGCCGAAGGATGATTGTGACAGCCTACCAGACCTTTATCACAAGCAAAACCTGTGTTGCGAGTTATGACTCCCATATCCAAGGCTATAAGACTCTGTGCGACCTTGAATATGCTTCCTGGAGGATACTCTGCCATCAAAACCCTGTTGAACAGAGGTTTCGATATATCCTCAGAAAGCATCTTGTAGTTCTTGCTCCTGACTCTTCCAACCAATAAATTCGGATCGTAATAAGGCGCGGAAACAAAACACAATACCTCTCCGGAAGAAGGCTCTATCGCTATTATACACCCCCTTTTATTCGCCATTATCTTTTCGGCATACTTCTGCAGTTCCAAATCGATGGTACTGTAAAGATTCTGTCCGGATATGGCATTGGTATCGAATTTACCGTCGGCAAAGGACCCTTTCTCCCTGTTGTGAACATCGACCAGAGTTATCTTGCTGCCTTTTTTACCCCTCAATATATCCTCGTAAAACTTCTCAAGACCGCTCATGCCTATGTAATCGCCTCTCTTGTAATAAGGATTCTTTTCTATCATTCCTTCACTCACCTCGCCTATGTACCCCAAAACATGGGAAGCAACACCGTCAGGATAATATCTCAAGGTTCTTTTCTGGGCGTAAAACCCCTCATATTCATATATCTTCTCCTGAATCGGAGCGAAATCTTCCTTGCTTATCTGTTTTTCAAAGATGGAAGGGGCATAATACGAGTATTTCTTCGCCTTATCCATCTTCTTGATGAAATCTTCCCTGCTTATCTTCAAAAGAGAACAAAATTCATTGGTATCCTTCAGTCTTACCTGTTTGGGTATTACCATCAAATCATAAACCGCTTCATTGTAAACCAACAATTTACCGTGTCTGTCATAAATAAGTCCCCTGGAAGGATACTGCGTAATATGTCTCAAGGCATTCCTGTCCGCCAATTCCTTATAAGTGTCATCGATTATCTGCAAATAAGCCAAACGCAATACATACACAATCCCGACAGCCATAAATATGCCTATGATTACATAGCGTCTTGAAGCAAGGGATTTGTTTGTCATTTTTTAATGAGATGTATAATTGAACCACGGTTTTACGCGTTTGCAAAAGTACAACAAAATGACAACTTATGGATAAGTTAACAGAAAGAATCTTTAAAATACATTCAGAGGAAGATTTTCAAAAATCGGCTATCGAAATATTCGAATATCAATACAATAACAACAAGGTTTATCATAAATGGTGCGAATTGCTGAATAAAAACACATTAAATGTCAAAAGAATCGAAGATATTCCTTTTTTGCCGATAAGGTTCTTCAAAACCCATGATGTTGTCAGCTTTACGCAAAAACCAATACACTTTTTCAAAAGCAGCGGAACAACAATGTCGCAACCAAGCAGACATTTCATCAAGGACTTCGGAATATACGAAGAAAGCTCCCGCCGTTCATTCCAACAATTCTTCGGAAAGGTGGAGGATTATTGTTTTCTGGCCTTATTGCCCAACTATCAGCAGCAGGGCAATTCGTCACTCGTCTACATGATAAACCATTTCATAAACAGAAGCCTTTACTCCCAAAGCGGTTTTTATTCGTATGACCTGGACAAAATAAGGACTCTGATTATGGAATGCGAGCATAAAACCATTCCGACCATATTGTTCGGGGTTACGTATGCACTCCTTGACCTTATAGAGAAATATTCGTTTGAACTGAAGCATACAACCGTTTTCGAAACAGGAGGAATGAAAGGCAGAAGAAAAGAAATGCCAAAACCGGAACTGCATTCCATTTTGGCCGAAGGCTTCGGAATCAAGAGCATAGCTTCGGAATACGGCATGTGCGAGCTTTTCTCCCAGGCATATTCCAAATCGGACGGTATCTTTTATACCCCCAATCACATGAAGGTGGTGATTACGGAAACGGAAGACCCTTTCACTTTCTGCAAATGCGGGAAAACAGGCGTTATAAACGTGATAGACCTTGCCAACATAAACACCTGCAGTTTCATAGCGACGGAAGACTTGGGCAGAAGCACGAAAGACGGTGGTTTTGAAATAATGGGGAGGGTTGACAACAGCGACATAAGAGGCTGTAACCTGATGTATGAATGAAACAAAAACCATACGTCAAACCGGAATCAAACAATAGATTTTTCTTTCTTTATTCCGTAAAATTCTTTTCAGAAAAGAAAAAATTGAATTCTGAATCCATTTTTCCGGAACTTCGTTTCAGAAAAACCGCGCAAAAATTATATTTACTAATTTTGCCGCACGAAATTATCTTGCAGAATGGAAAAACTTTTAAGTCATGTCCTGTTTTACGGCATTCTAATGCCTATATCGCTGTTGCCCATGCGGTTGCTGTACCTGCTTTCCGATGTAATATGTTTCATCATTAAGCACATTGTGAAATACAGAAGGAATGTCATATTGTCCAATCTCAGGAACTCTTTTCCAGAAAAAGACGAAAAAGAAATCAGACGGATTGCAGACAAATACTATGTGCATCTGTCGGATCTTGTCGTTGAGGCCATAAAAATGCTGACCATAAGCCGTAAGAACCTCCTTAAACGATACAAATGCACGAATCCTTCCATACTTTATCCTTATTTTTCAGCCAACAAAAGCGTGCTTTTGGTTTCTGCCCACTACAACAACTGGGAATACATGGTTGCAAGTCTGGAACTCCAGTTGAAACATCACGGCATAGGAGTCGGCAAAAGGATGAGCAACAAGACATTCGAGGAACTTGTCTTCAAGAGAAGGACAAGATACGGCACAGAGGTCTGTTATGCTGACAATTCCCGCAAGGTATTGGAAGATTACGACAAATCGGGCACAGCCTGTGCATACATGCTGCTTTCGGACCAAAGTCCCAACAACACAAAGAAATGCTATTGGACAGACTTCCTCCATCAGAAAACAGCAGTGATATACGGACCTGAATACATAGCGAAGAAATATGATTACCCTGTATTCTTTTACAAGGTAAGCAAAACGAAAAGAGGATATTACAGCTTTGAAATAGTGAAACTGACCGATGAACCGCGGCAGACTCCGTACGGATGGATATGCGAGCAGGCTCTCATGCAGTTAAAAAGCATGCTTGATGCCCATCCTCAATACTGGCTTTGGAGTCACAGACGCTGGAAACACAAATACGAAGAATCAATGGGCCTCTAACCAGTTGTTTCCCTCGTTTATGTCGACCTCTATCGGGACATTGAGTTTTATTGCGTTTTTCATTTGTTCCGAAACTATGCTGCGCACCCTTTCCAATTCGGGTTTATAGACATCGAAAACAAGTTCGTCGTGTACTTGCAGTATCATCCTCGATTTTAATCCTTCCTCCCTAAACTGATTGTAAATCCTTATCATGGCAATCTTTATCATGTCGGCCGAAGTTGCCTGTATCGGCATGTTTACCGCGTTGCGCTGGGCAAAATTTCTAAGGTTTGCATTGGCGGAGTTTATATCCGGCAGATACCTTCTCCGTCCGCACATGCTCAAGGCATATCCTCTCTCCCGGGCCTCCTCTATGCACTGCTGTATGTATTGATTTACCTGAGGATAACTGTCGAAATACTGTTTGATAAGCTCATAAGCCTCTCTTCTCGATATGTTCAACTGTTCGGAAAGTCCGAAAGGCGATATTCCATATATTATTCCGAAGTTCACACTCTTTGCATTCCTTCGCATATCCTTGGATACGGCCGACTTATCCACCCCGTATATTTTGGCAGCCGTTGCAAGGTGTATGTCCTCTCGGTCATTGAATGCCTTGCAAAGGTGTTCATCTCCGCTCAATGATGCAATTATCCTTAACTCTATCTGGGAATAGTCCGCAGAAAGAAGGACATATTCCTGACTTGAAGGGACAAAACATCTTCTTATTTCCTTGCCCAATTCCGTTCTTATTGGAATATTCTGCAGATTGGGATTGGTGGATGACAAACGTCCCGTAACGGTAACCGCCTGATTGTAACTGGTATGTATCTTTCCCGTTTTACCGTTTACCAATAAGGGAAGAGCGTCAACATAAGTTCCTTTCAGTTTGGTCAAAGACCTGTATTCCAGAATCAAAGCAACTATCGGATGAGTATTAAACAGTTTCTGTAAAACATCTTCCGCTGTGGAATACTGTTTTTTTGAAGTTTTCTTTGCCTTCTTGTCGGAATCTATTTGCAATTCTTCAAACAGGACCTCGGCCAGTTGTTTGGTTGAAGCTATGTTAAACCTCTTGTTTGCAAGGGCGTATATCTGTTCTTCCAATTCCGTTTTCCTTTTGCTCAACACTTGAGAAAACTGTTCCAATTCATCTGTGTCAATCCTTACTCCTTCCCTTTCCATTGACAAAAGGACATCAACAAGAGGCATTTCTATATTCAGGAACAAATCCATCAAGGAATTTTCCTGCAATTTTTCGGAAAAAATGTCTTTTAACTGAAATGATATGTCCGCATCCTCAACGGCATAATCCTTCAACAGGGACTTATTCATACCTTTTATCGATATTTTGCTTCCCTTATGCTGTTTACCGAATACGACTTCAAATGGTATCATACTGTATCCCAGATAGTTCTCACTCAAAATATCCAATTTGTGACGACTTTGAGGTTCCAAAAGATAATGTGCAACAAGAGTGTCGAAACATTTTCCCTTTACATCTATTCCGCAATTGAGAAGAATATTCTTGTCAAACTTGATATTATGCCCTACCTTTTCAATATCCTGGTCTTCAAATATTTGTCTCAACAGATTAAACTGTTTGTCTCTTTTTTCGACCTCTTCGCTTATTATCACAAAGTATCCGCGATTTTTCTCATATACCAAAGAAATTCCTATAATGCTGTCATCTATCTCCAAACCTGTCGTTTCCGTATCGAAAGCTATTACATCTTTGGTTTTCAAAATATTGACAATTCTTTCCAGATTGTCAATATCCTCAACAAGTTCATAATCGCATTCGATCTTGTCTATGTTATTCAAGGAGCTTTGTTCAAACAAAGCCTGTTGTTTGAACAGACCTTCATTTACAGAAAACAAGTCCGCCTGATGTGCGTTCTTTACATTCGAATAATATTCATTAAACCTTTTGGCAAAAGTCCTGAATTCCAACTCCTCAAAAATTCTGTTGCATTTATTGATATCCGGCATTGACAGCCTGAGACTTTCTTCCTCAAACTCAATGGGAGCATCGGTAACTATTGTTGCAAGATGTTTGCTCTGCAAGGCAAGTTCTGCATTGTTTTCAATCACCTTTCGAATCGGAGCCGAAGAAATACTGTCCTTGTTTGCTATGATATCCTCTATGGAATCGAACTGTTGCATCAATGCCTTTGCTTTCTTTTCGCCTATTGTTGGAACACCGGGAATATTGTCTGAACTGTCTCCCCAAAGTCCCAATATATCGGTTACCTGTTCTGGACGTTTTATCTCGAAACGTTTCAAGACCTGCTCAACATCCCATATCTGGTCTTCACGACCCATTGTACCCAATTTCAGCATATATATTCCATTCCCCACCAACTGTGCGTAATCCTTGTCGGGAGTAACCATAAAAACCTCAAATCCCTGTTTTGCAGCTTTTTTTGAAATTGTACCTATTATATCATCCGCTTCATATTTTTCGAGGGAAAGCACAGGTATGTTCATTGCTTCAATCAAATTCTTGATATAAGGTATGGAATCCCTTATTTCTTCGGGCATGGCCTGACGGTTAGCCTTGTATTCGTCGAACTGCTCATGTCTGAAAGTGGCACCCTGCAAATCGAACGCTATTCCAATATGGGTAGGCTTGTATCTGGTTATTATGTCAAACAAAGTATTGCAAAAACCAAGTATTGCTGAAACATTCATTCCCTTCGAAGTGACTCTGGGATTTTTGTTCAAGGCATAAAAAGAGCGGTAAATCAATGCCATTGCATCAATCAAAAACAACTTTCTTTCATTCATATCGGAGAATGTCTATTTGGTATAACTTTCCAGCATATTTTGAATTTCCCGTGTACATACGGGACAAAACGGAACATCGCTTCTCATCAAACAGTTCTGATAAGGTCTGTATATGCCTTTTGACTGATAAGCGGCTCCTTCAAACACTCCCACCTCATCCTTGTAAATTTCCGTACAAGGCGTCGGACGTGGTGTTGTATCTCTTATCATGTCCTCCCATTTGTTTGAAAAGTTTTTCAAAGTGGTTACATTTCTTTCCCATGGTTCCGTTGTAGCAGAAAGCATCCCTGCGGGAGAATCGTTTTCAGCGTATTCATCCGCCAAACCGAAACAGGAATGGCCGAATTCATGAATTAAAACAAATCCATTCTGCGGATTGACGTAGGAGGTTGCATAGAAATTGTAAATGCCTCCCCCTCCGTAAACATCGGAATTGCACATAATCACTATCTGGTCATAAGGTATTCCGATTATTGCATCGTGCAGTTTCCACAACTGCTCTGTCATTATATACCGTTCGGAACCGAAAGTGTTGTAATGTACACCGAGTTCATTAAATTTGGCTTTGGAGGATGCAAGACCCGGGATTCCGGATTCGGAAGAAAAAAATTCAACACCTCTTACGCTTATCTTGTCTTTCGCTTCATCAAACGGAGGTTTGGAAAACAAAAAGTCGGAGAACATCTTCAGATCGGAAAGCATTTTTTCTTTCTCGCTCACGGTGTATCCTGCCGGAACGATTACGACATCCAGACATTTTGAAGGCTCTGCCGCTATATGCAAATCTATTGCCTTGGCCAATTCGTCCTTATCGACTTCTTCTGCCTGAGAAGGAGTAAATTCTTCTTCTGCAACCAACTTGAATTGATTATTATCATCTCTTGTGTAAAACAACAGCCTTACGTCCACTTTGGGAAAAGGCATTAGAAATGTTTCCTGAAAATTACCGCAAGATGTTTTGGCCTCGGGCATTGTCAGCCATTCCTCCATAAGCGAGCAAAAGCCTTTTGAGAACAACAGTTTTCCCGTACTTTTTTCTATCATTTCTATTTTGTGAACTCCAAGGCCTAACTCATCCGTCATATTTTGTCTGCTACCTGCCCAATGCGGGATTTTCAAAAAGTTTTCCACATTGAAATATTCCACTCCGACCCTTCCGGAATGAGAATAGTCCATCCTTAATGTGGCATCTTCAAAATACTTTTCAAACTGTCCGAAACAAACTATCGGCAAAAACGCGAACATAAACAAAACATATTTTCTCATAAGTACAACAACATTTATCTCGATTGAATTTACAAAAGTATATTTTTATCGACACAAAAACAAGCTTCCGCCATTTTTTGCATACTCCGATGTCATGTCAAAGCTGCGCAAACGGGAGGAAAAAAATGAAAAGTTGGCATCTGAAAGTTGTAAGTCGGGAGGGGAGCATGCAAAAAGTTAGACTTTTCAGGTCAAAAAGTTAGACTTTTTGGAGTAAAAAGTCTAACTTTTTCAGATATAAGATCCCGACTTACGGAATTTAGCTCCCGTTTTATAGAAATTAGCTCCCGACTTTTCACCTGTCCGCTCCCGTTTTACGGCGATAGTCTGCCGCAGGGACAGAACAAGGGGCGGAATCCGACGGCTGACAAAAAAGTTGTTCTGTTTTTTGTAAGATAAAATTTTGTTGATATTGTAAAAATGTATACTTTTGTCTCCGTATAAACCAAAAAGGAAAGGAGTAAAACGGAGAAAACACTGTTATGATTTAATTGCACCAAGGTGCATCTGACATATAAAAAGCGTTATTTGCTTATACTTGTTTATGTGAAAACTCGACACTTTCATACAATCTACCAAGGTAAAGCAGTAGACGCTCACGATGAAAATCGTGGGCTTTACTTATTTGGTAGATTGGGTAGTCGAGAACCTCACATAGCAATAAGGAAAAGTCCCACGTTTTTTTATGTCCGCAAGTTAGATAAAGGTTTTATAAAAATGCTTTAGGGACGAAGCGGAAAGGAGAATCTATTTCGTATTTCAGAAACATTATTCGTATTGTCGGCTATAAGAGGCAAAAGATTGTATGCCAAGTTTTTGCTGCTGACATATTTAGACTAATCATCCATTTGGCATAAAGGAGTAATTCGAAAAGCCTTTAAGTGAGTAGTATAAATAGAAACAACCATAATCAATGAACAAGGTTGGAAAAACAGCAATATTTATAATGGCTGTTGTTTTTGTTTCGGTGATGTTTTCATCTTGTTCCGCAACTGATATTAGAGATTTTCAGGATGGATTCAGACAAGGATGGAATTCAACGGCACCTGAACATTTAAGGTATTAAATAAGGTAAGTTTATAACAAATTAGAACTGCAGACAACAGGATAAATACAGTCAAAAAATAAGATGAAAAAGATAATAATAATAACATTGATGTTATTAGGCGTAATTGCATCTGCAAATGCCCAGAAAAGAATCAAGATAAATGATGACGTATCTTTAGTAACATATGGTAACACAACTGTCATTGAAGATGAAAAAAATCAACGTACTATCAGTATGGAGATAGTACAAGATGGTATCGATAAGAGAAATAACGAAAAATTTTACAAGGTAGTTTGTGGAAAATGGTCAAAAAGAGTCGTTAAAGATGCATTAATTCCAGCTATTCAATCGGTCTTAGCATCTGCTGCTACTTCGGTTGGAGCTACGGCAATTGTAATTGCAGCAGGAAAAGTTGCAAACCATTTGTATGACGATTTTTGTGAATCACAGCCTATTAATATTTTTTGACAAGCTATTGACCAACAGGAAATAAGCAGTTTCTTTGATATGATAAAAATAGAAGGAGATTAAAGTTTGTAAGGATATTAAATAATCTACAGTGCAGAGGTCTGAATCCGGATTCAGACCTCTGTTGTTTTTTGCCGGATTTACAGAATATTTCGACAGATTTTCCTTTTTTACTACCTTTGTTTCAAAATTACATATCATGAGTACATTCACACATCTGCATGTTCACACGCAATACTCCATTCTTGACGGAGCGGCAGGCATAAAACAACTTATTGCCCGTACCAAAGAATTGAATATGGATTCCATTGCCATTACAGACCATGGCAATATGTTCGGAGTACTGGAATTTCACAACGAATGCCGGGAACAGGGCATAAAGCCAATACTGGGATGTGAAATGTACGTAACCCCTTACAGCAGATTTATAAAAGACGGCAAACATTTCAGCGGCCACCATCTTATTCTTTTGGCAAAAAACGAAACAGGATACAAAAATCTGATAAAACTGGATTCGTTGGCCTTTGCAAAGGATGCAAAATACAGAACCTCCAGAATAGACAAAGAACTGTTGTTTTCCCACTCTGAAGGGTTGATTTGCTGCTCTGCGTGTTTGGGAGGAATTGTTCCAAAACTTATAACTGCTGGAAACATTGAAGAAGCGGAGAAAACCGTCCTTGAATACAAAAGCGTTTTTAAGGACGATTATTATCTGGAATTACAGGATCACGGACTTGACCTTCAAAAACTTGTAATGACCGAACTGGTACGCATGTCGAAGAAATATGATGTAAAACTGGTAGCCACCAACGATGTACACTTTATAAATGCTGATGATTTTGAAGCTCATAGAATTCTAATCTGTTTAAATACCGGAAAAACTCTGAGTGAAGATACAAAGCTTATGTATACGGGAAACGAATATCTAAAATCACCGGAGGAAATGTCAGAACTTTTCAAGGATTATCCCGATTCCATAAGCAACAGTCAGGAAATTGCAAACAAAGTTGAGATTTACAAATTAACCAGAGACCCGATACTGCCTATTTTTGATATTCCAAAAGACTTCGGTACAATAGAAGAATACAAAACGAAATATTCGGAAAAAGATATAAAGGATGAATTGTATAAAGAATTTATAAACAATCCGAAAACAAGCCTGGAGGATAAGGAAAGCTCAAGAAAAGAAGAAATAACAAATGGATTGCTTAAGAAAAAAGGAGGCTATGAAAAAATCGTAAGGACAAAATTTGACGCCGCATACTTAAGACATCTGACTTTAGACGGTGCAAAAAAAAGGTATGGAGAACCTCTGCCGGAAAAAACGAAGGAAAGGATAGAAAGTGAGTTAAAGACCATTGAATGGATGGGATTTCCGGGATATTTTCTAATTGTTCAAGACTTCATAAACTATTCAAGAAACAATCTTGGAGTAATCGTAGGCCCGGGAAGAGGTTCTGCGGCAGGAAGTGTGGTTGCATATTGTTTGGGTATAACAAATATAGATCCTTTAAAATATGAATTGTTGTTTGAAAGGTTTTTAAATCCGGATCGTATTTCTTTACCTGATATTGATGTAGATTTCGATAATGAAGGACGTGCAAAAGTTTTAGATTACGTTCAAAAGAAATACGGTTCCGATCACGTGGCTCAAATAACTACATTTGGAACAATGGCTGCAAAACTGTCAATAAAAGATGTAGCAAGAGTTTTGGAATTACCTTTAAATACAGCCAACAGACTTGCAAAACTGGTTCCAAACAAACCTGGAACTACACTAAAAAAAGCATTTGAAGAATCTCCTGAATTAAAAAATGAACTGGAAAAAGGAGAACCTTTAGTAAAAAAAGTATTACTTCTTGCTCAAAAACTAGAAGGATCTATAAGGAATACTGGCACTCACGCCTGTGGTGTCATTATCGGTCCTGATGATATATCCAACTATGTACCTCTTGCCGATATTAAAGATTCTGACATGATGGCCACACAATTTGAGGGCAAATTGATAGAAAGTGTCGGCATGATTAAAATGGATTTTCTAGGATTAAAAAATCTTTCAATAATCAAGGATGCATGTGAAATCATAAAAAACAACCGTAACATAGATATCAATCCTGACGAGATACCTTTAGACGATAAAAAGACCTTTGAACTATATCAAAAAGGCATGACACTTGGCACATTTCAATTTGAGTCCGAAGGAATGAGTCAACATTTAAAAAACTTAAAACCGGACAAATTTGAGGACTTGATAGCAATGAATGCCCTTTATAGACCAGGTCCTATGCAATATATTCCAAAGTTCATAAACCGTAAACACGGCATAGAAGAAATAACATACGAAATACCAGTAATGAGCAAATACCTGTCAGAAACCTATGGCATCACAGTCTATCAGGAACAGGTAATGCTATTATCCCAGGCATTAGCCGGATTTACTCCTGGAGAAGCCGACAAACTTCGTAAAGCCATGGGAAAGAAAAAAAAGGATGTAATGCAAGAATTAAAAGAAAAATTCATTGCAGGATGTCTTAACAACAAGTTGGACAAAAACAAAATAGAAAAAATATGGCAGGATTGGGAGAAATTCGCAGAATATGCATTCAATAAATCACATTCCACATGTTATGCTTATATAGCCTTTCAAACAGCTTATTTAAAAGCAAATTATCCGGCAGAATATATGTCTTCTCTTTTAACTCATAACCTTAACGATATAGGTACTCTCACAAAATATATAGATGAATGTCACAAAATGGGCTTAAACGTACTTGGACCAAATATAAATGAATCCAACTTGAATTTTGCGGTAAACAAAAAAAATGAAATAATATTCGGATTAGCCGGCATAAAAAATGTAGGCTCAACAGCTGCAGCTGAAATAATCAAAGAAAGAGAAGAAAACGGTCTTTTTATATCTCCTCTTGATTTTTTGATAAGACTAAATCAAAAAAACATAAATCGAAGATGTATAGAATCTTTGATAAAATCAGGAGCTCTTGATTGTTTTGACAACATTCACAGAGCCCAATATTTCTTTCCCATAGACAATAATGAGAATACTATAATCGACAGGCTCATCAAACTGACAGCAAAAATAAAAGAGAATAGAATATCCAGTCAAAACTCTCTGTTTGGGGAGGAAATAAATGAAGAAATATGTATGCCGGAAATGCCGGAATGTGAACAATGGAGTAATATAGAAAGACAAAACTATGAAAAAGAAATGATAGGGTTCTATATTTCCGGTCATCCGTTGGACTCATACAAAACAACAATAAAAACATTTGTAAATACTCAAATAAGTGAACTGTCCAATCTGGAAAATCTTAAAGGTAAAGAAATATGCATAGCCGGCATAATAACTGAAGCATCCAACAAAACAAGTAAAACAGGTAAGGCATATTCCGAATTTTCAATAGAAGACCAAAGCGGTAATTACAACTTCAAACTGTTCGGAAAAGACTATGTCTCTTTTTCAGACTTCTGTAAAAACAACCTGTACGTAATAATAAAAGCAAGCGTAACCGAAAAATTATGGAACAAAGATTCCGACAATGAACTGATGGTAAAAATCAAGCGAATAGAATTGCTGGAAGACTTTCTACAAAAATTCTCAAAATGCATATCATTAAAAATAAATCATGAAAACATTTCCAACAGCTTAGTGAACGAACTAGAGCGAATATTCAAACAATCTAAGGGTACGACTCCAATAATGATAGATATAATTGACCCTTTGGAAGAAATCTACATAAGTCTGAAATGTAAAAAGTACAAAGTAGACATAGACAAACTAATGAACAATATTGATTCAAGCGAAATAAAAGATTTTATTTACGATTACAATATTTCCAAAAAGGAATTCTAATGTCGGAACATTTCATTTCAATAGATGAAGTAAAAACACATGCTTATGCATTAGGATTTCAAGGTTGCGGAGCCTCAAAGGCCGAGCCTTTAAACATGGAAAGGTTTTACGAATGGACAAAAAAAAATTACAACGCAAGCATGTCCTATTTGAATAATTACAATGACAAACGTGCTGACGTAAAAAAACTGGTTCCAAACGCAAAAACCGTATTTTCCTTTTTCATATCATACAATATGAATAATAACCGAAACGAAGGAAAATATAAAATAGCAAGCTATGCCTTGGGATATGACTATCATAAAGTCATCAAAATCAAACTTCATAAACTGGTAAATACAATTCAGGAAAGACATCCGGATTTTGAGGCAAGGGTTTTTGTGGATTCCGCTCCCGTAATGGAAAAGATATGGGCTCAAAAGGCCGGTTTGGGCTGGATAGGAAAAAATTCATGTTTCATAAACAGAACATTCGGCAGTAAAATCTTTCTCGGAGAAATAATATGCAACTTCACCAGTGATTACGCAAATGAATCCAAGGATCATTGTGGCAAATGCAACAAATGCATAAACAGTTGCCCAAACAAAGCCATACTGCCAAACAGAACAATAGATTCCAATAAATGCATATCTTATCATACAATAGAAAACAAAGGAAATATTCCAGAAACCATAAGATTGGACAATTACATATACGGATGCGACATATGCCTCGAAAACTGCATTTGGAATAAAAAAGCCAAAATCGTCTGTACAGAAGAATTCTTGCAAAGAAAAGAAATCACCTGTCTTCTTTCAAAGGCAGAAGAAGACTCCTTGGAAAAAAGCGATTTCAACAAAGCAAAAAAACATAGTGCACTAAGCAGAATAAAGTTCGAAAAATTAAAATCCAATATACAATCTTGCAATAACAATCAGAACCTTATCAAATAAGGCATTCTTGCTTGAACACCCTGCATCTGACAAATATCCTTCAATTCCAAGAAAAACGAATAAGGCTTGCCCAACTGTCTGGTAAAAAGTTTCATATCCGTTTCTCCCGAAAAAGATTCTATTATTTGTGTTGCCAAATCCTTTGCTTTAGGATATGCCACTAAACCGTAAGACTTCAAATTACCTGCCAAAGCAGCAGTAGTTATAGCCTTTTCAATACCTCCGAATTCATCTATCAATCCTATTCTTTCGGCATCGGTTCCGGACCATACCCTGCCTCTTGCAATCGAATCCACAAATGTTTTGCTCAAATTCCTGCCCGTAGCAACCCTCGTCAAAAAATTGTCATAGAAATTTTCAACATTGTTCTGCATCATCAACCTTGCGGTTTCAGATGTCGGAGTCGTAAGAGACAAAGCTATGGAGTTATCATGTGTTTTTACGGTATCAAACGTTATACCCAAATTATTTTTCAATGTCCTCGCAAAGTTAGGCAAAACTCCGAATACCCCTATTGATCCGGTAATGGTAACAGGAGAAGCCATTATTTTTGAAGCATTTGAACTCATCTCATAGCCAGCCGAAGCAGCCACATCCCCCATGGAAACTATAACCGGCTTGATTTTCTTTGCCTTTATTATTTCATTAGTTATAAGTTCTGATGCAACGGCATCTCCTCCGGGAGAATTGACTCTGAATACTATTGCCTTTACACTCTTATTTTCAACCGCTTCCCTTATCGCCTTTACTATAGTCTCACTCCCTATTGTCAAATCGGAGCCTTTACCCTGATTCACTCCACCATAAGCATATACTATAGCTATATTTTCCTTGGCGGGCTTGAAGATATCCATTATACTCTCTCTATACTTGGCATATTTTACAAAATTCACTTTGGTTTTATCTCCTATCCCAAATTGTTTCCTTACTTTCGAGGAAACAATCTCTTCGACATCCGTCTTAAAATTCAATCCGTCTATCATACCCAACCTCAAGGCATCTTTAGGCAAAAAATATTCAAGAGAAGAAACATTACTGTTAAACTGCTCCAAATCCAATCCCCTTGCCTTCACAATATTATTAGAAACATAGCTCCATATTGAATTCAAATAAGTCTTTATCTGTTCCCTGTTTTCAGAAGACATTTTATTGTTCACGTAACTCTCTCCCGCACTCTTGTATGAATTGTTCTTAGGCCTTATCAAGTCTACATCCACATCGAATTTCGAAAACAAGTCCTTATAATAAATCACTTCGGCACCCAAACCCATAACTGTCAACATGCCAGCCGGATTAAGATAAATCTCATCCGCTGCAGTTGCGAGATAATAAGAAGATTGGGTCAAGACATCTCCATAGGCATAAACTTTCTTGCCGGACTTCTTGAAGTCAAGCAAAGCCTGTCTCATCTCCTCAACCGTAGCCCAACCATAAGTCTGAAGCGAAGACAAATCCAACAAAACCGACCTGATATTTTTGTCCGTCTTTGCCTTTTTCAATACAACTATAAACTCGGTCAAACCTATTGGAGAATTTATTTCTCCATTGACTATTCCTCCCAACACTGAAATATCTGTCACTTCCCTGTCATATACAGGTCTGTTCAATTCAATTCTCAAGACTGAATTATCCTTTATCTCAACACTTGCAGTATTACCGGACGGAATTGCAGAACCTATAATACCGATAAGGAAAAATATAAGCAACACACCCGAAATCAAACATCCAAGACAAGATGCAAAAGTAAACTTGAAAAATTGTTTCATGATAACTATTTGTTTTTTACGCTTTTAATCTTCTCCAAATCTTTACGATCGACACTTACGGTAAGATTTATACCGATGGAATCTATTGCAACAACAAATTTAGGCCTGTTATCACAATACATAACCATTCCCGTCAGTCCTGCAAAATTTCCTCCCTCTATCCTGACTAAATCTCCCTTCTCCATATATTCGTTTTCCAAATCAAAATCAACAGACTTGTCCAAAAGAATTTTTACGGACTCTATCTGATAATCCGGAATCTCTGCAGGTCTGCCTCCAAACCATACAAACCTTCCTGCTCCAGGTACCTGAAGAACGTCCCATTGCTGATTCTCAAATATTCTGACAAAAACATAAGAATTAAACAATGGACATTCAACCATCTTTTTCCTGTCCTTCCATTGATGCAATTCTTTTCTCAACGGCAGATAAGATTCATAACCCCTCTTTGTCAACTCCCTGTCAACAACCTTTTCCTTACGGGGCTGTACATACAAAGCATACCATTTTTTATCAGAACCGATGACCTGTTTCACGTGAAAGAATATATCAATGTTTGCTTCAACTCACTATTTATCAGCGAATAAAACTAAAAAGAGAAGGAGACAATCATCCTTCTCTTTTTTTCGTTTCAAATTAAAATATACCGTCTATCAACGAATCATCGGCAATATTCGGTAAAGTAACCCTTAACCTTGGTTCCGTCTCCATTGCTCTCTTTATTGCGAAAACAGCACCTTCATTTCTCGCCCATGAACGACGGCTTATACCGTTGTTGACATCCCAGAACAACATGCTCCTCAATCTTCTTTCGGCATCGTCACTTCCATCCACAACCATACCGAATCCACCGTTGATCACTTCTCCCCAACCGACGCCTCCGCCGTTGTGCAAGGAAACCCACGTGGCACCTCTGAAGCTGTCACCTATACAATTCTGCACAGCCATATCGGCAGTAAAGGATGAACCATCGTATATGTTTGAAGTTTCCCTGAAAGGAGAGTCAGTACCTGAAACATCATGATGATCCCTTCCCAAAACAATAGGAGCCGATATCCGGCCTTCTCTTATGGCCTTATTGAAAGCGGAAGCTATCCTGGTTCTTCCCTCGGCATCCGCATACAATATACGGGCCTGTGAACCTACTACAAGATGATTGGCCTTCGCTCCCTTGATCCATGTTATGTTGTCATGCATCTGCTGCTGTATTTCCGCAGGAGCGGTCCTTGCTATTTCTTCCAATACATTCATTGCTATATTGTCGGAAAGGTCCAAATCCTCCGGTTTTCCCGAAGTACAAACCCAACGGAAAGGTCCAAAACCGTAATCGAAACACATAGGTCCCATAATATCCTGAACATAAGAAGGATAACGGAACGTACCATCCTCTTTCATTATATCAGCACCCGCTCTCGAAGCTTCCAAAAGAAAGGCATTGCCGTAATCAAAGAAATACATTCCCTTGCTTGTCAACTTGTTTATTGCCGCAACATGTCTTCTCAAAGATTCCTCCACTTTCTGCTTGAACAAGTCCGGCTGTTCCGCCATCATACGTTGGGATTCCTCAAGTGTCAATCCGACAGGATAATAACCTCCTGCCCAAGGATTGTGCAAAGAAGTCTGATCCGAACCCAAATCAACAGATATGTCATGTTCAACCAGGTACTCCCACAAATCAACAACATTTCCCTGATAAGCAAATGAAACAACTTCCTTGTTATGACGAGCTTTCTGAACCCTTTCCATCAACTTGTCCAAATCGGAGTAAACCTCGTCAACCCATCCCTGATCATGTCTTTTGTTTGTTGCGGCAGGATTTATTTCCGCAGTGATTGAAACACAGCCTGCTATGTTCCCAGCTTTAGGCTGAGCACCACTCATTCCGCCCAAACCGGCGGTTACGAAAAGCTTGCCGCCCAAACCGTCCTTGCTTATCTTTCTGCCTGCATTCAAGACGGTTATGGTTGTTCCGTGAACTATTCCCTGAGGTCCTATATACATGTAACTGCCTGCGGTCATCTGTCCGTATTGACTTACTCCCAAGGCGTTGAATCTTTCCCAGTCATCAGGCTTTGAGTAGTTCGGAATAACCATTCCGTTGGTCACTACTACCCTCGGAGCATCCTTATGAGAAGGAAACAATCCCATAGGATGGCCTGAATACATCACAAGAGTCTGTTCTTCAGTCATTTCAGCAAGATACTTCATCGTAAGACGATATTGAGCCCAATTCTGAAAAACGGCTCCGTTGCCTCCATAGGTAATAAGTTCGTGAGGATGTTGGGCAACAGCCGGATCCAGATTGTTCTGAATCATAAGCATTATTGCTGCAGCCTGTCTGCACTTTGCAGGATATTCATCTATGGAACGGGCATACATCTTGTAATCAGGACGGAAACGATACATGTAAATACGTCCGTATTTTTCCAATTCCTCAGCAAATTCCTTAGCCAGAACGGGATGAAACTTCTTGTCAAAATACCTCAAGGCATTTTTCAAAGCCAGTTTTTTCTGTTCCTTAGTCAATATGTCCTTACGTTTGGGAGCATGACTTACACTCAAGTCGTATTCCTTAGCCTGTGGCAAATAATCAGGAATACCCTCTAAAACAGCTTCTTTAAAATTCATAATATACCTTTTATTAATCTTACCAACACCTTAAACTTTGCAAATGTACAAAATTAATTTGATTTCAAGAAAATGAAACCTTATTCCATTTTCGCCAATCCTTATTCCATTTTTTTTAAACAAAGATTCAATTCGACAGAATTACACAAGATATAAACAGCTGATTATCCAACTGTTATATTAAAAAATAAAATTGTTGTCACGTGAAACATCATCTGTATCTTCTGACAAACTCTTTCAACAGGTTACAGAAATCTATATGCTTGGTGAAAAACAGTGCCTTGCCGTTGTCGTATATGGTGTGATATTCGTTGTATTCGCATCCGTAGGTGAACAGAAAATGAGCAGGCACTCCGCGTTTCACAAAAGGGCAATGGTCGCTGTTGCAGGACTCTTCTCCAAGCACTATCTTGGAAAACCAGTTGTTCTCACTGTTGATTTTCTGAAGCAACTCTCCTGCCCTCTTTTCTTTTTTTCCATTTATGACAGCCACTCCTGTCGAACCTGTACCGCACATGTCCAAATTGAAAAGAAACTTTATTTTCGTCAAGTCCACTAAAGGATTCATTGCAGCAAAGCTCGAACCCAAAAGACCTGTTTCCTCTCCTGTCACAAAAATAAACACAACGGAATATTCTGCCGGATTCTTTGCATAGTATCCTGCAAGATCCAAAAGAACGCTTACACCGCTTGCATTGTCATTGGCTCCCGGAAAATATACGTTTCCAACTTTACCGAGATGATCATAATGAGATACAAAAACAAAACAGCTGTCCTTGTATTTCGTTCCCTCGACAACAGCCCAAACATTTTGCGATTCATAATCCGAATCAAAAGTACTTTCTATAGAGAGTTTCAAATAATCTATTTTCTTTTTAAAAGGCCTGCCTTTAAGTTGCAAAACAGGAAAAGGCAATACGGAAGAACCTATCAAATATTCTATTTTATCATAATTCTGAACTATTGCCAGTTTCGGATTTATGTTTTCTTTTACCAATGACCTGACAAAAAGCATAATGTCGTAAAATGTCAAATCTCCCATATTGAACAAAAGAACCTTGTCTTTCAACTTTTTTATTTTGACGTCTGATATCTGTTCCTTATTGTTGAAAATCAAAGGTTTTATATTCTTTATCTCAATTTCAGAAGTAGGAGAGGAGCCTGTGACCAGAAAATCTTCTCCCAATTTCAAACTATCTGACAGATTATTCATTTTCAATTCCACATCCAATATATTGTTTATGGATATCCCGACAGTTTGAAAGCCATTGTCTCCGAGAAGTTTTACATTGTTTTTTGTCAATTCGTTCCGTATGAATTCAGCTGCCTTTTTGTCTCCACTTTCCCTGTATGCTCTTCCTGCCATGTACTCGCTACAAAGAGTATCTTTACAATATATTGCATAATTATAGGATTGCGAAAAACATAAACTGCTGATAAATAATGACAAACAAAATAATAATATTTTCATGTTCCTGTATTTGAATTGATTAAACATCTTTCATTTTCCCATTTTCCTCTCCAAAGACTATCAGGTATGATTTCATTGTTTCTATTTAAACTCCTGAGTAACTTATCTTTAGATATAATTTTTGCATATCCATTGATTATCAGGTTTTTAATGTTTTCAAGAACAATACTTTTGTCTTTAAATCCAATTTTTGAATACAAGTACAGACCAACTTCATTATTGTATTCATCCATCAGTCTTCCTGCTTTATCGTAAGAAGAATTATATTGATTATCAAATATATATCTATTATAATCTTCATAAATAATTCCTATCCGTCTTGCATTTTCAACACCTATTTCAGAAGACAGACTGTACATCCAATATATGTGTCGAAACGCATCAAGATGTCCTCCTTCCGTATTTGTAGCAAAAATTCTTTCGGTGTAAAGGCTATCCATTGTATTTAATACCTGTTCAGATATATGCAAAGCTTTTTTAATTTGAGTAATATGAGTGACAGCCCAAATTTTATTTTGAGAGTTCAAACTTTTGAACAGCATTTTTTTGTTTTGTGATTTCACAGTGCAAAACGGCAAAAGAAAAATTGTAAACAAACAAAACACTGTCTCGATTTTTACTGTTTTCATTTTTACTGCCGCTTTAAAGCGATGAATAGTAGAAAAAATACCATACAATTATCAGAAGATGAATTTTTTTTTGTTCAAAAAGTTAAAAAAATTGTTTCATGATAGCCATATAATAATACAATCAACTAATATACAGATAAGTATATATTATGTATTTATTAAAACAGATATATTTCAATATATGGCTATTTTATGATTCCAAGCTGTTTTGAAATATCCAACATCTTTAGAATAGGTTTCTCAGCTTTTTTTATCAGATCATTAGATAAAGAAATTTCATAACGTTCGTTTTCTAGCGAATCAAGAACTTTTTCCATTGTATTAAGTTTCATGTGTCTGCAATCGTTACATGCACAAGTTTCACTTTGTGTTACGACAATGAATTCTTTATCTGGATTGTCTTTTACAAGTTGATGAATTATACCGGACTCGGTTGCCACAAGAAATTTTCTATTTTTTGAATTATTTACATACTTTATCATTGCCTGTGTTGAACCTACAAAATCAGCAATTTCCAAAACGGCATTGTTACATTCGGGATGAGCAATCAAAACAGCATCCGGATTTTTCATTTTCATCTTTATAGTATACTCGGCAGTCAACAATTCATGAACTTCGCATGAACCGTCCCATAAAACCATGTTTCTTCCCGTCATTCTGTTTACATATCCTCCCAGATTTTTATCAGGAGCAAATATAATTTTTTGATTTTCAGGTAAAGACTTAACTATTTGCAATGCATTCCCAGATGTACATATTATATCAGATAAAGTCTTTATTTCTGCAGAACAATTGATATATGAAATAACCATATGATCAGGATATTTTGCCTTAAACTCTTTAAAATCAGAGTATTTACAAGAATCAGCCAAAGAACATCCCGCATTAATGTCAGGTATTATCACTTTTTTTTCAGGATTCAGTATTTTCGCTGTTTCTCCCATAAAGTGTACTCCACAAAACAATATAATATCTGCTTTAGTCTCTTTTGCCTTTTGCGCCAGATTCAGACTGTCTCCTATATAGTCTGCGATATCCTGTATTTCAGGAATTTGGTAATAGTGAGCCAATATTATTGCATTTTTTTCTTTCTTTACCGCATTTATCTTCTCACTTATTTCTCTAGTGTTCATATTATATGTTTTTCTTTTAAATAGTCTGTTATTATTATTAATTGTGTTGATTGTGTTGAAAAAAACACAAAAGCAAAATCCAATTGCAAAAATACTATTTTTTATCAACAGAACAATAGGTTTTATCTACATTTCAAATAATTATATATCAACGTGTTATCTTATTTGTAAACATTTTTGTTGATTACGTTTTGTTGAAAACAATATAAGTGTTTCAAGATGTTGAAAACAGAGTTTTAATTGTTTGAAATAATGTTGATAAACGCAATGTTTTCCACATGTTTCAATTTTTGTATTTTTTTTCCACATAGTTTTTTGTACTTTTGAACAGATATGAACAATTTCAAAGTTAATATCTTGTTTACGAGATAAAATACAAGTTGAGAATAATTACTACTTTTGCTATTCGATGAAATATGTATAAGTGTTATATACTATGGTAAAATGTTGTGATCTTATTCCTGTTGCATGTGACCATGCGGGATTTGAATTGAAGGAATATTTGAAAAAAGCATTGACTGAAAAAGGATTTGAAATAATTGATATGGGTACTTATTCTTCAGAATCGGTGGATTATCCTGATTTTGTACATCCTTTGGCAAAAGCTGTTAATGACTGTATTTATAAATTCGGTATAGTTATTTGCGGTACTGCAAATGGTGTTTCAATGGTTGCAAACAAGTATTCCAATGTAAGATGTGCTATTTGTTGGAACGAGGAGATAGCACGATTGGCTAAAAATCATAATAATGCCAATATAATAGCTTTACCGGCAAGATTTGTAACCAAAGAAGAAGCATTGAAAATTTTTGATTCTTATTTCAATGCTGTTTTTGAAGGAGGCAGACATCAGAGACGGATAGAAAAAATACCAATAAAGTAAAGTGTTTTTTTTGAATGAAAAACAGAGAATATGATGACTTCATCTTCAATTGTAAAAGGAAAATCAGTGATTCTCCTTTGAACTTGTCATCCGATATTGTGGATGATTTGTCTCATTGTGTTTTTCAAAATCCTAATCAGATAAAATATAAGGCTGAAGAAATAAGACAGAAATTTATAGATAACATAGTAGATAATCTTCTTGTTTTTGAAAATAAATTTACTGAGAACAAAGGTATAGTTCATTGGTGTATTGCTTATGACGATTTCTTTGAACAACTTGTAAAACTGTTAAAAAATAAAAAAATAAAAGCTGTAAACAGTTTTGAATCAAGTTTCAATATGGAACTTGGTTTGGATCCAAGTTTGAAAAACGAAGGAATACATACGATAGATAAAAACAATACTTGTTCTATTTATGAACCTGACTTGGGAATAGTTAATACGGGTAGTTTGTTTTCCATTTTCAAGTCAGCATATGAAATGGAACTTGTTTTGAGTTCAAAACTTAAGATTTTTATTCTTCCTATCAACAAATTCATATGTAATATTAAAGATATTGAATTGTTTTCCCATATATATTCTATATATAGGGAAAATGTTGATTTTCCGTTTTTATCTGCAATATTTAATCCAAATGATTCAGGCGAAGGAACAGAATCACATGTTTTCATTATAGATAACGGAAGATCAAATATTCTTGCTACCAAAAATCAGAGAAAGGCTTTGCTATGTATTGATTGTGGAGCTTGTAAGAGGATTTGTCCTGTTTACAATACTATTTCGGATGAACCTTACAACAATGTGTTTACGGGGCCTTTGGCCAATGTTGTCTTGCCTTTCCTTGAAAATTTTGAAAGTTATAAACATTTGAGTTTTAATTCAGTCTTATGTGGTAATTGTTCAAAAATATGTCCTGTAAATATTCCTTTGACGGATTTGATGATAGAGAACAGAAATTTTTTCTTTGAATCTAAAATAATGGATTTTAAGGATAATATGTTTGCATCAAAATTGAAAAAATTTTTGATTGACAGGTCTAAAATGAACAAAAAATCGTGGAGAAAAGGAATGAAAATAAAGTTAATAATTCCAAGTTCTGTGCGAAAGACAAGGCAAATGCCTAAATTTGCAGATGAAAGTTTTAATGTTATACGGACAAAGCAGAAACTTGATTGATGATTAATAAGGTTTTAAACGGGATAGAATGTGAAGATTTACTTTTACAGCTTGTTGAAAATGATGATGTAGACTTATTTAAGCAGAAAGTAGATGCTTTGAGTTTTGCTTGGTTTGCAGATAAACCTTCAAATGATGATCTGTTGTCCTTGATAGGTTTTTTGGATTTAACTTCTCTCGCGGATACGGAAAATGATCTAAGTATAAAGCGTATGTCAGATGCTTCCGTTTTCGATTATAAAGGAGAGAGTTATACTGTGGCTGGTGTATGTAGTTATTCCAATTTAATAGGGTCGATAAACAAATACAAAAAAAATAAAAACATAAGATCTGTCGTCGTAAGTGCCGGATTTCCTCATTCACAACTATCGCTTGATGCCAAATTGGAGGATATTGTCTATTCGGTTAAGAACGGTGCGGATGAAATAGACATTTGTCTTAACAGGGGAGCGTTCTTGGAAGGTGCTTACAATGAAGTTGGAGATGAAATTTCAAGGATAAGGGATTTGATTAAGACATTGAACGGTAAAACAGCATTGAAAGTAATATTGGAAACGGGAGAGTTGGACAGTATTTCAAAAATAATGAAAGCGTCTCTTTTGGCTTTGGAATCCGGAGCGGATTTTATCAAAACATCCACCGGAAAAATTTCAAAAGGAGCTGACATATATTCCGTTTGTGTCATGTTGCTGGCAATCAGAAAATATTTCTTTAAACACGGTGTAATGAAAGGACTGAAAGTGTCTGGTGGAGTGAATACAAGTTTGCAGGCATTGGAATACAGACAAATACACAGATTTTTTACATCTGTTGCATACGATTCTCCCAATTATTTCAGGATAGGATGCAGCAGACTTTTGGAAAATATAGAAAAGGAAATCAATCAGTAAAATAATTTAAATATAAAATAAACAGTATGAAACAGTTACGTGCAAGATTGGCTCAATATGATGAACCACAGAAAGTGAAGGCTTTGGGGTGTTATCCGTATTTCAGGGAGATAGAAAGCGAGCAGGATACAGAGGTTTTAATGCACGGAAAAAGAGTGTTGATGTTCGGTTCGAACAGTTATTTGGGTCTTACAAATCACCCTAAGATAAAGGAGGCTACTATTGAGGCTGTAAGAAAATACGGAACTGGTTGTGCAGGTTCACCTTTTTTGAACGGAACATTGGACATTCATACTGAACTGGAAGAAAAACTGGCAAAATTTGTCGGAAAAGAAAAGGCAATATTGTATTCTACAGGATTCCATGCAAATATAGGAGTGATACCTACAATCACAAAAAGAGGAGATTACATCATTTGCGATGAATTGAACCATGCTTCTATAGTGGAGGGCAAGAGACTTTCATTCGCAACCTCTTACAAATACAAACACAATGACATGTCATCCTTGGAATCAATCTTGAAAAAGATTCCTTACGACAGCGTAAAACTTATAGTTATTGACGGAGTGTTTTCAATGGAAGGGGATGTGGCAAAACTTAAGGAAATAACCGATTTGGCAGACAAATACAACTGTTCGGTTTATGTTGACGAAGCCCACAGTCTTGGAGTTTTCGGAAAAAACGGAGAAGGCTTGTGCAGCCATCTTGGACTGACGGACAGGGTTGACCTTATAATGGGTACGTTCAGCAAGTCCCTTGCCACGATAGGAGGTTTCATAGCTACGGATGCTGAAACCATCAATTTTCTTAGACATCATTCGCGTCCGTATATTTTTTCCGCTTCTATATCTCCGGCAGCCACCGCAAGCGTAATAGCCGCCTTGGATATAATCAGACAGGAACCTGAAAGAATTGAAAACCTTTGGAAGATAACCAATTATTCTCTCAATGCATTCAAGACTCTCGGCTTTGAAATAGGATGTACAGAAACGCCTATAATTCCTCTTTATATAAGGGATAACTATAAGACATTCATGATTACCCAGGAATTGTACGAACAGGGTGTATTTGTAAATCCGGTAATACCTCCGGCATGTTCACCAGAGGATACTCTCATAAGGTTTTCATTGATGGCTACCCACACAATAGAACAGGTAGATGAGGCGATAGACAAACTGACAAAAGTGTTCCGTAAGCACGATATAATCAAATAGCTTTTCTTTTCAACCGTTCGGAATTATGAATCAAATAACTACAAGAGAGATTACAACGAAAAAGGACTTTAGAAAGTTTCTTGAATTTCCCTACAAATTGTTCAAGAATGACAGTATGTGGGTTCCGTCTTTGATAATGGATGAAAAAACAACTTTTAATCCTAAAAAGAATCCCGCTTTGGATTATTGTGACTGCAAGATATTTCTGGCATACAGTGGAAAAGAGGTCGTAGGCAGGATAGTGGGGATAATCAACAGAAAATCCAACGAAATATGGAATGAGAAAAGAGTAAGATTCGGTTGGTTGGATTTTGTCAACGACGAAAAGGTGTGTGAATCTCTTCTTGATAGTGTCGCACGATGGGGAAAGGAACATGGAATGACTGAAATAGTAGGTCCTATGGGTTTTACCGATATGGACAAGGAAGGAATGATAGTGGAGGGATTTGATGTTGATTGTCCTATGGCCTGCTATTACAATCCTCCTTATTATCCTGAACACATGGAAAACCTTTCATACAAAAAAGCCGTTGATTGGATTCAATATCAGATACAAGCCAATCAGCCCATACCCGAGAAGGTTCGTCGCATAAATGAAATGATTAAGGACAAGTATCAATTGAGTATAGTGGAAGGCATGAGCATGAAAAAGATAGCCGAAAAGTACGGATTGAAACTGTTTGACACATTGAACGAAGCCTTCTCCGGTCTTTTCGGTTATGTTCCCTTGAACGACAAACAAAAGCAGTTTTACATCAAACAGTATTTTCCTTTTCTGGACAAGAGACTTATTTGCCTTGTGGTAGATACGGAAGATAATATAGTAGCTTTCGGAATATCCATGCCTTCATTGAGCAAGGCTCTCAGAAAATCCAAGGGCAGGCTTTTCCCGTTCGGCTGGTTTCATATCCTGAAAGCATTGAAGAACTTTGAGAACATAGATCTCTACCTTAACGGAGTGAAACCCGAATGGCAGAAAAAGGGGATACATTCCATTTACTACGCCGAGATGAACAAGAAATACATAGAACTCGGAGCAAAAATGGCAATAGCCAATCCTCAACTGGAAGACAACCTTGCCGCACGCGTATGGGAGAAATACGACAGCCGCATAGCGGTAAGAAGAAGGGCTTACATCAAATCCATAGAATAATACAATGACAAAGGTTCTGGTAACGGGAGCAAGCGGATTCATAGGCAGCACCCTTATAGACAGTTTGCTTAAAACGGATAAATATACCGTATATGCGGGAGTAAGGAAAAACTCAAGCAGAAAGTATTTGCAGGATGAAAGGATAAACTTCATTACCCTTTCATTGGACAATCCTCAATTGTTGCATGAGGAACTGGAAAAGGAACGGTTTGACTGCGTATTCCACTTGGCAGGTCTGACCAAGGCAAAACGTTTGGAAGACTTCGAAAGGATTAATTTCGGTTTGACAAAAAATCTGGTCGATGCTTTAAATCCGGATGAGACAAAGTTGATATACCTTTCGTCTTTTGCCGCCCACGGACCTGCGGACGAAACAACATTCGAGAAGGCAAGGGTTACGGACGAAAACAAACCCAATACCGCCTACGGACGTTCCAAATTGAAGGCAGAGGAATATATCAGAGACAATTTTAAGGGCAGATATGTGATATTGAGACCTACCGGGGTGTATGGTCCACGTGAAACAGATTACTTTCTGTTCTTTCAAACTATTGATAATCACATAGAACCGTATCTCGGTTTTGTAAGACAGCATCTGACTTTCGTTTATTGCGAAGACCTTGTGCAGGTATGTATTTCTGCTTTTGAAACACCTGTGACAGGCAAGACTTATTTTGTCAGTGACGGAAGAATGTATCTTGATTCTGAATATGCGGAAATTTCCAGACAAGTTTTGGGGGTATGGACACTCAAGCTGAAGTTCCCGTTGTTTGTCGTGAAATGGGTTTCCATGTTTCTGGACTGTGTCGGCAGGCTTACGGGCAGACAGTTTACCCTCAACAGGGACAAATATGCCATTATGGCCGCAAGGAATTGGGATTGCGACATAGAGGACTTGAAAAGGGACTTGAACTATGTGCCGCAGTACGATTTGAAAAAAGGCGTCGAGAAGACGGTGGCATGGTACAGGAAAGAGAAATGGTTGAGGTGATTTTTTCTTTCTTTATTTCAGTTTTACGGAATCAAGAAAGAGAAAAATGGAATCAAGAAAGAGAAAAATGAATTCAGAAAAGAGAAAATCAGAATCAACAAACGTTTTATGACCATGAAGATAAGCAGAATATTTTTTTCAATTTTATTGTTTTGTCTTTTTGTTTCCTGTGGAACAAAGAAGGAAACGGAACAGAATCAAACAGTTGTAAGGCAACATGAGACAGAGGTGAAAACTGCAGTCATCCATCTGGACAGTTATGGTTTTCTTTCCAAGGTTGCAAATTATAAGTCAGAACCACGGGAGTGGAAATATCTTGGGGACAAGCCTGCGATAGTAGATTTTTATGCCGACTGGTGTGGTCCTTGCAGGGCCATAGCACCGACTGTCGAAGAGTTGGCAAGAAAATACGAAGGACAACTGTATGTCTATAAGGTTGACATTGACAAGGAGCAGGAGTTGGCGTCGGATTTCGGCGTACGTTCCATACCGACACTTTTGTTCATTCCTTTGGAGGGGGACCCTCAGGTTGTATCCGGGGCTTTGTCCAAGGCCGAATTCGAGGAAATTATAGACGGTTTTCTTTTGAAGAAGCAATAGAAGGGGATACATCCGTTTTTTTCGTATTTTTGTAGTCTGAATTATAAAGGGAATATATTATGTCCAAGGAAAAGGATTTGGAAGCGGAAAAGTCTGAGAAACTTAAGGTGTTGCAGGCTGCCATTTCCAAGATAGAGAAGAATTACGGCAAGGGAGCCATAATGAAATTGGGTGACAAGTCTGTCGAGAAGATGGATGTGATTTCCACCGGTTCCATTGCATTGGATGCAGCTTTGGGAGTAGGGGGATTTCCCAAGGGAAGGATAATAGAGATTTACGGTCCGGAGTCTTCAGGCAAGACCACTTTGGCCATACATGCGATAGCGGAGAGCCAGAAGATGGGAGGATTGGCCGCATTCATAGACGCGGAGCATGCTTTTGACTGCAATTATGCCCAGAAACTGGGAGTAGATGTGGACAATCTTTACATATCGCAGCCTGACAACGGGGAGCAGGCTTTGGAAATAGCGGAAAACCTCATCAGTTCCGGGGCTGTCGATGTCATAGTCATAGATTCCGTTGCCGCGCTCACACCCAAGAGCGAGATAGAGGGCGAAATGGGAGACAGCAAGATGGGTCTTCATGCCCGTCTGATGAGTCAGGCGCTTAGAAAGATGACCGCCACAATCAGCAAGACCAGATGCTGTTGCATATTCATCAACCAGCTCAGGGACAAGATAGGAGTGATGTTCGGTTCGCCTGAAACGACAACCGGAGGTAATGCCTTGAAGTTTTATGCTTCCATACGGTTGGACATACGCAGGATACAGGCCTTGAAAGACGGGGAGAACAACATCGGCAACAGGGTAAGGGTCAAGATTGTTAAGAACAAGGTTGCGCCTCCTTTCCGTCAGGTTGAGTTTGACTTGCTTTTCGGACAGGGAATAAGCAAGACGGGAGAGATAATAGACATAGGGGTAGATGCTGGCATAATAAGGAAGAGCGGTTCATGGTTCAGCTACGGTGAAACGAAGCTCGGACAGGGCAGGGACGCCGTAAAGCAGATTTTGTCAGACAATCCGGAGTTGTACGAGGAAATAGAGGGAAAGATAAAGGATTATCTTATGCAGGCCGAATAGGCTTTTCTTGTTTGCTTCTTTTTTAGGTATTGTTTTGTTTTTGACATGAAGATTCTGATATCCCAGTTGAATTTGAAGACTTTGGATTACGACTATAATCTGAACTTGATGCGTAATAGTCTTGACAGAAGTAATTCGGATGTGCTGACTGTTTTTCCGGAGTTGTCCTTGTGCGGTTCGCCTCTTTACGACATGTCTCGTTATGGAACTCTTCCCGTGGATTGCATCAACAGGGCCGAGGTTTTGTGTTCTGAGAAAAAGGACTTTATTTTCGGTTTGTGTGTCGGTGAAGATGGGAAAAAATACAATTCCCTCGCATTTGTATCGTCAGGGGAGTTGAAGTCTATTTCCACAAAGAGGAATCTGAGTATGTTTGATGAGGGTTTTGACAGTGGTAGAGGCTTTGAGGTTACTGAATACGGGGACAAGACGCTGGCATTCGGTTTTTTGGAGGATTTGGAAGACTTTGTTGCCACCTCCAAAAAGGCGGATGTGGTTGTCTGTGTGGGTAGTATTGTTTTTGAACCTGAAAGACAGCATCGTTTGCTTTTATCGCTTTTGCCTTTGGTGCGAAGACTTTCATGTCCTTTTGTGTTTGTCAACAGGGCAGGGGCGGAAGGCAGATATGTTTTCAATGGAGGCAGTTTCGTCCTTAACTCCAACGGAAACATATCCGTTCAATTGCCGTTTTTTGTTCAGGAAGAAACATTTGTTGACACGGAAAGACTTGGCAATATGCAACAGAGAGCCGTTCCAAGGCTGGAGTTGCTGCATGGAGCCATAATAACGGGATTGAGGGATTATTTTTGGAAGAACGGAATAAGAAAAGCCGTTGTCGGGCTTTCGGGAGGAATAGATTCGGCTTTGGTTGTAGCATTGGCTGCGGAGGCTTTGGGCAGGGAAAATGTGATAGGGGTTTTGCTACCGAGCGAATACTCCACCTCGCACAGCATAGAGGATGCAAGAAACAGTGCGGAGAAACTTGGAATAAAGTATCACATAATGCCTATCAAGGATATTTTCTCTTCTACTTTGGAGGTATTGAGTCCCGTTTTTGACGGACTTGCTGCGGATGTTGCGGAGGAAAACCTGCAATCGAGAATTAGAGGACTGTTGCTTATGGGCATAGCCAACAAAATCGGGGCTGCGGTTCTGAACACTTCGAACAAAAGCGAGGTTGCGGTGGGTTATGGCACTCTTTACGGAGATACCATAGGCGGAATAGGGGCTATAGGTGATTTGTACAAGAAAGACGTGTGGGATTTGTCGAGATGGATAAACAGAAACGGGGAGATAATACCTGAAAATTCAATAACTAAGGAACCTTCTGCGGAATTGAGACCGGGACAGAAGGATACGGATTCTTTACCGGCCTATTCCATATTGGACAAAGTGCTGGAGATGTACATAGAGGGAGGAAAGACGGAAGCAGAAATAGAAAAGGCCGGATTTGACAGGGATACGGTAAGGAAAATAACAAGACTTGTAAAGATAAACGAGTGGAAGAGACGACAGGCGGCACCTTCGCTTAAGTTGTCTTCTTGCACTTTTGGAATAGACAGATTAACACCCATATCGTAAATAAGAAAGATGAGCGAACAAATAAAACATGAATGCGGCATAGCTTTGTTGAGGCTGCTTAAACCGTTGGAATATTATCAGCAAAAGTACGGTAATGCCTGGGCTTTGAACAGAATGTACCTGCTTATGGAAAAGCAGCATAACAGAGGTCAGGACGGAGCGGGTCTGGCCAACATAAAATTTGACACAAACCCCGGAGAACAATACATAAACATAACCAAAAGCAACAGTAACAAACCTATTCAGGATGTATTTGCGGAGGCTTTCAGGGATATGAGGTTGTTGCAGAAGGAAGAACCTGAAAAATCCTCGCAGATAAGCTGGCTTAAAAAGAATGCGCGGTTTACCGGAGAGCTTTTTCTGGGACATTTGCGCTATGGTACTTTCGGCAAGAACGAATTGGAAAACCTGCATCCTTTTTTGAGAGAAAACAACTGGAAAACAAGGAATCTTGTCCTTGCAGGCAACTTTAACCTGACCAATATAGACGAGATGTTGTCCAAACTCATCACTTTGGGACAGCATCCCGTAAAAGTGTCCGATACGGCCATAGTTCTGGAGAAAATAGGCAAGTTTCTTGACAGGGAGGTAGAACGTCTGTTCAAATATTACAAGTTGCAGGGTTTGCCGAACATAGAAATATCCGAGCGTATAGCCGAAGACTTGAACATAGCGTCCATTCTTACCTCGGCGGCAAAAAGATGGGATGGCGGCTATGTAATGGCCGGAGCTATGGGACACGGAGACGCTTTCGTACTTAGGGATGAAAACGGAATAAGACCTTGTTTCTATTATGTGGACGAGGAGATAGCCGTAGTTGCATCCGAACGTCCCGTTATAATGACAACGTTCAATGTCCCTTTGACAGAGGTAAAGGAACTTGAACCGGGACATGCGATAATAATCAAGAGAAACGGAAAGGTAACGGTTGAATGCTGCAAGACCCCTTCCGAAAAACCGTCCAAATGTTCCTTTGAGAGGATATATTTTTCAAGAGGTACGGATGCGGATATTTACAGGGAAAGAAAGGAACTTGGGAAGCTTATATGTCCGAGAGTTCTTAAGGCGATAGATTACGATATAAGGAATACGATAATATCATACATACCCAACACTGCCTCAGTCGCCTTTCAGGGAATGGCGGAGGCGTTTACGGATTATGCTAACAACAGAAAGATAGATGAGATTCTCGCAAACAAGGAAAACCTTACCCGTGAGAAACTTGAAGAGATTTTCTCCTTGCATCCTCGCAGGGAATACATTGCGGTAAAGGACGTAAAGCTCAGAACGTTTATCACGCAGGACAGCGAAAGGGATGACATGGTCGCCCATGTTTACGATGTCACTTACGGACAGATAAGGGAGTATGTTGACAATCTGGTGGTTATAGACGACAGTATTGTCAGGGGTACCACATTGAAGCAGTCAATAGTAAGAATACTCGACAGACTCGGCCCCAAGAAGATAGTGGTTGCTTCTTCCGCTCCGCAGATAAGGTATCCTGACTGTTACGGAATAGACATGTCGCGTTTGGGAGACTTCATCGCTTTCAATGCAGCCATAGCTCTGTTGAAGGAAAGTGGAAGGGAATACGTCATAGAGGACGTTTACCGAAAATCAAAGGCTCAGGAAGGCAAACCGAAAGAGGAAATAGTCAATTATGTCAAGGAGATATATGCTCCTTTCAGCGATGAGGAAATATCCAAAAAGATAACCGAGATATTGACTCCTGAAGGCATAAATGCCAAAATTGAGATAGTGTACAATACCATAGAATCCTTGCACAAGGCATGCCCTGATCATACGGGCGACTGGTACTTCACCGGCAATTATCCTACTCCCGGCGGAAACAAGGTGGTCAATCAGGCGTTTATAAACTACTACGAGGGAAACAACAAAAGAGCATACTGAATTCTTTTCTGAAGACATTTTTTTGTTTTCTGAAAAGAAAAAAATGAATTCAGAAAAGGGAAAAACGGAATCAAGATCCGTTTTTCCCTTTCTTTATTCTGTATGCGGTATATACTCCAAGAGAGGACAGAAGAAGCAGGGTACCCGTTCCCAAAGGTGCACCGAATTCTCTGAATTCATTGTTCAGATGGTCGTAATAATAATATTTTGTGTTTCCAAGGCCATCCGTATCGTTCCATCCTCCGTGAGAGGACGGCGGTTTGGGAGGTTGTGCCTGACAAACGGCAAATGCCAGTAATGACAATAAACAAACGGCAATTCTTTTCATATTACAGATAAATTATTTTTGAAGACATCGTTTCCTTTTCCGTTATCACACTGATTATGAAGCAACCTTTTTGTGGCAGTCTTATTTCATTGGTGAAGGAAACGGCAACGCATACGCCTCTAAGGTCGAAAACCTTCATTTCCTTCACTTCATATTCCGACATCACGCTGACAAGGTCCCCGTCCTGTCTGATTGCAAGTTCGCCTTGCGGCTTGTCTTGTTTATACAGTCTCAATATGAAGGCCTTGTCTGTTTTGTCTGCTCCAGTGGAGAAACGGTATGTGTTTGCGGCTGCCAAATCCGTCAGTATGCTGTCCGATTCGGTGTCGATCAAACAGGCACCGTATATGTTTTCAGGCAGCTCCAATGCCTTCAGTTCCAGTTCTTCTTCGGTTTTTGTGAGGTATTCTATCCTTAAATCCATGCTGTCTTCAATGTTGAAGGTCTCGAAAATGGACCATTCCTTGTCCTGACAGTCCAACAGCAAATCGGGAGCGGAGCCTATGCTGTACAGTTTTGGCGTATTGGCACTGTTTTTCTCGGTTTCGGGCCTGGAACAGAAATAAACCCTCAGTTCGTCTTTCCCTCCGGGAGAGGAGAGCTGCAATCTCAGTCTTTGTTTATTGCTCAATACCGTTTTGGCCGAAGGGAAGGCCGTTTTGCCTATTCTCAAAAGGTTTTGCGAATCATCTACCTTTGCCATGAATCCGCAGAAGGAAGGAATCGCAAAGTCGCTTTCGCTGTTCCAGTCCAAGGCTTGGTATTGTCCCGTTTGAGGACAAAGCAGCCATAATCCTCCTATGGATTCCCTTTGTATGTTTTCGGCTTTCAGACTGAAAGGGTAGGGGTTGGCACAAAGATAATAGCCGTTTCCCTTGTCTGCGGTTATGTCTGCGTTGTACAAAAGAATATATTCGTTTTCGCAGTTCATCATTCCCTCGAAACAAAGCGTCGTCGTATCCTTGTATGCTACCAGATAACCGAGTCCGTTTTTGAAGAAGTGTTCGTCCTGAATGTTTTCAACGTAAGGAATCCAGGCACCTTCACTTTCGTTCAGATAATACAGGTCGTCTTCGTTGCCTCTGTCGAACATGGAGGCCGTTTCCTCCCTTGTTTTCGAAAGGGCGTCTATCGGCAGTCCGAACAGATTCCAGCCGTTTGTGTCAGCGGTGTATTTTGCAAAGCTTATGTTTGCCCTGAATATGCTTGTACTGAGTCCGCCGGACAGAATGAGTTGGGCTTTGCCCGTTGTGTCGGCGGTGAAATGGTCAGAATGCAGTTCCACTTCCGCACAGCTCACGTTCTTTCCCGAAGGTATTGTCACCGTGTATCCTTTTGGGATTACCACCTTGTCATTGCTTTTGGGCAAAGCGTGTCCGTTCCATGTCAAAGGGTCGGTCCATTCTCCGCTGTTTACGGCCCTTGTCTCGCGTCCCGTTTCAAAAACCACGGATGCAACCTTTTCTCCTCCCATTGTGAATACCGCCCTGTATCTTTCCGCGCTGTCAAGGCCTTCTATTAGGACGCTTTCCGTTTCATTCGGCATTGAAAGTGTGGGATATGCGTCTTGATATTGGGGAATGAAGTCCGAATCATGCCTTCCGAGGGTAAGATTGAGCGTGTCTGCTCCGAAAGAATAATGATTCCATTGAGTGTTCATAATATTTTGGGCATCCGTCAATGCAGGATTTGATTTCACGCCTGTCCTTATGTCGGGTTTGCGTACCAGAATCCTGTCCGGAAATTCCAGACTGCTCAAATCTTCACTGAGATCGGTTTTTATCCTGCCCACAATGTCCAATGTATCCGAATAATCTCCTGTTCCGTCCTTTTTCAACAGTACATAAGTGTCATTGCCTGCTTGAAATGACTGTTTTAGAACAACAGGAAAACACAAGAGGGGCTCTCCTGAAAAAACGTATAATATATTGCTTAAGATTATACATGAATCATTGCGGACGGTATCCTTTTCCGTAAATGTGTAATAAACATTGTTTGGACTCGTATAATCCCCCGCCATAACAAAATCTACCTTATAGTCTTTAAGACACACATCCTCTCCCGTGCCGTTGTATATCTCCAAAATGTTATTGCTACTGTTTGCAACGACTTGCGAGAACATAAGGTCGTCGCAACCGTTCGTTATTTTTTCCACCCGTATTTGCAGGGCGGAATCCGTTTCGTTTTTCCACAAAAGCTCTACGGAGTTCATGGAAAGAGCCGAAGTTTTAATGTCGTGAATTTTCGACGTAGTGGTGAATGATTTCAATTCCGAAAGACTGCCGTCCTGATTTGTTATTTCGACATAGTATTTTGTTGAGGGCTCAAGACCGTTTATTGAAATTACGCCATCGTTTATTTGATATTTATCCGGCTCTATCAGTGTCCTTTGTGGCGCTTTTACAACAAGATTGTCGATGGTGAAACTGCCAATAGATTCTTTTCTTATTTCAATATACTCTTTGTAGGAGTTTAATGTGTCTGTGTGCTGTTTTAATGTACTGCTATTCAATTGCAAAGTGTCTGTTTCATTGATGATTATGGTCCTCTTACTTCCTCCCGTTTTGAAGTTAAAACTTAATATCGAACCTTGGGGAAAGCCCTTTGACGGACTTCTGAAAAGAGCTCCTGATTCTGTGAAAAATATGTTTGTAACATTTGAAGATATGCTTGTATCGTTTCTGGCTTGTATTTTGGCCGCCTTGCATCCAGGGAATTCTGTAAACATGTTCGGCAATACCATTAGGGGATTGCCGGGAAAGAAAGAATTGCTTGTGATTTGTGAATATTGCAGCAGTTTGTCGAAATGCTCTTCAAACAATATGGTGTCCTTGAAAATGCTTGCCGATTGACCTTGTTGCGGATTTGAAATGACTATATCGGCACGGTTGCTTTTTATTGTGTCCGTTCGCAATGAGGTTTGGGAAAAGCAATTGACCGAAAAGATGTAAAGATTCGTAAATGCAATGAAAAGAAAAAGGTAATTTTTAATCATGTTCTTTAATTTTGATATGTAATACATACGTAAAATGTAAATTATTGTTATATCAGAGTTCGCTTTTTTGCAAAAGAGTATCTAAAAAAGGATGTCGTTTGTTATCTTTTCGCTTATTGTCGCAACCGTTCTCAACGCTGTCAGTTCCATATCCAGAACGGAGGAGACCATATTGCCTATTATCGGAGTATCTGCAAAAACCAGGCAAAGGATTATGGAGAACAATACAATACTCAGAAAAGGTACAACTATCAGATTCGACAAAAGGAACATAAGAGGCAAGGTATTGAATCTGTATACTATTATCGGCAATACGAAGGTTTGTGCCGACAGGGTTGTTGCGGCGTATGAAAAAGGTTTTTTCAGATATCTGTTTATGTGTTTGTTTATGTCTTCCTTAAGAACGGGCATACATACCAGTATTCCCAGAACAGCGAGAAAGGACAGTTGGAAGCTGAGATTGAAAACGAGCAGAGGGTCGAACAAAAGGAAGATGAAAGCGGTGCATAACAGTATGTTAAGGCTGTCGGATTTGTAAAAGAACACGTCTGATACGATAATCAGTCCGAGCATTGCCGCAACTCTCATTGCCGAAGGCGTACAGCCTACAATGAAAGCTATGGTCCATGCCGTCAATACCAGAAGGATTTTCCTCAGATAAAATCCTTTCATGCCCAACAGGTGTAATCCTTTGAACAGTATGTCGAATATTGCGATTATAAGCCCTATGTGAAGACCTGAAACGCACAATATATGGGCAAGACCCGAGACTGAAAAGCTTTCTTTCAGATTTTTGTCAAGTTCTTTTTTGTCTCCGAGCAGTATGGATGTGGCAAGGGCGGCGTTTTCCTTGTCAAGTGATGAGGTTTTAAGTCTTTCCTTAAGTGCCTTGTTGCATTTTTTGGAATATTCCACAATAATGTTTCCCTCATGTTTTGACAAAAGGGACCATTGCGAAACATATACGTTGTGATAAAGTCTGTTGTGTTTTGCGTATTCGGCATAGTCGAAAGTGGAATTTGGATAGTTCCTTATTCTGTAAAAATTACAGTCGGCTTCTATCAAATCTCCGTATTCCAATTCTGGGGAATGGTCCGCGTTTATGTGCAATAGAACCGTTCCTTTGGTTTTATGCCATTGTTCTTGTGTATGGAAAGCCCTTACTTTGGCTTTGTAGGTATCGTATCTTTTGCCTTCCCTTTGTTTGTCAAGTATTACGAAGCGGAATCTGTCGCTTTGTTCAAGGTGAAGCGAATAATGGTCTCCTATGAAAAAGACAGGAAGAAAAGCATCCGCCGCTATGGTTGCGATGATAAGAAGTATCAGTGGAATCAAAACAGGTCTGCGCATTACTGCAAGCGCAATTTAAGACCTGCGATTACCGTACTGGGATGAAAATTGAACAAGGCGTTCATCTCTCCCGCCATACAAAATCCGCATTTGTCGCAAACACTCTCTTCGTTTCCTATGCATTGTGTTTTCTTCGTGCCGTCTGAGAAAATGAAATTTGTTACCCAACACTGGGGTTTAAAGTCCATGTTTTTCATTTTTTTCAGTCCGGCAACCGAATTCATTATCGGATATGATTTTTTCTTGTATGAAATTATAATGTCTATTATTTCGGCTTTTTTCTTTTGATCCAAGGCCAGGTATTCCGTACCCTTGAACGGTGTGTGAAAGTTCAGGGAAATGGATTTGATGTACGGGTTGTTCTTTACGTATTCAATCGTTTCCCCCACGGCCTGATAATTCAGCGTGTTTACGACCATGTTCACCGAAAGGGCCTTGTGATTGCAGCTTGCTATGTTTTTCTCCAGCCGTTCAAAGGTTCCCTTGCCGCGTATCTGCTCATGATACTGTCCTATGCCGTCAAGACTGACCCAAATGCTGTCGGCTCGTGAGTTCTTGAATTCGCGCTGTGCGTTAGTGGTGATGGTACAGGAGAAAAAACCTATTGATTTGGCCAGATCCACAAGATCGTCAATCCTTTTGCCATTGTCCTCCCATATAAATGGTTCTCCGCCTTCGAAATCCACGAATCGTGAACCCAAACCGTAACAGTACTCCAATTCCTGTTTGATTTGTTCAAATGTCTTTATATTCGGATTTTCGTAATTGTATACACTGCAATGCTTGCATGCCAGATTACACTTGTCGGATATGAATATGACACTTTGCAACGGACGCTTGATTCCAAAAAATCTGGCTTTGACAAACCATTGCGCCAGATAAACCATTTGTTTTACAACCATAGAAACAGTATTATGTTTATAATTATGATTATAGTGCAGAACGCTGAAATTATGTTACGTGCACAATACCATCTTATCATGAACCACCCTACGTTTTCCTTTTTTATGTTTTCCCAGTTTTCCATTCTGCCCAGATACCATGCGGGTTTGTCAAGGTCTATTTCCTTTTTGGATGCAAACTTGTGCAGGGACCATACGAGCCATACACATCTTGGCAGAACCAGAAGGGTAAACAGGTAAAGACAGTGAAGATACCCTGCGATAACACCTGCAACAATCAGCACGAAAGGAAGAAAATTGAAGATATAACAGGCCGTAAGGTTGGCTTTGTTTGTTTTCAAAAGTCTTGCAAAAGTCATCTTGTTGTCTGCTTCGTCGGCTTTCATGTCTATGTAACTGTGAGTGAAAACTATGTTTATGACCAGCAGCCCCACAGGCAGGGATGCGGCCATTATAGTATTGTCCATGCTTGCGCAGGATGCAATGTAAATGCCTGTCATCAAAAGAGGTCCGAACATTATGCCGATAACAAGTTCTCCAAGTCCCCTGTAACTGAACTTAAACGGTGGAGCCGAATAGAATATCCCAAAAAACAAGGCTGTCAATGCTATTAGAATTATTCTCCAGTCCTGTCTGAAAAAATATATTACACCTCCCAAAAGAGCGGCAATACAAAGCAATGTGATTATTACCGATTTCAAATCCTTCAAATCGGCGTTCCCGTTTGTCAAATAAGGATATTTTACGAGTCTTGCCCTTATGCCATGTCTGTTCAGTTCTTTGCGGGAAGAGGAAGTGTTCACCCTGTAATCGAAATAGTCGTCCGCAAGATTCATTGCAAGATGTACAAGCATTACTCCCAATACTGCAAGAATGGCAAGAAGAATATTGAATCCGTCATTTTGCATTGCAATGAAGACGGCCAAAACCGATGGCATGAAACTCTGGACCAAAGATACGTTTCTCGCGTTTCTGAACCAAAAGACAATCTTGTTCATATTTCCCGTATAAATTACGGTTGCAAAAATAAGAAAAAAAGAACGGGAATGCCGCATGGGCACACCCGTTCTTTTGTATGTAGAATTTATTCGCTCTATTTGCCCAATCTTTTCAATTGAACGGTAAAGTGACGCATCAATTCCGCTTCCCATGTTATTTCCACTCCGCGCGTTATCTGCTCTCTGCGGTCATAAACGTTTTTCAATGCAGCCGCTATGACATCCATGTGGTTGTTTGTGTACACTCTTCTTGGTATTGCCAAGCGTACAAAGTCCAAACCGGTGAATCTGTTCTGACGTGTTACCGGATCACGGTCAGCCAACAGGTATCCTATCTCACAACCTCTTATTCCGGCTTCAAGATAAAGTTCACAGGTAAGAGTCTGTGCAGGAAACTCTTCCTTAGGAACACAAGTCAATATCTTGTCCGCATCAACGAATATTGCGTGTCCGCCGGCAGGACGCTGGTAAGGTATGCCATATTCGTCCAGTTTCTTGCCTAAATACTCTACTTGTTTGATTCTGGTTTCCAGATTGTCGAATTCCGTGTTCTCATCCAAGCCTACTGCCAACGCTTCCATGTCGCGTCCGTTCATTCCTCCGTAAGTAAGATAACCTTCAAAAGGAATACAGAACGTTTTAGCACCTTCATACCATTCCGCTTTGTTTGTCGCTATGAAGCCTCCCATGTTTACTATGGCGTCTTTCTTTGCCGACATCGTCATTCCGTCAGCGTAGGAATACATCTCCTTGACAATTTCCTTTATTGTCTTGTTCTCATATCCCTTTTCCCTTACTTTGATAAAGTAAGCGTTTTCAGCAAAACGGGCAGAATCAAACAATACAGGCTTGTTGTACTTGTCCGCTATCTCCTTCACCTGACGAAGGTTCTCCATTGAAACAGGCTGTCCTCCGGCTGTGTTGTTAGTGATTGTAACTATTATGAAAGGTATCTTGTCCTTGTGTTCTGACAAAGCCTTTTCCAATTTCTTAGGACATACATTGCCTTTGAATGGAACCTCAAGTTGAGTGTCCTTGGCTTCGTCAACCGTACAGTCCAATGCAACGGCCTTGCGACTCTCTATGTGTCCCTTTGTGGTATCGAAGTGAGAGTTGCCCGGAATTATGTCTCCGGCCTTGACCAAATAAGAGAACAATACGTTCTCGGCAGCACGGCCCTGGTGTGTAGGAATGACATATTCAAAGCCGGTAAGCTTTTTTATCATGTCTTTCATTTTGAAAAAGCTCTTTGAACCTCCATAAGATTCATCGCCAACCATCATTGCGGCCCACTGACGGTCCGACATCGCTCCTGTACCGGAGTCTGTCAGCAAATCGATATAAACTTGCTCTGCTTTCAATTGAAACACATTGTTGTGTGCTTCTTCCAACCATTTTTCGCGTTCCTCTCTTGTGGACTTGCGAATAGGTTCAACCATCTTGATTCTCCAAGATTCTGCAAAAGGTAATTCCATATGACAAAATATTTAATGATGAAAAATTATTTTTAACTGAACAAACAGCAATTCTATCCCTTAGAAAATGAGGGTAAAAACCTGATTGAAACAATCTCTCTTCTTTATGTTCAGAAAGATTCTGAAAAGAAATGTGACGTAAGTGCAGATACTCATCTTTTTCCACTGACTTGTACCCTGCAAAGGTAATAAAATTATTTTAAATAACCACTTTGTTTTGCATGAATTTTGTATGCAAAAATGAATTCAGAAAAGAAAAAAACGGATTCAGAAGAGATTTTTTTCTTTTCTGAATCCGTTTTCCTCAAATAAAGTTCTGTCCGAAGCTTGTCCTTAAGGGCTTTTGTCTAATCTCCTATTATCACTCCGCTGCCAAGACACAGTCTGGCATCCGGGGAATATATCACTCCGAACTGTCCTGCCGCTATGCCTTGAATACGCTTCTCGGACTGTATTCTGTATATGTCGTTTACCCTGCTGAGTTTTCCTCTTGTGAAGTCGGGCGTATGTCTTATTTTGAACAGTATTTCCTTCTCTCCGGTAAAGTCGCCCCAAGGGTTTTCAGTAATGTATTCGAAAGCAGACAGGTTTATGGTCTTGCCATATTGTGTATCGGGGTCATATCCCTGCGAAACGTAAAGGACGTTTTCCTGCATGTCTTTCTTTACCACGAACCATGGTCCGCCCGAAAGGCCGAGCCCTTTTCTCTGTCCTATGGTATGGAACCAGTAACCTTTGTGATGTCCGAGAATCTTTCCCGTTTCCAATTCTACAATCTTTCCTTCCTTTTCTCCAAGGTAGCGGCGAAGGAAATCATTGTAGTTTATCTTGCCGAGAAAACATATTCCCTGCGAATCTTTCCTTTCGGCAGAGGGCAGACGGCACTCTCTGGCTTTTTGTCTCACCTCGCTCTTCAACATGTCTCCTATCGGAAACATCAGTTTGCTTACCTGCATGTAGTTTATCTGGCCGAGGAAATAAGTCTGGTCCTTTACCTTGTCCTTGGCGGTGGAAAGGAATACCTTGTCGTTTATTGTCGTTGTGGTGCAGTAGTGTCCGGTGGCAATCCTGTCAAAACAGTAACCCCATTTCTTCTCGAATGAACCGAACTTTATCAACTTGTTGCACATCATGTCGGGATTCGGTGTAAGACCTCTTTTGACGGCCTGTATCGTATAGCTTACCACGTTGTCCCAATATTCCTGATGAAGGGATACTATCTCGAAGCGGCAGTTGTATTTTTTTGCTATATAGCTTGTTATCTCTATATCTTCTTCCGAAGGACAGTCTATGTATCCGTCCTTGTCCTCCATGCCTATCTTTATGTAGAAAATGGTGGGGTCGTATCCCATTTCCTTCAGGCGTACCACGCTTACGCTGCTGTCAACGCCTCCCGAAACCAATGCTGCTATTTCCATAGAAATGCAAAATTAGTCATAATTGAAAACAATATCCCAAAATCATGGATTAAAATGAACAATGCTTGCAAAATTTCCTTACCTTTGCATTGTATATCATTTTATAAAACTATTGTCATGGATTTTTTCATACATCCGACGGCTGTTGCGGACGAGGGATGCTCTATCGGGCGCGGTACGAAAATCTGGCATTTTTCCCATATCATGACTTCATGCGTCATAGGCGAGAACTGCAATATCGGACAGAATGTCGTCATTTCTCCCGATGTTGTTTTGGGGAACAACTGCAAGGTTCAGAACAATGTGTCTGTTTATACGGGAGTAATTTGCGAGGATGATGTGTTTTTGGGACCTTCTTGTGTCTTTACCAACGTAATCAATCCGCGTTCGGCGGTAAACAGAAAGAACGAGTATCGTAAAACAACGGTCGGAAAGGGTGCGTCGATAGGTGCCAATGCCACCATAGTCTGCGGACATGACATAGGCAGGTATGCGTTTGTAGGGGCAGGTGCGGTGGTTACCAGAACAGTTCCGGACTATGCGTTGGTAGTGGGCAATCCAGCCCGTCAGACAGGTTGGGTGAGCGAATACGGACACAAGCTTTCGTTTAATGAACATAATAGGGCCGTATGTCCCGAAAGCAAGCAGGAATACGAACTTTCGGAAGGCAGGGTCAGAAGAATAAAATAAGGACTAGGTAATATGAAGAACTTTGGAATAATAGGGGTTGCGGGTTATATAGCGCCAAGACATCTCAAGGCAATAAAGGAAACGGGAAACAGACTTGTCGTAGCGTTGGACAAGAGTGATTCTGTAGGAATAATGGACAGTTATTTTCCGCAATGTTCCTTCTATACGGAATATGAAAGATTCGACAGGTTTGTCGAGAAAATCAAACATACGGAAGACAGACTGGATTTCGTTAGCGTCTGTACTCCGAACTATCTTCACGATTCCCACATACGTTTCGGACTCAGGGCGGGTGCCGATGTGATTTGCGAAAAGCCTTTGGTATTGAATCCTTGGAATATAGATGCCTTGCAGAACATGGAAATGGAAACGGGCAAGAAAGTGTACAACATATTGCAGTTAAGACTTCATCCTGCCATAATAGAATGGAAGAAAATGGTTGACGAAGGCCCTAAGGACAAAGTATATGATGTTGATTTGACATATATTACCTCACGTGGTTTGTGGTATTACACCTCATGGAAGGGGGATGTTACCAAATCGGGAGGAGTTGCGACAAACATAGGCGTTCATTTCTATGATATGCTTTCGTGGATTTTCGGAGATATTCAGGAGAATGTGGTTCACATATACGAACATGACAGGGCAGCCGGCTTTTTGAGATTTGAGAAGGCAAGAGTGAGATATTTTCTTTCGATAAATGCTAAAACCCTTCCGAAAGAAGCTGTTGAGGCAGGCAAAAGGACGTATCGCAAGATGGAGATGGACGGCAGGGAGATAGAGTTTTCTGACGGCTTTACCGAGTTGCATACCGAGAGTTACAAAAGGATATTTGCCGGAGAGGGTTTCGGATTGGATGATGCGCGTTCATGTATAAAGATTGTTCATGATATAAGGAATGCAAGGCCGATAGGATTGAGGGGAGATTATCATCCGTTGGCTGCATTGCCTTTGGAGCGGCATCCGTTTTACAGATGATAGGAAATGATAGAGCTTTCTTGTGCGGAAGATTTTATAAAAGCGTTTGAGAATACTTATTCTCTCAAAGTGTACAAGATTCCTCTGACCTTTTTCAATGGCAGGGAGGTATTGTTGCTTATGTGTCGTTGTCCGGGCAGGTGGATTGCTCTACCGTATTTTTCTGAAGCTTATGTTCAGACGAATGTTGATCCGGATGATAAAAAACATGCTCCGTTTGTTTTTGCCGAATCCGAAGACGGTAACATATTTTGTACGAGAAATATTCATTGGGAAATAAGGGACAGGAAGGTTTACAGTCATAATGTTTATTCGGATAAGCTCAATTTTTATATTTCCTTAGGTAAAACTCCGACAATTACGGGATTTGGCAGTGACGTACGACGCAAGATAAGGAAAGCTCATAGCAACGGTATAGTTGTGGAAATGGGAGGCAAAAATCTGCTTAAGGACTTTTATGGGGTTTATTCCAAAAGGATGTATCAGTTGGGCAGTCCTGCATTTGGCAGAAGACTTTTGGGCAGAAGGGTGAAATATTTTGATGAAAAGATATTCGTTGCCCGCTACAACGGTAAGGTGATAGGGGCTTCAACCTTGATTTTGAGGGATTGCGATTCATGGGAAAATGATTTGTTTGCAACCGATTTGGAATATAATCATTTGTATACTTCTTATGCACTGCATTATGCCATGATTGATTTTGCCAACAGACAGAGGTGCGGTCGTTATTATTTCGGAAGAAGTACTAGAGGTAGTGGCGTACACAATTATAAAAGGCATTGGCAACCTCAGGAAGAACCTTTGTTTTGGAGTTATTCCCATTCGGTCAGTAACATACGCAGGAAAAAATGGCTTTCACGTCTTTGGCGTAAAATGCCTTACGGTCTAGTAAAAATTATAGGACCTTTTATTTCCAGGAAAATATATTAGAAATATGGAAAGCAGTCTGAAAAAGTTGGGGAAAAGGCTATACGGAGAGTTGAGGTTGGATGAGACGAGCCGAATACTCTATTCGACCGATGCGTCTGCATACAGAGAGAAACCTTTGGCTGTTTTTATTCCTAAAGACAATGTTTTGCATGACATAAGATTGCTTTTGGATTTTTGTAAAAGACACGATACTTTCATCATTCCTCGTGCTGCAGGCACATCTTTGGCAGGTCAGGTTGTAGGAAATGGCATAGTTTGTGATGTAAGCAGGTATCTGAACAGGATATTGGAACTTAATGTGGAGGAACGTTGGGTAAGGGTTCAGCCAGGTGTGGTATTGGAGGAACTCAACAGGTTTCTGAATCCTTACGGTCTTTTTTTTGCACCTGAAACCTCAACGGCGAACAGATGTTGTATAGGAGGCATGGTTGGGAACAATTCCTGCGGACTGCATTCTCTGATTTATAACAGCACAAGGGAGCATTTGTTGGAGGCTGAGGTTATTTTATCGGACGGAAGTCAGGTATTGTTGAAACGGCTTGACAGGACTGCTTTTGAAGAAAAAAGCAAACAGGATGATTATGAAGGCAGACTGTACGCATATATTGCGAGCGTTTATTCCAATCCTGAAACAGTTGATTTGATAAAAGCTAATTTCCCTGAAGCGGATGTTAAACGGCGTAATAACGGTTATGCGTTGGATTCGCTTCTGGATTTGGACAACTGCAATCTTGCAAAACTGTTTGCAGGCAGTGAAGGCACTTTGGGATTTGCCACAGAGTTCAAATTGAATCTTTTGCCACTTCCTCCCGAACATAAATCTCTATTGTGTGTTCACTTCTGTGATTTGCAGGATTGTTTTTCTGGAAATCTGACTGCCCTGAGACATAATCCTATGGCTGTCGAGATGATGGACGACAACATAATAGAAGCGGCATATCGTAATACCGCTCAAAGGAAAAATACTTTCTTCATAAAGGGAAAGCCGAAGGCTTTGCTTGTGATAGAGTTTGCCTGCGATGATAAGGAAACATTGCAAAAGCGGGTCGAAGAAACGATAGAGGATTTCAGGCATAATTCAAAAGCGTATGCGTATTCGGTCGTAGAGGGTGAAGATATGGGAAAGGTATGGGCCTTGCGCAAGGCTGGACTTGGTCTTTTGTCTAATGTCCCAGGGAATTACAAGCCCGTGTCGGTTATAGAGGATACGGCAGTTTCTCCATACAAGCTCCCGAAATACATGGAGGAATTTTCGACGATTCTGAAGAAATATTCCTTACAGTGTGTATATCATGCTCATATAGCAACTGGAGAGTTGCATTTGAGACCAATATTGAATTTGAAAGACAAGGATGATGTCGATAAGTTCCGCAGTATAAGCAAAGACATAGCCGTACTGGTAAAAAAGTATAGAGGTTCGTTGAGTGGGGAACATGGTGACGGCAGATTGAGGGGGGAATGGATTCCTTTAATGTATGGAGAGAAAATATACGAACTTATGAGGCAGATGAAGCATGTTTGGGATCCGCAAGGGGTGTTTAACAGAGGTAAGATAACGGATACGCCTTCCATGCACAGTAGTCTCAGATATGAAAACTACAATCCTGGAAATATAGATACGTTTTTCAGCTTTGAAAGAGAAAAAGGATTCTTGTGTGCCGTTGAACAGTGCAACGGCAGTGCGGACTGCAGGAAAAGCAAACTGACAGGCGGACTTATGTGTCCTACTTTCAAGGTGACGAAAAATGAATGGGATACACCGCGTTCAAGAGCCAACATAATAAGGGAAACAATAACGTTTTCGGAATCAGGCAATCCTTTTTCTTCCAAAATGATAAAAAATGTGTTGGACAATTGTCTGATGTGCAAGGCCTGCAAGTCGGAATGCCCTTCAAATGTGGACATAACCAAACTGAAGAGTGAGTTTTTACAACATTATTATTCGTCCCGTCATTACCCGATAAGCGTTCTTCTTGTCAACATGTTACCTGATATTCAACGTTTGTTCAGTCATGCTCCTTTTTTGTATAATTGGACGGTTTCAAATAAGGCGACATCCTTTCTTGTAAAGAGTTTGATGGGGTTTACACCTGAAAGGCCCCTGCCTAAAATAAGCGTCATAGATTTTGAAAAGACATTAGATGCTTGTGAGAAAAATACTGTTGACAGGAAGATATATCTGTACATAGATGAGTTTTCCGTTTATCAGGATGCGAATGTGACGGAAGTTGCAATAAAACTGTTTTCCGCATTGGGATACGAAGTGACTATTGCCCCAGTTAGAGAAAGTGGAAGAATTGCCATAAGCAAGGGATGGGTAAAAAGAGCTAAAAGGATTGCCGAAAAGAATGTGGAGATATTGGAAGGACTTATAGACAATAGGCATCCGATGGTGGGATTGGAGCCTTCGGCATTATTGAGTTTCAGAGACGAATATCCTGATTTGGTAAATCGCGACATAAGCGGCATTTCTGAAAACGTGTATCTTTTTGATGAGTTCTTCATAAGGGAAATGGAAGCCGGCAACATAACCGAAGAATCGTTCACCAGAGAGAACAAGGAAATTCTTTTGCACGGACATTGCCAACAGAAGGCCTTGATAGGGTCGGAATATATGCGAAGAATGCTTTCTCTTCCCGAAAATTTCAATGTGAAAGTCATACCGGGAGGCTGTTGCGGCATGGCTGGAAGCTACGGATATGAGAAAAGACATTATAAAATGAGCAGGCAAATTGCTGAGCTTACTCTTCTTCCCGCAATAAGGGAAGCGGGTGAAGATGTCTTGATTTCGGCTCCTGGAACAAGTTGCCGGGAACAGATAAGGCATCTTGCGAAACGACAGGTGTTCCATCCTTTGGAAATAATGTACGATGCACTAAAAAACAAATGAAAAACTAATTCAAAAAAACAAGTGTTATGAATAAACTTTACCGTAAAATGTTGCAGCTGATTGATAAGTTCATGGCCAAAAGGTACATACCGGCATGGGTAATAGCCTTGATAGATGCCTTTATCGTCATCTTGTCAATATTTGTTTCGGCTTTTGCCGTGTCGATAAAGGAGAAATGGTTTTTGTTCCCATTCGACAATTATTCCGTAAGGTTTATAATTCTTTCTACTGTCGTAACCATTGTCTTTTTGAATGTTTTCAGAATTCACAGAAGCGTGATAAGATATTCTTCGTTCAGCGACATGATAAGAATATTCTTTGCCATACTGACAACAACTGTTGTGCTTATGGGAATAAATCTTGTGTATAAACTGAATTACGGTATGGACTATATACCAAAACAGTTGATATTGGTCAATGCGTGCGTAAGTTACATAGGACTGTTCATGTTCAGAATGTTTGTCCGCTGGCTGTTTGAGAAAGCTTATAAGGCAGGAGTGAACACTGAATTGAATACTCAGGTTGTAATCTTTGGTGCAGGAAGAACGGGAACGGCTACGGCAAACACATTGATGAGTGCATCCAGAAAGTATTATATCAAGGGGTTTATAGACGATGATCCCAATCTAACGGGGAAAACTATTATGGGACACAAGATATATCCCCGTCAAAAGCAGGAATATCTTATAAAGTACAAAGATATAGATCAGTTGATAATAGCTACCAATCGTATTTCCAGGGAGAGGAAAAACGAGATTTTCGAGTTGTGTCACCAGAATAAGGTGAAGGTATTGACGGTACCTCCTATAAAGACTTGGACGGATGGAAAACTGAAGGACAACCAGATAAAGGATTTACAGATAGAGGATTTGCTTTTACGAGACGAAATCAATCTTAATCTTGAGATAATTTCCCAACAAATGAAAGGGAAAACGGTTCTTGTAAGCGGAGCTGCCGGCAGCATAGGAAGCGAGATAGTACGCCAATTGTCTAAATTCTCCACAAAAACAATACTGTTGGATCAGGCTGAAACGCCTCTTTACCATATGGAAAACGAGATGAATGACAAGTTTCCCGAAATGGAACGGGAGATAGTTATAGCAAGCGTTAAGGATAAGGATAAGTTGAGAGAGGTTTTTGAACGTTACAGGCCGCAGATTATATTTCATGCCGCTGCATACAAGCATGTACCAATGATGGAAAGGGCTCCTTACCAGGCTGTTACCACCAATGTAATAGGAACAAGGAATATGGCTGAACTTGCGATGGAATACGGTGTGGAAAAATTTGTCATGATTTCTACGGATAAGGCGGTCAATCCTACCAATGTTATGGGTGCAAGCAAGCGTTACGCGGAAATATTCATACAACAGATGAACAACCGGGAAGGAAACAAAACCAGATTCATCACTACCCGTTTTGGAAATGTTCTCGGTTCAAACGGTTCCGTCATACCGAGGTTCAGACAGCAGATAGCCGAAGGAGGACCGGTCACGGTTACCCATCCGGACATTACACGTTACTTTATGACTATTCCGGAGGCAAGCCGGTTGGTGCTTGAGGCGGCAACGATGGGACAGGGTGGTGAAATATTTCTGTTCGACATGGGAGAACCGGTCAAGATACGCACTTTGGCCGAAAGGATGATAAAACTCTCTGGCCTGCAGCCCGACAAGGACATAAAAATCGTCTATACAGGCTTGAGACCTGGGGAAAAACTGTACGAAGAATTGCTTACGAAAAATGAAGACACCCTTCCTACGTATCACAAGAAGATATTCATCGCTAAACAGGAGCCTGTCGATGCGGAAGAAGTGCAAAATAGTATGAGGGAATTGGAAAGCATATTGGAGAATTATTCTTCGGATCAGGACGAAAGGATAGTTGCCAATATGAAACACCTTATAAAAAGCTACAAGAGCAACAACAGCGTTTACGAACAATTGGATACGGAAAATGAAAGGGAATAGACTTCTTGTGGTGGGCAATCCCGAAAGCATACTTACAAGAAACTTAATGAAGCTTGTAAGCGGTTATTTTTCCCGGACATGTCTTACGGAGAATATAGACTACAGTTTCGGTAACTTTTTCAAGGCACTGATTCAGACAAAAAGGCTTATGAAAGAATACGAGCCAGATTTCATAATACTTTACCAGTTGAATCTTACCGCTTTTATTGCAACATTGGCCAAAAACAGGAACATCCCCACTCTTGCCGTCGGAATAGGAAGTGACATATTGCTCATGCCGAAACGGGGTTTGGTTTACAGAGGTATGTTGCGCTATATATTGAAACGTTCTCATTATTATAATGCAGGAAGTCCATATCTGGCGGAAATGATGAGAAAATATTGTCCGCCGTATTCGGAAATAGTCATAGCAAATCTTGGAATCAATCCTATAAGGCCGGCGGAAAAGAAGAATATAATCTATTCCAATCGTCTGCACAGAAGCCTTTACAGGATAGATGAGATAATAAGGGCGTTTTCAAAATTCGTTTCCAAAGGAGAAAATGACGATTGGATGCTGGTTGTTGCAGGTTACGGCAGGGAAAGGGAACTGTCAGAACTTTGCGAATCGTTGAACATTTCCGACAAGGTGAGGATTACATCATGGCTGAGTCCCGAAGAAAACAATGAATACTATGCAGTGTCCAGGGTGTATGTTTCAATTCCGGAGAGCGACAGCTTTCCCATATCGTTGTGGGAGGCTATGAGTGCCGGTTGTTTGCCGGTTGTAAGCGATCTTCCGGCATACAGGGGTATTATAAAGGACAATGAAAATGCTGTGGTGGTAAAAGATTCGGAAATTAAGGGCGATTTTTTCGAGAGAATCCGTAAGGTTGATTATGAAAAAATGATACGGGCCAACAAACTTCTTGTTGCCGAGTTTGCGGACAAGGAAACGAACCGCCGTAAGTTCTGTTCCATTTTTGACAAGGCTTTACGTTGATATTCTTTTTTGATTCCGTCATTTTGTTTTCTGAATTCGGAATTTTCTTTTTTGATTCCAGAAAATTGGAATCAAATTTTGTAATTTTGCCGTTTCCATAAATATGTTTATGAAGAGGATATTGGTCATTTATACAGGCGGTACGATAGGGATGGTCAAGGACAAGACGACAGGAGCCCTGCATCCTTTCGACATGAAGAAGATTTACGAGGCTTTGCCCGTATTGAAAGAACTGGAATGCGGAATAGACACCCTGCAGTTCGACCCAATAATAGACTCCTCCGACATGCACTCGGATGTATGGTTGCGTTTGGCGAAACTTATAGGGGAGAAGTATGATTTGTATGACGGCTTTGTTATTTTGCACGGTACGGACACCATGAGCTATACGGCTTCCGCCTTGAGTTTTCTGTTGGACAATCTGTCCAAGCCGGTTATAATTACCGGCAGTCAGTTGCCATTGGGCATGATACGGACGGATGGACGTGAGAATATCATATCCGCCGTGGAGATAGCAGCCAATGATGAGGTTTCAATCCCGGAAGTATGCATATTTTTCGAGAACAAACTTTTCAGGGGTAACAGGACGACAAAAATAAATGCAGAACATTTCGAGGCTTTTTATTCGGGCAACTATCCTTCTCTTGCCAAGGTCGGAATAAACATAAGCTATAAGCGTCATCTGATAAGGGAACTTCCTGTCGAGAGGCTCAGGGTATATGACAGGATGTGCGATCAGGTTGCGATAATAAAGGTACATCCGGCCTTGAAACGGGAACATCTCGAAACATTCCTCTCCATAAAGGATTTGAAAGGGGTTATACTGGAGACTTACGGCAGCGGCAATGCACCTACGGCGGATTGGTTTATCAATGCTGTTGGAAATACTATATCGAAGGGGGTAATCGTTTTAAACGTGACTCAATGCAAGGCCGGTTCTGTTGTCATGGGACATTATCAGGCTTCGACCGAGTTGTTGAAGATGGGAGTCATATCAGGTGGAGACATAACCACCGAGGCTGCATTGGCGAAGTTGATGTTCGTTTTGGGCAATTATGATGACAGAAACGAGGTGGAGCGTATGCTCAGGTCCGATTTGAGGGGGGAAATAACAGTTTGATATCGTTGTATGAATTATAGGGATATTTTTAATCGATTCGATTCGTTGAACATTCTCATTATAGGGGATGTCATGATTGATTCATATTGGTGGAGCAAGGTTGAGAGGATTTCTCCCGAGGCTCCGGTGCCGGTTTGTGCCGTTTACAGGAAAGAAAACCGTTTAGGGGGAGCTGCCAATGTTGCGTTGAACATTGCCGCCATGGGAGCAAGTCCCATTTTATGCACTGTCATAGGGGATGATGTTGACGGAGAGATTCTGAGTGGACTCATGAAGGAAAAGAACATGAGTACGGAAGGTTTAATGTGCTCTTCCAAAAGGCCCACGACTGTAAAGACGAGAATAATAGGCAACAAGGCACAGATGTTGCGTGTGGATGATGAAACGGACAGACCTTTGGACAAAGAGGAAGAGGAGAGGTTCATATGTGGAATAAGGGATATTGTCAGGACAAGAAGGATAGATGCGATTGTTTTTCAGGATTACGACAAGGGAGTCATCACCGAGAATGTCATAAAACAGATAGTTGCTTTGGCCGAGAGCAAAAATATTCCTACTGCGGTGGATCCTAAAAAGAGGAACTTTTCTTCTTACCGCAGGGTTAGTTTATTCAAACCCAATCTGAAGGAATTGAAGGAAGGTTTGAAGATAGATTTTGATGGGGTGGATAAGGATGTTTTGTCTGAAGCGGCTTTATTGTTGCATCATAAGCAGAAGATAGACAAGGTGTTCATCACACTTAGCGAGAATGGCGTTTTCATTGCGGATTATACCGTTTCGCCTGCGTATATAGGGATTTTGCCGGCACAGTTGAGGAAGATAGCGGATGTCAGTGGGGCAGGGGATACGGTCATCAGTGTTGCGACTCTTTGTCTGGCCTTGGGTATGGCATCGGAACAAATGGCAAGGGTAAGCAATATGGCAGGAGGATTGGTGTGTGAGTCTGTCGGAGTGGTGCCTGTAAACAAACTTAAGTTGTTGTCGGAATTATCTACAAGGGATTGATATGAGGCGTATTTGCTGTGTCCTGATTTTTTTGTTTGTTTTTGGTTTTGAAGGATTCTCACAAAGTTCCCCTCCCAACCTTCCACATTACGATGACAAGGTTCTTCATTTTGGTGTGCTGTTGGGCTTCAATCAGCTGTCTTCAAATCTTATAGAAAAAGAGAACAGGCCTTATGTCGATACCGTCCTTTCGTTTGAATCGGAAAGAAAGGTTGGTTTCCAGCTTGGAATCATATCTGATTTGCGTCTGCACAAGTATGCCCGTTTGCGTCTGACGCCTACGATAACATTTGCGGACAGAAGGATAAATTATTCTCTGTATCTGATGGACAAATATATTGACAAGAGCAATTACCTGGAGGCGATTTACCTGGAGGTTCCTTTGGAGTTGAAGATACAGTCTTCGAGATGGCACAATTTCAGACCGTACTTGATAGCCGGGGGCAAATATGCGTTTGATTTGGGTTCGATCAAAAGGAAAAAAGCCTCGCCAGAAGACATCATGTTGAAGATAGACAATAACGAATGGTTCTATACGCTTGGTGTAGGCTTTGATTTCTATCTCAATTATTTCAAGTTCGGCATAGAGTTGAAGACCTCATTCGGATTGAATGACATTTTGATTCACGAACATCATACAATGTATTCGGATGTGTTGGACAAAATCAAGACGCAGGTCTTTTTTATAAATCTGACATTTGAATAACAAGTGAAAGAAACGATAGAGATAGAGGTAAACCCTTTGGAGTTTTCGGACAGGGAACGATTGAAAAGGATAGCTGCAAAAAAAGTCGGAATCAATCCTGAGGATGTGGCATGTTTGAGACTTTTACGAAAGAGCCTTGATGCGAGAAAGAATCCCGTGTACAGATTGAGGCTTTTGGTTTCCACCGATTACGAGGAGGAAAGACCGATAGAAAGAAATTACAGGGATGTTTCAAACGCTGAGAGTGTGATAATTGTCGGGGCAGGTCCCTGCGGGTTGTTTGCCGCACTGACACTGTTGGAGTGTGGTTTGAAACCGGTTATAATTGAACGGGGACGCAGTGTAAGCGAACGGAAAAAGGATATAGCCATGATTGCAAGGAACGTATCCTTTAATGAAGATTCCAACTGGTGTTTCGGAGAGGGTGGAGCGGGAACGTTTTCCGACGGCAAATTGTACACACGTTCCAACAAGAAAGGAAGTATTGAGCAAGTATTGGAAACATTCGTTCGTCACGGTGCGGACAAAAGCATACTGACAGAGGCTCATCCGCATATAGGAACGGATAGACTTTCAGGAATAATAAAGAACATAAGGCATACGATAACATCCTGCGGAGGAGAGTATCATTTCAATTCCAGAGTTGTTGATTTTATAGTTAGGGACGGACGTGTATGCGGAGTCAGACTTGCATCTTCCGAAACCATAGAGGCACGTGCGGTAATATTGTCTACCGGCCATTCTGCAAGGGATATTTACGAACTGTTTCATCATAGAGGCTGGCTTTTGGAACCCAAGCCTTTTGCCATGGGAGTTAGAGTTGAACACTTGCAGCAGATGATAAACCGCGTACAGTACAACAACAGCAAATATATGAGTGTTTTGCCTCCGGCATCTTATTCACTTGCGTGTAATATAGGGTCACGGGGAGTCTTTTCCTTTTGCATGTGTCCCGGCGGAATGATCATCCCTTCAAGTACGGAAAGGAATTCTTTGGTTGTAAACGGAATGTCCTCATCCGGACGTTGTTCTCCTTTTGCCAATTCGGGCATAGTAGTCAGCGTTACTGAAAAGGATGCATATCAGTATGCTTCATATGGAGCTTTGTCCTTGATGAAGTTTCAACAACAGTGCGAAAAGACAATGTATATACGCAATCAGACGGCTCCCGCTCAGAAAATAAGCGATTTCATGAACGGCAGGGTTTCCTCGCATTTGAATCCGAGTTCATATCCTTCCGGTTTACGCTCATGTAACATGAATGAGTTGTTGCCGGATTTTGTTTCCGCCTCACTTAGGAAAGGATTTGCTCTGTTCGACAGGAAAATAAAGGGATTCATCAGCTCGGAAGCCATGCTTGTCGGCCTTGAGTCTAGAACCTCTTCTCCTGTCCGCATACCGAGAGACGGTGTTACATTACAACATCCGCAATTGAAGAATCTTTATCCCTGCGGAGAAGGAGCCGGATATGCCGGAGGCATAACCTCATCGGCAATGGACGGGATAAATACCGCAAGACGACTCGCCTTTAATCTGTCAGAAAAAATAGACTAGTTGTAGATTCCACGCTTTCCATTTATAGTTGTCGGTGTTTACAATCTTGTTCATGCCGAAAGTGTAATTGACCGCAACTTCCCAGTGTTTGCTAAAGTCATATCCTATACCCAGTTTGAATCCGAGGTCAGAACGGTTACAGTATTCAAAGGTCTGTATTTCCTTTTCCACATTGTAATCTTCTTCTATCGGATTCAATACCGTTTCTTTGGTCTTGCCACCGAAACCGTAGGTAAAATACGGTGCTATTGACAGGAACACTCCCCTGCCGAGCCTTTCATCTCCGAATTTCAACAAAAGTCCGAGGTCCACTTCCGCCAACAAGGCATCAACATTTCTCTTGAAATTGTTCATAATCTCTATTTTGAATCCTTTCTGGGCGAAACTTACCGAGGGTTGGAAGTAAAGATTGTATACCAGACGCTTTTCTGCAATCATGCCAATCTTATAGCCAAATTTGTAGTCGCTTACCGATTTGAGAGTCGTATTGTCATAACTCAGATTGGCCTTTATTCCGAAACGCCATGGGTCTTTGCTTGATTTGACCTTGGATTTCTCCGGTTGTGCCTGCAGACACACAAAACACAACAAACAGATGGATATTAAAATACTTTGTTTCATTGATTGTTTTCCTGATTTAGTTTGTGTATTACTTTCAAAATGCTTTCTCCCGAACCAATTCTGTATCCTTCGGAAAGAAAAAGAATCTCTCCCTTTTCGGATATGAAGCACAACAAGGGATAATTGTTGGAAAAGTCCATGTTTGCCGCCTTTGTTATCGTCTTTTGCAGTTCTTTTGTGGTACCGTAAGAGAATACGCTTTGGTTCGGAAGGTTCTGATATAAGGTTTCAGGGTTTTGCTCCGTTTGTTTTGTCATTGCGAACACTATTCCACCGCCCCATTGTTCAAGTTCCGTTTTTACCAAAGGAATATCCGCCATGAGGTGTCTTACAGGTTCGGAATAAGGATCCATTATTGCCAGAACAAGTCCTTTGTCCTTTGCCATGTCTTTTAATGTCATGGACTTGTTCCCCTCGCATGATATTGTCGTGTTCATGTCGATTTGACCCAAAACCTTCAGTTCGCTTTTTATTTCTTCGAGTTTTATTTCCACCGTGGAAGTTCTGTCCGCTTTTATCTCGAAATATTCCTCTCTTACGAATATGTTTCCGTCGGAGTCTCTGTTTCCGCTTACAATTCTGTAATTTCCAGCGGCCAGTTCGAGGGTGTCGGGAAATGATTCGAATTTTGGATCGTATTCAAAGTCCAGTGTCTTGTATTCATCGTTTAAAAGCCTTTGGATTGTGAAGTGAATATAGTATTCGGGCTTTATTCGGTTATCCTTGGAGTTTGCAACCACCAGCCTGCCCACAGGTTCCGACTGTTCCTTTTCAAATACCGGATAGGTCCACGGGCTGTTTTCCGAGATTCTGTACTGAGCTTTGCCCACACTCCATTCGTAACGGGAAGCTATTCCGAAACTTCTGGCCACGGCAACGAAGAAAATCTCTCTCGAAAGCGCATCGCACTCTTTTATTTTCAATACGCCCATTGGCGAAATCTGAACTCCGTAGTAGTTGTCCGCGTTGTTTATCTTTATGTTCCTGACAATCCAATCCGCTATGGATTGTGGGTCGGAGGTGAATTCTTTCGCCTTGTCGGAGAAATAATCCTGAAGAAATTTTCTGTAAGGGGTTATTTTCTCAAGTTGTATTCTTGGGTTGAGTACGAAGGCCTCCAATGCGGTATCCTTGGCCGGATAGTTTTTGTAGGCTTCAAGATGAGACATGAACACATCCGCCGGTACGTCTCTCAAATCCTTGTCGTACACCAGAAGCAGTAGCTTCACGGCATTTTCGTCTCCCGATTGCAGAACTTTCTCTATTTGATCGTAGTTGCCCCAGGAGCGTTTCACTATTTCGTTTACGATTTTTGAATCCTGATTCCATTTTTTTAGATTCTGAATCCATTTTGTTGAATCTTGATTCCGTGAAAACGAATTTATATATGCGTTTCTCAAGGAATCTTCGTAGGCTATCCTGACGGCATTTGCCGCTATTTTCTCTTCAGGCAGGCTTTTTATCGCCTTTTGTACGGGCGGATAAAGCACAAACGTATTGGTGTGAGGCTTGAAATCCGTTTTTTTGAGAACAAGTTCGACGTTCTCTTCATTTGAAAGAGCCGTTTTACGGGCGGTTTTTCCGTCTTTGAATGCCCATATCACCAAATCACCGAAGCCTGTTTCAATTCCGGCATTTCCGTTTTTGTCCGTTTTGATTTTTGCCAGAGGATAATATTCCGCATAGTTGTACAGTCCGAAGGCAACCACTGCATTTTCCACATTGTTTCCCTTTTCGTCCTTCACGTTTATGTTCAACTTTTTTGTCGAGGTATAGTTTGACAAAAGGTTTATCTTGCCGTACAGTTTGTTGTCGTATATTTTTTCTTCCTGCCCGTCATATTTTCCAAAAACGGTTGTATGTACCATCATGGCTCTTTTCACAGGGGCATCAAACCATGCGACGTTTAATTCTGGTTCCGGTTCGCAGGCTCCGAGATAATACCATTTGCCGTCAACCCACACCTCAACCCATGCGTGATTGTCATCCGTATGTGCCCAACGGGGAGTGTAGCATTGTCTTGCCGGTATTCCGACAGCCCTCAGCGCCGTAACGGTAAGCGTACTTTCCTCTCCGCAACGTCCCCATGAGGTGCGTATTGTGGACAAGGGTGATGACGTTCTGCCGTCAGAAGCTTTGTAATTGACATGTTCGTGACACCAGTGATTGACCTCAAGAGCCGCATCATACATTGACATGTCTTTTATACGGTCTTTCAACCGGTTGAAGATGAACATCCTTGCCGTGTCGAGATTCTCATTGTTTACTCTGTAAACTAGTACATAGTGTTTGAAAATGTCTTCCGGTATCATTCTGCCCCACGAAAATGTGTTGCGGGCCTTTATTGCACTTCTTACCTGCTGAAGGAAAAAGTCGCCGTCATAGTCCGCAATGTCACTTATCGGCATGTATTCGTATAAGAACTGAAGGTATGATCTTTCCTCGTCGGTGATCTCGTTTTTGAATATTTTGTTCTCTGTTCTGTAGGTCTGTGAGCAGACATTGAAAACGAGCATTGTGCTCAACGCGAATAAACAGATGTTTTTAATCATGGTAACCGTTTTTATTTGTTCAGGATTTTCTTGTATTCTTTCGGATTGTTCAACAGGTCGGTGGCTTGTTTTACTTCGTTGTCGAATTTGAGCAGTGCCTCTATTCTTCCTTTTTGATAATAGTATCTGGAGACTATTTCCGACAGAAGTATGGTTTTTATTTCGTCCTTGAATTTATATATGTCCTCTTTCTTGTCCTGTTCTATCTTTGCCTTTAGTTTCTTTATTTCTTCGATTGTTTCATTGCTGAACTGTTCTTTTCCTGCGGTTTTCAAGAGATTGTCAACCGCTTTTTCGCTTGTGGTGGTATATGAATAGTCCTTGTCTTTTATGAATTTGATGAAGTCATTGTAAATATCATCGCTTATCTCAAAGTCTTTTGCAGCTGGTATTGTTGGGTTTTCCCTGCAGAATTTTGTGGCATAGTCGAAGCATACGAATTTTGTAATCAACGCAATTGCGATGTTGCTTGCATATTCAGGTTCTATGCTTACGTCAGGTTCTATTCCGAAACCGTCATATACCGTTCTGCCTCCTTTGGTCTTGAATGCGGTTTTCAGGGAATCCGGAATCATTGTAGCGTTACCGTCTTTGTCTCTGTGGGAATAGTCTATTGCCTGTATGCATCTTCCACTTGGGATGTAGTATTTGGATACCGTTACTTTCATTTGGGCGTTGTACACCAGCGGCAGTATGTTCTGAACGAGTCCTTTACCGAAAGACCTCTGTCCCATTATAACGGCTCTGTCAAGGTCTTGCATGCTGCCTGCCACTATTTCCGAGGCGGAAGCGGAACTGCCGTCTATAAGCACCACTATGGGAACTTTGGTATCCGTTGCCGTTCTTGTCGTTTTGAATATGTTGTTTTTCGTTATGTCTTTGGCCTTTGTGCTGACTATCGTCTGGCCCTTGTCGACGAATATGTTTACCAGATCCACCGCTTCATTGAGCAGTCCTCCTCCATTGCCTCTCAAGTCCAGCACGAGTGATGTGGCACCTTGTTGTTTCAGCGACTTGTATGCCTGCAGTACGTTTTCAGCGGCCTGTTTGGTGAATTCGTTCAACTTTATGTAGCCTGTATTGTCGTTCAACATTCCGAAATAAGGCAGATTTGGCAGTTGTATTTCTTCTCGTCTGAATTTCCTTTCTATTTTTTGTCCGTTTCTGTCCACTTTCAGACTTATTTCCGTACCGGCCTGCCCTCTTAGTTTTTCTCTTATTTGTTCCACATTCTTTCCTTCCGCCTTTTCACCGTCCACGCTGAGGATTATGTCGCCGGCTTTCAGACCGGCCTTGAATGCTGGCAGGTTTTCATAAGGTTCGGATATGACAACGGCATCGTTCTGGTAATGAATCAGTGCGCCTATTCCTCCGTATTGTCCGAGCAGTTGCAGTTTCACGTCTTCCATATCCGATTCTGGATAGAAGTTTGTGTAGGGATCCAGTTTTGCAAGCATGGCATCTATTGCCGTCTTTACCAGATCACCAGAGTTTATCTCGTCTACGTATTGAGAATGGAGCATTTTGAAAACCGACCCAAAGGTTTCAACGGCCTTGTTCATTTCGAAGTATTTTTCCTCGCTTATATCTGATTGTGCGAATACAAAGTTTATACCGGTGAACAGGCACAACAACAAAAAGAAATTTCTTTTAAGCATACTACCCACTTTTAAATTTAACGCAAAGATAGATAAAGGCATAGAAAAAACAATAAGTCCACCAAGTTTTTTATCAAATGTTTTTCGCTCTCTGAAATTTATTCCTATCTTTGCAACTTGTAAATTTTGCAGAGTTAATTAAATAATAAGTGAATATGGCTATAATTGGTACGATTAGAAAGAAAGCTGGTGTCGCTGTTGTTTTTATCACAGTGGCTATACTTGCTTTTATTTTCACTGACTTGTTTTCGAAAGGAGACACCAGACCGAATAAATTGGCTTCGGTGAATGGTTCGGACATTTCTTTTATGGAATTTGAGAATGCTGTTGCAAATGTGGAAAACAACATGAAGCAACAGTACGGAGTGTCTTCATTGACCAATGAACAGAGTTTTGTGGCTAAACAGCAGGCTTATCAGACATTGGTTAATCAGAAGATATTGATGCAGGAGTGTGATGCATTGGGATTGACTGTAAGCAAGGATGAAATGAATGACATGTTTTTCGGAGATTTTATTCATCCAATGGTAAGACAGAACTTTTCCGACCCTAAGACCGGTCAATATAATTCTCAAATGGTAAAACAATACATATCTCAGTTTGACAAGTTGCCTGAGGAACAAAAGGTCAGTTGGAGGAATTTTGAGGAGTATGTGAAAGAATCTAGGTTACAGGAAAAATATACGAATCTTGTTGTAAGCAGTTTTTATATGCCTAAAACGATAGCGGCACATATGAGTGATGTTTACAATACCGTTTCCGACAGCCGTTACTCCGTTTTGCCTTATTCGTCTATAGCTGATAATGCGGTAAAGATTACTGAGGAGGATTATAAGAAATATTATGAAGAACATAAAAACGAATACAAATTATACGAGTCCTTGAGAGATTTGGAGTTCGTTAAGTTTGTCGTACAGCCTTCTCCTGCAGATGTAAAGGCAATAAACGATTCGGTTGTTAAGACTTATGCTGAATTTCAAACGTTGTCCGATGAAGATATTCCTGGTTTCGTGTCAGTGTCTTCCGACAGGATGTATGACAGTACTTTTCATAAAAGAGCTGATTTCAAGGGTGTCTTTGCTGATTCTTTGCTTGACGGAAAGAAAGTGGGAGATTTCATAGCTCCGTTCCAACAAGGGATGAATTGGATAATGGCCAAAGTAACCGGTATGGAGAATCGTCCCGATTCAGTCAGGTTCTCCCAAATACTTGTTTTGAACAGCAAGGCAAGCGCGGACATAAAGAGAACGCCAGAACAGGCGAAGGCTCTTGCAGACAGCTTGTACGGGGCTTTCAAATCTAATCCTGATTCTTTTGAAGCAAATGTCGTAAAATATTCCGATGATCCGGATGCAAAGAACAATTTTGGTGATTCCGGATGGATTTTGGACGGTCAATTGAATTCCGATTTGTACAACACCATACTTAATTCAAATATAGGCGATGTATTCGTTTACAATCTTCCTAACGACATGGGCCACTATGTAATCAAGTTGAAAGGCAAGACGACACCGGTAAGCAAAATTCAGATGGCAATGATAGTTATGGAGGTAAGGGCAAGTGATAATACAATCAATGCGATAAGGGACAAGGCTAATTTGTTCTTGGGTTCAGTCAAAACTTTGACGGAAATGAAAACGCAGGCGCAAAAGCAAAACATAAACGTACTAGCCTCAACCGTAAGGGAAATGGATTATCAGTTGAACGGCACTTCTTATTGCAGGGAAATAATCCATTGGGCATTCAATGAGGATACTAAAAAGAATGATGTCGCTCCCGAGGTTTATGAATTGACCGACATGTTTTTGGTAGTTGGTTTGAAGGATGTGAAGGAGAAAGGTATCCTGCCATTGGAACAGGTGAAACCATACATAGAATCGCAGATCAGGATAGAGAAAAAAGCGGAACAGCTTATGGATAAGGCTGACAAGCTTTTGGCTTCCAACAAATCGATAGAGACATTTGCAACAGCAGCCGGAGTACAGATAGATTCGGCAATGGGTATAGATTTCTCAAGTTCCTACTTTGCTGCGGCAGGTCCGGAAATGAGAGTTATAGGAAGTCTTTCCGCAAACACTAAGACAGGTTTGCAAAAACCTGTAAAGGGATTTAATGGCGTATACGTCTTGAATGTTGACAATACATACAAAAGACCGTCTAAGGAAGACCCTAAGTTGATACAGCAGAATTACAAGACAAAGGCCATGCAGAAAGCGCAGATGATATTGCAGTCTTTGTATTCGAAGGCTGATATCAAGAACAATTTTTCCATTTTCTATTAGGAAGGACGTTTTTATAATTTTTCGGGCTCTCAGACCGTTTGAGTTTGAGAGCCCGTTTTGTAGTTAAAAAAGTTTTTTTATTTTGTATCTGAAAACTATTATTGTATTTTTGCACTTGTCATTTTTTCTGAATAGATGAATCATATAAGCGTAAATATTGACAAACGTTTTTCATTGGTGGCGACTGCCACGTTCTTTTTTTTCGTTTTTTCATTCTCATACGGCTTTTCGCAAGAGACGGACAACCATGCGGTTGTAGCATTTGACAAGACATCATTTGATTTCGGGGAATTGAATGTGGGAGATGAGGCATCTGCTATTTTTAAGGTGACAAATGATGGTAATGCCCCTTTGGTGATAGAGAATGTTACGGCTTCATGCGGCTGTACGGTTGCACGATGGGCTCAAGAACCAGTAATGCCAAAGGATACCGCAAACATAATTGTTACGTATAACACAAACATAGTTGGAGAAATAAAGAGAAGCGTTGTCGTAAAGACAAATGACAGGGATAACAGACGGACAATATTGCTTCTTACCGGAGAGGTGCTTTTGCCTACGGATGAGGAATAGAACATTATTAATAATCATAAAAAGTAAAAGTAAAATGAAACGTTTTATTTCAACATTGGTTTTGATGTTTGTCTTTGTATTCGGAGTTAATGCACAGACAAGCAAGAATGCGCAGGGAACGCAGGCTGAAATTACTTTTGAAAAGTTGGAACACGATTATGGTGAAGTTCCTCAAAAGGGTAACGGAGTTACCGAATTCAAGTACACGAATACCGGCAAGGCTCCTTTGATTATATCTAAGGTACGTTCATCATGTGGTTGCACTGTTCCGAAATGGAGCAAGGAGCCGTTGATGCCCGGTCAGTCTGCATCCATAACGGTAAAGTACAATACAAATAATGTAGGACCTATAAACAAGTCGGTCACTGTTGAGTCCAATGCAAAGACTCCTAGAGTGATACTGAAAATAAAGGGAAAAGTAGTAAAGAATTAACTTTAAAAAGAAATCGTAATGCCACAAGTTTCGAGAAAAGGGAATATTTTGCCTGCATCTGCCATCAGAAAACTGGTACCTTTTGCGGATGCGGCCAAGGCAAGGGGTATAAAAATCCACCACCTTAACATAGGACAGCCTGACATAGAGACTCCAAAGGGAGCTATAGATGTCTTGCGTAAGGCTCCAATGGATATAGTAGCATATACCAATTCGGCGGGAAATCTTTCGTACAGAAAGAAGTTATGCGAATATTATGCAAAGCACAACATACACATAACACCGGATGAAATAATAGTTACGAACGGAGGTTCCGAAGCCTTGCAGTTCGCTTTCACCATTTGCTGCAATCCTGGTGACGAGGTTCTCATTCCGGAACCTTATTACACTAACTACAATTCATTCGCCATCTTGTCCGATGCAGTTATCAAAACCATACCTTCGTCAATAAAGAGCGGTTTTGCCTTGCCTCCGATAGAGGAATTTGAAAAGGCATTGACAAGCAGGACAAAGGCTATAATGATATGCAATCCCAACAATCCGACAGGTTATCTTTATACCAAGGAGGAATTGAAGTCTTTGGCCGAGATTGCGAAGAAACATGATTTGTTCCTGTTCGCTGATGAGGTTTACAGAGAGTTCTGTTATGACGGAAGGAAACATTTCTCTGTAATGGAACTTGAGGATATTTCCCAGAACGTTATATTGTTGGATTCGGTCAGCAAGAGATATTCTGCTTGCGGAGCGAGAGTCGGAACTATCATTTCCAAGAACAAGGATATAATGTCGGCTGCAATGCGTATGGCTCAGGCAAGATTGTGCCCACCTTATTTCGGACAGATATTTGCAGAGGCTGCCGTTGATACGCCGAAAGAATATTTCGACAGCGTTGCCGCGGAGTATGACAAACGCCGCAAGACATTGGTAGAGGCGGTAAATGCGATAGAGGGCTGCTATTGTCCGATGCCTACAGGTGCTTTCTACACCATGATAGAGATGCCTATAGATGACAGTGACAAGTTCTGCAAATGGTTGTTGGAGGAATTCAACTACAACGGGGAAACCGTCATGCTTGCTCCTGCAACGGGCTTCTATTCCGACCCTGAAAAAGGTCGCAAGCAGGCAAGAATAACATATTGTCTGAAGATAGAGGATTTGAAGGCGGCTGTCAAATGTTTGGAAGAAGCCTTGAAGGTTTATCCGGGCAGAACGAAATAGACGCATAGTAGTTTAAAAACAGTTTGATAAGGACGCAGGTGCTGAAACGGCATTTGCGTCTTTTCTTTTTTGATTCCATTTTTTTTGATTTAGGTTTTGTTTTTTTCAATCTTTGTTTCAGTTTTGCCGTATTTGCAAACTGTTGTATCTTTGTTTGCGCATGGAAACCGGAAGAGATAACCGTTTCGGTACGTTTGTTTTGACATAAGGAAAACGGATGTTGCATTTTTGTGTACAAAATTCATATGGGTGGTGAATGATTTTCGTTTGAAGGTGTTTCAGTCTGTGGCCAGAAATCTGAGCTTTACCAAGGCTTCGCAGGAGTTGTTCGTAAGTCAGCCTGCGATTACCAAACACATACATGAACTGGAAACCGCATATCGGACCAGACTGTTTGACAGACAGGGAGGAAAGATTTTCCTTACGCGCTCTGGCAAGCTGTTTCTGGAGCATTGCGACAGGATTTTGGAGGATTACAGAAAACTGGAGTATGAAATGCACCTGCTGCACAACGAATATGCGGGAGAATTGAAGCTCGGGGCGAGTACGACCATTGCACAATATGTACTTCCTCTTCTTTTGGGGCGTTTCATAAGCCGGTTTCCGAATGTAGGTCTTTCATTGATTAACGGCAATTCGAGGGATGTGGAGCAAGCCTTGGAACAAGGTCGTATAGAGCTTGGATTGGTTGAAGGCGTTTACAGAATGCCGGGATTGAAGTATACTGCGTTTATGAAAGACGAACTTGTTGCCATAGTGTCCTGTAAAAGCAGGCTGGCCTTGCCCGAGGAGATTTCTCCGAATGATTTGTTGAATGTACCCTTGGTTTTCCGTGAAAGAGGTTCAGGTACGTTGGATGTGATAGAACGTGCCTTGGGACAACACGATATCAGGCTTTCTTCTCTTAACGTTTTGATGTATTTGGGTAGTACGGAGAGCATAAAGTTGTTTATCGAGAATGCGGACTGCATGGGTATCGTTTCTGTCCGTTCGGTTGCAAGGGAATTGGCCTCTGGAGTTTTTCGAGTTGTAGAAATAAAGGACATGCCCATGTTTCGTGAGTTCTGTTTTGTGCGTTTGCAGGGACAGGAAGGAGGACTTCCGCAGACTTTCATGCAGTTTGCTATGCACTATGGAACAAATCTTTGATTGTTTAATCAAGAAGGTCAGTCCAATGTGCCGACCCTCTTGATTAAGTTTGCGATTTTAGAACAGACCGCACAAATATTTTGTTATTAAATAACCGCCGACTAACAGCCAGATATATATCAATCCTGCAAGCAGAAAAGGCTTGGCTCCCACTTTTTTGAATTTTTCTATGCTTGTTTCGGTACCCAAGGCGGTCATTGCCATTGTCAGCATGAATGTGTCTATGTATTCTATGGTTGCGTTCAAAGGTATATCCTTTACGCTTTCTACCCCGAAGATGTATTGAAGCAGTGAATTGAGACATATCACGCCTATAAATCCGAAAGCAAACCACGGTATTGTTATCCTGCTTTTCTTTTCCTTGTTTTTATCTGTCGGTTTCCTGCTTTTTGACAGGGCAATGCCCATTATTACCAGAACCGGAGCCAGCAGCATTACGCGAATCATTTTGGTTATTGTTGCCGTTCCTGCAATGCCGAGGGCATCGGTAGGGTCCATTGCGTTGCCGGCTCCCGCCACATGGGCCACCTCATGCAGTGTGCTTCCAGTGTATATTGCCACTTGGGTATCCGTAAGTCCGGATAGCAGTCCGCTTCTGTACATTACAGGGTAGAGAAACATGGACAGTGTACCGAACACCACGACGGTGGATACCGCTATGGCCGTCTTGTGACTTTCGCATTTCACCACCGGTTCCGCTCCCAATACTGCTGCTGCGCCGCAAATGGCACTTCCGGTAGATGTCATAAGGGCTGTTTCCTTGTCAATCTTCAACACACGTCCAAGCCATATTCCCAAGAAAATGGTACCTGCCACTATTATTGTGTCTACAATTATGGCAGGCAGTCCAACGGCAACAACCTGAGTCAGCGTAAGTCTGAAGCCGTAGAGGATAATACCCCAGCGCAGTATGCGTTTGCTGCAGAATTTTATGCCAGGTACCCATCGCCACGGCAGTCTGTTGCGTAAGCTGTTGGCATAAAGCATGCCGAGTATTATGCCCACGATTAACGGACTGAAAGAAAGTTTTTTCACTACGTTTATTTCGGCGATGTAAAATGCCGCAAATGAAAACAATGTAATCAGAAGAATACCGTGTAGGGTGTTTGCCCTGTTTCCTTTTTCCAACATGTTTATTTTTTTGTTATGAATTTGAACTGATTTTTTTCACGTTGCAAAAGTAGTCAATTGTCAACAAATGTTTCGATTGTTTTTTTTTATGAGGTATAACCGTTGTTTATTTTGCTGACATGTATCGTATCGTTTTCGTGTCGGTTTCAATTTGTTTTTTTGATTTTGCCGTAAGGTCAAACTGTCGTATCTTTGCTTGATAATATCGGAACATGAAAGCAATTTCCAGATTAGAACAAAAATTGGATTTCAATCAGATTGTCGATAAGATAAAGCAGAACTGTTTGTCTTCGGCTGCGGAGAGACTTGTCGATAATATACACATGCTTCGTTCACACGACAAGATAGAAAGGGAATTGAATCTGACCGACGAATTTTTATCCATTCTGCTTTCCAATCGTAGTTTCCCGTCAGAGGATTATTTTGACATGAATCCTGAGTTAGGGAGGTTGCAGACTGCAGGTAGCTTTCTTTCCGTCCGTTCGCTGTTTGACTTGTGGCGTTCGTTGCGAACGATAAAGAGCTGTCTTATTTTCTTTAAATCGACCAAAGAAGGTCAGTATCCTTGTCTGAAGAGCCTTTGTGAAGGCATGGAGATAGACGAGGAGATACTTGCCTATTGTGGTCGTCTGATGAATTTTGAAGGAGAAATTCTTGATACGGCTTCTGACGAACTGTTTTCGATACGTTCCGACATAAGGCGCAAACGCATGGAGGTGGACAGAAGGATAAGGAAACTGCTTGTGCTTTCCAAACAGGAAGGATGGTCTTCTTCGGATGCGGAACTGACAGTGAAGAACGGCAGGACCGTCATACCCGTTTCCTCTGCCAACAAACGCAGGATACCGGGCTTTGTACATGATGAGTCTTCAAGCGGACTGACCTCATACATAGAACCTTCCGAAGTGGTGGAATTGAATAACGAATTGAATGAACTGCATTTTGAGCAGGACAGGGAAATAAAGAGAATACTTGTCGAATTCAGCGATTTTCTGCGGCCTTATGTTCCTTCACTCAAGCAAGCCTATGATTTTCTGGCAAGAGTTGATTTCATAATGGCAAAAGCCAAATATGCCCTTAGGATTAAGGCGGGGAAACCTGTTGTCAATCGGGACATGAGGATGTTCTGGTACGAGGCAAGACACCCTGTTTTGCAGGAAACTCTTGTTAAAAACAACAAATCGATAGTTCCTTTGCAGGTTAACCTCAATGAGAAGAGCCGTATTCTGATAATATCTGGACCCAATGCCGGAGGCAAGTCCGTATGTTTGAAGACGGTAGGACTTTTACAATACATGCTTCAGTGCGGATTGCTTGTTCCGATGAAGGAAACGTCCGAGGTTTGCATTTTTGACAATATCTTCATGGACATAGGTGATGAACAAAGTCTGGAGAATGATTTGAGTACTTACAGCTCTCATCTTTTAAACATGAAGGTCCTTACTGAGAAAGCGAATGACAGGACGCTTTTCCTTATTGACGAGTTTGGTGCAGGAACAGACCCGACTGTGGGAGGTGTGATAGCCGAGGCTGTATTGGAACATCTGTATTCCAAGTCTTCATTCGGAATAATAACAACGCATTATTCCAATCTTAAACTGCTCGCCGACCGTTATGAAGGCATTACCAATGCGGCCATGTTGTTTGACCTTGACAATATGAGACCTTTGTATAAATTGTCCATAGGTAAGCCCGGCAGCAGTTTTGCATTCGAGATAGCCAGAACCATAGGTTTGTTACCTTCGATCATAAAGTCTGCAAGTGAAAAGATAGGTAGCGGTTTCATGGATTTCGAGCAGGCTCTCCAGCAATTGGAAGTTGACAAGATGAATATCAGGGCCAAGGAGAAAGAACTGAAATTAGCCGACGAATTGTTGGACACCCTCGTAAGAGAATATGAGTCCAAAAATGAGGAACTGCAACGGCAGAAAAAACAGATAATATATCAGGCCAAGCAGGAAGCAAGACATATATTGGAGGGAGCGAACAGGCAGATAGAACAGACTATAGCCGAGATAAGGACGAGCAAGGCAGAAAAGGAGGTTGCGAAAAAGGCAAGGCAGGAGATAAGGCGGACAATGGAGGAGGTTGACAACCAGGTCAGGGAACTGAAGGATGATATGGCTCCCAAAGAAGAGAAGAAGACTGTTTGCAGTACAATACCTTTGGTTTCTGGAGAGATAAACGAAAACGATATAGTTTGTTTCGGTGAGGACAACAACTATGCAGAGGTTATAAAGGTAAGACGCAACAAGGTTGAACTGGTTTATGGTGGGGTGCATTTGACGCTTGATATCTCCCAGGTGAGGAAAGTTGACAAAAGGGAATATATGCGTAACAGGAAGTCTGAAGTCCGCAGCAACCGTTCTTCCTATGCTTCTCTTATGAGCGACATAAACGATTTGAGGGCCCGGTTTGATTATCAGTTGGACTTGAGAGGACAGAGGGCGGATGAGGCGTTGAACCGTTTGTCGCAATATATGGACAGGGCGATGCTTTTGGGAGAGAGTGAAATTTCGGTATTGCACGGCAAGGGCGACGGTATATTGAAAACGGTTATAAGAGAGTTTTTGAAAAATTGTCCTTTTGTAGAATCGTTCAAGGTTGCGTCCTTGGAGACAGGAGGAGAGGGTGTGACTAAAATAAGATTGAAATAAAAAACACAAACAATAATATTAGTGTCATCAGATAAGAAATAATTATAGACAGATATGAAACAGTCGGTTTTGTTTAGAGGAATAGCGGTTTTTTTATCGTTTTTTGCAGGATTGTCAGGTATATTGTTTGCTCAGGTTCCTACTGGGGCTAACTTGGATTTTTCAACTGGTACCTATCAGTATTGGCGTGCTACGACAGGAACTTATGGCGGTAATTCATCCATGCCGGCTTGGAATGCACCTGTGGCTACGGATGATCCGAACGGGCCTCAGGACCAGGGCGGAAAATTTTTCATTATTTTCAATGACCCTGCGGCAACGGATTCATATACGGGTAATGTTTTGAAGAAGGTGCCTACGCATTTGGGTTATACCCATTCTTCCCAAATAAACAATTATTATGGAGGAACCAACTGGTCGGAATTGAAATATACCATGGAGGTGAATGCGACAAACAGTTTGCTGACGTTTAATTACGCTATGATATTGGAGGCTCCCGGACATACCGGATATGAGAACCCTACATTTCAGATAGATGTTATGAAGCATAATCCTGCCAATGGAGCCATGTTGGATGAATTGGTTGATGACTGTGCTTTCTTTGAGCAGGTGGGAGATGATGATTTGCCGAACGTTGATACCAATTGGCACACTTATACCCCAAGTGGGGCATGGGATGATTGGGTTTGGTGCAATTGGCAGCAGATAAAGATAAATCTTGCCAAATATGAAGGGGACAGAATTACTATAAGAGTACGTTTGGGAGACTGTTCTTTCTCTGCACACGGTGCTTACGGTTATTTTGTGGCAAAGGCGGAGCCTGCCTTGATTGACGTACCGGGTTGTGCCGGTAACGGAGATACGGTTACCGTTGCTTATGCGCCTGAAGGCTTCGACAGCTACAAATGGTTCGAGATACCTTCTACAACACTGAGTCAGGACGAGTTGGCTACATTGGACGAGAGTTCCGCTTCCGTTGCGGATACGAGAGAACTGGTTGTAACCGATGCCATGATGGGTAATGCCCTTGAAAAATTTTATGCCGTAAAGCTTGTTTCTCCGAGAACGCAAGATACCAGACCCAATTGCGTCGCTTATATAACCACAAGGATAAACGACATACGTCCGATATTCAATCTTTCTTATGTTCAGGCCACGCCCGATGTGCCTTTCGGAGAAACCCGTTTCGGAGTTAATGACGTTACTCAGTCGGGATGTCCGCTTTATTGGCAGAGCTATGACTTCGGAGACGGAACGACGCCTTTGGAAATAGAGTACGCGGACGGAAAGTGGCAGGCTGTCAATCTCGATGCAACAACGGGTACGAGCGTTGAAACCGATGCCACGGGTTCGGTTACTACAGTGATACATCTTTATGCCACAGCAGGCACATACACCTACGTTCGGTCGGCAAGAGCTTCCGAAGACCCTACGGCAGAGGAGGTGTCTTATTGCGAGAAGTCCGAGACACTTGAAGTAATCGTTCCGAATGTTCCTTCTCTTCAGCTGGATGCCGAGGCGGAAATATGTGTAGGCTATGAGACTACCGTTACGGCTTCTTCGCCTGCTCCGGAGGATGAAGGAGCGGACCTTAAATACGAGTGGTGGCATTCTTACGACGATATTCTTGCGTCGCAGCCGCCGGTAAATGAGGGAACGACCTATACTTTGACTCTTGACCAGGACACCAAGTTTGTGGTTAAGGTTACCAACAACCAGACGCATTTTTACAGGATTGATTCCGTTGAGATAAAGGTTCAGGCATTTCCTGACATTACCTTGAACGGTGCAACCAAGATATGCCAGGGAGATGTCGCACGCATAGAAGCGGTGGATGCTACGGGCAATACCGTTGCCATGCAGTGGTCCTTTGAGGAGCCTTCCAATCCTCCTGTCATCACCAATCCGTCGGACAACCCTATAATAGAGTTTACACCGGATGAAACGACGACGGTTTACCTTATCGCCGAGACTTCGCAGGGATGTATTGCGACCAAAAGCGTGGAGATAGTGGTTATAAATCCTAAGGTGAGTGCAACGGAAATGGAGATATGCCCCGGACAGCAAACGACGCTTATTGGAAGCGATGCCGAGACTTACAGTTGGACCTCCGAGCCGAAAGACCCTACCTTGAACGAAGGTGTGCAGTCTACGGAGCCTGTCACCGTATCGCCTGAGGTGACAACCACATACACCATGAGCGGTTACGGCGAAACGGGCTGTCATACCGATCGCCAGATAACCATAACGGTTTATCCTTATCCGGTTGCCACCATCTCTTACAGTCCTGAATATGTCGATGTGGACGATCCCGTTTTGTCGCTTACTGACGTGTCGCCTAATGCCGTAAGTTCGAGTTGGACGTTTTCTGATGGCGGAACATCCGAAGCCCGTTCCCTTTCTTATCAGTTCAATGATTTGAGCGTTGAATTTGTAAGCATCTTCCTTGAAGCATCAAACAAACTGGGCTGTTCTGATACTACATCTGTTTTCGTTCCGATAGAACTGTTTGGAGTGTGGGTGCCTAATGCTTTCAGCCCTAACGAGGATGGTAGCAATGACAAATTCTTCTTCATATCCATGAATAACCTGGAAGATGTGAGGTTGGAGATATTCAACAGGCAGGGTACTAAGCTTTACTCGTTCTATGAGACCAGCATGAATTGCGGTTTGATTACCGACATGATGAACACCTTGGGATGGGACGGCAAATACAATGGTGAATATGTTCCTCAGGGTACATATGTTTACAGGTTGTCTTACAGAAGGGCTGGAAATACCAAGGTATATGACAAGACAGGAACGATAAACGTTGTAAGATAAAACGAAAAAGGCAGTCAACCGACTGCCTTTTTCGTTTTGTTTCAGGCAAGCATCTGCTTTACCAGCGTAGAGACTAGTTTGTTGTCGGCTTTTCCTGCAAAGACTTCCTGAGCCTTGCCCATCACCTTTCCCATGTCCTTCATCGAGCTTGCACCAGTCTTAGAGATTATCTCCTTCAGTTGTACTGTTATTTCTTCTTCGCTCAACTGTTCAGGCAGATAAGCCTCTATTATCTTCTGCTGATAGGATTCTTCTTCGTAAAGGTCTTCCCTGTTCTGCTCCTTGTATAATGCTGCGGCTTCCTTTCTTTGCTTTACGAGTTTCTGAAGACATGCCGTCTCCTCCTTCTCGCTTATCTCATTGCCTGTTCCGTTTGTCTTTAGCAGCAATATGGCTGCCTTTACGGCTCTGAGAGCCTCCAGTTTCTTTTTGTCCTTTGCCAACATGGCTTGTTTGATGTCGGCATTTATTCTTTCCTCCAATGTCATGATATTTGTTTTTTATTCGTTTGCTTCTATATCTTTCAGGTTGGAATTTATCATTTCCTTCAGCGCCTGTATTATTTCCACGTTGTTTATCGACATTCCGTCCAGTGCCTGCCTCACTTCCTCGGTATCGAATACATATTGTCCCTTGTCGGTCGTGTGGGTGTATATGAACCTTATGTTCTCGTTCATCGCAGCCGTGGTGACGACCGCATCGGCAATGTCTCCCAAAGGCGGTCTGTCTATGTTGTTGTGTTCAAACCAGAACGTAAGATTCGTTCCCTTGCCCAACTCGCTTTCAATCTTGAATCCTCCGTTGCAGTGTTCGGCATTCATCTTTACCAATGGCAGGCCCAACCCTACTTTACGTGTTTTCCTTGTGGTTGTGTAAGGGTCGGCAACCTTTGCAAGCAGTTCTTCGGACATGCCTCTGCCATTGTCGGTTATCTGGAAGAAATAAACGTTTTCCTTCAGGCTGTCCTTTACATTCAGTCTGATTAGCGTCGAATCCACAACAGTGGAATTGGCCAGCAAATCCAATACGTGTAATGATAAATCTTTCATTTTATGTTTTCTATATATCTGCCTTCCTTTGCCTGCAGAGCCATACGGAACTCTGAAAAGTCCTTGTGGTCCATCATTGCATGACAGTATGTCTGTCCTATTGAATCTATGTAGTGCGCATCGGAACTCTGTATGAATCCGAAACGCTTCAGGTAAGCGTTCTTTTTGATGAATTCATGTTTCTTCACGTGTCTGGAAATCTCAAGTCCGTCAGCGCGAAGGTCAACGGGAACAAAGCCCAGCTGGGATGTAAGACTGTTGGCTTCCCTGTTGACATGGGCCGGAATGAACAGACCGTTGAGTGAATGAACCTTGTCATAGACGGCATCTATGTCCGCATCTATTGCCGAGGTCAGAAGATAGGGCAACTGAGCCGTTATCTCCTCCTGTTCGTTTACCACGACCTGATAGCCGAATCTCTCCTCGTCCAGAGGTATTTTTGGCAGAAGAGTGTCTATCCACCGTTGAAACTCGTTCAATTCCGAGTCGAATTCAAAGAAACAAAGACAATGAACCTCCTCCCTTGAGGTTACCTCCGCACCCATCAGTGTCATAATACCTTGTCTAAGGGCCAAATCCCTCACCAGCGGGGCATGAAGCGTGGAGTTGTGATCCGTTATGCCTATTATGTCCAGTTGCGCTTCCACCGCCTTGGATACTATGTTTGCGGGACTCATCTCCAGATCTCCGCAGGGAGACAGAACGGTGTGAATGTGCAAGTCAGCCTTGTAGCATTGCATATATCTTTCCCGCAAGCTCAAAGCTCTCCTGCTCCGAGCCGAGAATAGGTATGCCCTCCTGCTCGCTTTGAGCAATTGTTTCACTGTTCGGTTCCAGTCCCTTGACCAGTATTATACATGCCAGTTCCTTCAGGGAGGCTATGGCCATTATGTTCTTGTGCGTCTGCAAGGTAATCCACACCTGCCCCATCTCGGCATTGCCCATAACGTCGCTCAGAAGGTCGGACACATATCCCCCTTCTATTTCCCTGTCCAGACAGCCCGCAGCCGAAAACACCTTGAGGTTCAAAGCCTCCACCAAATCCTTTACAACCATTACTTAGAATTTTTTCTGCATTTCATCTTTCAAATAATCCTGTGCCAGCTCTATCTGACTTTCCCTGCCGGCCAACAGTTCGAACAACCTGCCCGCAAAGGCCGTAGGGCTCATGGTCTCCCCCTCCTTTGTCTGTATGGAATTTATGGTGTTTATCATGTCTTCCTTCGCATTCTTGATGTAAATCCATGCCTGCGAGGATATGTAAAGCTGCTGCGAAAGGTTGTGTTCGAATTCGTCCCTTATGTTACGTATCATCACATCCTTCAGCAATTGTGCGTCCATGCCTGCCTGATAACACCTCAAGACGAGGTTGTTTGGAGTCATCCTCTCCAAGAACAGCACAAGCCTTTCGTAAGCCTGTATCTGCAACGGTGTGACAATCTTCCTCGTTTCAACCTCCTGTAGCTTTTGTATCTCAAGCAGGGTTTTCTTCTGTTCGTTCAGGATGAATTCCCTTGTCGTTTTATTGTTGTAGTATCCGAACATGAATATGGCAGCCAAAGCCACAACACCGATAATAATGTATGTCAATATCATTTGCGTAATTGTTTTAATCCAACTTCAATACTGCAAGAAATGCGGACTGCGGAACTTCCACGTTGCCTACCTGTCTCATACGTTTCTTGCCCTCCTTTTGTTTCTCGAGCAGTTTCCTTTTACGAGATATGTCTCCTCCGTAACACTTGGCGGTGACGTCCTTCCTTACGGCCTTGACCGTCTCGCGTGCTATTATCTTGGAGCCTATCGCCGCCTGAATGGCTATGTCAAACTGCTGTCTCGGTATTAGTTCCTTGAGCTTCTCGCACATCCTTCTGCCCAAAGGATAGGCGTTGTCGAAGTGCGTCAGTGTCGAAAGGGCATCGACAGGGTCGCCGTTGAGAAGAATCTCCAGTTTGACCAGCTTGGAGGGCTTGAATCCGGAAGGATGGTAGTCAAACGAGGCATATCCCTTGGATATTGACTTGAGCTTGTCGTAGAAATCAAATACAACCTCGCCCAACGGCAGCTCGAACATTATTTCCGCCCTGTCTGTCGAAAGGTAATGCTGGTTCTTGAGTATCCCCCTTTTCTCTATGCAGAGCGTCATCACCGGTCCTATGAACTCCGTACGGGTTATTATCGAGGCGTTTATGTAAGGCTCCTCGATGAAGTCTATGTAGTTCGGTTCGGGCAGCCCCGAAGGGTTGTAAACGTCTATCACCTCGTGTTTTGTGGTGTGTACCTTGTAGTTGACGTTAGGCACGGTGGTTATAACGTCGAGGTTGAACTCCCTCGTGAGCCTTTCCTGCACTATCTCCATGTGCAGCAATCCGAGGAATCCGCATCGGAAACCGAATCCCAAAGCCAGCGAACTTTCAGGCTCGAAGGTAAGGGAGGCATCGTTCAACTGCAGCTTCTCTATGCATGAGCGCAATTCCTCATAGTCGTCAGAATCCACGGGATATATGCCCGCAAAAACCATGGGCTTGACGTTCTCGAAACCCGCAATGGCTTCCGAACAGGGATTCTCAACAGAGGTTATGGTGTCTCCCACTTTCACCTCGGAGGAGGTCTTTATACCGGATATTATATAGCCTACGTTTCCGCATTCCAATTTTGGCTGAGGAATCAGTTTTAGTCCCAGTACGCCTATTTCATCGGCTATGTATTCCCTTCCCGTATTGACGAATTTGACCTTTTCACCCTTTCTTATGCTTCCGTTCATTATCCTGAAGTAGGAAATGATGCCTCTGAAGGAATTGAATACAGAGTCGAAGATGAGGGCCTGCAAAGGCGCCTCATTGCTGCCTTTTGGAGGCGGTATGCATTTTATTATCCTCTCAAGTATGGTTTCAACTCCCAGACCCGTCTTGCCGCTTGCCGGAATTATCTCCTCCGGTTTGCATCCTATCAGTTCCACTATCTGGTCCTTCACCTCTTCGGGCATGGCGTTGGGAAGGTCCATCTTGTTCAGCACGGGTATTATCTCCAAATCGTTGTCTATCGCCTGATAAAGGTTGGATATGGTTTGTGCCTGAATGCCCTGAGTGGCGTCCACAATAAGCAAGGCACCCTCGCAGGCGGCTATCGAACGGGAGACCTCATAGGAAAAGTCGACATGCCCCGGAGTGTCTATCAGGTTGAGGAAATAGTCCTTGTCTTCAAACCTGTACTTCATCTGTATGGCATGACTCTTGATGGTTATTCCCCTTTCCTTTTCGAGTTCCATATCGTCCAGCACCTGAGCTTCCATTTCCCTTTGGGAAACGGTGTCGGTAAATTCGAGCAGTCTGTCGGCCAGAGTACTTTTCCCATGGTCGATATGAGCGATGATGCAGAAGTTTCTAATATTGTCCATATTCCATATTTAAGTCAACACTTTGGCAAAAGTACGAAAAAAGGACAAGATTGTAATCGCGGCCGAAAAAAAACTTAAAAACGAAAGGTTTTTCAAGTCAGACGGTCCATGAAAACGAAACGGCTTTTTGTTTTCATGGAATTTGATTTTGAAAAAACGTTTTCAGAATTCATTTTTTTCTTTTCTGAATAGATTTATGCTTTTTTCATGAACCCCTTATTTTATTAGTAGTTTGTGAAATTTAAAAGTTAAATTATTGATAAAAATCCCTAAAATGGGGGGGGGGGGTATTATATTTGAAAATGTATTATCTTTGCAGTTCCGAAATAATTGTTTATTTGTAGTGAACAAATAAAATAGATAACAAATTAAAAAAAGGATGAAAATGAGAAAGACGTTATTTATTGCGGCATTTGCCCTGTGTTCGGCATTTGCCTGCGATGTTAAGGCGCAAACGCCCCCTGTTCCGGGAGTAGGAGCAACAAATTTGGCAGAAGGTGATGCAGTTCGTAACAATGCGACAACTCCTGTCGGTTCCGCCACCTTGTTGCTTTTGTCGATGTTGGGTTGTGCAACGGGAGCCAAATTGTATATGAACAACAAAAGGAAAGGAGAATAGGCCATGAGAAAGTTTAATGCATTGTTTGTATTTGCCTTCGGCTTGTTCTTCGGCTTGTCTGCTTTTGCACAGACTGAAGTATATGATGAGGCAAGTTTCTGGGCTGTTCGGAACAATTTGTCTGAAGATTATATTCAGACGGCGGATATAACCCTTACTGATGCTTCAAAAAGTATATACCAGATAGGTTCTACTGCCGTTCAGGACGGAGTTGCTTTCAGCGGTACATACGATGGAGGCGGCCATGCAATAAGAGTTGCCTTTTCTGACGGTACAAACAGAAACAAGGCATTGTTCGGTGTCAATGAGGGAACGATAAAGAATCTGTCATTGGAGAACATAAATGTAGTTGCAACAGGTGATGCGATAAAGCAGGTAGCCGTTTTGTGCTGGGACAACAAGGGAAACATCGAGAACATAAAGGCAACAGGTTGTTCCGTAAGCAATGATTATGCAAGCAGTGAAAGAGGTGGTGCCATAATAACTGCTTTGAATGTCGGAAATGTTTACAATTGTCATGCCACAGGTTGTACCGTAAACGTATATGGAAATGCCGGTGGAATTGTAGGCAGAATGGGATATTATGGAGATACCCAAGATATTGATGGAAGTATCTCATATTGTTCTTTCCAAGGTAGTGTTACTTCAAGGCGAGTTGCGGCGAATTGTACAGGAAATGCAAGCGGAATAGTAGGAGAGATTGTGTCGGGTACTGTAAAAGGTTGTCTTGTTGAAAATGGTACTACTGTTACAAGAGAAGGAACTTTTAATGCAGGTGGTAACAATTATGTACGTGATGTTGCAGGTATAGGAGTTGCTTCACATCAGATTCCTGATGGAGGAAATGTAAGTGTGGGAAATTGTTATTCTGCTGCGGAACTTTCAACAGGTTTTGGTGGTGAATCTCATCCAATTTCGACTGATGGATATCATCATGACAGTTATACAAGCGCAGATGGCTCACCTGAATATTTATTGAATCAATTGAATGCAGGGCTTGAACCTCCTGCTTTTGAAATAGGTCCTGACGGTCAGATTACATACATAGACCAGACAGAATTTGCTTCGGAATTGACAACAACACAGGACGGAGACTTCCTTTCTCCTGAAACATGGGGTGGTAACAAAAGATTCAGCAATGCCACTGCAACCAGAATTACGATAAATCATAAAGTGAATTTGACAAGAGATGTTGTAATACCTTCAAATATAGTTGTGGCATTTGGAGAACAGGGTTCTTTCACAATAAACAATGAAGGAAGTTTTGTTACTTGCGGTCAGGAAATAAAGAATCTTACGATAGAGAGAGCTATTAACGCGGAAAAGTGGAACTTCATAGGTTTGGCGAACAGTACAAATGTTGATCCTTTGGCTGCAGAAGGATTGCCTAATCTATGGGCGTTGCCGTTTGATTACAGTCAGAACGCATGGAGTACAGAATATTTGCATACCGGAGATGCTTTGGAAAGAGGTAATGGTATATTTGTGTCTTCAGGTTATAGTTCCGGTGCAGTTGTGGCATCACAATCAGCATTACATACGGATGTTGATGTAGCGGTAACTAAAACCATACAGGGTTCCGCTAATGGCAACGGTTATTGGATGGCATTGGCCAATCCTTACATGGGAATGTTGGATGTAGCCAAGTTTTTGGGAGACAATACTTCTGTACAAGGAGAATGTGTCTATACTTACAATGGTACGACATTCTTTGACTATTATCCAAGTGTATCTGTAGGACAAGGATTCTTTGTAAATATGGGAAGCACCGGAGAAAAAACAATAAACTTTAAACCTTCCCAAATGATGGGATATCCTTCCACTGGAGCCAAGACGGTTGCAAGGGAAAGGGAATATGTAATGGTATCTGTTTCTACGGACGGTTACAAGGTTCCTGTAAGAATATGCCGTAACGAGTTGGCAAGTCAGGAGTATGACATATTCGACGCTAACAAGATGTTCGGAGACGGTAGTGTTGCAGAGCCTTATTTCGTAACCGAGGGCATAAATCTTTGCAAGGAAGAGATAAAGAGCATGCCATATTACGCGACTATGAACATCAAGAGCGGAGAGGCTCGCACGGTAGAGATAGTTGCCGATGCGATACCTGAGGGATACAGCGCAACCTTGATAGACGGAGATGAGGAGATAGAGTTGACCGAAGGCATGGTTTACACTACGGACATAGCGAGCGGAGAGAATGCAGAGAGGTTCAAGTTGTTGATAGGCGAGAAGAACGTATCGTTGGAAGATGCCGAGGCAGTAGAGAATCTTATACAGGTAAGCAACATTGGACGCAGGGTAAACATATCGGCAGATGGTGCGATAGATGTTGAGGTTTACAATGCCTTGGGACAGAAGGTTTACTCAACGACAAACAACAGCTTTGCTTTGGACGGAGTTTCAGCCGGCGCATACGTGATAAAGGTAAGCAACGGCAAGAGCGTCAAGAGTGAAAAGATAATTCTTCAATAATAAGCTTTTTAATTAAACATCTGAGAGGGCGTCTTCGAAAGGAGACGCCTTTTTTGTTCATGCTTGTAATTTGTATCAAATAGTGGTTGATGTTATTTGGGTATAATTTATTTTTGTAACTTTGAATCCGAAAAACGGCATGAGATGCAGGAAGGGACGGTTGTCAGAACAACGGGTAATCATTGTACGGTCAGGACGGATGAGGGCCGTTCGGTTGAATGTTGTCTTAAGGGAAGGTTCAAGATAAGCGGCATAAAGTCCACCAATCCTTTGGCGGTGGGTGACAGGGTTCTGTTTGTCTGCAGTGACCCTAATGATTACGGATTGATATGTGAGATAAGACCGCGACGGAACTACATAATAAGGAAAGCGGCCAAGCTCTCAAAGCAGACGCATATCATAGCTGCCAACATGGACCAGGCTTTGTTGATTGTTACTGCGGCCATGCCGCGTACGAGTACGGGATTCATTGACAGGTTCCTTCTTACCTGTGAGGCTTACCATATTCCATGCATACTGGTATTCAACAAGATTGATGTATATGACGGTGAAGCAAAGGAATACCTCTCTTATATGAAGGATATTTACAAGCAGGCGGGTTATGCCTGCATTGAGACCTCTGCCTTGGACGGACGTGGATTGGAGGACTTGAAAAGCGTTTTGAAAGACAGAACCACGTTGCTTTCCGGACATTCGGGAGTAGGCAAGAGTACTTTGATAAATGCGATAGAACCGGGCCTTGACCTCAAGACGTCCGAGGTATCGCTGAGCAATATGAAGGGACGGCATACCACTACATTTGCGCAGATGTACCCGTTGTCGTTCGGGGCATACATAATAGATACTCCCGGAATAAGGTCTTTCGGCATGGTGGACTTCAAGAAAGAGGAACTGGCCTTGTATTATCCGGAGATGAAGCTGAGACTTTCAGGATGCAGGTATTATAATTGTACGCATATACATGAACCGCAATGCGCGATAAAGGAGGCTGTGGAAAAAGGTGAGATATCGCGTGAAAGATATGAGAATTATGTGAATATTTTCAATGGTGAGGAATTGCAGAAGGACGAATGGGAAAACAGATAGATGAAAGATGAGAACGGTAATACAGAAAGTAAAACGTGCGACGCTTAGGATAGATTCCAGGGTTCATTCCGAGATAGGAGAGGGATTGCTTGTCCTTTTGGGCATAGAGGACAGCGACACGATGGAGGACATAGAATGGCTGGTGGCCAAGATTTGCAGGTTGAGGATATTTGATGATGAAAAAGGTGTGATGAATCTTTCGGTGGAGGATATACACGGGGAGATAATGGTTGTCAGTCAGTTCACGTTGCATGCCAGTTGCAGGAAAGGCAATCGTCCCACTTATCTGAGGGCTTCCAAGCCTGAATTTTCCGAGCCGATGTACAACAAGTTCGTAGAGAGTATAGGGCAGTTCTTTTCCGGTCCCGTAAAAACGGGAGTGTTCGGGGCGGACATGCAGATAGAGCTTGTCAACAACGGACCTACAACGATAATTATAGATACGAAAAACAAGGAGTGATAATATGAAAACGGTATTGATTGTATTGGGGGTAAGCGTGATTGTTCTGGCCTTGAGCTTTTGTTTCATAGGCATCAAGATGTTTGTCAAGAAGAACGGGGAGTTCAAGCGTCATTGTGCGAGTGTTGATCCTATGACTGGAGACCGTACCTCTTGTGTTTGCGGCAAGAGGAATGTGTTTGAGGACAAGTGTGATTCTCATCATAAGTACAGTCCTTTGGAGGTTAACAGGGAATTGTTGGAAGAAACAAGATAAATAATACTTATGCAGAAGCGACATAAAGACAGACGGCAGTATTTTGACGAGGAGGTACAGACCACCGAGAAATATTATATTCCTTATCTGGAGAAGTATTTGGATTCGTTTCCCGATACGGTTTTTGAGGTCGGATGCGGGGAGGGTGGAAACCTTCTGCCTTTTGCCCGAAGGGGCAGTGATGTTGTTGGCCTTGACATAGAAGAGGAGCGGATAAGGCAGGCGGAGGATTTCTTCGGACAGAACGGACAGAAGGGTCTGTTCATTGCCTGTGACATTCTCTCTCTTAAGGGATTGGACAGGCGTTTTCGATTGATAATGCTTCATGATGTGATAGAGCACATAATGGACAAGAAGGCTTTATTGCTGTTGCTTAAGGATTATCTTGAAAAGGACGGGTTCGTATATATCGGTTTTCCGGCGTGGTACATGCCTTTCGGAGGACATCAACAGATAGCACGGAACGGATTCGTGTCCCATTGTCCGTTTCTGCATTTGTTGCCTTACGCTTTGTATTCAAGGCTTCTGAACATGCTTGAGAAGGATAAGGGAATAGTAAGGGAGTTGTTGAGTGTCAAGAGGACGCGTTGCACGATAGAGATGTTCCGCAAGCTGGTTGAACAAACCGGTTATGATATTGTCAACGAACAGTTGTATTTCATCAACCCTCACTATGAGGTCAAGTTCGGACTCAGGCCCCGCAAACTATACGGATTTATCGGTGCCATTCCTTTTGTAAGGAATTTTTTCAGTACCAGTTGTTTTTATCTTATACGAAGCAAGAAATAAGAATAAGCAATAGATTTGTCTATTCGTCTATAACTTCCCCTATCGGTTTACGTAATACGAGTTGCATCTCTTTCTTTATTACGTATGTGCCTTTCTTGTCGAGTTTGTAAGGCTTCAGCCAACCTCCCATTGCGTAAAATGCTCCCGGCTCGCCTTCCTTGGCCGAGAAGAAATAATCCGACATGTCTTTTTCTTCGACCTTCTTGCCTATGTATATGGTGTCCAATTGAAAGGCCGTTATGTTGGCAGTCAGCGTCTGCAACTTGGTCTCCTTGTCTTTCTCCCGTTTTGTAGGTATGGCCTTGTAGGACGGTCTGCCCTTGGAGTCATATACCTTGGCGTAGAATCTCAATCTTGCATCGTTCTGCTGCAGTTCTATAGGTACTCTTACCTGTATTACGGGTTCGAAGTTTTCTTTCATCTGACATGTTGCATAATCTGGCTTGTGGTCTGCATTGACAACTATATAACCCGCATTTATCAGGTATTGTTTCTTGTGTGGTATCAGATGATAGTTGTTTGTCAAATCCTCAAAGGTCATGAATTCCTTATAATCTATTGTACAGCTGTACTCTATAGTGTCTTTCGTATGTGTTATCGACTCCAATGCTCCCTGCGGAATCTTGACCATGGCGCAATTGCCGCTCAATATGGTGTCAACAGAAGGATAATAGTAGTTGTAGTATTCTCCAAGACAACCTTCAGGATCGTTTTCTATTACAAGGTGAACTTTCCCGGTTAGGTTTATTCCGTTCACGGTCCTTTCCTCTTCGGCTTTGGTGTACAGGTTTTCCCATCTGAAGTCGAAAGGCATCTTGTATTTTATATAGTAATCAATTTCTCCACTGCACGAATGCACATATTTGCTCGGAGTGCGCTTGATGATGAACTCTGTCTCTTCCCTTGACGAGAAATAATTGAAAATCATAACAGCCCTGTCTCTTGCCAGTGAAGCGTTCAGTTCGTTCAGCGGTTCGGCATCATCGTAAGCCTCTATGGTCATTTTGTAGAATTTGTTGTTGCTTTTGTCAAAGGCTATGGAATATATGCTGTCCAATATGTTCAGTCCGCTCTCGGTATAATATGCGGAATTTGGTTCGAAACATATATATGCTTCTATTCTGTCCGGATAATAAGGTTCTGTGGGTTCCTGTTTCTTTCGGCTGTTTCTCCTTTGTTTTTTCGGTTGAGGTATCATCACAAAGTCGCAACCGTCTTCAGGTATGTCGTATTCCATACCGTTTGTCGGACTTGTCGTCTTGGATTTTTGAGGAACATTTGCCCTTTCGGGTTGCGCATTCAGTCCAAGTACGCAGAAAAACATTATAAAGATGAATAAAATCCGTTTCATATTAATAGTCCCTATTGTTCTTTTATTAATTCTTCCACTATTGATTTGCTTGTCATTCCGTTCGCCTGTGCGGTGTAGTTGGGGATAATCCTGTGTCTTAGTACGGCTACGGCCACGGCATTCACATCCTCTATGTCGGGTGAATATTTTCCGTTGAGTACCGCATTGCATTTGGCTCCCGTGACAAGATACTGCGAGGCTCTCGGTCCAGCTCCCCATGACAGGTATTCCTTTGCCAGTTTGCTGCCATTTTCATTCAGTCTTGTCTTCTCTACGAGAGATACGGCGTATCTGTATATATTGTCGCTGACGGGTACTTTCTTTATCAGTTTCTGCAATGATATGATTTCTTCAGAATTCATTATGGTGTTCAGTTCCACATTGCGTCCGACAGTCGTATTCTTAAGTATCTCCACTTCCTGGTCAAAGGACGGATAATCAAGCCAAAGCATGAACATGAATCTGTCCAGTTGGGCTTCCGGCAATGGGTATGTGCCTTCCTGTTCTATTGGGTTCTGAGTTGCAAGTACAAAGAAAGGTTCCTGTAATTTATGTATCTTTCCGTTAACCGTTGCACTATGCTCCTGCATGGCTTCCAACAGTGCAGCCTGGGTCTTTGGAGGTGTTCGGTTTATCTCATCGGCCAGGACTATGTTTGCAAACAGTGGTCCCTTGATAAATTCAAACTCTCTGTCTTTGTTCAGTATCTCGCTGCCTATTATGTCCGAAGGCATAAGGTCGGGAGTAAACTGTATCCTGTTGTAACTCAGTCCCAAGGTTCGTGATATTGTGTTTACAAGCAGTGTCTTGGCCAGACCTGGTACTCCGACCAACAGACAGTGACCGGATGAGAAAATGGAGATGAGTACCTGCTGTATGATGTCTTCCTGTCCGATGATGACCTTGGCTATCTCCTTTTTCAGCAGTCTGCATTTGTTTACCAGACTGTCCAGTAATTCCACTTCCTCTAATGCTTGTTTTTCCTGCATGGCACAAAAATGATTATTTCTTCAACCAGTTAAGTTTGAAATTGCAGTCCCTGTATTCAGGATTTATGTTTATGTAGGTGTTCTTGATTCTTTTTTCCGCCCATTCCTTTATTATGTCCGTCTTCTTTGAGTTGAGAGCGGATTCCTGTATCTTGTCGTAATCCTCCGTAAGGTTTACCTTGTGAGCCGATGTTTTCCTCGTTACCTTTATCAAACGATAGGCATCCGCCAAATCGGACTTGAATCTTACCGGTTCGGTTATGTCTCCTTCCTTCATGGTATCGAAATCGACCTTGTCCACGTTTTGCATCGTCTCGTTTATTGCGTCCTTGGAGAAGGAAGCACTTGCGTTGTAAGGATTAACGATTACTCCTCCGTTTATTTTGGAGGCGTCATCGGAATATTTGACTACTGCATCCTCGAAGGTAATCTCTCCTTTGGCAATCTCGTCCTTTATGTCGCTCAGTTCTTTTCTGGCCTGTTCCATTTGCAGTTCCGATATCTTGGGTTGCAGCAGTATATGTCTGCAATTGACCTGATTGCCTCTTCTTTCTATCAACTGTATTATGTGAAAGCCGTACTGGGTCTCTATTATGGGAGATATCTCCCCTTCCTGCAACGAAAAGGCTGCATTCTCAAATTCTGCCACCATGTCGCCTCTGGAGAAGAATCCCAACTCCCCGCCTTGTTTCGCTGAGGCAGGGTCATCGGAGTAGAGAGTGGCAAGAGTGGAAAACTTGCTGCCCTTCAATATCCTTTCCCTGTAATCGTTCAACCTGCTTTTAACGGCTTCTTTCTCCTCATCCGATATTTCAGGTAACTTTACTATCTGGGCAAATCTGTACTCCTGTTCTATTACGGGCAGGCTGTCCTGCGGTATTGATTGATAAAAATCCACCACTTCCTGCGGAGTGATGTTTATTGTTCCGGTGAGTTTCTGGTCTATTTGGGCTATCATTATGTTCTCCCTTATCAGATCCCTGTATATCGTTTTGATTTCGGATACGGATTTTTTCATCATCTTTTCCATCACTTCCTGAGAACCGTACATGCGTATCATCTGTTTTATACGGGAGTCCAGTTCCCTTGTGATTTCTTCATCCGTCACTTCAATGGAATCTATTTCGGCCTGATGCAGCATGAGCTTGTTTATAAGCATGCTTTCGAATATGTTGCAACGGGTATCGAAAGCGTTTTCCATTATGCCTACCTGCGATTTGGCTTGAAGGAATGATGTCTCCAGTTCCGACTCCTTGATCATGTTACGTCCTACAACTGCTATCACTCCGTCTATTATCTGATAATCGTTTGTGTCTGCCTGCTGGGCAAAACCCGCGTTCAGGTTGAGAATACAGACAACAAACAATATCCTGACTGCAAAACTTTTCATCCCCTTGTTATTTTATGCTGTTGTATACTTCCCGATTTACCTTGTAGCTGTATTTTTTCCTCAAATCCCTTATCCATTCCTGTTCCAGATACAATTGGTAATCCGATGTCACGATACCCTTGCATTCGTTCAACGTCTTCACCTCCTCGGGGATGAACCTGTGGAAGATGACAGCTATGTTCCTTTTGGAAGTACTGTCTATTACTATGGTGTTTTCGGACAAGGAGTCAAGACCCCAAACCAGACGGTCAATCATCTTGTCACTTCCTTTTTCAAACTTGCCCCACTTGTATTTTACGATATTGTCAACGTCTTCCTTTATTTTGAACTTTTTTGCAAGATATTCTTTTGTCTCCTGGTTCGTCCATCCTTTCTTTTGGGCTTTTTTCAAAGCCTTGTGCATCTTCTTGATGTCTTTTTCCTTGTTTATGTTCCAAATGGTTACTTCCGCACGTTTATCCCATTTGTAGTTGTCCTTGTTTGCCTGATAAAACTCCTCAAGTCCGGTAGAATCTATCAGTGACTTGTTCCATACAAACTTGTCCGTTATCGCAAATATTAGCACTCCGTCACGGAATTCATCTATTGTTGCCTTCAGTTCAGGATATTTGCTTTCCAGTTTGCTGTCCGCATATTCCACCACCTGTTCCAAAACGACGGTGTTATACGCTTTGTTCACGAATTCCGGAATGTATATAGGCATCTGTTTGCGTTGGTTCTTTTCTATTTGCTTTGCAAAGTCAAGTTGGGTGAAAGAATAGTCACCTATTCTGAATAACTCTTCGGTTGAGTTGAAGTTTTCAGGCACTTTCCATGTGGCTGAAAAGACAGAATCCGTAACTATTGCAACGACAGCATCCAATTTCGTCTTGTCTTCGAAGAAACCGTATTCTTTCTTTGATTTCTCGGCAAAAGACTCCAATGTCTTGAAACTTCTTTCATCCTTTGATATCCTGTCTTCTATTGCCGGACGCAGTTCTTCCAACGAAGGCAAAGGTACGTAGGATACCGGCATTACTATGTGCCAACCGTAATTGGATTTGAACGGTTCGGATACTTTGCCCAATTCCAGTCCGATTATTTGTTCGATGTATTCTGCAGGCATGGAGTTTATTCTCTGATTGTTCAGTATTCCTTTCTGCTCGGCAGAATATCTGTCATCGGAATACATTCTGGCAACACTGTCAAAGCTTATGTTTTCGTTAAGTTTTGCTTTTGCTTCCTTTATGAGCCGTTCGCATTCCTCTTCCGAATGATTGTTGTTGCTTATCCATATGTGTGCAATGTTCATCGTACTGCAAAAAGCTGGTCGTCTGTCCGTAAGTTTTATCACATGATAACCGAATCTTGTCCTTACCGGCATGGATATATCTCCTACCTTCATTGAATAGCAGGCTGTCTCAAACGGATAAATCATGTTAAGGGAAGTAAAATATCCCAAGTCTCCTTTGTTACCCTTTATAGTTGCATTAGTATTTGGATCTGTTCTGTCTTTTGCCGACGGATCTTCAGAGTATTCCATTGCAAGTTTGCCGAAGTCCTCTCCCGCCAAGGCTTTCCCTCTTATGTTCATCGCCTTTTGATAAGCAGACAATGTGTCATCCGGATTGGCATTTGCCGGAATTCCTATCAGGATGTGAGAAGCTCTTATGATTTCTTTCATTCTGTCATAGGCTTCTTGTATGAGAGTATCGGTTATTGATGCATCATTCAGGTAAGGGGCTACCAATTGTTCCCTGTATGAGTTCACTTCGCTGACATAGCTTTCAATCGTATCCAATCCCAACTCTCTTGCCTGAGCCAATTTCATCTTGTAGTTTATGAACAGTTCGAGGTATTCATCCAAGTCTTTTCTGTCTATGATTTTGTCAGGCGAGGTGTTGTTTTTCTGATACATCTCGACGAAGGTTTTCTTTGGAATTTTCTCTCCAGCCACCTCCAATACTATTTCCTCCTGAGCATTAACCGACACTGTCGTTATCAGCGCCGTCAACAAACCGAATATCTTGTTTCTCATTTCTATCTCGAATAATTAGGTGCTTCTTTTGTTATCGTTATGTCGTGAGGATGGCTTTCCGCATATCCCGCCGCTGTTATCTTTATAAACTTGGCCTTGCGCAACTCCGAAATGTTTCGCGAACCGGTATAGCCCATGCCGGCTTTCAGACCTCCGACCAACTGGTATATTACTTCGCTTACAGTGCCTTTGTAAGGAACCCTGCCCACTATGCCTTCGGGAACAAGTTTCTTTATGTCCTCTTCCATGTCCTGGAAATATCTGTCCTTTGAACCCTGCTGCATTGCGTCAAGAGACCCCATGCCTCTGTATGATTTGAACTTACGTCCTTCCATTATTATCGTGTCTCCAGGACTTTCCTCAACTCCTGCAAGCAGTGAACCGGCCATTATCGTGCTTGCACCAGCCGCTATAGCTTTCACTATGTCACCCGAATAACGTATTCCTCCATCGGCTATTACCGGGATATCCCTGTCTTTCAATGCATTGGCAACATCGTAAACGGCCGACAACTGCGGTACTCCTATTCCTGCCATCACTCTTGTAGTACATATGCTGCCTGGCCCTATGCCCACTTTTACCGCATCCGCTCCGGCATCAGCCAAGGCTATTGCCGCTTCAGCAGTTGCTATATTTCCGCAAACCACGTCTATATCAGGATACTTGGCTTTTACTGTCTTGAGTGTGTTTATCACATTCTTGGAATGTCCGTGTGCGGTGTCTATCACTATTGCATCCACTCCCGCGGCTATGACTGCATCTATTCTGTCATACATGTCACGGGTCACGCCTATTCCGGCTGCAACCCTAAGCCTGCCCATTTTGTCCTTACACGCATTTGGACGCTCCTTCAGCTTTATTATGTCTCTGTAAGTTATAAGCCCTACCAGTCTGCCTTCCTTGTTTACAACTGGAAGTTTCTCTATTCTGTAATTCTGTAATATGTCAGCTGCCTGTTCGAAGTCTGTACCTTCTGGAGCGAATATCACTTCCTTCGTCATTATTTCAGCTATCGGACGGTTCGTATTTCTTTCAAACCTGAGGTCTCGGTTAGTTACTATTCCTATGAGCTTCTGATCATTGTCAACAATAGGTATTCCTCCTATGGAATATTCCTTCATCATTCTTAGGGCATCTTTGACCAAAGCCTTGTTGTCCAATGTTATTGGATCGGTAATCATGCCGTTTTCAGCACGTTTTACTTTCAATACTTCCGCAGACTGTTTTTCGATCGACATGTTCTTGTGCAGAACACCTATTCCGCCTTCCTGAGCCATGGCTATGGCCAATTTGGCTTCTGTAACCGTATCCATTGCTGCCGATACTATCGGTACGTTCACCGATATGTTTCGACTGAATCTTGAAGTGACATCCACGTCTCTCGGTATAACTTCGGAATAAGCCGGAACCAACAAAACATCATCATATGTCAGCCCTTCTCCGACAAATTTTTTAGAATCTGAAAATATCTTTTCCATTGTAACGAATAACCTTTTCTTTGCAAAAGTACAGAAAAATGACTAAATGAACAAAATTTTGCAGGATTCATTTTTCTTGAGACTTTTTTCTTGAGACTGCTGTATGTTAAATTTTTCCTCCTGAACCCTCTCCCCCTTAAGGGGGAGAGAGGGGCCTTTGGGTTGAGGGAAAATTTAAAATGCATAACAAAATAAATTGTGGAGAATCATTCAATTGTCGTATTTTTGCACAATCAAAAAGAGTACTGATGGGAAACATAGTCGCAATAGTAGGAAGACCAAATGTCGGCAAGTCCACATTGTTCAATCGTCTGACGGAGTCAAGAGATGCCATAATACATTCCGAAGCAGGTGTTACACGCGACAGACATTACGGCAAATCCAATTGGAACGGCAGGCAGTTTTCAGTGATAGACACTGGCGGATATATCAAGGGCAGTGAAGACGAGTTTGAGACTGAAATACGTAAACAGGTACAGTTGGCAATAGAGGAGGCGGATGTTATAATATTCATGCTTGATGTCAAGGATGGCTTGACTCCCAACGATGAGGAGGTTGCAGAGATGTTAAGACGTTGTGGAAAGAGGGTTCTTATTGCAGCCAATAAAGTGGACAATGCTTTGCTTGCCAATGATTATGTTGAATTCTATGCATTGGGATTGGGTGAGATATATCCTATATCTTCCATTAGTGGTTCTGGGACTGGTGAGTTACTGGATGAACTTGTGAAAGACTTTGAGGATGAGGATAATTTTGAGGATGAATTTGATGGAATTCCCAAAATAGCTGTTGTAGGTCGACCAAATGTGGGCAAGAGTTCTTTTATAAACGTTCTGATAGGTCAGGAAAGGAATATTGTCCATAATGTTGCGGGAACAACTAGGGATTCTCTGTATACAAGGTACAGAATGTTTGACTTTGACTTTGTTATAGTGGACACTGCCGGGATAAGAAAGAAAAACAGGGAAATGAATGATGTTGAGTTTTATTCTGTCATGCGTTCCATACGTTCCATAGAGAACTCCGATGTATGCGTGCTTATGCTTGATGCTTCTCAGGGATTAGAGAGTCAGGATATAAATCTTTTCAGTCTTATTCACAGGAACAACAAAGGTGTGGTGATAGTTGTGAACAAATGGGACTTGATAGACAAGGACAGCAATACCCATTTGAAGTTCGAAAAACAGATAAGGGAAAGAATAAGTCCTTTTGACGATGTACCTATTGTTTTCACTTCCGTGATAAACAAGCAGAGAATATACAAGGTTCTTGAAACTGTACGCAAGGTTCATGCTTCCCGTTCGCGCAGGATTGCCACCTCGGATCTGAATGAGAAACTCCTGCCGATAGTCAAGGAGCAGAATCCTCCTCCGGCCGTTAAGGGTAAGTACGTCAAAATAAAATATGTCATGCAGCTTAAGACTTCTTATCCTCAGTTTGTGTTCTATTGTAATCTTCCGCAATATGTCAAGGAACCTTACAAGCGGTTTGTGGAGAATAAATTGAGAGAGTTTTATGATTTCAACGGTGTTCCAATTGACGTGTTTTTCAGACAGAAGTGATGGAGGTAAGGATAGACAAGTGGCTTTGGGCGGTAAGGCTTTTCAAAACCAGGGCTCTGGCTACAGAGGCTTGCAGGTTGGGTAAGGTAATGTTTGAATCCTCTGCCGTCAAACCTTCAAAGACGGTGAAGGAAGGAGATGTGTACGAATTGACTATAGAACAGGTGCATCGTACAGTTAGAGTCAAACAACTCCTCAACAACAGGGTTGGAGCCAAGTTGGTGTGTGATTTTATGGAAGATCTGACTCCAGAAGATGAATATGAAAGAATAAGGCTGGCGAGAGAGTTTGCATTTGAGAAAAGAGACCGGGGTATAGGCAGACCGAGTAAAAGGGACAGAAGAAAACTGGAACAGTTCAAGCAGTCCTGATCCTATTCCCATTCGACGGATATGTCCGAATCCTCGAAGTGTTTTTCCGTTTTAACCGTATCGTTTTTTTCTTCCCACTCTATCAGAAATTCACCTTTTTCCTGTCTTTCCCAGTTTTTTTTGTCCTCTTTGCGTTGTTCCATGTTCAGGTTAAGGTCTTTGTCCATGGCTTTCATTATGTCTTTTTTATCCTTGGATATCTGTTCTTTCATTTGTTGCATGTTGCTTTTTGCGTCATAAGAGAATACGGGTTTGTCAAGTGTGCCTCCGACCTTTATGAATATGGTCAGACGCGAAGAGTTGTTTTTTTCGAATCTTCCGAATTCTTCCTGTTGTTTTTCCAGTTTCGCCTTTTTCTTTTTGCTTGTCAGTTCAGACAGCTTTATTGAGAAACGATAATCTATTCTGTTATCAAGATAATGTTTGCCTGCAAAGTCGAAACTGACGGTGTTGGACCCTATTTTTACCGGGTTGAAGTTTATGCATGAATTGTTTAGCTGAAATGAAGATTTGATGTTGTCGAATCGGACGTTGCTCAAGGCACTTTCTTCTGCAAAATACGACAGTTTTTTCAAGAAAGACATGTTTTTCAGTCTGCCTTCCGAGATGTTGTAGTCCATGTTGAGCGATGAACGATCGAGCACTAAACGGAATTCCTTGTCAAAATAAAGATTGAATGAAGCATCGGCGGAAAGAATACCGTTTATGTTTTTGTCCGTTATGGCTTTCTGATTGAAGTTGTCTGTCTGTATGAACAGTTTTTCAAGGTTTATGTTTCTCAATGCGGCTTCACCGCTTATTATTGCATGGTCCTTGTACAGTAGTATACTGCATTTGCCGGACGATATTTTACCGTCGAAAGCCTTGAAGTTCAGATGTCCGAAAGAGATTATTCCTTTGGAATATGTCAGTTTTGCATTTATGTCATTCAATTGCAATTTGTCTTTTGTGTATTGCGACAAATCGAAATCCAGAAGCAATGTTGAATTGCGATAGTTCCCTTTTGCATTCAGTGTGGCTTTGTTGAAAAGACCTTGCAGTTTGTTTATTTGAATGGAGTTTCTGTTGAATACGAGTTCGCAGTCGGTTTTTTCAAATTCCATGTTTTTCAACCTTAAATCCTTGAGGTATAAGTCATTTATTTTTGCAAAGCCCTCCATGTCCACGTTTTTCAATCCGTGCCCTTTTGCCCTCAGGTTCACTTCAGCCGTTCCCTTCAGGTTGATGATGCTGTTCTGTTTTAGGAATCTTCTTATTTTTTCGAGGTCGGCTTTTGCCTTTATGTCGGCCTCTATGTACATCCTGGAAAAGTTAACCAGACTGAATTCCCCCTTGACGAATCCTTCAGGAAAGTCAGCGTTTAGGTTTTTTACAATCAGGCTTGATGTAGAGGAATTTCTTTCTGCTCCGTTTGTGTAATGACCCGAAAAACTTACGTTTCGGCAGTCTATTCCTAATTTTCTGTTGCTCAGTCTGCCATCCGATATGTTGAAGTCTGCCTTTATATGCGGCATTTTTTTGCTGCTTGTTTCTCCCTTTATGTCCACAACGAAGTTAACCACACCTTCGCTTTTGTAGTCAGATAGCAATTCGGACGCTTTTTGTCCGAACATGGAAGCGAATTCGCTTAATTGTATTCTGTGTCCGGTGAGCTTTGCATCTATCAGATTGTCCTCCTTGTATTCCAATGTTCCGGAAAGATCGAATCGCATTTCATCCAGCTCTACCCGTCCGTTTCTGATATTGAACAGACCTGCCTGAGTATCGTTACCTGCTTTCAGGTCTATGTTTACCTTTCTCTCACCTTGCAGTATGAGTTTGTCGTAAATGAAAGTATTTAGTGTCAGTTCGGAATGTAAGTCTATGTCCTGTTTTGTGTCGGAGAAATTCCCTTTTGCTTTGGACTCTTTTATCCTTGCGGAGAGATAAATACGCGAAATGTCGTTCCGGTACTCTATATCCACCTTGCTGAACGATATTGAATTGAGTGCAAGAGAGAATTCCTTTTGTTTTCTTCCTGTCGAATTTTTCCAGAAAATATAATTGCAACTGCCGTCTTTGAGTGTTTTAAGTTTTATTTTTCCTTCCCGGTAATCAACTTTCTTTATTCTGTATTCCCCTCGGATTATATCCCTTACGTTGAATCTTAACCCTATTCTTTTTGCAAAAAACAATGTGTCTTTTTTTATGGTTTTGTCAGGATATGCATCCAATGCCAGAACGTTCTCAAAAACCAACGAAGCCATCGGAAAACTTCTCAGAAATGAAACGTCTATGTTTCCGACCTGTACTTCGGTGTCAAGGTGTTTGTTTATTTCACTTATGAACAGGTTCTTTATCCTGTCCTGATTGAAATATACCAGACACAGGCCAAGCAATACCATTGCGAATAATAAGGCAATAAACGTTATGACTATGTGCCATAGTTTTTTTCTGTCGAAAGAGATTACCTTTTTTATCATTTTGTTGTCTTAGACCATTTTCAGGAAAGCTATTTCCTTTTCAGTCAGGAATCTGTATCGACCTCTTGGCAGATCCTTTTTTGTCAATCCTGCAAAGCATACCCTGTCCAGTTTCTCCACGTTGTAACCGAGAGATTCGAACATACGTCTCACTATTCTGTTTTTCCCAGAGTGCAGTTCCACTCCCACTGTCTTTCTACCGTTTGTGCCTTCCACATATTGTATGTCGTCGAATTTGGAAGTTCCATCCTCAAGTTCTACTCCGGACAACAAGGTATTCATGTCATTTTTTGTCAGAGGCTTGTTCAGTTCAACATGGTAAACCTTCCTTGCACCGAAAGATGGATGAGTGAGTTTTTTTGTCATCTCTCCGTCGTTTGTGAACAGCAATAATCCCATTGTGTTTCTGTCAAGTCTTCCCACCGGATATATCCTTTCCCTGCATGCATTTGCAACAAGGCTCATTACCGTTCTGCGTTCCTGTGGATCGTCCATGGTAGTTATGAATCCTTTAGGCTTGTTAAGAAGAACATATACTTTTCTTTCATTGTTAAGTCTTTTCCCGTCATAGCATACCACATCCGTAGGCTGTACCTTAAAGCCCATCTCGGTAATTGTTTTGCCGTTTACGCTTACCAATCCGGTAGCGATAAGTACATCGGCCTCTCTTCTCGAGCATACACCCGAATTGGATATGTATTTGTTCAGTCTTACAAGTCCGTTCTCCTTAGGCTTTTTTATCCTGCTTGTTTTCTGGAAAGAGGTAACCCTTTCCTTTCTCTCATGTTCAAAACTTCTGTCCCTTCTTCTTTCTTCCCTCAAAGGCCTTATCCTTTTTCTTTTTTCGCCTTCGGGTCTTTTTTCAGATTCTTTTTTTTCAAATTTCGGTTTGCCGTCTCTTCTTTCAGGCCTCTTCCATGCCCTGTTTTCACTTCTTCTTTCCATTTCAACAAAAATTAATGTCTGCCGATATTCCCATCGGGTCCGTCCTTATACCTTGCTCTTTTCCAAAAAGAGCGGGCAAAGATACGCCAAATAATTTGCGTATTGCATAAAAAACAGTTGTTTAAAACAAAATATTGTGGATTTTCATGTCAAAATGTCTATCTTCGCAATTTGAAATCAAGTTACATATTCATACAAATGGAAGCAAAGGTCAGTATTATCATGGGCAGCACTTCGGATTTACCCGTAATGGAGGCTGCCGCCAAGTTTTTCGAACAGATGGAGATACCGTTTGAAATCAATGCGCTTTCGGCACACCGTACTCCCAAAGAGGTCGAGGAATTTGCCGTCAATGCCCATAAAAGGGGAATCAAGGTTATAATTGCGGGAGCAGGCATGGCTGCTCATCTTCCCGGTGTTATTGCCGCAATGACACCTCTGCCTGTTATAGGAGTTCCAATAAAATCCTCTCTTGAAGGTATGGATGCGGCTTTGGCCATGATACAGATGCCTCCGGGAATACCTGTTGCCACTGTTGCCATCAACGGTGCTTTGAATGCCGCCGTGCTTGCCTTGCAGATAATGTCGGTGGGCGATGCTGAATTGCAGCAGAAGGTTATTGGCTACAAGGAGTCGTTGAAGGACAAGATTGTGAAGGCGAATCAGGAACTGAAGAAACTCGAATACAGGTACAAGGTATGATAATCATAGGCATAACCGGCACTTTGGGTGCAGGCAAGGGTACGATAGTGGAAAAGTTGAAGAAGAGCGGATTCAAACACTATTCGGTAAGGGATTTTCTTGTCGAGCAGATAAGGCAAAGAGGTCTTGAGGTCAACCGCGACAGTATGAGGGAACTTGCAAACGAGTTGAGGGAGAAGAACGGTGCCGACTATATTGTCGAGTGTCTTGTAGGCAGGGCCATGGCTCATGGTGACGATTGCGTGATAGAAAGTATAAGAAATCCCAAGGAGGTGGAAACATTGCGCAGGATAAGGAATTTCCATTTGTTCTCGGTTGATGCCGACATACGTAAAAGATACGACAGGATAAGGTTGCGCAAAAGTTCTACGGATAACGTGGACTTCGAAACCTTTGTGGAAAATGAGAAAAAGGAAATGTCTTCCGATAATGAAAGCGGTCAGAACCTTTCGGCCTGCATGGCTCTTGCGGATTTCAGTTTCAACAACGACAACGGCATAGAGGACCTTGACCGTCAGGTGGAGGATGCTCTCAAGAGAATAGAGAAGAAGATGCGGCCTTCATGGGATGAATATTTCATGGATTTGGCCAATGCAGCCTCCAAGCGTGCCACTTGTGACAGGGGAAGGAGCGGTTGTGTGATAGTCAAGGACCGTCAGGTGTTGGTTACGGGTTATGTCGGTTCGCCGAGAGGTCTTGCTCATTGCGACGATGTGGGACATCTGTTCAGGAAGATGATAAATGATGACGGCAGTATCAGCACCCATTGTGTCAGAACGGTGCATGCTGAGCAGAATGCAATATGTCAGGCGGCAAGAAGAGGGATTGCTCTTGATGGAGCAACTCTGTATTGCAGAATGACTCCTTGCAGGACGTGTGCAATGCTTATAATAAATTGCGGCATAAGTCGTGTGGTATGTCAGATGAAATATCATGCAGGGGCGGAATCGGAAGAGATGCTCCGACAAGCGGGAATACAGTTGGAGTTCTTTTGTGATCAGGTCCTTAAATACGATAAACAATAAAGGATAACCTATGATATCCTTTGTGTTTTGTCATTGAAAAATGTTTTCTGAATCCGTTTTCTTCTCTTTTGAAAAGAAGAAAACGGATTCAGATTTCATTTTTTCTTTTCAAGTTTTGTTTCATGTATGTTTTTAACGTGTGTTGTGACCATTAAAGATGCCTGAAACCGGTCATTTGATCTTATGCTAAATTATGCTGGTTAACTTGCTAAGTATTTAATGGGTTAAATCGAGATGTAACGAAGTGTTAATACGTTAATGATACAAAAAATAAAAAAACATTTTTGTCGTTATATAAGCAAATGTCTTTGTGCCGTAATTGATATGACTGCCGGCATGTATCCAATCACGGTAGGAGTGTCCGGATGGACCGGATATTATATTTTATAATAACAAATAAAAGTAGCATATGGATATGTTGAACGTAAAAAAGATTGTAAGATGCTGTGCGATAGCTGTGGCGATTCTGTTTACTGTACAGACAAACGCACAAAACAGAAGCGTGGATTTTGTCGCACAATTGTCTTTCGGACATGTCGGATATTTGTCACCGAGCAATCTGTCGGTAATCAATCCGTCTCAAAGCGATATCAATTCCTTGGGAATAGACTTGAAAGCCGGTGTGAGGTTCAAATGCGACCTGACTGTCAAGGCAGGGTTCTCAACGCTCGGCGGAACGGAGTTCTATTACAATGACCGAACAAGAGAAAGCGCGGGGACTTATTATGCGAATTTGGAGTTGGGAAAGGATTTCAGGATAAACTCCTGGATTGTTTCACCGGCAATAGGTGTGGGTTTTATTGGCTACACCAGCAATGTAATTGCGAACAAATTGGAAAACGATTTCAACGGCACGGGCTTTGGAGCTAACACGGAACTCTCAATAGCGTATTGTCTGAACGAACATTTTGCAATCAAAGCCTCCGTGGGAGCGATATACGGCTCAATAACAAACCTGAAGACAAGTCGGAACAACGAAATAAGTAGAGAGGCTTTGGACACATTCAACCATTTCGGCAATTATTCCATCTTTGCCGGCAAATGTACTCTCGGAGTGGAGGTCTGTCTATAAAGATAAAACACCTCAAACAAAAAACAAGGGACCCGAAACTAAAAACGTTGTCCCTTGTTTTTTTATATTGTCGCAAAAGTGCATGGATTCCTCGGATTCGTGACAGTGAAATGCTTGTTTTTCAAGGCATATTCGCTACCGTTTTATCCTTATTATTCTTTAAGGTCTTACATTTGCATCGGAATGATATTAAAGGAATCTGGCATTCATCCCCGTCTTCCGCAAAGGAACGCAAAGCACGGGTATTCTGGCATAGCGGACAACGTCCTGACTTCTGGAGTCTATGTTGAATTCTGTTGATTCGTCTCTTCCCATTACCATAACTATGTCAACCTCGTTTTCCGGATTGTTCATGTATTTTATGGTCTCGTCTGCAAAGTCCTTGCCTGTTTCCAGTCTGTCCAGCATGACCAGTTTGCATTCTATGCCTTTCGTTTCTATGAATTCCTTGGTATTGTTGCTTATTTGTTTTACTTTGAATTTTGTTTCCTCGTCCGAATCCCACACACCGGAAATGATTGTTATCTTTGCACCGAAATGTTTTGCCCATGCCACCGCATCGGCGACTTTTTGTCTGCTGCTAAGGTACAGTTCTATCGGTATTAATATGTTTTTTACAGGTCTCGGATCCAAATCCACCGAAAGAACAAGCAATGGCACGGTAGCAGTTCTTATCAGACGGTGGGTGTTGGCACCTATGGATTTGTCCGATACGTTTGCCGTCGCCATGATTACGAGGTCTATTTCATTTTCCTGGCAGAATTCGTTTATCTCCTTTGTTATCCTTCCTTTTCGCAGATTTGTCTTGATGTCTATTCCGTATATCTCGTTTATGTTTTTTCCAACCAACGGAAGTCTTGCCTTGACACAGTTTTCCAGATCCTCGTCCCTTGAAGAGAAAAGCTTGGAAATGAATCCGCTTTCTTCAATCACGTGCAACAATTCTACCTTGGAATTATCGTGAAACAGGTATTTTGAAAACTTCAGACATACATTAAGTGAAAAATCGTTGAAGTCCGTTATCACAAGTATCTTTTCATATAAACTCATAAACCGTTCTGTTTTTTACCATATCTAATAACACCAAAACGAGGTCAAATGTTGCGTAAAAGTTGTGAAGTCAAAAAAAAATTATAAATTTGCCATCATTGATATTGAAAAAAATTAAAATCATGAACTTGTACAAGTTGTTTTTTTTGTCTTTGACGGTATTTTGTGTCGCGGGTTGCGGCAAGTTTAATGAAAGGATTTCAGGATTTGACCCGATGAGCAATTTACCCGGTTCGGATACGGTGATGATTCAGATGCAGCTTGATGATGCGGTATTCAACGGCATAGTGTTGCCTGCCAAGGATGACTTTTTCGTTTTTAATGCTGACATAAGACAGTCTGAGGGAGAGAAACTGTACTACAAGATATATTATCAGAACGAGAGTTACAAGTTTGAGGAAGACCGTCCGGAGGCATCGGAGAATTTTTACGGTTCATGGGAAGATACAGGAACGGGTTTCAAACCGGTTGAGAACGGAGTTGTTAAGGACAGTTTCCGGATAGTGGGCAATCCTCGTAACGAGAAAAAGTATTTTGGCAAGCAGACTCCCAAACCAGTTACGGATGAAGAAATAGAAAGTGTGATTAAAAGAATGAAGAACGACCCAAAATGGATGCCGTGGATTGTGAGAAAGTCAAAAGAGGAGAAGATTTCCCTCAGGGAGCAGATGGTAAGGGATGCTCTTTGGGTCATAAAGCTTGACGGAGAAGGTGAAGGCGAGTTTAACCGAAGGGAAAGGAGAAATCCGCGAACAGGCATATACAGGTTCATGCTGGTTGTGGCAACCGAACAGGCTCTTGAAAAGATTCCGGACTACATAAAGGATATATCCTTGCAGGATGACAACAATGAGTTCGTAAATCCTTTCTCCTTTTTCCGAAAAAGGAGAGACGGGGTTAGTGTGCTTGTGTCGGACAGAGTTCTGAAAACAAGGGCCGTATTGACCCCTGAAAGAGGGGTATTTGTCGACAGGTTGAAGTATCCGGGAAAGGATTTCAAGATATGCGATACCAATTTTCTTGTCGGACAGGATGAAGAGCTTTACTATCATTCTCTTTTCGAACAGTATTTCCACGATATAAACAAGAACGAGCAGTTGAATCAGATTCCTTGTATTGCCGATGTTGAAAAGGGAGGATACACTCTTGAGGATTATGTCAGGGGTGACAGTGTTTATCCGGCCAATAGCAGGATTGTAATGCATCCGAGCAATACGCTTTATCCCGCAAGTACAATATCGGTGTCAAGGGACAGTTCCTACATAAGGATATTCAATCCAGGTAACAGGGATTTGAAGCAGGCGAAAAAGGAGAACGTGGGCATAAGGGCGAGAGTGGGTTTCAGCTACGGCAAATACAGGGCCAAGATAAAATTCGCGCAACTTGTCAATTCCCACGGGGTATGGACAGGGCTTACCAACGCCTTCTGGCTGGCTTATCAGAGCAACAGTCCGTGGAACGACAGAAGGATATGCAGCAAGGAAGGTTATGTGATACACAGCAAGAATGATTATGAGGCTCAAAGGGAGAAAACAAGCAATTATTCCGAGATAGACATAGAGATGATAAAAACCTCGAAGCTTTGGCCTGGAGAGGACACATCCTATTACACACCTTTCGGAAGCAGGGAATTTGTCCTTGCCTGCACCAACTGGGATCTTGCCTGTCCGGTTCCAAAGAATTTCCACACAGGATGGATCATTCCGTTGAAATACGGTGACAATACCTTTAAGTTGCATCGCTGGAGCCGGACATATAGGGCTATAACATCGAGAGTAGGTCTTGACGCCGAGATATTCGACAGGGATTATTACTATTTCGAGATAGAATGGAAGCCCGACGAGATAATATGGAGAGCCGGACCGAGTCCGGACAAGATGTATGTTGTGGGATACATGAATGAGGACGTGACAAGTATACCGAATAATCAGATGAACACCATAGTCACTCAGGAGTTCCATTATTCCAAATGGTGGCTTCCGGAGTTGTTCAAGCAGGAATTGATACCTTTCCCTGAAAACAATCTTGAGGGCAGGGTTTACGAAATAGTCATAGAATAGATGAGGTTCAAAGATTTGAAAAAAAGTTTTTTACTGTTGTTTTTGCTTTCCTTTGGTTTTGGTGTGCACTCTCAGGACAGCTTGAATCACAGATTTGACGGCCGGATTTATCCTCAGTGGTTTTCCGATGCCAAGTTGGGAATATTCGTGCATTACGGTCTGTACAGCATACCTTCTTACAGTGGTAAGGAACAGTATGCCGAATGGTTTTACAAGGGGCTTATATCCGGGGACAGTCTGAGGATAAAGTTCCAGAAAGATGTTTATGGAGAGGATTTCGAATATGAAGACTACAAGGATATATTCAAGGCGGAACTGTTCGATGCCCGTCAGTGGGCGTCCCTTTTCAAGCGTTCGGGAGCGAAGTACGTAATCTTCACTTCAAAACATCATGACGGATATTGCATGTGGGACAGTAAATATGCCAAGGGATGGTCGAGTGCCACCACCATGCCGAAAAGGGATTTTTGCAGGGAATTGACCGATGCGGTAAGGGAACAGGGACTTAGGATGGGCTTGTATTATTCTTTGACGGAGTGGAACAACCCCTTGTATCGTTGGACTGTTGACACCAACAAGAGTATAAATGAATATGTCACCAGACATCTGCATCCTCAGTTCAAGGAACTGGTAGATGAATTCATGCCATCGGTCATATTTTCCGACGGGGACTGGGACTTCGACTACAATGCTTTCGGAAGCAACGACCTTGTCGCCTATTATTACGATAAGGTTGGTCCGGAGGCCATAGTGAACGACAGATGGGGCAAAGGATTCAATCACGGCTACAAGACTCCCGAATATAGTGGAGGAATAGAGGAAAAGACCATTCCATGGGCAGAGTGCAGAGGGCTCAGCCGTTCTTTCGGGTTGAATCGCAATGTGGATTTGGAAAGTTATATGAGCAGTGATGAACTGATAAGGCATTTTGTCCGTTTGGTTGCGGCAGGAGGTGGTCTTACTATAAACGTGGGGCCTAGTGCGGACGGACAGATTCCGTTGTTGCAGCAGGAACGTCTTTTGGATCTTGGTCACTGGCTTGAGGTTAACGGTGAGGCGGTGTATGGGAGCAGGCCGCATTTGGTGAACGAAGAGTGTTATGAAATGGTTGCCATCAGGTCCGATAAAGAGATAGATTTCGATTGGGTGAGAAATTCTCCAGCGAGGAATATGCCGGAGGATGACTTCAGCATAAGTTGGCATACGGACATAGTGCCTTTGAAAACCGAAAAGTACAAGATATATTTGCAGGCCGATGACAATGCTGCTCTTGTCATAAGGGATGAAAAGGGAAAGGCTGTTTTGAGGCTTGCTTCCGAAAAGGAGGAAGTTGCGGGACAGGTTAGGTTGAAGAAAAACAAGACGTATCGTTTTGAACTGATTTATCAGGAAAAAGATCTTGAAGCTAAGGTTCGGCTTTGTTGGGAAAGCAGATCCATTCCAAAGCAAAGCATAAAGTCTGATAATTGGAAAGGAGAGATGAACTGGGAACAGCCTTATGTCTGCTTTACCCAAAATGGAGACAACCTGTATGCCATCTCTCTTGAAAGAATAAGTGACAACATTAGTTGTGGTTTGGACAGAATGCCTTCCGATGACATGAAGGTGTTCATTTTGTGCAGGGATGAAGTGAAAGAAATACCGTGGCAGTACAATCCTGTGAGAAGAAGGATAAAGCTTGACACTTCGACTATAAGTCCAAAGGACATAAGTACAAAAGGGGCGTGGGTCTTCAGACTGGAGGATTATTTCAGACATTGATTTGATTTCGCGTAACTTATGGATATATATTCACTTGCCTTGACCAAGGTTTACGGCGTAGGTCCCGCAATGGCCAAAAAGCTTATGGAGTTTTATCCCTCTGCGGAGGATTTGTTCAATGAAACCGCCGCAGGACTGGAAATAATATTTAAAGGACGGAAAAAGACGATAGAATCCGTTTTGAGTAAATCCATGTTTCCTGTTTGTGAAAGGGAGTTGAGGTTCATTGAGGAAAATGACATAAGGGCTTATTTTTTTACTGACCAGGACTATCCCGAAAGGCTCAGACGTATGGATGACCCGCCCGTATGTCTTTTTGTCAAGGGCAGGGGCAGTTTGGACGCTGACAGAATGGTGAGCATAGTTGGGACAAGACATGCGACCGATTACGGCAAGTGGATGACTGCAAACATAGTTCATGAGTTGAACCGCTATGGAGTAAGTACTGTAAGTGGATTGGCTCTTGGCATAGATTCCATGGTGCATATAAGGTCCGTAGCGGAAGGTATGCCTACATTCGGTGTATTGGGTCATGGATTGGACAGAATTTATCCTTCATCCAATTGGGATCTGGCAAAAGCGATGACGGACAGAGGAGGGCTGGTTACGGAGTTTTTTTCCGAAACGAATTTAAGTGCTTACAATTTCCCTCGCAGAAACAGGATAATAGCGGCTCTTTGTGACCTTTGCATCGTTGTCGAAAGCAGCAGAAAAGGAGGCTCTCTTATCACTGCAAGACTGGCACAGGAATACAACAGGGAGGTGTTGGCCGTTCCCGGAAGAGTGAGTGATGTAAATTCAGAAGGATGCAATAATCTGATAAGCAATAATATGGCTGCGGATTTATCCAACCTGGACCGTATTGGAGAGATAATGAACTGGAATGTACGGGATGCACAAACTGCAAACGGAGATACAATAAATCGGAAATCCATTCCTGATATACCTTTGAACGATAATGAGAAAAAGGTATACGAATATATAGAAAAGAACAAGAGGGTGACCATAGATGAGATATCTTCTGCCTGTTCGATAAGCATTTCCATTCTTTCTTCACTGCTTATGGTTTTGGAGCTTAAAGGCTTGATTAAAGCTCTTCCCGGCAAAAGCTACGAAGTATTTTAACCGATAAATCCATCTTCTAAGGCCGATACAATAAAAATAAGTAGTCGTTATAGGATTTACGTATATTTCCATATTGTTTGTATTACTTGTTTTTTGTTTCTGTATTTGTATTTAATATACTGTAAACCATGTTTTTACATGCTTAGTCGCCATTGGCTACGATATATTATAAACGTTAAATTTGTGTATATTCAATATTTTTTCATTGATTGTGTTTTGTAGGACAGAAAAAAAGTAATAACTTTGACGGCGTAAAGAAATCTTTAATCAAATTATTATTAACCAAAAAAAAGAGCCTTATGAAGAGACTTTTATTATTTGCAATGGCGATAGTCTTTGCGATGCAGCTGTCGGCTCAAGAGACGACGTATGCTGTCGGGGAGTATAGCACTGGGACATCTTCGTATGTACCTTGCTACACTTTTTATAATTACAGTTACTCTCAAAGTATCTACCCTGCCGATTCATTGCAGCCGGGAATGATTACTGCAATAAGTTACAAGTATGCTGCGAGCGACAGTGAAACAATTCCGTCTGTTATCTATATGGGAGAAGTTACTCGCAGTGCATTTTCCGGTATTACGGATTGGATTCCGGTATCCGAGCTTACTCAGGTATTCAGCGGCAGTGTGACGTTCTCCAATGGTTGGGTGAGGATAGATTTGAATGAACCTTTCAATTACACTGGAGAAGGGAATCTTGTTGTAGCTTACGTGAATGAGCGAGGATATTACACGTCTTCTCGGTATTTCAACACTTTCTCAATCAATTCTGCTTCATTGTACGAGTATCGTGATGAGAGTATTATCTCACCATCCAATCCTCCTTCCGGTTCAGTCGTAAGTTATGTTCCGAGTACAAAATTTCATGTATGGCCAGAGGGGGTTGAATATTGTTATCCTCCGGAGAATTTGACGGTAACGAATATTACCTCTACAAGCGCCGATATTACGTGGACAGCCAATGAAGAGTCTACTTCGGGTGAGTACGGTATTGCCTACAAGACACAAGACAGTGAGGAGTGGATAGAATTGGACAATGTATCCGGAGAGAATACATCTATTTCGGACTTGGAGCCATTTACAAGATACGATGTAAAGGTTTGGGCAGTATGTTCAGAGGCAAATAGTCCTGAGATAATTGTAAATTTCATTACATCTCCTGATGAGAGTGTATCCAATGTGGTTCCTTTCTATGAGAGTTTTGACAGTGAAGATTATTCCAAGTGGAATATGGAAAACGGTACTGCAGTCAATCAGTGGCATAGAGGTACGGCAGAAAACAATACCATGACAGAGGAAGGTACCCCGACAGAAGGTGGTGGTGCCATGTATATCAGTAATGACAACGGTGTTACCAATGCATATAACAATGGAAGTACGTCTACTGTGTATTTGTACACTTTTGTGAATTTCGGTGAGGGAGATGCATTTAAGTTGACGTTCGACAGGAAAGTTATGGGAGAATCTAGTTATGATTATTTGAGGGTTTATCTGATGGATGTGGATGCTGAGCTTTCTACAGGTAGTGTTCCTTCAGAGAGTTTGGCGATAACACCGGTATTGAACGGACAAAACAGTTGGATAAGGGAGTATATTTTAATATCAGGAGAAAATGCCAATACCACAAAGAAACTGGTTTTCATGTGGCGTAATGATGGTAGTCAAGGAGACAATCCGCCTGCAGCCATAGACAATGTGTCGGTTACAAGTACAAACTGTACTTTTGCTACGAACGTCAGCGTAGAGACGGTGGATATGGGTGAATCGGTCAGTGCGGATGTTACCATTACAGATGACAATGATAATGATAATACTACGGAGTATATAGTTGAGTATAAATTGGAATTGGACAATATGTGGACTTCTGTGTCATCATCCGACAATCCTGTTGTTATTAACGATTTGCTTCATGGTAGCAGATATAATTTGAGGGTTACAACGGTATGTGAAGGAGAGGATACATCATTTATATCCAATGTGTATTCGTTTAATACACCATGTATTCCTGTCGTAGAATTCCCTTATGTAATGAATTTTGAAGAAACATTCCAGGAGGCAGACGGAGTAATAGGAAACAGAGCCATTCCTTTGTGTTGGTACAATATCAATGGCGGATACAATTCTTATTATTGGACTAATGGTTCTTACGAAGCATACAACGGAAGTCAGTGTTTGCAGTACAATGGAGCTTATTCCGGAGGAAATTATGCATTTTCAGATTGGGTAATATCTCCTGCATTTGAACTTACCGGTGGAGAGAGGATGAACTTTATGGCTAAGGTTACCAGCAGTGCGCCTGCAACGCTTAAGGTTTACGCCAAGGATGTATCCGAGGAGGACATAAGCTCTATTGCCGATACTTCAGACTTTACATTGGTTGAAACCTTGCATCTGAATGCTTCTGGCAATTATGAAAGTTATGAAGTAGGACTTGGAGCGTACACAAGCAATACACGCATAGCTTTGGTTGTTAATAGTATATCACCTACGTTTTATATAGACTCATTGACGATAAGTGCATTGCCTGAATGTCCAGAAGTATATGGATTAAGGGCCCTTGTAGCATCAAGCGAGAGTATATCCGTAGATTTCAATGCAACCACCGATATTGGCAGCGGTTATGTATTGGCATACGGACAGGCAGCTTCGGCAGAGGAGTTCGATCCTAATTCAGCGGAAACAATAACTATAGGTTCTGCTGACGAGTTGCCGTACATTATAGACGGTCTTACTACAGGCGAGACATATTATTTTGCAGTTAAGCAAAGTTGTGCAGATGAGTTTTCCGATGTTGTTTCCTGTCAATTGCAGAAAACGGTGACATTGCCTTATGAACAGAATTTTGAGGATTTGGAGAATGTTTCCGAATGGAATTTCGTATCGTCAGAGCCAAATGAATGGTTTATAGGTTCAACTGTAAACAATACGGAAGACGGTATGAATTCTCTTTATGTGACCAACGATGACGGAGTTACCAATGCTTATACTCCACCTGCTACATATAGTACAAATTATATTTATGCGAGTACGATTGTAGAGTTCGGGGAAGGGATAGGCTTTTTATTGTCATACGATTGGAAAGCAAGTGGTAATTATGATAATTATTTGAAGGTTTTTTTGATGCCTACAGATGCGGAGATTCCAAACAACTCAGAGCCTTATTTTTATGAGATAAGCAATGGTGAAAAATACGGAGCTTCTTCATGGCAAAGAGATACCATAATATTGGATGGCAGCTGTGCCAATACCACACAGAAAGTGGTGTTTATGTGGAGTAGTTATGGAGAGTGGGACGGTTCCGTTTACAATCCTCCTGCAGCAATAGACAACATTAACATAGATGCGCGTGAATGTGTTGAGGTTACTAATTTGACTTTGACCACGGAAGATGCGGGAGAAAGTGCAAACATAACCGTATCGTTTACAGATGCCAATGAGGTAGGAAACTATACCTTGGAATATAAACTTTCCGATGCCACGGAATGGACGGTCATAACAAATTTGAATGAAACGACCTACACAATAGAAGATCTTCTTTACGGAACGGAATATGACGTAAGGGTTATGACGGTTTGTTCGGACGAAACTTATTCAAATTATGTTGAAGCAAGTATTTACACTTCTTGTATGAATTTGACCGCTCCTTGGAGTGAAACATTTGATTCTGATGTTAGTGGTTCTATTTGTTGGGGTATTTATTCGGGAGCATTCCCTACAGGAACTATGCAGTTTTCATCACTAACGCCTTATAGTTATGGATGGAGTCATTCAACGCTTCCTGTCAATGGAATCGAAAACAGCAGAATGGAAACCAATATTTATTCTACCAATCAATATTGGCTGGTTACTCCTTCCGTTGATTTGGGAGACGGTTCAACCACATATCAGATAGCGGCAGACGTTATGTTGAGAAGCTATGGGTCTGATGCGGATCCTGAATATGCTTCCGATGACATGTTTGCTATTTTGGTATCTACGGACAACGGTCAATCATGGTCTTCTGCCAATGCCCTTGTTTATAAGGATGGCGATGCGGATACCGAGCATGATTTCTCAGATTTCGGACGTACCCCTACAAGGGTTATGTACAAGTTGGTAGATGCTGAAGACAATCCTATTACGGGAGTTGTCAAGTTCGCATTCTTCGGAGGAAGTACAATATCCAATGCAGACAATTATTTGTTTATAGATAATGTAGATGTTGGTGAGTGGAGTGAGTGTCCTGCACCTTATGCCGTAACAGTAAGCAATATAGGAACGGAGACCGCTACGGTTTCATTCAATGAAGCAGGCAGTGCGACCTCATGGGAATATGTATTGTTGGAAAACGGAGAGACAGATCCTGAAGCAGGTTCGCCTGTTGAAGTAAGTACAAATCCTATAGAGTTGACAGGTCTTTCTGCCGGCACCGCTTATGCTGTTGCAGTAAGAAGCGTTTGCGATGATTACTCACCATGGTCAGCGGTAGTATCATTCTCAACAGTTGGGGCATTGCCATATTCGACGGATTTTGCGGATGATGCAGACAATGCGGCGTGGAATATTACTACATCAGGAGCGAACTCTTGGGCATTCGGTTCTGCTACGGCAATGGATGAAGGCGGCATGTCCGCTTACGTATCCAATGACGGCGGTGCGACTTATGCTGCAGCATCTGAAAGTTCCGTAATGTACATGAAGAAATTGTTTGATTTCGGAGATGGTAGTGAGACATACAATCTTGACTTTGATTACAAGGTTTCAGGACATATTGAAGGCAATACTGTTTACAGTGGTGTGTTGGTATTTGCCCTTGACCCCGGTGTTATGTTGCCTTATGATGATTTGCCTATGCAAGACGAAGTGGCATTACTATGCGGAGCAGAAGACTGGACTCATGCAACCGTTGAATTGACGGGATTGAGCGGAGTAAAACAGATAGTTTTCGTTACATGGGGATATGAACAGGATGGAGCATTGACAGTACCTGCTGCTATAGATGACATATCAATAGATGAAACCGCATGTATCAGACCTACAGAGTTGGATGTAACCAATATTACCGAAACTACAGCGGACATAAGTTGGGTTGGTACGTCAGACAGTTATGTCATCTCATACGGACCTGCCAATGGAACGGAAGAAGATTTGGTTGAGGTTGATGCATCCGAATCACCGTTCACATTGACGGATTTGACGCCAAGCACGGAATATATGTTTGCAATCAAGGGCATATGTGGAGGTGAAGAATCTGCTTATACTCCTTACTACACGTTCAGAACAGCATGTGGAGCAATACCTGCACCATGGACAGAAAACTTCAATTCTAATGTGGCAACTGATGAATGTTGGAGTCAGGGTAAAGCATTGTTGCCTCAAACAGGAACTGTGGAAACATCCTCTTTTGCAACTTCTAGTAGTTGGAGTTATAGCACTAGTATCGTAAATGGAGTCTCTGATTCAAGGATGAAAATAAATATATGGTCTAATACTTATAAAGATTGGCTTATAACGCCTTCTATTGATTTGGGAGACGGTTCCACCGTATATCAGATAGCGGTTGACGTAATGCTTACCGATTATTATAATGATGCGGAGCCGGATCCTGCACCGGATGACAGGTTCGCCATATTGGTATCGACTGACAACGGAGCAACATGGTCGGCAGACAATGCCCTTATCTATGCGGACAACGATGATGATACCGAACACAATTTCTCAGATTTGGGACGTACACCTACAAGAGCTACGTATGTATTGACAGATGTTGACGGTAATCCTATATCCGGAGTTGTCAAGTTTGCCTTCTACGGAGAAAGTACACAATCCAACGGAGACAATGATTTGTACATAGATAACATAGAGGTAAGCGAAGCTGAAGAGGTTGTAGTACCGGACCCATGTGCCGAGCCAACCGACCTTACAGTTACGAACATCACCGAGACGAGTGCAGACTTGACCTGGACTGCAGGCGGCAGCGAGAGTTCATGGCAGGTAAGATTGGGAGAAGACGGAGATGCAGTTGACGTTACGGTAACAAGCCATACCTTCACCGAATTGACGGCAAGCACACAATACACAGCCTATGTAAGGGCTAACTGCGGAGAAAGCTATTCGACATGGGTATCCATAGCATTCACGACAGCAGGAGAAGGCGTTGTTAATCCGGTTGTTACGACAGTAGAGGCAAGCAACGTTACCGAGACTGAGGCTACCTTGAATGCAACTGTAGTTGAAGGCAGTGAGGCTATCACGGCAAGAGGCTTCAAATATAGGACAACAGGAGCGACAGATTGGACGGACGTAGCCGCAACGGGAACGACAACCCTTACTGCAACGCTTACGGACTTGACACCTGCCACTTCATACGAGTTCAAGGCATACGTAACAGTTGGTACGGAAGAGTTTGAAGGAACTGTCTTGACGTTCACAACCGAGAGTGAGGAGATAGAAATAGTGATGGGTACGGTAGAAACGAATGAGGCAAGCAATGTAAACGACCATACGGCAGTATTGAACGGTACGTTGACTTCCAATGGAGGAGACGACAGCTATACTGTAGGTTTCTTGATGTCAACAATTGAAGACTTCGACATGGAGACGCCGAATGTTGTGAACTTGCCTGCGACTGAGACTGCGGGAGCGTTGACAGCCAATGCTACGGAATTGGAATCAGGAACGAACTATTTCTTCAGAGCATACATCACAAACGATGCAGGTACGGCTTACGGAGAGGTTAAGACGTTTGTAACCACATCGGGCTTGAGTGATGCAGAAAGAGGCTTGAGAGCAGTCATCTATCCAAATCCTGCGAGCGGCAAGGCTACAGTAGAGATAGAAGGCTTGAACGCATCGGCGAGACTGATTGTTACGGACTTGCAGGGCAGGATTTTGAGCAGTGACGATTTGCAGTCTGGAGCAAGCAGGTATGAGATGGATTTGACAGGATTTGCGAGTGGAGTTTACTACATAAGGATAGTAACTGACAACTCGGTATCGACCCAGAAGTTGATAGTAAAATAAATACTAAGCGAAACAATGTAATGTGAAACGCATTGTAAAATATCCTGGAGGATATTGATCCTGTCACCAAACAAAGTTTCACGGAAATGGAACTTGATTTCGTCAAATTGGAATCAAGTTCCGTTTTTTTGTAATCAAGACTTGGACATAGTGGCTTTTATGTTGATGTGTCAATATATTTTGTGATTAGAATTTGCTATGCAATAACAGTAACGGTAATATGTATATTTATCCATAAAAATTATAAGCGATAATCTTTATTGGGATTAATGAGGTGAATGGTGCAATTTATACAGTCCTCTTTTTTTCTTTTATTTTTTGGGGAAAAAAGAAAAAACATTACCTTTGCCGCCGCTTAGCAAATATTATTATCAACAAAAATTTAAACTTTATGAAACGATTTTTATTACTTGCAATGGCAATAGTCTTTGCAATGCAGCTGTCGGCTCAGGAAGAGGTGACGTATGCTGTCGGGGAGTATGGCACGGGGACATCTTCGTATGTACCTTTGTACACTAATTATGATTACAGTTACTCCCAAAGTATTTACCCTGCTGATTCGTTACAGCCGGGAATGATTACTGCAATAAGTTACAAGTATGTCGGAAGTTCGACTGAAACGATCAATCCTTCCATCATTTATATGGGAGCAGTCAACCGCAGTGCGTTTTCCAGTACAACGGATTGGGTTCCTTTGGATGAACTCACAGAAGTGTTCAACGGAAGCGTTACTTTATCTAATGGTTGGGTAAGGATAGAGTTGGATGAACCTTTCCTTTATGCAGGTGGCAACCTTGTGGTGGCTTACATGAATGAGAGAGGGGATTGGACAAGCTCTCAAAGTTTCAACGCTTTCCCAATCAATCAAGCCTCATTGTATTATTATCGTGATTACACCATAATATCAGCATCTAATCCTCCTTCTGGTACAAGGCTGAATTATGTTCCGAGCACCAAATTTCATTTTTCCGGAGAAGCAGTGGATATTTGCTATCCTCCAATGAATCTAACTGTATCAAATATTACATCGACTGATGCGGAAATCACATGGACAGCCAATGAAAACTCCACTTCAAGCGATTACGGCATTGCCTACAAGACACAAGACAGTGAAGAGTGGATAGAATTGGACAATGTGTCCGGAGAGAGCACAACTATATCCGATTTGTCACCGTTGACAAGATATGATGTAAAGGTGTGGACGATATGTTCGGACGGCAACAGCAGAGAGGTTAGAGCTAACTTCTGTACCAATGTGGACGAAAGCATGATACAGGCCGTTCCTTATTTTGAGGACTTTGACAATGCGGATGACATGGCCGAGTGGACCATTACCAACGGAACAGTGACGAACAAGTGGTATCACGGCATGATAGAGAACAACACCATGATTGACGAAGAAACACTGACCGATGGCGGTGCCATGTACATAAGCAATGATGGCGGAACAACCAATGCCTATACCGTAGATGCTACATCCATAGCTTATTTTTCCACCTTTGTAGGATTCGGTGACGGTCCTGATTTCAAGTTGACTTTCGACAGAAAGTATATAGGTGAATCAAACGGTACCAGCATATATGACTATGTCAGGGTTTATCTTATGGATGTGGATGCGGAGTTGTCCAACAGTTCGTTGCCTGATGAAAGCAATGCCATTACTGAAATATTGGGACCTACCGGAACCACAGTGGCGGAATGGGTGAACGAAGCTGTATTCATACCAAACACCTATGCCAATACAACAAAGAAACTGGTTTTCATGTGGAGAAATGATAACGGAGGCGGAGAGAATCCTCCTGCAGCCATAGACAACATTGCAATTACGGAATTGGTTTGCGGCCAACTTAACGATGTGGCTGTTACGACTGAAGACATGGATGGTTCTGTGAATGCGAATGTTTCCTTTACTGATGACAACTCCAACAGTTCGGAATATATAGTTGAATATAAAGTAGAGACTGAAAGTGAATGGATGACATATACCTCCACGGACAATCCTGTTGTCGTTCCTGATTTGCTTTACGGTAAAAGATATGAGTTGAGGGTCTATGCAGTATGTGACGGTGCGGACACGTCATTCATGTCAGAAACAGTATTGTTCAATACTCCATGTACATCCGTTATAGACCTGCCTTATGTGATGGACTTTGAGGAAACCTTCCAGGCGGCTGACGGAGTTATAGGCAACAGAGACATGCCTTTGTGCTGGTACAACATAAACGGAGGTTATGAATATTACTATTGGAACAGATCTACCTCTACTTCCGGAGTGTACAGCGGAAATCAGTCCATATATTTCTCTGGAACAACCTCTACGTACTCATACGCATTTTCGGACTGGATCATATCCCCTGTAATAGAATTGTCCGGTGCGGAAAGGCTTAACTTCAAGGCAAAGGCTACATATTCAGACAACAGTCCGGTTTTGAAAGTTTATGCCAAAGATGTTACAGAGGGAGATATAACTTCAATGGCAGACACATCGTCTTTCACTTTGATACAGGAAGTTCCTCTTATCGTCTCTGAGGATTTTGAAGACTATGAAATAGGTCTTGTGGATTATTCTGCAAGCACACGTATTGCATTGGTTGTAAACCAGGCATCATCTACATTCTATTTGGATTCATTGGTTGTAAGTGCCTTGCCGGATTGTCCTGATGTATATGGTTTGGCTGTAAATCCTGCTTCAAGTGAAAGTGTATCTGTTAATTTCAATACCTCTAACGGAAACGGCAGTGGTTGGGTCATAGCATACGGACAAGCAGAGACGGCAGAGGATTTCGATCCTGAATCAGCTGAATTCACTGCCAACGTATCCGATGCTGAAGAGGTACCTTATATAATAGACGGATTAACTACCGGAGAGACATATTATTTTGCGGTACAGCAGGATTGTGGCGGAGCGTTCACGGCCCCTGTTGCAGTTACACTGCCTGTTACCATCACATTGCCTTATGAACAGAACTTCGATGATGCGGAAAACATGGCAGAGATAATAATAGACAACAACACTGCAACTAACCAATGGCATTATGGCACAGCAGTGAACAACACCGTTGACGAAAGCGGAACGCCTACGGCCGGTGGAGCTATATATATAAGTGACGATAACGGTGTTACAAACAACTATACTTTAGGCTCTGCTTCAACGGTTTATTTCTCCACGGTAATAGAATTCGGTGATGCAGGCGGATACGTATTGACTTTCGACAGGAAACAAATTGGTGAAAGTATGTATGATTATACAAGGGTATATCTAATGGATATGGATCAGGAATTGACATCATCTATTCCTAACGCTTCATATGCAGTTACTGATATACTAAGAACAACAAATTCCGCATGGGTTTCGGATACTGTTATTCTTGACGAAAGTTATGCCAATACAGTCAAGAAACTTGTATTCATGTGGCGTAATGACGGTGGCGGTGGAACACAACCTCCTGCAGCCATAGACAATATAAAGTTAGAAGCACGCAACTGTGTTGAAATCGAAGATTTTGTATTGACTACGGAAGATGCCGGTGAAAGTGCAAACATAACAGTATCCTTTACAGATCCTAATGAAGCGGGTAATTACATAATAGAATACAAATCTGCCAACGATACAGAATGGACGGTATTGACGGATATAAGTGACAACACTTATACAATAGAAGAACTTCCTTATGCAACGCAGTATTATGTGAGAGTTCAGGCTGTTTGTTCCGATGAGTCTTCATCCATTTATGTTCAAGCAAGCATTTATACAGCTTGTGCTATTCTTCCTGCTCCATGGAGCGAGACATTTGATGAAAATATTACAACCAGTCCTTGTTGGGACAGGAAATCAGGTGCTTTCCCTGAGGGAACCATTCAGACTTCCGATTTGTCATCATCATCATACGGATGGAGTTATGCTGCATCAGATCAGATTAATGGAGTTGCTGACACAAGAATGAAAGTAGAGGTTTATTCTACCAACAAATATTGGTTGATAACTCCTACCATTGATTTGGGAGACGGTTCAACCACATATCAGATAGCTGCAGATGTTATGTTGAGGAAATGGAATTCGGATACAGATCCTACTTTTGATTCTGATGACATGTTTGCCATATTGGTGTCGACCGACAACGGTACATCATGGTCTTCGGCAAATGCTCTGGTATATAAGGACGGAGATGAAGACACGGAACATAATTATTCAGAACTTGGACGTACACCTATAAGAGCAATCTACAAACTTGTGGATGCGGACGATAACCCTATCACTGGACAGGTCAGGTTTGCTTTCTACGGTGGAAGTACAACATTCACATCCGGTGTTGACAACTACCTGTACATAGACAACGTAGAGGTGAGCGAATGGAGTGAATGTCAAGCACCGTACGGATTGACAGTTTCCAATATAAGTTATAACTCTGCCAACGTTGCATTTAGTGAAGCCGGCGAAGCTACTGAATGGGAATATGTCTTGGTAGAAGAAGGCGGTGATATGGAAACGGCAGATGCTGTTGCTGTGTATGAAAATCCAATAGAGTTGACAGACCTTGAAGCATCAACAACTTATACTATAGCAGTAAGAAGTGTTTGCTCAGATGGTTCGACTACGTCATGGTCTCCATCATTGACTTTCACTACTAAATGTCTACCTGTTGAATTGCCATGGGAAGAAGGTTTTGAGAATATAACAGCCAATAATGAACTACCTGCATGTATGGAAGCAACAAGTTTTGGCGATAAAGTCTTGACATACACTTCTGCACAATCTGATTACAATCAAGCAGCAAGAACTGGAAACAAGTTTGCATCATTCAAATGGAGCTGCAATGATTACATGTTCACTCCTGGGTTTGAGCTTACGGCAGGCAATGAATATACGTTCTCGTTCTGGTATGTGACAGACGGAGATAACGGATGGACTACTCTTGAAGCCAAATTATGCAGCGAACAAACCGAAGCAGATGTAATCTCCACGATAGGAACAGCTGTTTCTTCTCCTACGAATACAACGTATCAGGAATATACCGGAACATTTATTCCTGATGAGGATGGCGTTTACTATATAGCTATTCATTGTGTATCAACATTTGCTCCTTATTATCTATCCATAGATGACTTGTCATTGACAGAAGGCGGAGAGGTTGTAGAGCCATGTGCCGAGCCAACCAACCTTACAGTTACGAACATCACTGAGACGAGTGCGGACTTGACCTGGACTGCAGGCGGCAGCGAGAGTTCATGGCAGGTAAGATTGGGAGAAGACGGAGATGCAGTTGACGTTACGGTAACAAGCCATACCTTCACCGAATTGACGGCAAGCACACAATACACAGCCTATGTAAGGGCTAACTGCGGAGAAAGCTATTCGACATGGGTATCCATAGCATTCACGACAGCAGGAGAAGGCGTTGTTAATCCGGTTGTTACGACAGTAGAGGCAAGCAACGTTACCGAGACTGAGGCTACCTTGAATGCAACTGTAGTTGAAGGCAGTGAGGCTATCACGGCAAGAGGCTTCAAATATAGGACAACAGGAGCGACAGATTGGACGGACGTAGCCGCAACGGGAACGACAACCCTTACTGCAACGCTTACGGACTTGACACCTGCCACTTCATACGAGTTCAAGGCATACGTGACAGTAGGTACGGAAGAGTTTGAAGGAGAAGTCTTGACGTTTACAACAGAAAATGGCACAATAGAGGTTGTAGTTGGCGAAGTATCTACAGAAGAAGCAACAGCTATCAACGACCATACGGCAGTATTGAACGGTACGTTGACTTCCAACGGAGGAGACGACAGCTATACTGTAGGTTTCTTGATGTCCACAATGGAAGACTTCGACATGGAGACGCCGAATGTTGTGAACTTGCCTGCGACTGAGACTGCGGGAGCGTTGACGGCCAATGCTACGGAATTGGAATCAGGTACGAACTATTTCTTCAGAGCATACATCACGAACGATGCTGGTACGGCTTACGGTGAGGTCAAGACGTTTGTTACCACATCGGGCTTGAGTGATGCAGAAGGAGGATTGAGAGCAGTCATCTATCCAAATCCTGCGAGCGGCAAGGCTACAGTAGAGATAGAAGGCTTGAACGAATCGGCGAGACTGATTGTTACGGACTTGCAGGGCAGGGTATTGAGCAGTGACGATTTGCAGTCTGGAGCAAGCAGGTATGAAATGGATTTGACAGGCTTTGCGAGTGGAGTTTACTACATAAGGATAGTAACTGACAACTCGGTATCGACCCAGAAGTTGATAGTGAAATAAATCTGTAAGTATCCAATGAAAATAAGGGGTGATGTTAACATCACCCCTTATTTTTTATGAAAAGTTGAATAGTAACTTATTCGAAACGGTCGCTTAACTTGGACAGTTCGTTTGATGCGGAAGCTCCTTTGTACAGTATTCTGTAAACGGCTTCTGCTATCGGAAGATGTATGTCCAATCTTTTGCATTCCTTGTGTATGCAGTCAGCCGCATAATAACCTTCCGCAACCATTGCCATTTCCAGCTGGGCTGACTTTACGGAATAACCTTGACCTATCATTTGTCCGAACGTACGGTTTCGACTGTGTTGGGAATATGCAGTAACCAATAAATCTCCCAGGTAAACGAAATGGTTGGTATCCCTACGTTCCGGAGCAACCTTGTTCAGGAAGAACAACATTTCCTGTGCAGCATTGGATATTAACACTGCAATGAAGTTGTCTCCATAACCGGCACCTTTGCTTATACCTGCGGCAAGAGCGTATATGTTTTTCATAACAGCTCCGTATTCTATTCCCTTTATGTCCGAAGATGTTTTGGTTTTTACGAAACGACATGCAAAACGTTCCGATATTTCCCTGGCCAATATGTCGCTTTTGGAAGCGACCGTAAGATAAGTCATCCTTTCCTGAGCAATTTCTTCAGCATGCGAAGGTCCGCTGACAACAGCCTGCATGTCAAAATCAACACCGAAAGTATCTTTTAAATAATCCGCTACAATCTGATTGGTCTCAGGTATCATTCCTTTTGTTGCGGATATTATCTTTTTACCGCACAGCTCATCCTTGTCCAAAGGTTTCAGGCTGCGAACAATAAAAGCCGCGGGTATTACCAGAACAACCGTGTCGGTTCGTGACAAAATGTGAGATATGTCGGTACTTACCTCTATCTTTTCCTTGTCCAGTTCACATGAACGAAGATAGAGAGGATTATGCCCGAATTGCATAACCCCCTTTACTATCTCTTCTTCCCTTACCCACCAGTAAACCTTGCGGTAATTCTGTGTGGCTATCTTGACTATAGCGGTTGCCCAACTGCCGCTTCCCAATATAGCTATGTCCATTTGCATTACAATCCTAAAACCTTTCTTCCCTGTTCAAATCTTATATCCTTAGGAATGCCCAATCCGTTTATCTTGTCCAGTGATTTTTGCAATGAAGGACGTATCTTACCGTTTGCTTCCGAGTAAGCCTTGGCTTCGGCAATGTCTCCCAAACCTTCCACCTCCAATATCTTGGCGGCCCAGTCACTTATAGCCTTTGTGGCATTGTTGAAGTCTATCGTGTAAAGGCCGGCTTCGTTCTGTGTAAATGCCTTGTGGTCTTCAAAGAAGTTAAAGCACATCATGTTTGCAACTCCGTGTGCGGAAGTAAGTCCGAAACGTACCGAACGCAATATGCCGGCAATGAATGTGGCTATGGCATCATTCTTGCTTATCGTGGTTATCTCTCCCTTGTCTATAAGAGAACATACCATGTACAGACCGAGTATGTCGGCCTTAGCCTCTTCCCATGCGGAATATTGGTTGCCCAAAGCGGTCCTTACGGCACCCTTGCCGTTTATTGTGTTCTTTATTCCCAATCCGTGAGCAACCTCATGGAAAGTGACATTGTAGAAAAACGCATCAAACTTTACGTTTGCCAACTGCTCTTTCGCCATCGTGTTCTCCGCTATCGGCAAAAGTATCTTGTCAAATTTGGCCTGCATTGCATTCTTCAACTGCAAACGTCTCGCTCCTTTTGCCAACTGTACCTTCTCGTCATTAGGCAGATTGATTGCTATGGTCTTGCTGCCAGCGTTGCAGTCACCGGCATAAAACAATACGTTGTACACATTTATGTCAGACTCCGTTCCAGGAACTTCTTTCTTGAACTTTTCGTCGCAAGGAAGAGATTTCTGCAGTTCCGGCAACATTGCCGTAAACTTCGACAGTTTCGCACTTTCTTCTTCGTCCTTCAACAATACAAAAGCCTCGTATGCCGCCTTTGTTCCGTAAAGTCTGTCCTCATAGTTCTCTATCGGACCTACTACAAAGTCCAGTTTGCTTTCCTTCATGTCCATCCATGCCATGTCCGAAGCAAAATAGTTGTCCGTCTCAAAGGCCTTTTTCCTTTCTGTCAAATATTTCTTCAATCCCTTGTCCTGTGCCAAGGCTATTGCCTTGTCCAAAAGGGCACATACCTTGTCAATCTGTGTCTTGTACTCGTCCTTGTACCATGTTACGACCAGCTTGCCGTTTTCATCCCTTCTTATGACGGTATAAAGGCTGTTCTTGTTTGCGTCTTTCAACTCCTTGAATTCCTGTTCGGTCATGTCCTTCGGATAAAAGTTGGCTCCGAGAGGTTTTTCACCGAATCCGCTGACAAAAGGCTTCATCGCGTCAAGCCTTTCCCAAGGACCGTAGTTTATCATTGCAAACTGTTTTGTGTACTCGTCGCTTATGGTGTCCATGTCGGCCTTGTTGCCATAGGCCTGTAACCAGAACAGTTCGTCCATTATGTCTGCAATGTCGAGGAATATTCCAAGTATTTCCTTCTCATTGGCCGTCAGTTTGCCAAGATCAGCTTTCAACTCAAAGCTTGCAAACTCTTCCACTTTTTTCTGCATAGGCGATTTCTCCTCCGTTTGTGTAACTTGTTCTTTCTTGTCGCAAGAAACAAAGCAAATGCAACTTAGCAGCAATGCCGTGATGATTCCCTTTTTCATTTTCATTTCTTTTTGTTTGTAAAAAATATATCTGATGTTACGAATTGCAAAGATAGGATATTTATCCTTCAAATCAAAAATGCGGAATAAGGATACAAAAAAACAGAATCAAATTCCAGAAAAATGGATCTTGATTCTGTTTTTCTCTTTCTTTGTTTCATTTTTATGGTGGACCTGCAGAGATTCGAACTCTGGTCCAAACAAGAAACGACCAGGCTTTCTACATGCTTATTCTGCCTTTTGTTGTCGGGAAAAGACCAAGAGGCAAACGTCCTGTCTTTACCTTATCTTCTGAAAAAGTTTCATCCTTGTGTAGAAGCACCGCAAGGACTATTCCCGTTTTGCCTGCACCTCTTTGTCTTCAACCACGGGAACAAGGTCTCGGAGAGATGTCCTGCCCGATGCACTTTGCACCGATACGCGTTAGTTTACTGTACTTCGACTACGCAGCAAGAGCGTAATTTTCTTCGCCAATTATTGTTTTGTAACCCTGTTCAAGGCTTGTGTTACCTGAGCCTGCATGCTTACCAGACCATTTGCCTTGCTGTCAAAACCAACCCAGGCCCTTAAAGTCACGGAAACCGTTTGCAAAATTACGGCAAAGATGCTGTCCGTGCAAACAAAGGACAGAAAAAAAACAAAAAAAAGAAATGAAAATTTGGCGGAAACGAAAAAAGTCGTATCTTTGCACTCGCAATTGTTGATGGAGTGTGGGGGATGGAAAAAAGGTCTGGTAGTTCAGTTGGTTAGAATACATGCCTGTCACGCATGGGGTCGCGAGTTCGAGTCTCGTCCAGACCGCTTCAAAAAAAAGGAAGATGATGTAAGTTTACATGTCTTCCTTTTTTTGTTTTTTCTATCCTATGTTTAGTTTTTTCCAATATTTTTTTGTAGAATGCGGAATCTGAATTACCTTTGCTACCGTGTATTTATCTGAATAATAAATTGTAATTTATGAGAAAAGCAGCTTTTTTGATTTTTTGTTTTTTATTTCTGTGCGGCATTCAGGAGCTTTTTGCGGTGAGAGCTAATCCTGAACCGTTTGAATACAGACAATCGGACAATACCGTACTCAATGTCAGAATGAGGGGAGATGAAAAGGTCAATTGGGCTTTGACATCCGATGATTATACGCTGATGAGAAACAATGCCGGTGATTTTGTTTATGCAATACCTGACGGCAAAGGAGGAATAAAGCCTTCGGACATGTTGGCACATAATCCTCAGGACCGTTCGCAAAGGGAAAGGGAGTTTCTGGGCGGAATGGAAAAGAAATTGTTTTTTTCCGATCAGCAGGTTGCCTATATGCTTCAACTTTGGGACATACAGGATGATTTTACGACAAGGAAGAGCCTTATAACAAATACCGATCCGGAAGGAGTGGAGAATTACAGGATGGTTGTGATATTGATGGCTTATCAGGATGTAGCGTTTGAAACTTCTTCTGAGGAAATCAATAATTTGTTCAATCAGGTCGGATATTCCGCAAACGGACATCAAGGCAGTGTTCATGATTATTTTACTGCATCAACTCTTGGCCGGTTGAATGTTGAGGCTACCGTTTTGGGACCCTACACCGCCGACAACAACATGGCGTATTACGGACAGAACAGTTCTGCATCCAATGACGTAAGGGTCAGGGAACTGGTTGAGGAAGCTGTTGTCAAAGCCAATCCGGATGTTGATTTTTCGCAATACACTAACGGTGAAGGCGTTTATGTGTCTTGTGTTTATATCATATATGCCGGATATGCCGAAAGTACAGGCGGAAATGATCCCAATACGATATGGCCGCATCGTTCAAGGCTGATTCAGCCTTATGAGGTGGATGGTGTTTACGTCAGGGATTATGCATGTTCTTCAGAGAAAAACGGTACACCTTATTATCCGGAGGCATTGTGTATAGGAACGATATGTCATGAGTTCTCTCATGTTTTGGGTCAGGCGGACTATTATGATACAAATTATGAAGAGGATGGTTCATTTTCCGATCATGGCTCATGGGACATAATGTGCAGTGGAAATTACAACAATGGCGGCAAGTGTCCTCCTTTATGGAACACGTTGGAAAGAAATGTAAGGGGATATGTTGACATAGAGGAATTATCGGAACCCGGAAACAATACCCTGCCTCCATTGCATACGGAAAGTAAAGCTTACAAGATAACCGTAACGGACAATGAATATTTTTTGTTGGAAAACAGACAGCAGGTCGGTTGGGATACTTATCTGCCTGGACATGGCATGCTGATTTATCATGTTGATGAAAGTGTGGCGGGATGGAACTATAATTGTGCCAACTGCGTAGCGAGTGATCCGGGAGTGGATTTGGAGGAGGCAAACGGATATTCCGGCAGCGGAGCTCCTTTCCCGGGAACATCCAACAATACGAGTTTTACGGATAATACTACGCCTAACAGTTTGACAAAAAGCGGTATACCTATAAACAGGCCGATAACGCAGATAACAGAAAACACGAATACGAAGAACATTCATTTTATTTACGGTGCTGAGGATAATATGCGCCCCGTTGTAAATACCGTGTCAACGGATGTATTGTCGGATTCGGTGACTGTCGAGGTGGAGATAGTAAATGCTTCTTCCCTTGCCATAATTGAAAGAGGGGTTTGTTACAGCGATACGACCGATACTCCAACGATTGATCATTTGAAGGTTGTGTCTGCATCTTCCACAGCCGATTTCAATGTAGGAATCCCGAATCTTCTTCCTGCGACCGAGTATTATGTAAGGGCTTATGCCAAAACGGCCGACAAGGTTGGATACGGAGAAGTGATAAAGGTGAAAACCCAATGCGTGGCTTACGAAGACTTGCCTTATGTTACGGGGTTTGAAGAAGGCGACAACAGTTTGGAGTGTTGGGAAAACGAATGCGGTACTTTTGTCAGCAACAAGTGGACTGTAAGGGAACAGTCTTCTGAACAGGAAGGAATAAACAGTGCCTCAGAGGGAAGCCGTTGGGCTTTCATAAGATCGGATTGGATGCAGGGCACGCAGGTGACAAAGTTGGTTACTCCGCCTATAAACGTTTCGTATGTCAATCAGGTAGGTTTGAAGTTCAGTTATGCCCAACAGTCAAGACAAGGCAAACAGGATAAATTGGCCGTTTATTATAAAACCGGCATAGACCAAGAGTGGATACTGTTGGAAGAATACACTGCCAATGTAACGCAATGGACAGAGGAGACATTGACCATTCCTGCAAACACCAATACTTTGTACATAGCTTTTCAGGCAACATTGAAAGGCGGATATGGAGTTTGTCTGGATGATGTAGAGGTTTATGAAGCGGACTTGACGGCTTTCCCTCAATTGCAGGCTGTTTCCTACAGCAATCTGATAGACAGTTCCGCCGTTGTTTCTTCACGTCTTTTGGACAATGGAAATAATCCGGTGAATACTTTGGGAATATGTTATGCAACTCATCCGGAACCTACTTTGGATGATGAAGTGATAACCGTATCGGTGACAGAGGACTCATATTCCGTTGATTTGTTAGGTTTGGAACCTAATACGACATATTATGTCAGGGCTTTTGCGGAGAATATTTCTCACAGGACTTATTCAGAACAAGCAGAATTCACGACTCTTTGTTCAAGAGTTGATGAGTATCCTTATGTTTTGGAAACAGGTTCTTCTGACATCTCATGCGTTGATGTTCAGGAAGGATGGAATCAGGATATTGAAACGGAGACATTCCGTTTTGAGTCCGACAATGACAATTATTCATCCATGCTTGTCTTGCCTTTGTTCGATTTGAGCAACAGGGAAGGAATGAAACTTACGTTCAAGAGGCAGCAACCTTTGACCAACTCTTTGTGTGATACTTTAAAAGTTATGTACAAATCGGATGAGGAACAGCCATGGACAGAACTGGCTGTGTTCGGTGCAAGTGAAGAGTATCATTCCGATACGGTGGAACTTGTTGGAGCAAGTGAAAAATACCGCATAGCATTTTTAGGAATATCCGAAACCTCTTATATAAATCTAAAAGAAATACAAGTGCATGCGGTTTTGCAGACTCCTATTGTTGAAACAGATGCTCCTTCGTTGATAACGTATAATGAAATAGCAGTTGGAGGTGATGTAACTTACGGAGGTTTGACAGATGTCACCGCAAGGGGAATATGTTGGTCTTTGGAAGGAATTCCAGCATTGGAGGATAATGTCGTGAATATAGGTACTGGAACTGGAGAATTCAGCGGTAGCATAACAGATGCAGAAGAGAATACCACATATTACATAAGGGCGTTTGCGACAAATTCATTCGGTACGGCATATGGTCAGTTGCAACAGATAACCACGCCTTATGTTCCTATATTTAACAATGAAATATCTGCGGATCAGTCTGTTTGTCAGTCTACTCTTCCGAATGATCTTACAGGCTCCGAGCCTACGGGTGGAAATGGAGAATATGAATACTTGTGGATATTGAGCACGGACGGACAAAACTGGATAGAATCAAATCTCGGTTCTCTTGCAACGAAAAAGGATTTGGAGATGAGACTGCTCAGTACAACGACATATTTTAAGCGTATAGTTTATTCCGGTCATGTTACGGATACAAGTAATATGGTAACGATTACAATCAATGAACCGAGCCGTGGAGGAAACGCTTTCTCTCTTGTTACTAATGTAGAGGCCGGTTCTCCTTACAGAGTGGAATTGAGGGCTTATCTTGGAGACATATTGTATTGGGAAAGGCAGGCTCCAGGATGTAACTGGCAGGTGGTAGACAATTCCGCTGACAGTGTTTATCTTACTGATTATCCTGACATAGAGGGAGAATGGTTTTACAGAGCCGTAGTGCAGAACGGAGGATGTGAACCTTCTACATCTGGAACGGATAAGGTGACCGTCTCTTCCGTAGGATTGGAAAACGTAAACGCTGCGACGGAAAACATAAAAATAGTCCCTAATCCTTCAAATGGCGTAATACGTCTTGTTTCCGATACCGACATATACGGAAAGGTATGTGCTGATGTAATAGACATGCAGTCCAGATTGGTTAAACGAATAGATGGATTCAATCTCAAAAAAGGAGAAAATATTCTGGATCTATCGGAAATGACAAGCGGTTCGTACGTATTGAGACTTTATTCCGATAACTGGAAGTGGGAAGGAATCATTGTTATACAAAGATAATTCATGCTTGAGGAACAATATATAAGAAATCATATCAGAACGGCATTGCAAGAGGATGTTGGTCAGGCAGACCACTCCTCTTTGGCTTGCATAGAATATTACACACAAAGCAAGGCCAAACTTGTCGCAAAGGAGGATTGTGTAATTTGCGGAATGGATATTGCACGTCTGGTTTTCGAAATGGTGGATTCCGGTCTTGAATATCTGCCATTGAAAAAAGACGGTGATATTTTGAAAAAGGGAGATATCGTTTTCAGAGTCAAGGGTAGGGCAATATCCATTCTGACAGCTGAACGGACTGTATTGAACTATATGCAACGTCTTTCTGCCGTGGCAACAAGTACCATGGAATATGTAAGGCTTTTGTCAGGAACCAATACCAAACTGCTCGATACAAGAAAAACCACCCCTACCATGCGTATTCTGGAAAAATATGCGGTAAAGGTCGGTGGCGGAACAAATCATCGCATGGGATTGTATGACATGATAATGCTTAAGGACAATCATATAGATTTCGCAGGCGGCATATCCAATGCTATCGACAAAACAAGGGAATACCTTAAGCAAAACAATCTCGATATGAAAATAGAGATAGAGGTAAGGAATTTCGATGAGTTGTCCCAAGTTTTGGAAAAAGGGGGAGTGGACAGAATAATGCTTGACAATTTTACCCCGACCGACTTGAAAAAAGCCGTGGAACAAATAAATAAAAGGTACGAGACTGAAAGTTCTGGAGGAATAAACAAATTGACAATAGCGGAGTATGCAAAAAGCGGGGTAGATTATATTTCGGTAGGAGCACTCACCCATCATATCAAAAGTGTCGATTTGAGTTTGCAGGCAGATGATTGACACTAATGACTAAAAACAACAAAGTAAACAAATACCTAAGGCACTTATTGTATTGGCGGCCGGTAAGGACATTGCTGCATGCTTCCAGAATGGTGGTCATACCAGGTTTTCAGGGAGTCCCGTTGTTCGATGTCATGTTTTTTTTTATCAAAGGTTTGATGAAAGGCGTCTTGAATCAAAGGGCTGCTGCTGCTTCTTTCCATTTTGTGTTGGCCATATTTCCTTTGATACTTTTTTTCTTTACCCTGCTTCCATATTTGGATACTGACTACTACGCCAAACAACTTTTCATGTTTTTGAAAGACAGTTTGCCGGCAAGCATTTATCCTACGATAGAACATACCCTTGCGGATATATTGCACAGAAAACACAACGGACTGATGTCTATAGGATTCTTGTCTTCCGTTTACGTTGCTTCAAACGGTATCAATGCAATATTGGTATCGTTCAATCAGACACATCATACAATAGAAAAACGCAAATGGTTGAAAAGAAGATTTCTAAGCATAATAATGGTTTTCATAATTGCCGTTGCAGTCATAGTTTCCTTTACTCTTGTAGGGGGATTCAAGACATTCATGAGGTATCTGGAAACCGAAGGAATATTGGATACTGCCACAAAGATGTTTTTTCTGAAAACTGCCAAGTGGATATTGCTCATAAGTGTGGTATATTTCTCTTTTGCGGCACTTTATTATTTCACACCGGCCAACCGCAAGTCCTATAATTTCTTTTCAGCTGGGGCGAGTCTGGCAACGGTTCTGTTTATACTTACAACACAGGGATTCAATTATTATGTCATACATTTTTCACGATACAACGCCCTTTACGGTTCAATAGGAGCATTGATAGTTTTCCTTTTGTGGACTTATATCAACGCCTTTATATTGCTCATAGGATTTGAACTGAATGCGAGCATATCCGAGGCTTCCTCCGAAAGAAAGGCATATGAGACAGTAACAGCCGAAGAGCGTCCTTTGAAGATAAACCGTACGGCAAGGACCAATTCTTTGGCCAGAAGATGGAAACGATGGAAAATAAGGTACATGCAGAAAACAAACAAAGATATTGGATAACATTGAAAAACTATTTGCCATGAATATAAGTTTCTCACCTCCGTACATAGATGACGATGTGATAGATTTGGTTAACGAGTCCTTGCGCAGCGGATGGATAACATCCGGTCCCAAGGTTGCCGCATTGGAAAAGGAACTGACCGAAAGGCTCGGTGCAGATGCTGCGGTATGTGTCAATTCGTGGACGAGTGGAGCCACTCTGGTGCTTCGATGGTTGGGAGTGAAACAGGGCGATGAAGTGATAGTCCCCGCCTATACCTATTGTGCGACGGCAATGGCGGTGATGGATGCGGGAGCAACACCGGTAATGGTCGATATAAACGACGGGCTGACAATGGATGTGCAGAAAATGAAGGAGGCCGTAACTTCGCGGACAAAGGCTGTCATTCCAGTGGACTTGGCAGGCGTTCCGTGTCAATACGACAAAATAAGGGAGGCACTGGAATCTGAAGAGGTCAAAAGCCTTTTCAAGGCTGAAAGCGACATTCAGAAACAATTGGGAAGAATATTGCTCCTGTCCGATTCCGCTCATTCTATAGGAGCCAGACTGAACGGGAAGGAAATAGCCCAATTGGTCGATATATGCGTGTTGTCTTTTCATGCCGTCAAAAACATTACCTCAGCCGAAGGAGGTGCCATATGTTTCAATCTCCCAGAACAGTTCGACATCCGACAGACATACCGTTGGTTCAAGATGATGTCCCTGAACGGACAGACCAAGGACGCCTTTACAAAGAATCAGGCGGGGGCGTGGCGTTACGACATAGTGGCTCACGGAATGAAGATAAACATGCCCGATGTCAATGCCGCAATAGCCTTGGCACAGCTTAGAAAATATGATTATCTGCTGGCGGAACGACAAAGGGTTTACGAACTCTACTGCCGTCTTCTCGCGCCTTACCATTGGGCGATACTTCCTCCGAAAAACGATGGTGTATCTTCGCCCGCATATCATCTTTTTCCATTGAGAATAAATCCCGTAAGCGAAGCCCAAAGGGACGAACTGATACAGAGACTTGCCCAAAAGGGTATAGCAACCAACGTACACTACATACCGATGCCCGCACTTACGCTTTTCAGACAAATGGGATACAACCAAAATGACTATCCGAAATCAATGGACACCTTTGCGAGGGAGATAACCCTGCCGGTGTATCCGCAATTGACCGATTTGCAGGTGGAATACATAGTAAGGAATCTTGTGGAGCAGTATTATGAAATACGTAAGGGGGAATGACAAAACGTTTGTTTGACATATCGGCTTCCTTTTTCGGACTGCTTCTGCTTTCGCCTTTGTTTCTCATAGTTGCCCTTTGCGTCGGACTGACAAGCAGAGGCGGAGTGTTTTACGTTCAGACTAGAGTGGGAAGATACGGCAGGGATTTCAGACTGTACAAGTTCCGTTCGATGCGTACGGGTTCTGATGCAAAAGGCCTGCTTACGGTTGGAGGAAAAGACGGCAGGATTACACCCGTGGGATATTTCATACGAAAGTACAAGATAGACGAACTGCCTCAACTGTTCAATGTGCTCAAGGGAGACATGAGCCTTGTAGGTCCCCGTCCGGAGGTAAGAAAATACGTTGCGCTTTACAACAGTGAGCAGATGAGGGTGTTGTCCGCAAGACCCGGCATTACCGACCCTGCATCCATAAAATACAGAAATGAGAACGACCTTCTTGCTCAAGCAGGTGACCCTGAACGCTTCTATGTTGAGAAAATAATGCCTGATAAATTGAAAATCAATCTTGAATATATGGACAACAGGAGTTTTTTCAAGGATTTGTCCGTCATATTCAGGACAGTGTTTTAGTAGAACAAGGATTGGGGAAAATCTTTTCTGAATCCGTTTTTTTCTTTTCAGAAAAGATTTTCCTCAAATCAAGTTTTATTTTCTTATTTCCTCAAACAGCATCATCAGGGCCTGATTGCTTGTCCTTTCAATGAAGTTCTCCCTTTCCGTCTGGAAGACGAAACGCTGTGCAAACGTTCTTTCTTTCGAGGACACGGCAATCCATACCGTACCGACAGGTTTAGTGTTGCTGCCTCCCGAAGGACCTGCAATGCCGGTTGTGACTATGGAATAATCAGTTTTCAAAAGCTTTCGCACTCCGCAGGCCATGCTTTTTGCAACCTCTTCGCTGACAGCCCCTTCCTTTTCAAGTGTGTCTCCGCTTACTTTCAAGACCTCTTGCTTGACCGAGTTTGAGTAGCAGACCACCGAACCCTTGTAATAGTCCGAGCTACCGCTGCATAATGTTATCAAATGGGCTATGTTGCCTCCCGTACAGCTTTCGGCCGTTGATACCGTCATGCCTTTCTTTCTCAAGACATCCCCCACGCTCTTGGCTATGTTGTCTGTCTGAAAGCCTGCGAAATAATCTGCAGCAATGGAGAGCAGTTTTTTTGTCTGTTCCTCCATGGCGGATTCAACGAGTGCTTTGTCACTGCCTTTGGCCGTAAGGCGCAGGCGTACAAGTCCCGCCTTGGGAAGGTAGGCCAGCCTGATCCATTGCGGAAGAGCCTCTTCAAACGACTTGAGCATGTCGGCCAGAAAACTTTCACCTATGCCTGCAAACAGCATGGTTTTGTGGATAATGCATTCGCCTTTGAAATGTTCCCGTATGATATCCGTCACCTTGCCCATCATTGCCTTCATTTCAAAGGGTACGCCGGGCATGGAGAAAACAAGTTTGCCGTTTTTCTCGAAACACATCCCCGGAGCTGTACCAGCCTCGTTGAAAACCACCTTGCAGTTGTCCGGAACCAGAGCCTGTTCCCGATTGGTCTGCGTGAAAGGCTTTCCCATCCTTAGGAAATAATTCTCCACATGCATTCTGACCTGTTCGTTTTCCACAAGCCGGCCTCCGAATATATCGGCAAGTGTTTTCTTTGTAATGTCGTCCTTTGTCGGTCCGAGTCCGCCGGTTATCAAAACAACGTCCGCCCGTTCCATTGCAATATTAAGGCTTTGTTTTATCTGTTCGGCATCATCCCCTATTACACTTGTTGCAACAACGTCAAATCCTGCGTCGTTCAATACCCGTCCCATGTAGGATGCGTTGGTGTTTACAACCTGTCCTATCAGCAGTTCATCCCCTATGTTTATTATTTCGGTCCTTACCATGACTTTGCTTTTTTGCAAAAGTACCCAAAAACCGTGAGTTCAAAAGCCTTTTTCGTTCTTATTTGGAAAAGCGGATTTGTTTTTGTCCGTTAACTTTTCATATCTTTGCAATCGTTAATCTAATATTCGATTTGTCATGGAAGAAAAGAAAGGTAAAAATCTTGTTTTATGGATTGTCAGTGCGGTTTCACTTTTGTTGTCGGTTGTGTTGCTTTTTGTCGTATTGTGCGGCGGGGATGAAGATAAGGATGTCAGGAAAACGAACCCCAAGACGGTTGCTAAAAACAAGACCTTGAGTTCAGGAGGGCTTAAGGTGGCTTACATAAACACCGATTCGGTGCTTGCCAAATATCAGATGGCACGGGATATGGAGGAGAGTTTGAGGGCTTATCAGAAAAGTCTTGAAAACGAATTGCAGTCCAAAGCCTCGAAGTTACAGAGCGATTATGAGAATTATATGAAAAACGGTTCCAACCTTACCTTGACCCAACAGAAGCAGACCGAACAGGATTTGACCCAAAGGCAACAGAATCTGCCTGCACAGCAACAGCAGATGCTGGCCAACCTGCAGGAAAGGCAGATGGCGGACAACAAAAAGCTTTTGGACGCAATTTATGCCTTCATAAGGGATTACAACAGCAAACACCAGAATTTTGACATAATACTGTCCAAGTCCTACATGGCCTCACCCGTTCTTTACATAGATGAAGGGATGGACATAACGGATGAGATAATAGAGGGATTGAACAAGGAATACAAGGAATACAAGAAGGACAATTAGGAAAGCAGTTGTCGGTATAGTTCCGTCAGTTTTTTTTCCTGACTGTTCCAGTTATATTTGTCGGAGGATGCTTTCAATGCGTTCTCCGACATTTTTTTTGCCTTGTCGGGGTTGTTTGCTATTTCCTTCATGGCATCGGCTATTTCCTCCACATTCAAGGGGTCGACGACTATTCCGCACTTTTCTTCTTCAGTCACCATGCGGCAGAAAATCACTTCGTTTGAGGCCACAACGGGAAGTCCGTTGGCCATGTATTCCATCTGTTTTATGGGTATTGAATAGGTATGGTTGGGAGCTTTCTGCAGAAGGACGAGTCCGAGCGAGGCCTTGTCGTAAACCTTTTCCGCAATTTCCTTATTTGGGACATATCCGAGATATTCAACATTTTTCCAACCGCTCAGGCTTTGCATTCTATTGAAATATTCCCAGCTGTCGAACGGACCGGCGAGAATCAGTCCCATACCGGCTTTTTGGCAGGCCTTGATCATTTGTTCCACTCCCCTTATGGGGGTCAGTCCTCCCACATAGCAGGCTTTCGGAGGTTTTATCGTATGATGTTGTACGGGATTTTCGACGGGTTTTATTATGGGGTAATTTTTTATCGTTACTGTTTTCACTATGCCGTAGGACTTGAACTTCTGTTCTATTGTTTCGGTGGCGCATATTACTGCGGACAGTTTCAATGCGGTACGTTTTTCCATTCTTACGGCTGTTTTGAACAACAGTCCGCGCAGGGCTTTTGGGATGTATTCTCTTTGTTTCATCAGTGCGGGGAAGTCTTCGTGGGAATCGAATATTACGCGGGCGTGTTTTGCAAGTTTGGCTGTTGCTCGCATCAGTTCCGGATCATGATAATGGTAAATGTCCGCATGTAGAGACAATGCTTTTTTAACGGCTTTTCGTGTTGAGTTCAACACTCTCATAATTCTGTTTCCGCTGCTTTTTCCCACATCCAGTATTTTTACGCCTTCTATTGTTTGATCTCCGAGGCCGTCGGCAACTATCAGGGTGACATCATAACCGTTTCGTTTCAGACTAAGACATTCCTTGTAGAATATACGTGAATCCAAACGTTGGTGAACGGTTGTTATGTGTACTGTTTTTTTCATTGTTTTTTACAGTGCTTTGTTGATATGGCAAAGGTACGAAAAAGAAATATTTATCGTATCTTTGTAATCTGATAACAAATAAGGAGATTTTTTATGAGAATAATCATACCTATGGCCGGTATGGGCAAAAGAATGCGTCCGCATACTTTAACCACGCCGAAACCTTTGCTGAAAGTGGCTGGCAAGCCGATAGTTCAGCGTTTGTGTGAAGACATTTCAAAGATTGTCGGAGAGAAAACGGAGGATATAGCTTTCGTAACGGGACATTTCGGTAAGGAGGTCGAGGACAGTCTGTTGTCCATAGCCGAACGAATGGGTGCAAACGGTCACATATATTATCAGGAGCAGGCCTTGGGAACGGCACATGCCATTTTGTGCGCGAGAGAATGCCTAAAGGGAAAGGTAACGGTTGCTTTTGCAGATACGTTGTTTGATGCCGACTTTACGCTCGACACAAGACAAGATGGCATAATATGGACTCACAGAGTTGAAAATCCGAGTGCGTTCGGTGTTGTAAAGAAAAAGAATGATGGAACGATAGCCGGTTTTGTTGAGAAGCCAAAGGAGTTTGTCAGCGATGAAGCAATAATAGGCATATATTATTTTCGGGACGGGGAAAACCTGTGTGGAGAATTGCAATATCTGATAGACAACAACATAACCAAATCTGGGGAATACCAGTTGACCGATGCGTTGCAGAACATGCTGGATAAGGGGTTGCGTTTCAGGACAAGTGATGTGAAGGAATGGCTTGACTGTGGCAATTATTCGGCAACGGTGTATACCAATCAGAGAATACTTGCGATCAAATCAGAAAGCGAGCAGTTGATATGCGCAGACGCCGAATGTAACGAAAGTATCGTAATACCGCCTGTATATTTGGGTAAAGGAGTTAGACTTTCGCGTTCGATAGTCGGGCCATACGTGAGCATTGAAAGCGGAAGTTGCGTTGAGGATTCCCGCATAAGCAATTCCATAGTGGGAGAACAAAGCAACATTAAGAATACAGTTATCGCCGACAGCATGATAGGCAATCATGTCGCGTTGAATAAAAGGACGGATGTCTTGAGCGTCGGAGATTATAACGTGATTGAGTAGATGAAGTGTAGAATAGGATTTTTTTTCAGTCTGTTTGCGATACTTTATGTTTCGTATTCCTGCTCTTCCGCGAAAAAGGAATGGAACGGTCTTACTCCCGAAGAGATTAAAGTTTCGTCTCTTGTAATAGAAGCCGCAACACAAAAGGAAATAGGCAATACGGATAGAGCCATAATGTTGTATGACAGTGTACTTTTATTGGATCCGGACAATTCTCTTGCATACTATCAGCTGGCGGCTTTGCATTTTGAAAATCTTGATGTGGATAAGGCTGTCAAAAGCAACATTAAAGCAATGGAACTGAACCCTGAAAACAATTGGTACAGGCAACAGCTTGCTGAAATATACATTATGACGCGCCAGTTCGACAATGCGGAGAAACAGTATGAAATATTGGCAAAGCAAAATCCCGGTAAGGAAGAGTATCAACAACTGTTGATAGAATGCTATTTGAAAACTCAGGATACGCATAAACTGATAGATTATCTTAATCGACTTGAAAAGAAGTACGGAATAAACAAGAACTTCACTCAACTCAAGTATAGACTTTACAAGGAGATGAACCGGCAGGACAAGGCTGCAAACGAGTTGAAACGTTTTGTCAAACAATATCCGAATGATGTCGAAATGCTTTCCATCCTTGCCCAAATGGCAATGCAAAACAAGGAATATGATTCGGCTTTCGACTATTTCACCAGAATAGAAAGGATAAACCCCGAAGACGACAACAATATCATCGCCCTTGTCGAATATTTTGAGAAAACCGATCAATGGGATAAACGCGAGGAATACATAGACAAGTTTTGTCAAAGCAAAACGACTGACTTCGATTCCAAAAACATGATACTTTTACGTCTTTATGCAGACAAGCTGGAAAAAGACTCCGTGACCATGCAACGTTATCTCGGCCATCTGGAATCCATGCAACAGTTGCATTCCGACCAGGAAAATCTTTGGAGAAGCCTTAACGTTACATATATGTTGCGTTCCGACATGCCGAAGGCTGCTTTTGCGGCAGAACAGGCAATATCGCTCGGAGTGAAAGACTTTCAAATTTACGTCAATCTTCTTTTCGCACAGAACACCATGGAAATACCCGACAGTGTAATCCTTACTGCCGATACCATGATAGAACTGTTTCCCGACCAGCCCATACCTTATTTGTTCAAAGGTGTGAATCAGGCAATACTTTCCAGAAAACAGGAAGCAATAGCTACACTGGAAAAAGGACTTTCCTTGAGCGGAAACAACAAGGCTCTGGAAGAGGACTTCTGTTTGAACCTTGCGGATGTGTATCACGAAAACGAACAGTCCGCACAGTCGTTTGAATACTACGAACGAGTCATCAAACTGAATCCAAACAATGCGATAGCCCTGAACAATTATGCTTACTATCTCAGCCTTGAGGACAGGGAACTGGACAAAGCCGAAGAAATGGCCGAAAAGGCATATACGACAGCTTCGGACAATATGACCTTTGCTGACACTTACGCATGGGTGCTGTACAAAAAAGGTCTGTATTCAAAAGCCAAACAGATATTGGATAGATTTATCGACAAAAAGGACGAATGGAGTCAAACGATAAGCCAACACTACGAAAGCATATTGCAGGCACTGGAAAAACAACAGAGATAATGAGAATCAAAAACATTGTTTTTTGTTTTCTGTTCTGTGCCTTGCTTGCAGGTTGCAGCCAATTGAAAAAAGGTACGGAAACCGTTCAGAAAACATCCGAGCACGAGAGGAAAAGTTCCTATTCGGATTTCGTTTCAAAATACAGTGGCAGCTACAATGGTCTGCCTTTCAACTTACAGGTAAGGGTAAAGCCCGACAGCGTGATATGGGGTAGCGTAAGCTCCTTTTCAATCGAAGCGGCGAGATTCATGCTTACGAATGACAGCGTTTTCTTTATGGACAAAATCAACCGCAGAGCCTACAGGGAAAGCAAAAGACATGTTTGTGAGCTTACCTCTACGGAGTTAAACAACGCTCAATTGGAATCTCTGTTCCTCGATACGGCTTCTGCTGAAATGACCTTTAAACTGCCGTTTTCGCCAGCTATGGAAGTCAGAATGCAAAAACGGAATGACGCTGGGCAGGCGCAACAAATACGGATAGAGGCGCAACAGGGGTCGTCCGTTCACAAGGTTACAATCAATAGGTCGGAAATAAAATACAATCAGGGACTGACATATCCTTTCAATGTCCCGTCTTCATATACCGGTTTCTGAATATGTCGGACAGTTACATTACGGTGGAAAACCTCGGCAAGAGTTACGGGGAAAAGAATCTGTTTTCCGAATTGAACTTTGGAATAAACAAAGGACAGAAAATAGCTCTTGTCGGGGCAAACGGCAGTGGCAAGACGACACTCATGAGAATCATGGCAGGTAAAGAGCCTTGTGACAACGGGCTTGTAAGTTACAGGAAGGATTTAACCCTATCCTATCTTCCCCAACACCCGCTTCAAGACGAGACGGGCAGCATAATAGACGTTCTGTTCAGCATAAAGACCCCATTGATGCAGGCTGTAAGGAATTATGAGGAGGCCTTGTCTGCTTCCGCTTCCGATACGGACATTCAGACACCGGACCGTCTCAGTCATGCCATAGCCGAAATGGAACGCAACGACGCATGGACATACGAGAATCAGATAAAGGAAATATTGGGTAAACTGAATATAAAAGATATTCATCAACGTATAGAATCCCTTTCGGGAGGTGAAAGGAAGAAGGTGGCCCTTGCGGCAGCGCTCATAAGTCGCAGCGATTTGCTGTTGCTGGACGAACCCACGAATCACCTTGACATAGGCATGATAGAGTGGTTGGAGAACATCCTGTCCTCTTCAAACAGGACGCTGTTGATAATCTCGCACGACAGATATTTTATAGACAATGTCTGTACTGACATTTACGAACTGGATGAGGCCCGCATAAATAAATATCATGGCGGATTCGAGTATTATCTTGAGAAAAAGGCGGAGCGTCAACAGGAACAGACTGCCCAACTGGCAAAGGCAAGAAATCTGTACAAAAAGGAACTGGAATGGATAAGACGCATGCCACAGGCAAGAGGCACAAAATCCAGGGCAAGAATAGAAGCGTTCGAGGATTTGAAGGAAAAGGCCCTTGTAAAAAATGTGGAGACAACACGTAATTTTGATGTCAGGGAGCAAAGGATAGGCGGCAAGATATTGGAAATAAACAACATTTCTAAGTCCTTTGACGGCAGGTGCATAATAGATGATTTCTCCCACACTTACAAAAAGGGAGACAAAATAGGAATAATAGGGGAGAACGGATGCGGCAAAACCACTCTGTTGGAAATAATAACCTGCGGTATGAAACCGGACAGCGGCAGAGTGGTACTCGGACAGACCGTCAGGATAGGCTATTATACTCAAAACCCGCCGCAGGAAAAGCCGGATACAAAGGTTATAGACATAATAAGGAGGGTGAGCGAGAGCATTGAACTCTCAAACGGGGTTTCTCTCAGCGCAAGTCAGTATCTGACACACTTCGGAATACCGCCGGCAAAACAGTTCACCGATTATTCATTGCTTTCAGGAGGCGAGAAACGTTTGCTCAACCTTTTGAGTGTTTTGATGGCAAATCCGAATTTTCTTGTTTTGGACGAGCCGACCAATGATCTTGACATACAGACCCAGTTGAAACTGGAGAACTTTCTTGAAAATTACAAAGGTTGTCTTTTGGTGGTTTCGCACGACAGGCATTTCATGGACAGTGTCGTTTCTTATCTGTTCGTTTTTCAGAAAGATGGTTGTATAAAGGAATTTCCGGGTAATTACAGCGATTATCTCGAATATGAAAAACAGCAGCGGAAGCAGTCTCCGGAACAAAAGAACATTGAAAAACCGGTAAATGCAAAACCGAAGAACAGAGATGACAAACCGAAACTTTCATACAGGGAAAGAATTGAGAAAGAGGAAATAGAGCAAAGGCTTGCGGACTTGGGCAGGGCGAGAATAGAAATAGAACAAAGGTTGAATGCCTCGGACCTTGACAATGATGAGCTGAACAGGATTTCGGCAGAGTATAAGAACATACTCGAGGAGACGGATATAAAGGAGATGAGGTGGTTGGAACTTAGTGAAAAGGAAGGATAGAAAAGTATTGCCGTTACTGGAATCAAATTAGCGGAAAATGAAATCAAGATTCAGAAAAATCTTTTCTGAATCCGTTTTTTTTCTTTTCTGAAAAGATTTTCCCGGCATTATCGATTGTCATGCCGTCAAAAGTTTGTACTTTTACACTTTCGTTTTTGCAAGAAATAATGGTTTGGAATGAGACTCGGATTTTTTACTTTAATATTTTCTTTGTTTGTTTGCTTCAGTCTGTCTGCCCAGGATGATGATTATGGTGTCTTTGTGGAGTTTGAAAGGAACTATGACAGTCTGTTGCAGGGCTATTACATGAAACAGGTTGCAAAGCTTAGGACGCGGAAGTACGATTACAAGCAAGACTATTCTTTTGTCAGTGCCGCTTCTGTCCCCGACAGTGTTTTTGCAAGAAGATTGAAGACCATTCCTTCGGTCATACCATTGACCTACAACGACAAGGTCAGGGCCCATATAACATATTATGTTGACAGGATTGGTGACAGGGTGAGTGTAATGCTCGGATTGAGCCGATATTATTTCCCTATTTTCGAGAACATTCTGGATAGAGTGGGAGTTCCGAGCGAGTTGAAGTATCTGGTTGTGATAGAGTCTGCATTGAATCCAAGGGCTGTTTCCAGGGTAGGGGCAACCGGTTTGTGGCAATTCATGTATGCAACCGGCAGAATGTATGATTTGCGAGTCAATTCTGTTGTTGACGACAGGCGTGACCCTATGAAGTCCACGGTTGCAGCTGCAAAATATCTCAAGGACTTGTACGGCATATACAATGACTGGACTCTGGCTTTGGCGGCCTACAACTGCGGACCGGGAAACGTGAACAAGGCCATCAGACGTTCCGGCAAAGATGATTTTTGGGGCATATACGATTTTCTTCCGAGAGAAACCCGTAGTTATGTGCCGGCATACATAGCCGCTGCTTATGTAATGAACTATCACAATGAACACGGAATAAGGGAAGAAAAGATTTCCTATCCGTATTCTCTTATTACCGATACTATAATGGTGAGGAAAGATGTGCATTTTGGCCAGATATCGTCGGTATTGAACATACCGTTCGAACAGTTGAGGGATTTGAATCCGCAATACAAGATGGACATGATTCCAGGGGAACAGGGGAATTACAGTTTGAAGATGCCACTCAGATATATCAATGACTACATAAGTCTGGAGGACAGTATATCCAATTATGACAGAGCGAAATATTTCGAGGACGAGAGAGGTGATGAGGAACTTTTGGCCGGAGGTGATGTGGAATACCGTTACAGAACGGTTTATCATAAGATAAGAAGAAACGAAACATGGTCTTCTATAGCGAGAAAGTACGGCGTAAATGTGTCCGACTTGAAAAAGTGGAATCCAAAGGCAAGCAGAAAACGGTATCTGTATGCCGGTCAGCTTCTTGCGGTAAAACAAAAGGAAGCTTACAAGAAACAGGCGACGGCTTCGGCACTGCAGGAAGACAAAACGGAGGTGGCTGTTGAAAAGTCTTTGCTTTCCTCGGACAATCAGGCGATAGACAACCAGCCTACCGCACAGGAGGTGATAAAGAAGACAAGCGGGCAGAAGCCTAAGCAGACAGCGGTAAAGCATAAAGTCAGAAAAGGTGAGACGGTAGGCAAGATAGCAAAGAGATATGGGGTTAGCGAAGCCCAGATACGCAGGTTGAACAATATGACTCTCAAGTCTTCTTCTCGCATAAAGGCAGGACAGGTTTTGAGAATAAAATAGATTTCTGACAGTCTGTTGACAGACAAAACAATCAATGATATTATCCTGTCTTTTGACATTCATATTCAATTACTGTCAGTTCAACGGTTCTTTTATAAAAAAGATTTATAACTTTGCACCGTTATGAATGAAGAACAAGTGCATATAGACGGAATCGTTTTTGAAAAGAAAGTGAGTTGTCGGGAGCTTGAGGAAATAAACATACGACTGGCCAAACGTATATCTCATGATTATTGCGACAGAATGCCTACGTTTCTGGTTGTTCTGAACGGTGCGTTTATGTTTGCTGCAGACTTGTTGAGAAGAATTGAGGTGGAGTGCGAGGTTTTCTTTGTAAAACTGTCTTCTTATCAAGGGATGGAAAGTACGAAAAGGGTTGAAACATTGTTGGGCCTTCCTGATGATTTGGAGAACAGGGATATCGTGATAATAGAGGATATAGTTGACAGCGGGTTTACCATGGGTGAATTGAGGCGTATGCTGAAGGAAAAAAGTGTAAATTCGATAGAGATATGTTCCTTGATGTACAAACCTGACTGTTTCAAGGGGGATTTTTCCGTTAAGTATATCGGCAAGTCCATAGGGGAGGAATTTATAGTCGGATACGGGTTGGATTTGAATTCCAAGGGAAGAAATCTTGCGGAGATTTATCAAATGAAAAACGATAAAACGAAAGAATAAATCATGCTTAATATTGCATTATTCGGAGCGCCCGGAGCAGGAAAGGGCACTCAGTCAAAGGAATTGGTAAAGAAATACAATCTGACTTATATCTCAACGGGAGATATTCTAAGGAAGGAAATAGCTGCAGGAACTGAGTTGGGATTGCAGGCAAAGGATATAATAAACCGCGGAGGACTGGTAAGCGATGAACTGATTGTGCAAATCATAGAGAAAATCATAGAAAGTGCCGACGAAGGCGGCATATTGTTCGACGGTTTTCCAAGAACGGTTGTTCAGGCTTATATTTTGGAAGGGCTGTTGCACAGGATGAACCGCCGTTTGCTTTGCATGCTCAGTCTGGAAGTACCACGCGAGGAACTGATATCAAGAATGCTGAAGCGTGCAGCGATAGAAGGACGTGCCGATGACAACGAAGAGGTAATAAAAAACAGGTTCAGGGAATATGATGAAAAGACCCGTCCAGTTGCGGAGTTCTATAAGGCGAAAGGAATCTATTATCCGATAGACGGAGTCGGTACCATGGAAAAGGTATTTTCGCGATTGACTGAAAAAATAGAACAACTGTTGGAAACGGCTTACAGAAACATAGTATTGTATGGTATGCCGGGCAGCGGACGAGGCACTCAGGCTAAGAAAATCGCTAAAAAGTATTCCCTCGTCTATATATCCACCGGAGCGATGATAAGAGAGGAAATAAAGAATCAAACGGAGATAGGAAAGATGTGCGCTCCTTACATAGAGGCAGGTGACAATGTGCCGGATGAAATAGCAATACGCTTGATAGAAAAGAAAATACAGGAGAATCCTACAGCCAAGGGTTTTGTCTTCAAGGGATTTCCTTCGACATATGTGCAGGCTTATATATTGGATGGTATATTGGAGAGAGTGCATTCTTCTGTTACATGTGCCGTAGAGATAAATTCCAATCCTATTCAGTGCGTCAAAAGGCTTAATGCAAGAAACAAAACCGAAGACAGAAGGGTTTATGACCGAAATACCGACATAATAATCCACAGGCTCGAGACCTATGAGAGCTGTTCCAACAAGGTAAGGGAGTATTACAGGAACAAGAACAAGTATTACAGCGTCAACGGAGATCAGGACATGGAATTGGTTTTCAAGACTCTTTGTGATACAGTCGACCAGGCTTTAAGAAAATCATAACTAAAACAGGATACGGAATTGGCTTCAAATTTTGTTGATTACGTAAAGGTATGCTGCCGTTCAGGTAAAGGAGGGGCCGGAAGTGCTCATCTGTTGAGAACAAAAGGGGACGCAAAGGGAGGACCCGACGGAGGAGACGGAGGTAGAGGAGGACATGTCATCCTGCGGGGTAACAAACAGTATTGGACACTTCTGCATCTTAAATATACCAAACACCTTATCGCCGAAGCAGGAGGAAACGGCGGTGAAAACAGACTGCACGGCAAAAACGGAAAAGACGTTATCGTGGATGTTCCTCTCGGTACTGTTTGCAGGGATTTTGAAAGCGGAGAAACGGATTGCGAAATAATAGAGGACGGACAGACTGCCATAATAGCCAAAGGTGGACGGGGAGGATTGGGAAACGATCATTTCAAATCGCCTACCAACCGCACTCCGCGTTATGCCCAACCGGGAGAGGACGGAGTGGAATCATGGAAAATCATAGAACTGAAAATATTGGCTGATGTGGGATTGGTGGGCTTTCCTAATGCAGGAAAAAGTACTCTTCTAAGCGTGGTATCCGCTGCCAAACCTGAAATAGCGGACTATCCGTTCACAACGCTGGTGCCGAATCTTGGAATGGTTGCATACAGAGACGACAAATCGTTTGTCATGGCCGACATACCCGGCATAATAGAGGGTGCATCCGAAGGAAAAGGTCTCGGATACAGATTCCTGCGGCATATAGAAAGAAATTCGGCCCTTTTGTTCATGATACCATGCGACAGCAATGACATAAGGAAGGAATACGAAATACTGGAAAGTGAACTCGCCAACTACAATCCGGAACTTCTGGACAAGGACAGACTGTTGGCCATTACCAAATGCGACATGATGGATGAGGAAATGATTGGACAGATGAAAGAACATTTGCCTCAAAACATCAGGTCGGTATTCATTTCCTCCGTAACAGGAATGAACATACAGAAACTCAAGGATATGATATGGGAAACCCTGAATGATAGTAATGGAATATCTGACAAATATTGACACACAACTGTTCTATGCTATAAACGGAACACGCAGTGGATTCCTTGACTGGTTTTTTGCCATTGTTTCTTCACACTTGTTTTTCGGAATAGTTGTAGTAGTGTTTTTTGTGTACCTCTCGCTTACCCGTTTCAAAAAACGCTGGTGGGTTTGCATTGTTCTTATTGCCGCATGTTTTGCCTTGAGCGACAGAATTTCGGTGATGTGTTTCAAGGATGTATTTGAGAGATTGCGTCCCTCGCATGCGCTTGAAGGTGTTTTTCTTGTAAAGCTCAAAGGAACCGAACTGATTTACGACAGTAAGGGAGGCTTGTACGGTTTTGTGTCTTCACATGCGGCGAATGCCTTTTGTCTGAGTACGGTCTTTACAATGCTTGCGAAAAAACGGAAAACGATAGGTGTGATAAGTTTTCTATGGGCATCAGTTACGGCTTATTCGAGAGTATACTGTGGAGTTCACTATCCGGCTGATGTATTTTGTGGTGCGCTTTTGGGAATAGGACTAGGGATAGTCATATGTTACATATACTTTTTTATTGTCAGCAAAACTGAAATCAAAAGACAGAAAAACCAAACTTGATTCTGATTTTTTCTTTTCAGAAAAGAAAAAAACGGATTCTGAAAAGAATTTCCTGAAATAAGGTTTCATGAAACGTGATATTTTGTCGGAATATCGGTTTGTTGATAATAAAAACAATTTTTTTGCGATATTAAAGGTTAGGATTTGTATTGAATGTTACGAAACTTTTGTTTGGCTTGTCTGTTGTTGTTTAGCTTTGCGTATGTTGAGGGACAGACCGTTCTGAGCGGTTGTGTGATAGATGCAGATAGCGAAGAGGTTTTGCCATATGTCAATATAGTGCTTTACAAAAACGGAAAAATGCTTTCAGGAGCGATAAGCAACGAAGACGGTACATTCACAATCCGGACAAAGTCGAATGCAGATTCGGTCTGTTTCAGTTCCATAGGATACGTACATGAAGGGTTTGTGCTGACAAAAAAGAAGTATGAAGGTCTTGTGATTAAGATGCGGGCTAATGTGCAGATACTTCAGACGACAACCGTCACCGCAGAACGTTCACGTTACAGGCGTAAGGGAAATCCCGCGGTGGAATTGATGAAAAAAGTGTTGGAACACAGGGATTCAAACCATATATCGTCCAAAGAATTTTACGAATACCGTTCACACCGGAAAACCGAAATATCACTTTTGGGAATAAGCGACAGTCTGCGTTATAACCGGATGTTTAAAAATCTGCAGTATGTTTTCGACAATGTGAACACTTCCCCTTTGAGCGACAAATCGTATCTTCCGGTGTATTTTACAGAGCAGTTGACGGAAAACTATTACAGACGGAAGACGAATAGCGAAAAGAAGATGATTATAGCCCAACAGGAAGTGGAAATAAGCAAGTTTCTTGACCCTCAGAGCCTTGAGAACCTTCTTTCGGAGATAGTCGATCAGGTGGATATTTATGAAAACAAGATACATATTCTCAGCAATGACTTTCTTTCACCCTTAAGCACCTCAGGAGTATTGCTGTATCATTTTTTTCTTGGAGACACTGTTTGTCTTGACAATGGACAATGTGTAAAGCTTATGTTCAATCCTTCGAATGCCAGGGACATAGGCTTCAGCGGCACTTTGTGGATAAGCCTTGACGGAACATACAGGGTTGTTGCCGCCGACCTTGGCATACATAAAAAGAGCGGAATAAATTTTGTGGAGTCATTGTCCATAAAGCACGAATATGAATACAGGGAAGGGGTGATGATAAAGACACGTGAGGATATTTGTTCCGAATTGAGTATATATGGTCTTCAACTTTTTGTACGTCAAAAGACTTTATATGACAATTATGTCTTTGACAAACAGAGAGAAGATGCCTTTTACAGCAGTTATGACCTGACCGAAAGACTGCCGGGATACAACAAGAAAATGTCAAGCTGGTGGGAAGAAAACCGTATAGAACAACTTACGGAATCCGAAAAGAGGACTTATGAAAATTCTGCCAAACTAAATAATTACACTGCCTACAAAGTCATTCTTAAAACCGTGATGGCCTTTACCTCGGGTTATGTTGAGATAGGCAAGATAGATTTTGGACCGATAGAAAACACCGTCAGCTGGAATGATGTGGAGGGTTTGAGGTTGAGAGTTGGCGGAAAGACCAACATGAAATTCAACAGGAATCTGTTCTTTGAGGGTTTTGTTGCCTATGGTTTTGGAGATGAGCGATTCAAGTTCAGAACCAAGGCTATGTACAACTTTGCCGACAAGGTATATCACCAGTGGGAGTTTCCGAAGAATCTAATCAGTTTGTCCTACGAGGAGAATACCAACATACAGGGACAACATTTGCTTATGGGAACGCCCGACAGGTTGTTTTTGTCCTTCAACAGAGGAAATACCGACAAGATGTCCTTTGACAAGACTCTCAGACTGGAGTATGAATACGAGACCTTGAGTCAGATGTCCTTTAAGGTGGGAGTACAATACAAGCGTCAGCAGGCCTTGGACAATCTTGTATATGAGTCTTTTGACGGTACTCGCAATTTCGGTTGGATAAATAATCCGAGCGTTGACTTTGAGTTTCGTTATGCCAAAGGAGAGAAATTCTATCAGCAACAGCAGTATAGAATGACGATAAATACCACTGCTCCCATATTTACCTTCAATTATTCCTATGGAACGAAACTGTTGTCCGGGGACTGGTCTTACCACAGTCTTAAGGCGGTTTTTCAGAAAAGATTCTATTTATGGACATTCGGTTACGGAGACATAGCTTTGGAAGGGGGAAAAATATTCGGTCAGGTTCCTTTTCCGCTCATGTTTGTCCATCATGCAAATCAAAACTGGGCCTATCAGGACGAAGCCTTCAACCTTATGAATTACTATGAATTCGTTTCGGATACTTACGTACAATTCATGTTCAACTACAATTTCAATGGTGTGATATTAAACCGCATACCTCTTATAAACAAACTTAACCTGAGGGAATGTTTTGCCTTCAAGGCAGTTTGGGGAGGTGTCGCCAAAGACAACATGCCGGGAGAAGGAAAAGGATATTTGATGGATTTTCCAAGGGATGAGAACGGAAATTATACTACCTTTGCCCTAAATAACGGGCCTTACATAGAAGCCAACATAGGGTTGGACAATATTTTCAAGGTATTGCGACTGGATTATGTAAGACGTTTTACGTATCTTGACAATCCGAACATTGCCAAGTGGGGTATAAGGTTCAGATTACGATTTACTTTTTAAGAGTGTTGGAACAATATGAATTATGCCATTATAGCTGCGGGAGAAGGCAGCAGGTTGAGACAGGAGGGATTTGAATTTCCAAAGCCGATGGTTCGGCTCAAGGGAGAAATGCTGGTGGAAAGGCTGATAAGAATATTCAAGTCCAACAAGGCCGAATCCATAACGGTAATCATAAACGAGCAATCCGGTGAACTCAGGTCTATGCTTGAGGAAATGGCGGAGAAGGACGGGATGTTGAATATCATAGTGAAAACCACTCCTTCCTCGGCTCACAGCTTTTATACCATTCTGGAAAGCATGGGCAAGGATGCAAAAGATTTGTGTCTAACGACTGTGGATACGGTTTTCAACGAAAGTATTTTCAGCTCCTACATAAAGACGTTTGAACAGGAAAAGGACATGGATGCCCTTATGGGCACAACCACATGGGTTGATGACGAAAAACCGTTGTGGATAGACGAGGATGAGAATGGCAGAATAAGACGATTCAGCAGCGAACAGGTGTCAGACAAGGTTGTAATCTCGGGTGGAATATATTGTTTCAGGAACAGGGCATTGGCCGTAGTAGATAAAGCAAAACGGGAAAACGTTTCAAGGATGAGGAATGTCCAACAGATGCTGGTTGAAAACGGTTGCAAGGTTTCAGGGTTTGATTTTGGCAAAATAATAGACATTGACCATGTGGAAGATATAAGGAAGGCTGAATCGTTTCTTGAAAACGGTAATTGCAAAATATTGTGCGTTGAAAGGGAAAGAAGATTCTCGCCACAATGCGAAGACATTGACAAGGCATTGTTTGACAGTATATACAACGGTTTGCGAAAAGAGGGCTTTGCAACGGAGAGGATAAATGAGCAGGAGCTGAAAGAGAATGATTTTAAAGGTGTTGATTTTGTAATTTCAATGGCCCGTTCCTTGAATGCCGTAGAACTGCTGGACAAGAAAGAAAAGGAAGGATTGAAAATCTTCAACTCCATTTCATCATGCAGAAACTGTTACAGGGAAAGGATGAACAATATGCTCCATGATGCGGGAGTGGATGTTCCCGACTTCAGAGTGGTAGATACCGACTGCGATACCCAGGGCTGTATGAACCTTTCGGATATTTCTTCTTTTTGGGTAAAAAGGGCGGATTTTCAGACGGAAGGGAGAAACGATGTGGTTTACTGTCAAACCGTACAAGAAGGATTATCCGTTTTGCATTCAATGAAGGAAAGAGGAATAAAAAGGGCTTTGTTGAGCGAACACATAGACGGAAACCTCATAAAATTCTACAAGGTTGCGGAAAGCGGTTTTCTATATTGGTATCTGCCAAAAAGAGACAAGTTCGGAATGACAATCAATGAAAAGATACGGGTAGGAAAGATAGATGAGGAACGTTTGAAAGAAATAACTGATAAAATAGGTCGCTGCATGGGGTTGGACTTTTTTGGTGGCGACATAATGGTTGATGCTTCCGGGGAAATGAAGGTCATTGACGTGAATGATTTTCCAAGTTATTGTGCATGCAGAGACCAAGCTGTTGAGGCCATAGTAAAAAGGATGAAGATGGAAAAGGAAAAACTGGGAAATAAAGAAAACAAGCCGAAAATGGAAGACACCTTAAAGTCTGCCGATACGGAGGAATGTATAGATATATGGTTTTATCGTCCGTTGGGATTCAGATGTGCGTTATTGGCCCGTAAATTGAAGATAACGCCTAATATGATAACCGTATTCAGTATTTTCGTCGGAGTTGCCGCAGGTTTGTTTTTCTATCCGTCCGATCTTAAATGGAACGTTGTAGGCATGGTTTTGCTTGTTTTGGCAAACCTTATGGATTCCACGGACGGACAGTTGGCCAGATTGACCAATAATCATACGAGAATGGGACGAATCTTGGACGGACTGGCAGGTGATTTCTGGTTTATATGTATTTATCTGGTCTGTGTTTTCAGGCTGTTGAATGAGGGTTTTTCTAATTGGATATGGCTGTTGGCCTCCTTGGCGGGATTAAGTCATATATTTCATGCTGCCATGGCGGACTATTACAGAAATATTCATCTATTCATCATAAAAGGTCGCAAAGGTAGCGAACAAGATAATTCAAAAGCGATGACTCAGTTGTTGCATCAGACCAGGTTTTCGGAGAAACCTTTCGAGAAGATATGTTTGTGGTTTTACAGGAATTATACCCGTCAACAGGAAATGTTGACTCCCAAAATGCAGATTCTGCTCGAAAGACTCAGAACGAGATTCAATGATGAAATACCCGAGGATTTGAGACATGACTTACGCATGGCGAACAAATCAAACATGCCTTTGACAAACATACTTCAGTTCAATACAAGAGTCATTGTTCTTTTCATCTGTCTGTTTTTCGGTCAAGTATGGTGGTATTTCGTTTTTGATGTCGTGATAATGAATGCAATATTGCTTGTATTGATAATAAGGGAAGAGAATTTTGCAAAACGGTTTATTAAACGGACGGACGAATAAGTGAAACAAAAGTACAATTTATTTTTTTTGGCAATAGGCCTTATCGCCATTGCAATAATGATAGCTGATATAGGTATAGGAACCATATCGGACAACATAAGGAAAACTTCATGGTTTTTTCTGGCAATCATAGCTGTAAGGCTACCCGTTTATTTTTTAAATACACTGTCCTGGCAGAAGGTAAGCCTGCATCCGAATGGAGAAAACGACAATCCGAACTTCTGGAGATTTTTTCAGATGACCATAAGTGGTTATGCAATCAATTATATCACTCCGGTGGTTGCACTGGGGGGAGAACCATATCGTATTCTGAGAATGAAGGATTACGTAGGATATAAACGGGCTACTTCTTCGGTTGTAATGTATGCGGTAATACATATACTGTCCCACTTCATCTTCTGGGCGATAGGCTTCGGACTTATATTGTTTTATCCTGATATTTCAATGTCATTCAGGATAGTTTCAATAGTTTTCATTTTGATTTGCATCTTAGCCGCATTTTTCATCAGTAAATTTTACAGGAGAGGTATAGTGTACGGATTCTTCTGTTTTCTTATGAAGATTCCGTTTGTCAAAATTTGGGCTAGCAAGAAGATGACTGAAGAATTTGCAAACAATTTGAAAGAAATAGACTTTCAAATCAAAGACTTCTACATCAATCACAGAAAAGCATTCCTGTCAGCCTTGTTTCTGGAAACTTTGAGCAGGATTGTAGGCTGTCTGGAAATACTTTTAATAATGTTGGCAATAGATTTAAAAATTAATTTAGAGCAATCCATAATAATTAGTGCTGGAACGAGTTTATTTGCTAACATATTGTTTTTTTCTCCGATGCAACTCGGTACAAAGGAAGGTGGCTTGATCCTTTCATTAAAAAGCATAGCACTGCCGGCAACTCAAGGGGTTTATATAGGGCTTGCGATGAGAATAAGCGAATTGTTTTGGATAATTTTGGGTGTGCTTATGATAAAGTTTTGTGCTAAAAGAAAAGCGTATGATGTCAGATAAAAAAGTAGAGATAATTGCTTTTGACTACGGAGCTACGTTGGATACCAACGGAACACACTGGTACAACATATTCTATTCGGAACATATAAAAGAAAACCCTTTTTTGACTGACATTGAACTAAGACAGGCTTATGTCTATGCCGAAAGAACCTTAAGCAGGGAAAGATTGGTAAAGCAGGATGACACTTTCCGTGAAACACTGCACAAAAAAGTCAATTTGCAAATGGAATATTTATTGCATAATCATCATATAGAAGAAATCGAACCTGAACAGATTAAAAACATTGTTGACAACAGTTATTCCGTTGCATTACACTGTACCAGTAACGCTAAAAAACTGTTACAAAACTTAAAGAATGGTTACAAATTGGTGATGATTAGCAATTTTTACGGTAATTTGCAAACTGTTCTGGTCGAGTTTGGATTGAGAGATTTCTTTTTATGTGTTGCAGAGAGTGCTGTTGTAGGTTATTCAAAACCTGATGAAAGGCTTTTCCTAAAGGCTTTTGAATCATTTGATACGGATGCAGGACGATGTATGATGATAGGAGATTCCTACAACAAGGATATAATTCCTGCGAAGAGGTTGGGATATAAAACGATTTGGCTCAAAGGAAGACCTTGGCAGGAAAATCCAGTCTCAACACCTTTGGCAGATGAAACCATTACAGATCTGTCGGAACTGGAGCGGATATTAATTTGAAAGAAGGAATAATATATAAATCAAAAAATAAATCTGAAATGGAAAAAATAAGAGTAGCCATTATTGGTATTGGTAATTGTGCTTCGGCTCTCATTCAAGGCATGGAGTACTATGGAAACAAAAACAGGGAAAAAACTTCAGAGGGAATGATGGCCGAAAACATAGGAGGTTATACGGCTTCGGACATAGAGGTAGTTGCAGCCTTTGACGTGGATAAGAGAAAAGTGGGACAAACTCTTGACAAGGCTATATATGCAAAGCCTAACTGCACGATAAACATAATAGACCCGGCATTGTTTCCAAAGAGTAATGTGGTTGTGGAAAAAGGACACATATTGGACGGAGTATCCGAACATATGAAGAACTATCCTGAAGACAATACTTTCGTTGTGGATTACGATACCGAGCCGGTTGACATTGTAAAAAGACTGAAGGAAACCAAAGCGGACATACTTATAAACTACCTTCCTGTCGGAAGCGAGCAGGCAGCCAAGTTTTACGCCCAATGTGCAATAGACTCGGGTGTTGCATTTTTGAACTGCATGCCTGTTTTCATAGCTTCAAACCCTGAATGGGAAGCAAAATTCATAAAGGCTGGCCTTCCTATAATAGGAGACGACATGAAGAGCCAGTTCGGCGCAAGTATATTATCACAGATGTTGCAGGAATTGGCCTTCGCACGGGGACACAAGGTAAAATGTCACATTCAGGAGAATGTGGGAGGAAATACCGATTTCTTGAACATGCTCAACACTTCCCGCCTTGCTTCAAAAAAGATAAGCAAAGAAAACGTCATAAGATGCCAACACGACATCAGAGGTCTTGATCCGAATGAAAGCTTCCTTTATGCCGGTCCAAGCAATTACATATCATACTACAAGGACAACAAGATAGCCACTTTTCATTTGGAACTTGAAGGATTCGGAGGTTCTCCCGTTGTATTCGATGCAAGACTTTCCGTTTTCGATTCACCAAATTCAGCAGGCGTGGTAATAGATGCAATACGTTATCTTAAGGTGGCAAGAGAATTGGGAATCACAGGTTCTTTGCATGGGGCAAGCGCGTTCACTCAAAAGACCCCTCCTTTCCCAATGACGTTTGAGGATGCTCAATACGAATGCCACAAGCTGGCCAACAGGGAATTGACCGAACTGACAAAGAAACAGGTGAGGAAATAAATGAAAAAGAAAGGGGTTGCAATTACAACCCCTTTCTTTTTCTAATCCAATATCTCACTTCCGAAATAAGGTTGCAGTGCTTTTGGAATTCTTATTCCCTCAATAGTCTGATGATTTTCCAATAAGGCGGCAACAATACGCGGTAAGGCCAAGGCACTTCCGTTAAGCGTATGAGCCAACTGAATCTTTCCTTTTTCGTCTTTGTATCTTAGTTTCAATCGATTGGCCTGATATGTCTCGAAATTAGACACACTGCTGACCTCAAGCCAACGTTTCTGAGCTGCGGAATATACTTCGAAATCGTAGGTTATGGCCGAAGTGAAACTCATGTCTCCTCCGCATAACCTCAATACTCTGAAAGGCAACTCCAACTGTCTCAAAAGATCTGCTACATGGGATTTCATAACCTCAAGCTGCTCGTAAGAATGTTCCGGAGTGTCTATGCAGACTATTTCAACCTTGTCGAACTGATGCAGACGGTTCAATCCCCTCACATCCTTTCCGTAGGAACCCGCCTCTCTTCTGAAACACTGGGAATAGGCACAACAACACACAGGCATGTCCTCCATTTTCTGAATGGTATCCCTGAAAATATTAGTCACAGGTACCTCAGCGGTCGGAATCATATAAAAACCGTCCAAAGGAATCGCATACATCTGTCCTTCCTTGTCAGGCAACTGACCGGTAGCCATGGCAGAAGCCTCATTGACCATAAGAGGTGGCTGTATCTCCCTGAACCCTGCGCGTACCGCATTGTCCAAAAAGAAATTTATCAATGCCCTTTGCAATCTTGCTCCCTTGCCTTTGTACACGGGAAAGCCCGCCCCGGTTATCTTGTTGCCGAGTTCAAAGTCTATTATGTCATATCTTGCACACAAGTCCCAATGCTCCAAAGCCCCTTCGTACAGGGAAGGAATCTCTCCCTGTTGAAAAACTATTTCATTGTCCTTTGCACTTGTTCCTCTCGGTACCTGGGCATTCGGAAGATTGGGTATGGACAAAAGCATCTCCTTCAATTCCCGTTCGGTTTCAGCAAGCTCTGCACCCAATTGCTTTTCGCGTGACTTCAAATCAACGGATTTGCTTTTGGACTGCTCTGCCTCTTCCTTCCTTCCTTCCTTGAAAAGCATTCCGACTTCTTTGGCCAAACGATTAGCTTCCGCCTTAAGATTGTCCAGCTCCATCTGCAGACCACGTCGTTTATTGTCTTTTTCTATAACCTGACTTATTATTTTGTCCGCATCCTTGAAGTTCTTTACTCCGAGACGCTCTATCACCAAATCCCTGTTCTCTCTTATATAACCAAGCTGTAACATTGTTAAAAACTATTTTGTTTACTATTTGTTTACCGTCCTGTCGAAGAATATGCTTTTGCCCGATGCGCTCATGGCTATAGCCAGAACAATAGGACAATCCTTCAACATGCCGAGTGCTCTGGCCGCCATTCCTACCGAAAACATAACCCTCGTATCCACTTTCCAGTCCGAAGCGGTGGAACAAGCACTGCCTATTGCTATGCCCAGATCGTTGGCATTGAAAAAACATGGTGCAGTGGCCTGTTTTTCCTGTTTTTCGGCACATGTTGCAAATCCGCAATAACCGCAATCCAATCCGAGTACATTTACTCTGCTGCCAATAAGCAACACTGCCTGAGCCGCCAATATGTTTTGAGCGTCTCTGTGCAGAAACTCCTGTTGTGTCTCCCTGTACAGTTCTTCCAGTTTTTCTGAAAGCACATGCAATTCTTCTTTTCCAGCAATAGCGATGGACAAGTTATCCGTTCCTCTTGCCTTGGGAGCGGTCAAAGCCGCCATGCCCATGGCTTTGGCAGCCTGAAAAACCGTATCTTCCCTGAAATCCTCCATTTTAATCATAATCCTATCGGTTTAAAAGATATTCCACCAGTTTCGAAGTCGCGATCCCCCTGTGGCTTATCCTGTTCTTTGCCTCCATACTCATTTGTGCAAAACTCTCCTTCGAGCCCTCGGGAAGAAATACAGGGTCGTAACCGAATCCTTCCATTCCTTTTTTTTCTTCAAGTATGGTTCCCTCACAACGTCCTTCAAAAAACATCTCCTTCCCGTTTTGAATAAGACATATCACGGTTGCAAAGTAGGCCTTACGGTTCGATTTGCCTTTCATCTTCTCAAGCAGCAGGTTTATGTTGTCCTCAAAACTGCAACCCTCTCCTGCAAACCGTGCCGAATATACCCCGGGTGCTCCGTCCAACGCCTCGACCATAAGACCGGTATCGTCGGCAAAACAATCCTTACCGTATTTGTCCCAAATGCAACGGGCTTTCTGTCTGGCATTCTCCTTAAGCGTGAGCCCCGTTTCCGGTATGTTGCTGTCAAAACCCAAATCCCTGAGGCTTACAACCTTGAATAAAGGTTCCAAAAGAGGCTTTATTTCCTCCACTTTATGGGAATTGTGAGTTGCGATTATTATTTCCTTCATTTCAAACATGCTTTTTCCGTCTGCAAAAGTAGTCTATTTTATGCTTAATTACAATAGACTCAACTCTCTTTTGATTCCAAGAAAATGAAATCTGAAAAGAATTTTTTCTTTCTTGATTCCGTCGAAACGAAACTTGATTTCGGTAACCATGCTTGCTCTCGACAAAGGACTTTCCGCCCCTATGACATCGGTTATCACCTCTCTGCCTTGCGCCTTGTGCTCTTTGAACATGACGGAATCGTATTTATGTGCATTGTACATCAAAGGCATATCCTCGTCTGAGTATTTGTAGAGATATATGTTTTCGACATAAGGTTTTTCCATAAGGACATATACCGCTTCAGGATGAAGACGCATGAGGTCGGCCGTCCTTTCATTGCAGTGCATCCTCGTAAAGGCATAAGGATACAGCCCGAAAGGAACGTTCCATATCAACATGGCACACGACAGGTAAAGAAGAACGCTTTGGTTCGTGTAACAATATGAAAAAATCAGTATGGCAACAAAAGGAATCATCACCATGAACTCCGCATTTCCGTTTGAAAAGGCCGCAAAGGCAATATTGAAGACAAGGACAAGCCAAAGCAGTCTTACGAATCTTCTGTCGTGAAAAAGTATGAGGGAACGTTTCTTCGCCTTCGCAAACCGTATCATGCCCAAAACCACAAGACCGATAACGACAAGGCAAATTATCGTAAAAGCCAAAGGATTAAGTCTTGCTATCTCGGAAACATAACCGTGCATCTGGAGAAACGTTCTGAAAAGACTTGCCAACGTAAGCATAACAACCTGTTTCAACTGCGGCATTTGAGCCGTTCCGTCCAGATAATCATGCAGGACGAAACCCATAAGGGAAGAAACGTTGGCAGAACCGGTAACACCGTAACTTGCAATCCAATAAGCCAAAGGCACAACCATGCTTATCGACAGAAATATGAGTGAGTATTTCCCGTTTCTGTTGGCAATCAATACCACAAACAGACATATCCACACCAATACGGCTATCTGGTGGAAAAGACAGGCAGCAACAATGCTTAAGGAAGCCTTTACGAGTCGGGACATGGTGTTTTTCACAAGAAAGACCTGCATATAGTACAACGCAAGCAGATTGAAGAACACCGGAATTATGTAACACTCGTTATCGATTGCGAACCTTGCAAAACCGAAGCATGTTCCGCATGCAAGGATTGCAAAGGAAATAAATGTCTCGTTTCGATTTACCCTTTTTATCATCCGTCTTGTAACGAGCAGACAGCCTCCGGCAAAAAGGGCGTTGGTTATCTGCAAAAGCGTAATGGGTTCAATGTCTGTAAAACCGAAAAGAAGAAGAATGATGTGCCCGAAAAGACAATACAAAAGGTGGTGCGGCTTGAACATATCCTGTGCATACAGTGAGCTGTACGCATTCGAATACGAGTCGGAAGAGCAGTTGTCGGAAAGGAATACAAGATAAAGAACGGTTAACAGTATAATAAAAACGTATGAGTAGTTTTTTTTCAGTCTGTAAACTATTTTCATGGTTTGCGTGTTTGATTACACATAGTGTAAAAACGGAGTAAGGAATAAAAACGTATATTTGCATGTTGGAAATTGACGCATGCTTTTTCCGTCAAACAACGTCATAAAATGAATCTTTACAGACTTCTCAAAGTATTCGGAAAGATAAGGAGCAGAAGGGTCAAACTTTTTGCCGTATTACTGATGCACATCATGCACAAGAGGATTCTGGGCATATACATCGACCCTGTATTGGGATGCAACTACAGATGCAGGATGTGTTATTTCAGCGATGGAGAAAAAAGAAAGGAATTGCACGGGACAATCAAGGATGAGGATTTGTCAATTATTGCCAATGCCTTGTTCCACAGAGCTTTGAAATTGCAGATAGGTTGCGGGGCGGAACCAACCCTGAATGATAATCTCCCCGGTTTGATAAACCTCGGTAAAAAATACGGCATACTGTACATATCCCTGACCACAAATGGCAGACTTGTGAACAGAGAGTATCTGGAACGGATGATAGAATCCGGACTGGATGAAATCACCGTTTCCGCTCACGGCATTACCAAAGAGACTTATGAAAACCTCATGACAAACGGGGACTACGGGCATTTCATAAGATTGATGAATGACTTCATTGCAATAAAGGAAAAACATCCGTCATTTACTGTCAGACTGAACTACACGATGAACGAAGACAATATTGAGGAACTGGCTTTGTTCCGTAACATTTTCGGCAATATTCCGATAGACATACTCCAGTTAAGGCCCATACAGAAAATAGGAGAGAGTGAATACCGTAACTTCAATCTGGAAAAGATAGAAAGGATGTATGACAGCATAATAGTACCTCTTGTTTCCTATTGCAGGGAACGGGGTATTGTCTGCATGGTTCCGGAGAAGAACAATTTCACGATTTTGGAAAGGCAGGACAATGCAAACGGGATTTTTGAGCAGCTGACGTATTGTTATATTTCACCCAAGATATGTTGGAGGGAAGATTTTGACTACAACAATGACAGTTATGAGAGCTACTGCAAAAGGCATAATGTCGGAAAATATATTCTGAAAGAGGTTTTTGCCATTTATGGTAACAAAAGCAAGGATAAGGACAGAACCATAAAAATGAACTACAAAATAAAATAAATGGCGAGTCTGTCCCGCTTATGCTTCAAGTCTTGATTTTATTGCGTAATTTTACAGAACAGATATGATAAAACAGGAGGATGTAGCTAAGATTCTTGACGCTACGCAGATAGTTGACGTGATAGGTGCTTTTGTTCCGCTTCGCAAAAGAGGAGCGAATTATATAGGATTGTGTCCTTTTCACAACGAAAAAACACCTTCGTTCAATGTAAGTCCTTCTCGTGGAATTTTCAAGTGTTTCGGATGCGGTGAGGGCGGAGATGCCGTATCCTTTCTTATGAAACATGAGAACTATACGTATGTGGAGGCATTGAAATGGCTGGCTCAAAGGTATAACATAAGTATAGAGGAGAGAGAACTGACCCAGCAGGAAAAACAGGAACAGACGGAAAGGGACAGAATATATCATGTCAATGAGTTTGCCCAAAGATATTTTCATGATATATTGTTCAACGATGATGAAGGCCGAAGTGTTGGACTGTCGTATTTTAAGGAAAGGGAACTGGACAAGGATACAATCATTCGTTGGGGGTTGGGATATTGCAAGGATTCGTGGTCTGATTTTACCGATGCGGCCCTGTCAAACGGTTATTCCGAGGATGATCTGGTCAAATCGGGTCTTTCCATACGTAATGAAAATAATGGCAGATTATATGACAGGTTCAGGGGAAGGGTGTGTTTTCCGATTTATAACATAGGAGGAAGGCCTTTGGGTTTTTCGGCTCGAATATTGTCTGCGGACAAGACAAAGGCCAAGTATGTAAATTCACCCGAAAGCGTAATCTATTCTAAGGGAAAGGTTCTGTTTGGTTTGCATTTGGCAAAGAATGAAATGGCAAAACAGGACATGTGTTATCTTGTAGAAGGTAATATGGATGTCGTTATGATGAGCCAGAACGGAGTGAAAAATGTTGTTGCAACCTCGGGGACTGCTCTTACGGAAGACCAGATACGGCTGATAAAAAGATACACTGAAAACGTTACCATATTGTATGACGGTGACAAGGCAGGCATAAAAGCCACATTTAAAGCCATAGATCTTTTCCTGAAAAACGGACTAAAGGTAAGAACACTGCTTTTCCCTGACGGGGAAGATCCGGATTCTTTTGCACGTAAACACACTCAGGAGGAATTCATTGAATTCCTGCAGAACAATTCTGAAAACTTCATATTGTACAAGACAAACCTTTTGTTGGAGCAGGCTCAGGGAGATCCTATCAAGAAAGCTGAACTTGTCAGGGATATAGTTCAAACCATATCACTTATTCCAAATACATTGGAGAGATCCACTTATTTGCAGGAGTGCGGCAAGTTGTTGGATGTGAAAGAGGAAGTGCTGTATTCGGAGTTGTCCAAGAGCTTAAGGAACAATGTTCTGAAGGAACATCAGAAACAACAGATAGAGGAAGGTATAGAACAGGCAAAACAAATCATGCAATCCTCTTCTGTTACCAATAAAAACGAACGGCCAATAGAGGTCAACCCTGATTACGAGCAGGAAAAGGCCATAATCGGTATTCTGTTCAATTACTCCGATGTGCTTACAACGCAGAAAATCTTTTCCGAAAACGGAGAATTGGAAGAAAGAGAAATACCTGCCGTAAGTTTCATCGTTTGCGATATAGCCAATGACGGAATAGAATTCGCAGACAAGTTGTTCGGACAGATATTTGAAATTTACAGAAAGGCCATATATGAGAACGGACAGGTTCCGGAACTTTCATACTTCGTATCAAATGAGAATGAAGAAATTCGTCAATTGGCAGCCGACTTGTTGGTCAAGTCTTACGAAATAAGTCCATATTGGGAAGAAAAGCATAAAATAAGCATACCACGGCCTGAATCAAAAAAACAAATAGACAAACACATAACCGAAACTCTTCTACGCTTCAAAATTCACAAGATAACAGGTTATATTTCCAAAATAGATGAAGAGTTTACTACAACGACGGATGAGGACGTACAAATGGAACTTTTGAAAAATAAAATGGATATGATACGTTTACGCAATATCATAGCCGAGAGATTGAAAATGATAGTGATTTAGTGCAAAAGTAATCTGAATTCGTCTCTTTTTACGGTATCATCCGTTGAAAATTTTATGTTACCGATTTCCGACATGAGTTCTTTTTTGTTTTTGGAATTGTATCCTACTGCATAGTTTATGTCTTTGGGATTGACTATTATTTCCATAGTATTTAATGGTATGTTCTTGAGTCTTTCATTCCATATTTGTGTAAGTACCAATTCCTTGAATGATACATGAAAAGGGCCTGCCAATAACTCCTTTCCGTTTATCAAATCCTCGGAAGGGTGCAAACCGACTCTCAGTACGGTGACGCCTCCTTCAATAAACATTTTATAGATCTGTGCTGTCCAGTCAACAGCCTGCTCAATGGTCAAAGCCTCATACTCTCCTCTTTCGTACATATCAGCCAGTTTCGTATGGTTTATTACCAATGCAGGATATATTCTCGTACATTTTGCTCCCAATGCCATAATCTTACGGGCTGTTGCCTTGGATTGTTCAATTGTGTCCAATGGAAGTCCTATCATCATTTGCAGGCCTAAATCGAATCCTTTGTCTATTATTTTTTTTGAAGCATTCTCCACATCTTTTACACTATGACCTCTTTCCGCAAATTCAAGAACCTTTTCACTAAGTGATTGGGCCCCTAATTCTATCGTTTTGACATTATACTTTCTCAATTGTTCAAGTATGTTGTCATTTATGTAATCAGGACGCGTGGATATTCTTATGCTTCCGACCCTGCCGCTTTTGATGTAAGGTTGCACCACATCAAGATAGGATTTTTGAAGATCCATTTCTATACCTGTAAAATTGCCCCCGAAAAAAGCGACCTCTACTTCACAGGGATATTTGAATGTAGAAAGATGCTCTTCTATTATTTTGACGACTTTTTCAGTAGGAACCGCTTCCAATTGTCCGGAGATATGTCTCTGATTGCAATATATGCATCTGTTGGGACAGGCCAGTTCTGGAATGAATATAGGGATATTGTAATGTTTCATCTCTGCATAACAAAAACGGGCATATTTCAGTGCCCGTTTTTATTTTTTTTATTTGTGTTTTCCTCTTGATTTCTTTTTAGGTGTCTGGTCATCGTCAAAATAACCGTATCCGTATCCATAACCGTATCCGTAACCGTATCCATATCGGGTGCCGTAACCGTATCCATATTTCTGCATGGCGCTTCTAACACCGTTTAGTATGAAGTTTATCTTGACGTTGTTTCTGTCGACCAATTCAGACAACGAGATTTTCAGAACGCCTTTGTCGGTAGCATTTGATCTTACCACAAACAGATTTATATCGGATTCTTTTGCCAAACATTGTGCATCCGCAATTAAAGAAACCGGAGGCGTGTCCAAAATAATGTAATCATAACGCTTTCTCAACTCTCTTAACAATGCCCTATTGGCTTCAGAATCTATCAATTCAGACGGATTTGGTGGTACAGGACCTGCAACCATAACATCCAGATTAGGAAATTCTGTATGTTGCAATGCATCCTCTAGAGTGCATTTTCCGATTAAATAAGTGCTAACGCCATTTCCACCACCTACACCAAAAATCTTATGCAATATAGGTTTCCTCAAATCGTAACCGACAATCAAAGTCTTTTTTTCTGTTAAAGAGAAAATGGAAGAAATATTCAAACTAGTCAAAGTCTTACCGTCACTAGGAGAAGATGATGTGATTAATATTACTTTGCCTTCATTATCCGAGGTATTAGAACTTGACAGTATATATTTTATATTTGTTCTCAAAGAACGGAATGATTCAGCTATTTGAGATTTGGGCTTGTCAAATACAATCATTTTGTTGTATTCCTTAGGTATTTCCGGGATATAACCCAAAATAGGAGCAGAGGAAATTCTTTCTAAATCATCTTTACTTTCTATGGTTGTCTTCAAGAGATATCTTATAAAGATATACGCACTCGGTACAAGTATTCCTAACAATATTGCTATCAAAAAGTTCAATATAGTTTTAGGATAAACTTGAGTTGCAAACTTTGCAGCATCTATGACTTTGTGATTAGGCAATGCTGCATTTTTGGATATCTCTGCTTCTGCTCTTTTCTGATAAAGAAAATTATAAATTTCGTCATTAAATTTGAATTGCCTTTCTATGTTAATCATGTTTCTTTGCGTTGAAGGCAATTTGTCAATTTCTGTTTGTAAAAGATTATTTCGTCTTGTCAATTCTCTTTGATTTATGTCAGAGATATTTTTTATAGTTCTAAGACTTTCCTGTATTTGCAATCTAATGCTTTCTATTTGTAAGGAAAGTTCTTTCATTCTTGGGCTTTTTGTTTTCAATGATGTTGATAATCTTTGTTTTTCGATTATCAACTCCGTTAAGTTCTCTACCAATTTATTTAGTAAAGGATCTTCTATTCCCATTGTTGATGGAGCAGCAACACCTCCATCTAAATTGGCCTTGTTTATATATCTTTCAAGACTGTTGTAATATTCTCTTTTGGTTCTTTCCAATGCCAATTCTTTATCTAATTCGTTTGATTGTTCAAACAAATAAACGGCATCATTTGTCAAATTAAGAGTATTGTTATTTTGCTGAAAAGTTTCTCGTTTCATTTCAGCTATATTAAGCGAATCAGCTATTGCGTCAATTTGAGAATTTACAAATTCTATTGTACTGACATTAAGATGAGTTTTTTCTTCGAATGTAAGATCTATGTAAATCTTACATAACATATTTACAAAATCTACTGCCTTGTTTTTATTCTCGTGCTTGAATTTTATGGAAATTATCGAAGACTCTTTGTTGACTAATTCTATCTTAGTAGAGTTAAACTGTTCTGCTACAGCATCTAAATCATTTATGGTAAAAGCATAATTCATTCTGGAATAATTTTCATTCCATCTTATTGTATCTTTAAGGAGAATTCTAAATCTCATACCGTCTTTTTCATACCATTCTCCGTATTTTAAATAAGCTTTTCTCTCGGGAATACTTGTCAGTTCTTCTAAAACGACATCTTCAGAATAATCATAAACAGGAATATTATCTTGATTCTTATACGATATTAAGCATTTATTCTTATCTGTAAGTTCCACGTTAATCATAACACCTGTTGGTTGTGTTTGATAAAAATCAATATCAACGACAAACGGAGAATCTTTGTATATGTCGACATATCTAAAATTTACTTTCTGATAATATGTCTTATGGAAATCCAGTGCTTTTATAGTCCTTTTTACCATGGAAAGGGATTGGATTATTCCTATCTCGTTTTGGAAGTTCACTTGATTGCGGGCCCCTATCATATTGTTGACCATATATAGATTTGAAAGCATCTCATCATTGTTTTTGATTAGAAGAGTTGCTTCCGCTTCGTACAACGAAGTCGAATATTTTGTTATTAAAAAAGCACCTATAAGAGCTACTACTATTGCAATGACAAACAAATGCCAGTTTTCAAGCATTTTAAAAAAGATTTCTGCTACATTTATGGCAGAAGTTTCCTGATTATTTAAGGTTTCCTGAACCTTGGTTGAATTATTATCCACTTTTCGTTATTTTTTATTTAATGCCAAAATCAAAGAAAGAACAGATATTATTGATGTAATTATTGAAAGAGAACTGGTTATTGTATTTAACGGAACATTCAATGTGGTCAAGGCTTTTGTATTTTTGTTCGGTTCTACATATACTATATCACCCGGCTGCAAATAATATTTGCTGTTCTGAAGAATTGAAGATTCCGTTAGATCTATGTTGTATATTATGTCTTCATTAGGTGTTTTGCGAACAATTTTCACCCTATGTCTGTTTCCGTAGTAAGTCAAATCACCTGCCGCTGCTATGACGTCAAAAACACTTACACTAGGTTGATAGAAAGTGTACGTTCCGGGGCGGGTAACTTCTCCCAAAATAGATACCTTATAATTTACCATCTTGCAGGAGACTATGACTCCTTCCACATATTCCTCTGCTTTCTCTTTTATCTTATTTTCTGCCTGTTCTATAGTCAGTCCCTTAACATAAATATTACCTATAATTGGAAGTGAAATCTCTCCATCTTTATTTACAACAAAACTGTTGAGGAATACAGCATTGTCCGTATTCATGTAATTCGTGTTAGTTGAACTTGAGAACAATTTACTGGCTTCTTCTCCTATATTGGAATTGATTTGTATGTACAACATATCCTGCTCCGCCAACAAGTAATTTGGAGAATAATTCGTTGTATTTGCAGGATAATTATACACAGATTCACCAGCCGCATCCTCTGCTCCTTGCAGATAAATCAAATTCTTCTGTGATGTACAGGAAAACAAAAACAAAGAAATACCTACTGTTACAATTAAATAGTGTTTTTTCATGATTGAACTATATTATTAACGACAAACGCATTATATTTGCTTGGCAAATTTACTACTTTTTTTTAACGATGAAATTTAATGAATAAAAAAAGTCTTTATTAAGACACTGTTTCACCGAATAATGTTGCTGAAGTACAGTCATTAACCTTTATCTTTACGTATTGTCCAGGTTGAAAATCTTTCTTGTCAAATAATATTACTTTGTTTTGAGAATTTCTTCCGAGTAATTTATCTGTACTGCGTTTCGACTCTCCCTCTATTAACACTTCAAATGTTTTGCCTATGTCTTGCTTGTTGCTCTGAAAAGAAAGTTCTCTTTGTAAATTGATTATTTCTTCAAGTCTACGTGTTTTTTCGCAATCAGATACATCATCTTTATATTTTTTAGCTGCCAATGTATTAGGTCGTTCAGAATATTTGAACATAAAAGCAGAATCATAACAAACTTCTTTCATTATATTCAGAGTAGATTCATGATCTTCTATACTTTCAGTGCAAAAACCGGAAATTATATCAGTAGAAATACTACAATTTTGTATCGTTCTCTTTATTCTGTTTATTTTGTCAAGGTATTCTTCTACAGTATACTTTCTGTTCATTAAACGAAGAATTCTGTTACTGCCTGATTGTAGAGGTAGATGAATAAACTTACATATGTTGTCATAATTTGCTATTGTATCAAGCAGTTCTTGTGAAATATCCTTAGGATGTGATGTGGAAAATCTTACACGAAGTAAAGGATCTATTTCTGCTACCAACGATATAAGTTTTGCAAAATTCACCTCATCCTTTTCTCCTTGGTTCCATAAATAAGAATTAACATTCTGTCCAAGCAGAGTTACTTCTTTATATCCTTGACTAAACAGTTTTTCCGCCTCATTGACAATTGTCCTGAAATCCCTGCTACGCTCCTTTCCTCTCGTATATGGAACAACACAATACGAACAAAAATTCTCACAGCCTCTCATTATAGGGATAAAGGCAGTAACTCCATTGGAGTTTATTTTTGCGGGATATATCTCAGAATATGTTTCCGTCTCGGATAATTCCGTTGATATCAAATCTCCACATCCCTCACCTTGAGAAGACAATAACCGTGGAATATCTCTATAAGAATCAGGTCCGACTACCAAATCAACATTATGCGTCTTTATCAGAGAATCTTGCATTCTTTCCGCCATACAACCAAGTATGCCTATTTTCAACCAATGTTTTTTCTTTCTCAAGGCATCTAGTTCTGATATCCGCTTTATTACCCTTTGCTCGGCATTGTCCCGGATGGAACAGGTGTTTATGAAAATTATGTCAGCTTTATTTAAATCGGTAACCAAATCATATCCTTCATGTTTCAATATTGAAGCCACTATTTCACTATCCGCCATATTCATCTGGCAACCATAAGTCTCAATGTAAATTCTCATTGCAGTATATCATTTTTTGCAAAGGTAATAAGATTTCAATACTTAATAATAAAAAAGCAGGCAGCCTTTTTTAGACTGCCTGCTTTTGAAGTTTTATCATTTAAATAAGATTTGCAAGTTTTTCAGCCAAATCACAAACTCTGTTTGAATAACCGTTTTCATTGTCATACCATGAAACGACTTTTACAAAGTTTCCATCCATAACCATTGTAAGTTTTGAGTCAAAAATAGATGAATGAGGATTTCCAACTATATCACAACTTACTATAGGATCCTCAACATATTCCAATATGCCTTTCATAGGACCTTCTGCAGCTTCCTTCATTGCAGCATTTACTTCCTCAACAGTAACATTTCTGTTCAATTCCACCGTTAAATCAACAACTGAACCATCAGGAGTAGGAACTCTCATTGAAAGACCGTGCAATTTGCCGGCCAATTCCGGAATAACCAATCCTACAGCTTTTGCGGCGCCTGTTGATGTAGGAATTATTGAACAAGCTGCTGCTCTTGCTCTTCTCAAATCCTTATGAGGCAAATCAAGTATATGCTGATCGTTGGTATATGAGTGAATTGTATTCATTAAACCTCTTTTAATACCGAACTTGTCGTTCAACACCTTGGCTACAGGAGCAAGACAATTGGTGGTACATGAAGCATTGGATACACATGTCATCTCTTTAGTAAGTATGTCGTCATTAACTCCTAAAACGACAGTTGCATCAACATCATCTGCCTTGTCGGCAGGAACAGTTAAAATGACTTTTTTTGCACCGGCTTTAATGTGCTTGGTCATTTTTTCTTTGGTCTTGAATATACCCGTTGATTCTATGACTATATCGATTCCTAATTCTCCCCATGGCAATTGTTCAGGATCTCTTTCCGAGTATACTTTTATTTTTTTGCCGTTCACTACCAAATATTCACCATCAGCCTTAACATCTCCATCAAAACGACCATGTACTGAATCATATTTTAAAAGATGTGCCAATGTAGATGCATCCGTCAGGTCATTTATTGCAACTACCTCAACATTTTTTTTGCGTTGAATGTTTCTGAAAGAAACTCTACCTATACGACCGAAGCCGTTTATTGCTACTTTTACCATAATAAAATATGTTTTGAATGTTTGCTAAATCGTATTACGGTGCAAAGATATTACTTATTTCTTACCACACCAAGAATTTATAAATTAAAAAAAGACTATAATTCACATGTCAAAGTCTGAGAACAAGACAATAATCTCATATCTTACGGATTGTTGGTGATTTTCCTGAATATGGTTTCCAGATTTTGTCCTGCCGCAAGATGTTTCGTCTCGTCATCTGCAACGAGCCTGCCGTTATCTATGATGAGAACTCTTGAACAAACCGCTTCTATCTCCTGCATAATGTGTGTTGACAACAGAACCGTTTTCGTTTTACCTACTTGTTTTATAAGTTCTCTTATCTCTATAAGTTGATTAGGATCCAAGCCCGTTGTAGGTTCGTCCAATATCAATACTTGAGGATCATGTATCAACGCCTGGGCTAGTCCTACTCTTTGCTTATAACCTTTACTGAGAGAACCTATCTTTTTGTTGGCCTCTTTACTGATTCCAGTCAATTCTATTATTTCTTCTATTCTGTTCCTTCGCTTTTTCCGGTCTATTTTGTGTATGCCTGCAATAAATCCGAGAAATTCCCTTACATACATGTCATAATATATCGGATTCTGTTCCGGAAGATATCCTATGCATTCCTTGACCTGCTTCGGATTGTCGAAAATGTCAAAATTGCAAACTTTCACATTTCCTTCCGTGGGAGGAATAAAACATGTGATAATTTTCATCATTGTGCTCTTTCCTGCACCGTTTGGCCCCAATAATCCGACTATCTGCCCTTTGTCTATTTCTATACTGACATTGTCCAATGCCTTTTGCTCCCCATATATTTTAGTAAGATTCTTTATCGATATTGACATCTATATACACTTTAAATTCAAGATGCGAAGTTACAAAAAAAATGTACTTTTGCAGAGTAATTCATTTAAAATGAAAATCTCGATTGTATTTCAACCTGAACAAAGCCTTATAACGGTATGTTTCAACTCTCCTTATATGGCAATTTTTACAACATTGGATTAATTCGCAAATAATACGACATACAATGACCAAGATAGCTGATATAATATGTTACCTGAATGAACAAATTCCAGAAGCATGGCAGGAAGAATATGATAATTCCGGTTTGCTTTGCGGAAATACGGAACAATGTTGCAATGGTATTTTCGTATGTTTGGATATTGACATAAACAATTTGAAAAAAGCGAAAAATCTTGACTGTAATCTGGTTATTTCGCATCATCCATTGGTTTTCAAAAGCATAAAACGATTTCTGCCAAAGGATAATTCGTCAGAAGCACTGCTTTATGCTATAGCAAACAACATCACAATATATTCCATGCATACCAATCTTGACGCGGCACAAACAGGACTGAATACAATGTTGGCACAAAGTTTTGGACTTCAAAACTTTACATCCTTTGATACAAACGTTGGAGAAGAAGGTTTTTTCGGAATAGGAGGCATGGGTATATTGCCAAAGAAAATGGATTACATATCTTTTTTACTTGATATAAAAAACAAGCTTAAGATTCATAACATAAGGTATGTCAATGGTAAAGAAGAAATGTTGCAACGAATTGCATTGTGTACAGGAAGCGGAGGTGAATTGCTTGAAAAGGTTATTGAAGCAGGAGCAGACTGTTATCTTACGTCCGATATTAAGTATCACACTTTTTTGGAAGCGAACGGCAGAATATTGCTTGCAGACATAGGACACTTTGAAAGTGAGTCAATTGCAAAAAGATGCCTTGCAAATTTAATATCAAAAAAGTTTTGTAATTTTGTTCCCCTATTTTGCGATGACAGTCCCAACAAAATAAAGAATATATAACAATAACGATAATGGCAAAAAAAGTAAAAGAAAAAGAATCCGAAGCAGTCACTCCGGTGTTCAAGAACGAGGATGCGGATTTGACTGTTGAAAGGCGGTTGATAGCTTTGTATAAGCTGCAAAAGATTTATTCCGAAATAGATAAAATAAGGATTATACGTGGGGAACTTCCTTTGGAGGTGCAGGATTTGGAAGATGAAACGGAAAAATTAAAGACAAAAATAAACAAATCCACAACTGACATATCATCTTGTAAGGATTCAATAGCGGAAGAACAGCACAAGATAAAGGAATGTGAAGCTCTCGTGGAAAAATATTCCAATCAACAGAACAACGTAAGAAACAACAGAGAGTACGAATCTCTGTCAAAAGAAATAGAATTTCAGGAATTGGAAAAACAACTTTGCGAGAAAAAGATAAAGGAGTTCTCGGCAAGAATAGAGGCTTACAAGCTTGAAATCGCAAAATACGAAGAGGATTATCAAGAAAAAATAAAGGATCTCGAAATCAAGAAATCCGAACTTGACGAAATAATAAAGGAAACCGAAGAAAAGGAGAAAGTTCTCACTGAACAGGCCTTGGAAAATGAGAAATCTGTTGAAGAAAGATACCTTACTGCATTCAAAAGAATCCGTTCCAATGCACGAAACGGTTTGGCTGTAGTGACGGTTGACAGAGATGCATGCGGAGGTTGTTTCAACAAAATACCTCATCAAAGGCAAATGGACATAAGAATGCATAGGAAAATCATTGTATGCGAATACTGCGGCAGAATTCTTGTAGACCAATCCATAGCCGCAGAAGTGGAATCTGAGTTGAAATTTGATTAAAGCATCATGCATAAATACCTGAAGGGTGCTTTAGTGGTTAACGAAGGTGAAACAAAACCTTTGAACATATTGGTTGAAGGCAAGAGAATCAAACGGATTTATGAAAATGATCCTGTTGATCTGCCGACAGATACCGAAATAATGGATTTTAAGGGACTGGTATTATTACCTGGTGTAATAGATACACATGTCCACTTCAGGCAACCTGGATTGGAATACAAGGCAGATATGTTTACAGAATCCAAAGCAGCCGTTGCCGGAGGAGTGACAACTGTTCTTGAAATGCCAAATACCAAACCGCCGACCACAACACTGGAAGCGTTGCAGAACAAATTGTCTATTGCGAAAGACAGTATGTTCTGCAATTATTCTTTTTTTTACGGTCTAACAAATAACAACGTAGAACAGGCATTATCAGTAAGACGTAACCAGTCTTGCGGAATAAAACTGTTTCTCGGTTCTTCAACGGGAAACATGCTGGTGGAGGATGAACAGGTACTGCATCGTTTATTCTCCTCCGAAAAGGAAAAGATTATATCTATACATTGCGAAGACGAGTCGATTATCCGTGACAACACTGTCATGTATAAAAATGAACATACGGAAAACCTTCCATACGATGTACATACGCTGATACGCACAACGGAAGCATGCTATAAATCGACATCTTTTGCAATAAACCTGGCGGAACGATATCATACCCGAATAAATATCACACATATCAGTACAGAAAAGGAACTGTCCTTGTTGTCTTCGGCAAATATCAACGACAAATTTATAACTGCGGAAGTAACTCCAATGCACCTTTGGTTTAGTTCTGAAGACTTCAAGCAAAAAGGCAATCTAATAAAGTGTAACCCTTCATTAAAAACGTCTAAAGACAGGGATGCTCTGAGGAAGGCTCTGAGAGAAGACAAGATAGACATAATAGCCACTGACCATGCTCCGCATGCATTGGAAGAAAAAAAACAACCGTATTTTCTCGCTCCTTCCGGCATGCCGTCAATTCAACACTCGCTGCTTGTCGTTTTACAATTGGTCAGGGAAGGAGAACTGAGCATGACCAAAATGGTTGAAAAAATGTCTCACAATCCAGCCGAAATATTTTCAATCAAAGACAGGGGCTTTATTAGAGAAGGATATTTTGCAGACTTCGTTTTAATCGATACGACAAAAAAAACAGAGGTTACGAAATCTTCTCTTTTGTACAAATGCAAATGGTCTCCTTTGGAGGGTGAAGTCTTTGATAATAAAGTAGTTTGCACCTTTGTGAATGGAGAGGTAGCATATAGGGACGGTAAGTTCTCAGAGAAAAAAAATGCGATGCAGGTATAAAAAAACAGCTAAAAAATTTGGTAGGAACAAAATTAGTCGTATCTTTGCATTCGCAAAAGGGGAGTATAGCTCAGTTGGTTTAGAGCATCTGCCTTACAAGCAGAGGGTCATAGGTTCGACTCCTATTACTCCCACAAACCAAACGGCATCCATGAAAAGACGGATGCCGTTTTTTTATGATATATTCATATCACAAATATAAAGTGTCGCATATCCTTTTTCAGGATTGTATTCACCCTTTCAGAAATTCATCATTATCCAAACCTTATTCCATGAATTTCTTTTCTGAATCCGTTTTTTTCTTTCCAGAAAAGATTTTTTTTGTTTTCTGAATTCATTTTCTTCTTACAGCCTTGAACTGGGCCGAAACATCTTTCAATAACGGCATTACATCATCCGGATGGATTGTTCCTGAATACAAATCCTGTTTTGTCTTTTCATCCAAAGCCTTTGCCGTTAAAATGCCTTCAACGTTTTCAGAGGTGTAATCCCTTATGGTAAGGATTCCGCAAACAATTGAGTATTGTTTGTTGTCGGAAGGGTCCTTGTATGAAACGGTATTTGACACCGTTTCCACATTGTCCATACAATTTCCTATCGAATCAGCGGTGGAACACAGTCCCAACGTGTATTTTTTTACTGCCTTGCCTTCAAATCGTATTTGAATATCATCGGTTCCGTTCCTTCCTTCGATTAATGTATTGGAGTTGTCGTAAAAGAACTCCGTGACAGGGTAATGATATGTGTCATTGACTATTGTCAGGTCCAAAATGCCGTTGGTCGAGTCTGATTCCTCGTTGCTGCAAGAGAAAAACAGAAATGATACGACCACTGTAAATGCAATAACAACGTTTTTCATGATTATTACGATTTTACATTTGGATTAGTTCAAATCAGTACCTATTGCGGTAAAGCTTCCGCTTATTTCAGTCAGACTGTTTGCCAAAGACTCCAAATCAACGTTGCCTCCTATAAGTTCGGATTTCAACGCATGGGCTGAAAAACTGCCTTTTATTTTGGATGATGAATAGGAAGAAATCTCCAATTCCCCGTAAACGGATGTTGTACTCTCTTTTGTCAGATCTCCGGAAGGAGCATACAATACCGTATTGTCCATATTCAGAATGTTGCCTATGTTACCTATTGCGGAAAGAAGGTTGTCACCCAGTCCCAGGACGTATTTACCTTGTGATTCCCCTTTGAACGTTATCATAACGGAATGAGAGATGTTTGTGGATGTTATGGTGGTTTTGCCGTCCTTGGCTATAAATACGGCTGTCGGCAAATGATATTCCTTGCCATCAACTACTATATCAAGTGAACCCGTCAATTCCTCTATCTGTTCTTTGTCTTCGCAACCCAGAAAGGAAACGGCAACAAACAATGCCGCAAAAACCAACATCAACTTTTTCATAAGAAAGACCGTTTAAAGATTAGTATGTTGCAAAAGTATCGTTTTTTCTTTCAATCACAAAATTTATTCCTACTTTTGCAAGCAGTTATGCTTTGATATGAACAACCTTATACGATTTTTCGAAAGATATTACTATGTTTTTTTGTTTCTGATACTTGAAGGGGTGGCAATATATCTTATTTCCGTCAATTCGTATTATCAAGGTTCATTCATAACCAATATTGCGAACAATATTGCAGGAAATACCTACAGGCAACTCGATAAGATTACGCATTATTTTTATCTAGCTTCGGCCAATGAGGAACTGGTCAGGGAAAATGCCAGATTAAGAGCGGAGATAGAATCTTCCTATGTAAAGTTTACAAAGAGGGAATTTGAAGTTAACGATACTGTTTACAAACAGCAGTTCACGTTTATAGAGTCCAAGATCATATCTAAGTCGACAAACAGGAGGAATAATTATTTCATGTTGAATAAAGGCCGTTCTAGCGGGATAACCAAGGATATGAGTGTGATAGCTCAAAACGGCATAGTGGGGATAGTCACTCAGGTTACCGATAATTTCGCACTTGTAATGAGTGTTCTTCATCAGGACAGCAAGATTGCAGTGAGGAACAAAAGGACAATGTTGACAGGAACATTGAGTTGGGAAGGTGGCAGCTATACGACGGGTCAGGTGATAGACATGCCTTCATCCATGCCTTTGAAAAAGGGAGATACCATTGTTACAAGCGGTTTTTCTAGGAATCTTCCCGAAGGAATAGATGTTGGATACGTGAAAAGTTTTGAAAAGGACAAAGGAACTGGTTTTTATAACATAGACATAAGGTTTTCTGTCGATTACAACAAATTGGAATATGTCTATGTGGTGAAAAACTTTTTTAAGATAGAACAGGATGAACTTGAAAAGGGAATGAAAGATGGCTGAGAAAATAATAAAGGGTGTCTTGCAATTCATACTTATTTTGGCCGTACAGGTTTTGATTCTCAATAATGTTAACTTGTTCGGTTTTGTGGAGCCATTGCTTTACGTTTGGTTTATATTGTTCATGCCATACAATTGCCCAAAATGGCTTGTGTTGACAGCGTCTTTTCTTTTGGGTTTTTGTGTTGATGTATTCTCCGCTCAGGTCGGATTCCATACAGCCGTAAGTGTGTTTACCGCATTTATACGACCTGTGTTTACCGGAATTTTTGCTCCAAATCAGGATACTAACTCTGAAAACAATCCTTCCGCGTCGGATATGGGATTCGTGAAGTTTCTTGTTTATGTATCCATTATGACTTTAATACACGTTTCCTTGCTGATTATTGTGGAAACTTTCAGAATCAATGAGTTGGGAAGAATGTTTATAAGGATAGGATTGAGTTCGATTGTAACTGTTGCCCTCATAATTGTATGTGATGCAATATTCTTCAGGGTCAAGAGAGTTTAATCTGGAAGATTATCCTTTTCATCCCAGTTTCTTTTGTATTTGTCCATATCTATTCGTGATATGGCTGAGGAGTCATTGTCATAGTCAATGACCGAGTCGTATATCGATTTTCTTTCTTCTTCCTGTTCCAGAGCTTTTCTTTTCTTTCGTTTTTTGTAGATGACAAACAATATTATTGCAAAAATTGAAAGTGCTGCTATTGTAACTGACAATATAACGTTTTCTACAAAATAGTCTCTGTAAGTGGAAACTTCCAGAAGTATTCCCTTGTCAAAAAATATTTTGATGGCGCACATTAAAATCGAAATAAGAACAAGCAATATGATATTGATTTTTTCATTTTCCGGTTCCATTTGCTGTTCTTCTACGAAGTTATAGCGGTTCTTTGCTGTCTTGTAAACTAAAAAGTATAAGCACAATGCTACGGACAATGCGTTAAGGGGTTCGGTAAAGACAAATCTTGGGTTATACGGAACAAAGAAGAGAATCAAGATTACACTTCCTAGAATGGATGGATATATATAGTTTGATTTCAATTGTTCTTTGAAATTTCCCGTGTAAGGATTAATGACATATTTGACTAAAAAGGACATACCGTAAAATCCAAGTACGAGAAAAAGAAAGACGAACAAAACGAATAGAAATTTTAAAATAATGGAAGGGAATGTAATGCCAAGAAAATCAGTTACGAGATTGAAACTCCATAGATTGAATACATGTCCGCAAATAAACTGCACGCATAGTCTGGAAAAAGCACATATCACTATCCATAACAATAATCGTTTGACTTGTATCTTCTCAGTCTCCCATTTTTTCAGCAATAGTATAGAAACAAGCAATAGTATAGTTATAAAGATTATGGAAGTTCCGAATATGGATATCACGTTGTCAACGGATTTCCATATATCGGCCGATACGGAAGAGGTTTTCGTTTCAAAATCTAAGCAGGAAGTGTAAATAATTATTGAAACTCCTCTTGTAAAAGCAGGGACAATGGTTGTTATCTGCAATAGATAGAAAACAGAAAGGTAAGACAATACAAATAAAACGGTATTGTTTATTATTGGATTTCTGTTTTGCATCAAGTTGATTCTGATTCTGTTCAGTTTTTCCATCTGTACCAAAATATTTGATCTTTTATTTGTAGTTCAAGAATCGTCCTTATACTGTATACCATCTGTATGAAGATTTCCAAATCTTTTTCCTTAAGCCATTTCATTCCGTCTTCTTCTTTTCTGCATGCAGCGGAGAAGTTAATCAAAAACTCATCTCTTGACATCATTACCCATTGTACTGCTTTTTTCTCTCCGTCTATGGCGTTGCTAAGTACACCCAAAGTGCCGTACCCGTTGTCAAACAGCCAATGTAATGCCTCTTCATCGCCCCTTATCGCATTGCTCCATGCCGCAAGTTCAGGATAGCCATTGTTGACTAAAAATTTGAAAAAATCTCGTCTTCCTTTCAGTGATTGCAAAAGGGCTATCAGAATCTTTATGTCATAATCAACCAAAGATTTCATGGTATTAACGCAATTTTGCTCCAAGCTGTTGCTCAAAAGTATGCAACATTCTGTTCATTATATTTTCTATCTGTTTGTCAGTAAGGGTCTTCGATTTGTCCTGCAATACAAATGCAATGGCATATTGTTTGCAGTTTTTCGGTAGTTTGTCACCTTTATATACATCAAACAATGATACGGAACGCAATAGTTTCTTTTCGCACTGATAAGCCAGGGATTCTATTTGAGCGAAAGTAACATCCTCCGATACTACCAGCGCAAGATCCCGTCTTACTTCAGGAAATTTTGAGATCTCTTCGTATTTTGCATTTTTTGAAGGGACAAGCCTTAAAAGCAAATCCCAATTTACGTCCGCATAATAAACATCCTGCTTTATGTCAAAGCCCTTGCATACCGAACGCTTGAGCAATCCAAGTGTCGCAACGGTCTTTTTGTTTTCTTTGTTCACGTAAGCAAGAGCGTATTGATAGTAACCGTTTGTCATCTGTTCCAAAGAAAAACGGGATTGGTCTATCCGCAACAGTTCTAGTATGTTCGTGAATATGTTTTTCAGGTAATAAAAATCAGTATTGGTTCTTTCTCGTTGCCAGCTTTCAACGGTTTTTCCGGTGGTCAGGATTGCCAGATGCTTCTGCTCGCAATAGCGTTTGCCTACAGCTGCATCATCCGGGCAATCTGCGTTTCTGACATAGCAGTTTCCGAATTCGAATATTCTCAAATCGGATGTCTTTCTGTTGATGTTATAGCTTATCGTTTCCAATTGACCGTACAACAATGTTTGTCTCATCTGTCCCAAGTCCTTGCTCAAGGCATTAAGAATACAAACGGAGTTTTCCATAGGGAAATCTTCATTGTCCTTGTAGTATGCCAGTTTTGTGAGGGAGTTATTCATTGTTTCATTGAATCCTACTGAAGAAAGATAGTCGGAAACAGAGTTTTGTATTTTATCCGTATCAAGACCGTCTTTGGAGGATAGACAACTCCTTATTGAGTTTCCGGTTTCCACATTGTTGTAACCGTATATTCTCAGTATTTCTTCCACCAAATCACATTCCCTTGTCACGTCCACTTTGTTTGTAGGGACAATGGCCGTCAGTCCGTTTTCGTTTTCCTGTTCAACATCTATGTCCAGGGAATTCAATATGTTTTTTACGATTTGTCTTTCAATGCTTTTGCCAATCAGACCGTCCATACGTTTGTAGTCCAATTCTATTCTGACAGGATTGATTTTGACCGGATAAACGTCAATCAATTCCGAACTGACATATCCTCCCGCAATTTCTTGTATCAACAAGGCAACCCTTTTCAAAGCATAAGGAGTGATATTTATATCTGCACCTCTTTCGTAACGGAATGATGCATCTGTTTTCAAACCGTGATATTTTGAGGCTTTTCGTATAACTACAGGTTCGAAATAAGCGCTTTCTATCAGAACGCTTTCCGTATCCGCATTCACTCCCGAAAGCATTCCTCCATATATTCCCCCCATGCACATAGGCTCTTCTGCATTGCAAACCATCGCTTCCCTGCCGTTCAACTCTCTTTCCGTACCATCCAATGTCGTAAACTTCGTTCCCTTCGCCAGCGTCTTTACCTCAACCTTATTTCCCTTGACCTTGGCCAGGTCAAATGCGTGCAGAGGTTGTCCCGTTTCCATCAGTACATAATTAGTAGCATCTACTATGTTGTTGATGGGTCTTATACCTATCGTTCTCAAACTGTCGGCAAGCCATTTTGGGGAATCCCCGACCTTGATACCGCTTATTGTCAGAGCCGTATAACGTTTGCAAAGCCCCGTGTCTATCTTTATGTCCAATACGTTTTCAATCCTTTCGGCTGAAAATTCTTCCACTGACGGAATTTTCAGCTTGTCCTTTCTGTTGTTTTGAAGATTAAGTATTGCAAGCAAGTCCCTGGCAACGCCTATATGCGATGCTGCATCGGAACGGTTGGCTGTAAGGCCTATTTCCAGAATATAATCTTCCTCTATCTGAAAATATTCTTTTGCGGGAGTTCCAGGTACCGCTGTGTCATCCAAAACCATTATTCCGTCATGATTGTCGCTTAACCCCAACTCTTTTTCGGAACATATCATCCCTTCACTGACTTCTCCCCTCAATTTCGATTTCTTTATTTCAAAGTATTCCTCATCCGAAGTGTAAACCCTGGCACCTGTCTTGGCCACTATGACTTTCTGTCCCTTTGCCACATTGGGTGCTCCACAGACTATATGCAAAGGTTCCTGCTCTCCCACGTCCACGGTTGTTATATGCAGATGATCAGAATTAGGATGCATCTGACAAGTCTCGACATTACCGACCACATAGTTCTTGAATCCTCCCTTTACGGTCTCTACAAGTTCCACCGATTCAACTTCCAGACCGCCGAAAGTCAACAGTTCAGCTATCTTTTCCGCACTAAGGTTTGTGTCAATGTATCTTTTTAACCACTTATATGATATTTTCATCTTTTACAATTTTATTTTACTATTGTCATTTCATCTATCAAATGCTTTGCTCCAGCGAACTTGTCTATGATAAACAAGCAATAACGTATGTCAAGTGAGATGTTTCTGCATTGATCAGGGTCATACATGATGTCGCTCATTGTTCCCTCCCAGTTCCTGTCAAAATTGATTCCTATCAGATTGCCGTCAGCGTCCAACACCGGACTGCCAGAGTTGCCTCCGGTTGTATGGTTGCTCGCTATGAAGGCTACCGGCAGTTCCCCTTTCTCATTCGCATATACACCGTAATCCTTCGCATTATACAACTGTTTCAACCTCTTCTCCACAACATAGTCGTATATCTGTGGATTTTCTTTTTCCATTATCCCTTCTATTGTCGTGTACGGCATATACTCCACTCCGTCCCTTGGTTTGTAGGATTTGACATTGCCATAGGCCACTCTAAGCGTAAGATTCGCATCAGGGTAAAACTCCTTGACGGTATCCATCTTCATTATTCCTTCAACATAAACCCTGTAAAGACTGTCCAACTTTTCGTTTATGCCGTTCAGTTCGACCATGTCTACTTTCCTGAACTTGCTCAATACAGCTCCAAGGATTTCTACCATAGGGTCTTCCATCAATTCCTCTGCTTTTTTCCTCTTGTATTTTTTCAACAGTTTTTCCGCTTTTTTAGGATTGCTCAATAAGGAAGAATTGTAAACGTCTGCAAAATACGCTTCCGCATTATCATATTTGCCGGATTCTATGTTCTTTTTTAACCATACGTATCTGTCCTTTGCAAAATCGTTGTAAAAGATGGTCATCGTCCTTACAAAGATATCCCTGTCCACTTTCTTGTGATTCTCATAGTCTTGCGAGAAATATTCCATGAGATAGCCGTATGTGTTTTCAGCATTCTCTTTCACATTCTCCTCAGGTACCGATTCATCCGTCGAAATGTCTGCAAGGGTCAGCAGCCTTAGGGCATAAAGCATGGCATCGGAGGCAAGTAATGCCTCGTTCATGTAGATATATGACTTCTTGGCTTCGATTGACTGCGAGTAATACTTGTCGAAATCAGCCAGAAGCCCGCCATATCTTTCCCTGTTTTCTTCCGTAAGATTGGCCCATTTGTTGAAATCGCGTTCAAAGGCTTTTTTCCTATCTATCGCGTTCATTCGCTTCAAACCTTTCAATTCTCCCTGCCATTTTTTCCAGCCGTTAGCGATACTCGCAACCGTAGAGGCATAGCGCAATCGCTGTGCGGGACTCTTCTGCATGGCTTCGTTGTAAACATTAAGACATTCCGTACGGAGTTTTATGCGTGTGGGATCTTCAACGTTCTGAACGAAGTCCACCGCTTGGCTTGTAAGGAATTGTCTCGTCGTTCCCGGATAGCCGAACACAAAGGTAAAATCTCCTTCTTTGGCACCGGATATGTTGATGCTCAAATATTTTTTTGGCTTGTATGGAACGTTGTCCTTGGAATAATCCCTTGGCTTGCCGTCCTTGTCAGCGTAAACCCTGAAAACGGAAAAGTCTCCGGTGTGACGAGGCCACATCCAGTTGTCCGTATCTCCTCCGAATTTGCCTATGTTGCTTGGCGGAGCTCCAACAAGACGAATATCCGTGAAGACCTCGTTTACATACATGAAATACTGGTTTCCGTAATAAAAAGGCTTGATTATAGCCTGATAATGATTGTTTTCAGTGGCTTTTTTCTTTATATTCTCAATGTTTTTCTCTATCAGGGCAGCTCTGTCCTTTTCTGCCATGTCGTTGTTCACGCCTTCCAGAACCTTCTCGGTCACATCCTCCATGTAAACCAGCAATGTAACGGACAGACCCTTGCACGGCAGTTCCTCAGACTTGTTCGCGGCCCAAAAACCGTTGGTAAGATAATCCCTTTCCACCGTTGAGTGGGACACTATGTAGGAATAACCGCAGTGATGATTGGTAAGCACCAGACCCTCTCTTGAAACGAATTCACCCGTACAGCCGCCTCCGAAAAGCATGACGGCGTCTTTCAGCGATGAACGGTTCACGCTGTAAATGTCCTCTGCCGTAATCCTCATGCCGTTCTTCTGCATGTCAGCCTCTTTCTTCTTTAGAAGCAACGGCAACCACATTCCCTCATCCGCATAAAGGGATGGAAGCAACATCGAAAACAAAAATCCGAATACCAATAGTTTTTTCTTCATGTCAAATATTTATTTCGTTATTTACGCTTGATTTGCAAATTTACTAAAATCCGATAAGACAATCCGAATGCTTCATCATTTTTTTGTGGAAAAACAATGAGTCGCAGCCAAATCAAATTCCGGAAAAATAGATCTTTGTTTCATTTTTTTGGAATCAGGATTCATTTTTCTGGAATCAAGAAAGAAATAAGGGGTTGCTTTCGGTTTAATTCCGTACCTTTGTAAAACAAGAGAAAAAGCATGGCAGAGATGGATGTTCAAACTGTAAAGAATCAATTCAGGATATATGGCAACAGTCCGAAACTTAACAGGGCGATAGAAATAGCGGTCAAGGTTGCCAAGACCGAAGCAAGTGTGTTGATTACTGGAGAGAGCGGAGTGGGAAAGGATGTGTTTTCCAAGATAATACACTTTTACAGCAACAGAAACAACTCCAGGTATGTTGCGGTCAACTGTGCCGCCATTCCTGAGGGCACCATTGAGAGCGAATTGTTCGGTCATGTCAAGGGTTCCTTTACCGGGGCGGACAAGGACAGGAAAGGTTATTTTGCAGAGGCGGACAAGGGAACTATTTTTCTGGATGAGATAGGGGAGTTGCCGCTCAGTACGCAGGCGAAGCTGCTGAGGGTGCTGGAAAACGGCGAGATATTGCCCGTGGGCAGTTCACGTGCGGTGAAGGTTGACGTAAGGGTTGTGGCGGCTACAAATGTCGATTTGATGAGAAGGACGGAAAGAGGTTCCTTCCGAATGGATCTTTATTACAGAATAAACCAGATTTCAATAGAAGTTCCTTCTCTCCGTGAGAGAAAGGAAGACATCGAACTGCTCTTCAGGGCTTTCTCGGCTCAGGTTGCTGACAAATACAACATTCCGCGAATACGTCTGAACGATGATGCCAGGAATCTGCTGAAATTCTACGAATGGAAGGGAAATGTAAGGGAATTGAAGAATCTTGCCGAGAAGATATCCATTCTGGAGATTGACAGAATGATAGATGCTCCCACTTTGCGCAAGTATCTTCCCAAAACGGAAAGCATGCCGATGCTTGTGGACGGATTGAATCAGGGAGAGAACATGGAGGAGTTGATGCGGGCTGTGATAAACAACAAGAACGAGATAGAGAAGCTGAAGGAAGAGATTGCGCAGCTGAAGACGTTTGTATTGAATTTTCTGAACATGAACGTAAGCGCCGAAAAACTTTTGTTGCCTTGTGCGGAGAAAAATACGGATTTGGGTTTTGTCGAAGAAAACGGTGAGGAGGAGACTGAGAACAGGAATATCAATCTGAAGGAAATAGAAAAGAAATCCATAATGGAAGCCTTGGAAAAATACAACGGTAAAAGGAACAAGGCTGCAAAGGAATTGGGTTGTTCGGAAAGGACGCTTTACAGGAAGATAAAGGAATTCGGTATTAACAAAACGGAATGATGCAAGTCTGTATCAGGGCTGGAAAGAAGTCAGAAAGGGAAGAAGGTTTTCCTTTGCCGGTATCCAAAAGCATTTGCAACAGACTGCTTGTTATGGATTTTCTTACGGGAGAAGAACTGCCTCTTTCGGATGGTTTGCCCGAGGATGTGGTTCTGCTCCGTCAGGCATTGAGAGACATAAGGCAAGGAAAAACAACTTTTGAAGTGGGCAATGCCGGAACTGTTGCAAGGTTTCTCACCGCCTTGCTTTCCCTGCTTGAAGGCGAATGGACGATAAATGCGGATGAAAGGATGAATCATCGTCCTTTTTCTCCCTTGATAACGGAGCTGGAGACCATGGGTGCGAGGATAAAGCCTTGTTCTGCGACGGCATTGTTCCCGTTGAGGATAAAGGGATGTGGTCTTGTATCGTCCGGCATAAGAGACATAGTCTCCGGTTTGAGCAGTCAGTTCATCAGTGCTCTTTGTCTTGTTGCACCTTATGTAGGGAACGGAATAAGGTTGAGGTTGCATCCCATGCAGGTTTCATTGCCTTACATAAGGATGACTTTGGAATTGATGAAAGAAAACGGAGCAGACGTGTCGCTTGAAGAGAATATCATAACGGTGAGGGAGGGGAAATACGATGCAAACATTAAATGTGTGGAAAACGACTGGTCTGCTGCGGCTTTTGCATACGCTGCGGTATGCTTAAACGGGAATATATCTGTAAGGCTTGAAAATCTGTATGAAAACAGCATTCAGGGAGATATGGCAGTTCGGGATATTTTTGAAAAGCATTTTCAGCTTGTTTCCTTTTTCGAGGGTGATTGTTTGTTGATACGCCATTCCGACCGTTTGTCGTATGAATCCGAGGATTGTCATATCGATTTCAGGGATTGCCCGGATTTGTTTCTGCCCGTTTTGATTTGCAGTGTGTTTGAAAAGAACCGCTTTGTCTTTGATGGACTTGACACCTTGCAGTACAAGGAATCGGACAGATTGAACGCCATAGAGCGTGAACTGGAAAAGGTCGGCATAGGTTTTTCAAGGACTGTGAACGGCATAAGTTTTGACAGGGAACGGCATTTTCGGTTTTGTGCCGATAAACCCGTGCAATTCTCTTCTTACAATGACCACAGAATAGCAATGGCATTGTCTTTGCTTGGTTTCAGATGCAGGGAAATAATAATAGAAGATGCAATGTGCGTAAGAAAATCTTTTCCAATGTATTGGGAATCTTTTTCCCGATTTGCGGATGTGAAAATAATGGATTATTTTTGTCAGATTGAAAACGATGGATTATGAAAAGGATATTTCTGTTTTTCCTTGTCTTGCTTTTTATTTCGGAGACATTTGCTCAGAATAGGATTCTAAGCATGAGAATAGTGTATGAGGTTCCGATAATGGAAGGAAAGATACAGTCCTCAACGGAAAAGGATTCTATCGTTTACGATTATCTCATAGACAAACGTTATTGGTGGGAATTGATAGACCTTGTTGTGAAAAAGGCTCGCGAAAAGGAAATTGTTTTGCATGATTTCAACGGTAATGCCGTTGTGTTTGACAGTATGATAAACCGATTGAGTGCGGCGCTTGAGCACAAATACAATGTCAAGTTCACTCCGGAGCAGGTTCAAACGATTATAGAGGAAGACATTAGGGCTGTTAGGTTTGAGGAAAAGTGGACTTATGATCCGGAAACCATGTTTATAGAAAAGCAGGTGGAGAGATTTCAGCCCATAATCATAAAAGATACCATATTGTTCAATGGCGACGAGTTGTATATAGGGGAGCGGTTCCGTTACGATTTGGCATGGGTTGAACCGTTTGAAACTCATGCGGCGGAAGATACGGTGAGGATATGTTCCAATATACAGACGACCATGCGCATATACAATGTGAAACCGTATCATTGGTGGGACAGTCATCTGGAAGCGGAATATTCCATACCTTTCATAGAGAGATTCATTTCCAAAGCCGAGAGCGGGGAACTGGAAGTGTTTGACAATCCTTCGAGTCTGAATCCTTTGATACGTCCCGACATAACAAGACGGAGACAGTATGATAAAATGGAAAGCATCGTAATGCTTGACAGTCTGAACAATGAAGTGGCAAAAGATACAGTGATAAAGATATTTTATGAAGCGGAAAACATAGATCATTTCAGATTTGGAGAAGCATGGTATTTTGACAAGAACGGTCTGAAATTTATGAAAAGCACAAATTATTTCAGTCCTGTAATAGACATAATAGGTTTTGACGGAATTTCGAGAGGATTCTACCCTTTGTATTACATACGTAAAAAACAGATATCATGAAAAATATAGTACTCCTGTACTTCTTGCTTTTCAGTTTGGGGCTTTGTGCGCAACAATCCCTTACCCATTCGATTGAGCACGGTTTCAGACAGGTTGATGTATTCAATCCTGAGTGGGAAACGCAACAAACTCTCAATCCTTGCAAGTATGAACACATGACAGGCTATTTCAGGGAAGAACTGGCCCGCATCATACTTTCTGCCGTAAGTGAAAAAAAAGTGAAAATCTACGATATAAGAAGACGGGAAATAAGTCTGGACAGTGTGATACGGAAAATCATCGACTTTGAAAAAAACAATTTCGGAATAAGTCTTGGCAGGGACAGCGTGTTTTCTTACATAATACCTTATGTGTCTTCTTATCAGTTTGAGGAGTTCATAGATTACAATTACAATGATTTGTCTTTGAGTAAAAAGGTGAAGGCTTATTGTCCATATCTTGTCAGATACAGAAGTTTTGACCAGACTAAGGCGGACAGTGTTCAGTTGCCTTTGTTTTGGATTTTTCCTTCAGAACAGGGGGATTCGTCAGATGTGTTGCATATACCGGATACCGTACTTTCGGTCCAGAAACTGGTTTATCCCAATCAAATGCCGTTCAGTTCCAGTTTGTTTTATCAGGTTCAGAACGGGAAGATAAAGGTGTTCAGAAGCAACGGACTTGAGTTTGAAACCAACAGGGAAATAGAACAGCTGTTCATATTGTCTTCAAATGTCTCTTACTATGACGAGCATACGGAAGAGGAAAAAACTAAAACTGTTTTTTCGGATATAGTTCCTGAAGATATCGTTGCCTTGCGATTGGGAGAGTTATGGAGTATAGACCGGCAGAGTCTGGAAATCAAGAAAGAGGTTTGTTTCTTTCTACCGTTGTATTTTCATGATGATGATATGTATTCACAATTAGGGTTCAGGATATACAACAAAGCGTACAGAAATAAGTAATATGGAAAGAGAGAAATTGTCCATGCAGCAACTACACAGGATAAGCGTGGAAGAATTCAAGAGAAGCGAGAAACTCAACATCAGGGTGGTATTGGACAGTGTCAGGAGCATGAATAATGTTGGTTCCGTTTTTCGTACATCTGATGCTTTTCTGATTGACAGGCTTTATCTTTGCGGAATAACGCCCAGACCTCCTCACAGGGAGATACAAAAGACGGCTTTGGGAGCTACTGAGAGTGTTGACTGGATATATTTTCCTCAAACGGTACAGGCATTGGAGGAGTTGAAAAAAGAAAATTACACTATATACGCTGTTGAGCAGACGACAGACAGCATAATGTTGAATGAATTCAAACCGGCAAAAGAAGAGAAGATAGCAATCATTATGGGTAATGAAGTGGAAGGTGTTTCACTGTCGGCATTGGAACTTTGCGATAAGGTTGTGGAAATACCACAATTCGGCACAAAACATTCGCTCAACGTATCAACGTCTTGTGCGATTGTTTTGTGGCAAATCGTGTCATCGCTTAAATACTGAAACAATCTTTTTTGTTCAGTGTTTCTTGTGTACCATTATATTCAGAATCAGATCGTCCATGTCGTTCATGCCCATTCGACCTATTCTTCCCAGATTTTCTATTGATTTATCTATGCAGTCTTCCGCAATTCCGTCCGTATTGTTTACGACTGTGTTGTTCATGGCCAGCAACATGGAATCGAATGCGGAATTAAGTCCTGCGGATATTTTCAACGCGCAACTTGGCTTGGCTCCGTCGCAAGCCATACCCGTTATGGTGTTTATCATGTTTCTTATCGCGTAACACACCTGAAGCAGGGAACCTTTTTCAAGGTAAATCATACCGCTGACCGCACCCATGGAAGCATTGACCACTCCGCATAAGGCAGACAAACGTCCTATCTTGTTTTTGATATATATGGACATAAGATTTGACAAGGTCAAGGCTCGTATTGTTTTTTCTTTTGATGCACTTTTTCTTTTTGCATATTCAAATACGGGCAAAATGCAAACCAGTCCCTGATTTCCGCTGCCGGAATTACTGTAGACAGGAAGAGTTGCTCCATCCATTCGCGCATCTGCTGCAGCGCAGGCATAGGATATAATATCTTCCCTCATGTTTTTGTCCTTGTCCATATGTAAACGCCTGCCTATGCCCAGCCCGTACTCTTTTGTCAAACCTTCTTCCGCCATTGCTTCATTTACAACAGCTGTCTGATATATCCATTCCAAAAAAGATACGTCTGTTTTGTCGGCATAGTCATATATCTCTTGGGCAGAAAGAGTTGATGCAACATCCTTTTCGCGGGATTGTGAGTTTATCTCCTTTGTTTGATTTTGCCAGTCTTTGTGCAAAAGTATATCGTCATTTTTTTGTACAAGGACAAAATTCTGATGATTCTGTGCGATTATTGCTTTTGAGTATTCGTTTTCCGAATGACAACAACACTCTATGTAAAGCTTTTCATCTGTATCTTTATGCCTTATGGTTATTTCATGAGTGGCCAACCATTCCTTTGCAATGTCAACGTATTCCCTTGCATTTTCCAATACCTGCAACCCTTTTTCACTTTTACCGGAACAAATTCCCAACGCTATTGCAATCGGCAGGCCTATCATTCCGGTACCTGGAATTCCCACACCCATGGCATTTTTTATGATGTTCTTTGAAAGGAACATCTCAACTCTATTTACTTCTTTGCCCAAAACTTCTTTGGCTTTGGCTGCAGCCAAAGCAACAGCAACAGGCTCGGTGCAACCGACTGCAAGAACAATGTTTTCCTGCATCAACGTCCTGATTTCTTCCTGTCTTGTCATAATCAAACCTACTTTGTACGGTTTACCTTTTTCAATATGTCAGCTCTGTATTTTGTTTCATATTCCTTTGCAAACTGATTGTAATCCAGTTTTGTATTCAATCCTTCTCCAAAAAATACCAGCATCTTTTCAAATTCATTCGGATTGTTGTAGCCTGCTATGACTTCTATTACGTTTAAATCCGTGTTCATAATGGAAAATGAAGGATATGACAGCCTGTTATTCAATAGATAATATGCCAATTGATGAGGATTCTTCTTTTTGGAGTTAGCACCGTTTGACTTGTATTCTTTACCTTTCAAGGTTATGTTTTCTTGACATTCGGCATCGAACTTAACAGCGATGAAATAATAGTTCATGATTTTTGCAATCAATGTATCGGAAAAAGTATCCTTGTCCATTCTTTTGCACCAACCGCACCAGTCTGTATAACAGTCTACCAATATCTTTTTACCTTGATTGTTTGTTTGACCTATTGATTTTTCCAACTGGTCAATTTTTATCCATTCTATCTTTTCCTGTGCAGATAAACCGGATATTGCAAAAACGGCAAACAACATTGCCACAACATTTTTTATTTTCATAGTAATACGTATTGATTAATTATTTAATTGATTAAAAATATCTTCTCGTTTGACAACTTTTGCACCCTTGTAATAGAACTCTACAACCTGCCAATATTCGTATCCCTGTTCACACATATTGATTGCACCCTGTTGACTTAACCCTACACCGTGTCCGTATCCTCGACCGTCCAATTTGACTTCCCCTCCCCATTTCTGAACACTGAAAAAAGTTGATTTCAAACCAAAATCCTTTCTGACGGTGGTTAAAGGTATTCCCATTATGTCTTTTTTACGGCCGTCTTGTTGGGAAAAAGTAAGCAATGCATTTTCAATGGAATCGTTTTTTATGTTCATCCCCTTGCCTTTGAAGTAATTCAACCAGTCTCTTATTTTGATGAAATGTTCCCATCTGTAATCTTTCATCCCTATGGAAAAAGAATCAGTTACAGGTTGTAGATAATCCACCGGCTTTTGCCATACATCCTCGGCAGAAACCGTCATCCCGCCGGAGTTTGCGTGGAAAAGAGTCTCTATTATGTTTCCGTTTGCATCTACAATCACTTCTGCTTTGCTGTTCCATGCTCCTTGTATCACTTGTGGTTTGTTAGCCCTTGAAAGATATGCCTGACAATGGGTGTCGTCACAAAGATTGAACCCTTCGTTTAAATGTTTGTTCATATTTGTATACAGATAATTCCGTACGCATATTGCCTGCAATTTAAAGAAATCCACATTGTCGGTTGCTCCTCCGGCTTCGGATTGTACCACACCTGCAATATAATTGTCTATGTTCACTTTGTTTATAAGCATTATCTGCTTGTCTTTGTATGGCAATACAATCAGGTTGTCGTCATACCTGCGTTCTTTCTCCTTTTTTGTTTTTATGTCTATTTTAAAAAAGGCTTTCAATCCTTGTGCAAGGAATTCTACACGCTTGGCTTTTCTTAACAGTTCACCGTTTAGTTTAACCGTTAGACTGTCCTTGTCTTTTTCTATGTTTATTTTGCTTTTCCTTCCAATTTTTTGCTCAAAAGAACTATCAATAATGAGTATATAGTTTCCGAAAGAGGGAACAAATTCCATTTCTTCTACTTTTACATTGCTGAATATTCTAACATTGATATTTTGCGTAAAAGCAAAAAAGCAATGAATTGATAATATACAGAATAATAAAACCTTTATTTTCGTCATATATCAGTCTGTTTGTCGTTCATGTACGCAACTATTCGTTTTGCAACTTTCTCGGATGCTCCTTTATTACCGAGTTTGTCGCGTAATTCCGAGTAAACCATTCTTACGTATTTCCTGTAATCTTCGTTATAGACAATTTTTCGTAGTCCTTCCTCGATTTTTTCCTTGTTGAAGTTTTTCTGAAGCAATTCTTCTATGGCATATTTATTCAATATGATGTTTACAAGTGAAATCCATTTTACATGAGCTAAATTTTTTGCAATCCAATAAGACAAAGGATTGGTCTTGTAGCACACTATCTGAGGAATGTCGAATAGAGCGGTTTCCAGAGTAGCTGTTCCCGAAGCAACAAGAGCTGCCCATGACTTGTTAAATATCTGATATGTCTGATTGAAAATCACCTTCACATTTTTTTTCCCTTCCATAGGCCTATACAGTTCCTTGTCCAAAGTATTGACCGCAGCAACCGCAAAATCCAGTTGTTTGAATTTGTCCGCTATTTCAGCATATAAGGGGATTATTTTTTTCACTTCCTGCTTCCTGCTTCCTGGGAGTAAAGCAATCAAAGGTCTTTCTTCGGCACAAAGATTTTTTGTCAAATTATTGGTGAGGCCGGATTGACTCTCGTATTCGTCTATTTCGTCTATTAAAGGATGTCCGAAGAATTCCACATCCATATCGTGTCTTTTATAGAATTCTTTTTCAAACGGAAGGATTACAAAAAGTTTGTCTATGTTTTTTTTCATGGATTTTATTCTTCCGCTCTTCCATGCCCATACCTGAGGAGAAATATAATAGAACACTTTCAATCCGTTGCGATGTGCGAATTTGGCCATCCTGAGGTTGAAGCCGGGATAGTCAATCAGAATGACAGCATCCGGCGACCATGCAAGCATATCTTTTTTACAAAGACTTATGTTCTTCAGAACGGTACCTATATTGGCGGCAACTTCCACAAATCCCATAAAGGCCAAATCCTTAATATGTTTGACCACTGCATTTTTGTCGGTTTGTGCAATCATGTTGTCTCCACCCCAGAAACGGAATTCAGCGGCAGAATCCGCACACTTGAGTTCCTTAATCAAAAAGGCGGCATGCACGTCTCCCGACATCTCGCCGGCTATTATGTAGTATTTCATAAGTGTTTCCTTCTTAATTTATTCATCATATGTTCCCTCCAAAATGTCCCGAAGCATACAGGAAATACAACAGAGTACAAAATCCGAAGAACAAAACCGTGATTATTGCCTTGACCGTATGCATGAGTTGTTGTTTTGAATAATATCTGAGCAAAATAATATTGGGAATAAAAGACAAAAGGAAAATTTTGGCATTTTTTTCCAGGGACAAGTCGGACAAATACAGAATCAAGGCGAATAAAGCCATGGTCAATATGTTCACCACAACAGAAAGGACAATACCGAATATGAAATTATTTTTTCTGAACATTTTCGAATCTGTTTTTGATTTTGTCCATTGACGAATAGTCTGTAAAGTCTATGTGCATGGGAACCATTGTCGCATAGCCCTCTTGCAGACAGTTGTAATCGGCCTCCGGAGAATTGTCCAAACAATGATATACTCCGCTCAGCATGTAAAATTTGCCACCATGAGGACTGACGTATTCCACCATGTCTTCCTGCCAATAGGCTTTTGCCTGCTTGCATACTTTCAACCCTTTTATTTCTCCGGCTGGGAAATTTACATTAAGGCATATTCCATTGTCCAATCCATTGTTCAGAATTTCGGCACATATTTCCCTTATGTATTTTTCACAGAAGCTGAAATCCACTTGTTTGTCACTGCTGTCTATCGAGAATCCCACACTCGGAATGCCTTCCGCACAGCCTTCGAATACTGCTGCCATTGTGCCTGAATATATGGTGTTGACAGAAGCATTGCTTCCGTGGTTTATACCTGCTACAAGCAGGTTCGGCTTTCTCTCTTTCAATATTCTGTTGCTTGCCATTTTGACGCAGTCAACAGGAGTACCGCTCAATATATAACCCATATAACCTTTCTTTTCCTCAAACAGTCTTATCCTTATGGGATTCATTGAAGTTATCGAATGGGATTTGCCCGACATCTCTTCCTTTGGCGCTATGACAACCACATCACCGAATTCCATCATTAGTTTTATCAATACGGATATTCCTTTTGAGAAATAACTGTCATCATTGGTAACAAAAATCAGCGGCCTTTCCTTCATTACATTCGTTATTTGAAAACGTACAATTGGCAAAGATAGTGAAAAAGCCGTAATGTAAAGTGTTTTTTCGTATATTTGCAGTCTTTAAAAAACTGACCATGATAAAAAAACTGTTTTGCCTGCCCGTACGCCTGATACAAAAGATAGAAAACAAATTTGTCAGATTTTTGTTCGTGGGAGTAATTAATACCTTGTTCGGTTACGGCCTTTTCCTTTTTTTTATATGGATCGGGATGCACTATTCTCTGGCATTGCTATTCGCAAACGTATTGGGAATATTGTTTAACTACAAAACAACCGGTTATATAGTATTTGAAACAAAAAGCAACAAACTGATAGTACATTTTTTCATGGTTTACGGAGTAGTATATCTGTTTAACCTTTTGGAACTCTACCTTTTGGATATTTCTCCCCTTTACGAAAACATATTGGATTGGGATTTATTGGATTTCATAGATGCCTTGCCGTTGAATAAAAATAAAATAGGAGATGCAATAGGTCAGGCCATAACTCTTTTGCCTAATGCGATGTTGTCATTCTTTCTAAACAAGGTGTTCGTTTTCAGACTAAAAAGAAACGATGTCGACCACTGTTAAATGCCGGCATCGTTTCAAACAATTGTCTTTGAATAATTATTTTTCCATGAAAGGATATTTGAAATCGTCAGGACCGACAAGCGTTTCCTTTACGCATCTAGGACTTATCCAACGGTAAAGGTTCAATTCCGAACCAGCCTTGTCGTTTGTACCAGAAGCTCTTGCTCCACCGAAAGGCTGGTTGCCAACAACGGCTCCGGTAGGCTTGTCGTTTATGTAGAAATTGCCTGCACTGTATTGCAAAGCCTTCATGGCGGTGTCTATCGCGTATCTGCATGAAGCGAATATGGCTCCGGTAAGTCCGTAAACCGATGTGGAATCACACAAGGCCAGAGTCTGCTCATATTTGTCCGGTTCATACAGATAAACTGTCAAAACAGGTCCGAACAGTTCCGTTTCCATGGTAGGATAATGCGGATTGTCGGTAACTATTATTGTCGGCTCTATGAAGTAACCCACGCTCTTATCCGCTCCTCCTCCAAGAACGATTTCAGCATCCTTGTCAGTCTTTGCCTTGTCTATATAGGTTTTGATGGTGTCAAATGCTTTTTCGTCTATTACCGAGTTCATGTAATGAGTCGTCTCCATGGATGAACCCATGCTTATTTCGGAGGCCATCCGTTTTACGTAGTCGAATGTCTCGTTCCATATATTTTTAGGTATGTATGCCCTCGAAGCAGCCGAGCATTTCTGTCCCTGATACTCGAATGCTCCTCTGACTATCGCTATTGCCAACTCTTTTGGACAAGCCGAACTGTGTGCGAATATGAAGTCCTTGCCTCCGGTTTCGCCTACAATCTTGGGATATGTCCTGTATCTGTCTATGTTTTTGCCAATCTCTTTCCAGAAATTGTTGAACGTCCTTGTCGAACCCGTAAAATGAATGCCGGCCAGATGTTTCGACGCAAAGCATACCTCTGATATGGTTTCACCGTTTCCTGGTACGAAGTTGATTACTCCGTCCGGTACTCCGGCCTCACGCAATATCTTCATGAGATAATAGTTGGATAGAACTGCTGTTGAGGCAGGTTTCCATATCGTAACATTGCCCATAAGGACAGGAGATATGTTCAGGTTGCATGCTATGGATGTGAAGTTGAAAGGAGAAACCGCATAGATAAAACCTTCGAGTCCCCTGTATTCCATGCGGTTTACGGCCGTATTGTCGCTAAAAGGCTGTTGTGCGTATATCTTTGAGGCATAATAAACATTGAACCTCAAGAAATCTATCGTCTCGCAGGCCGAATCTATTTCCGCCTGAAAAGGATTCTTGCCTTGTCCTAGCATGGTTGCAGCATTTATCACATATCTGTATTTGCCGGCTATCAGTTCGGCCGCTCTCAACATAACGCTGCATCGTTCAGTCCAGTCAAGCCTTTCCCATTTCTTTCTTGCCTCCATTGCAGCCTCTATGGCCTGTGCAACTATCTTCTTGTCCGCCTTGTGATATACGGCCAACACATGCGAATGTTCGGTAGGCATAACAACTTTCTCTGTGTCGTTAGTTCGTATTTCCTTGCCGTTTACTATTATCGGTATGTCCAGGCACTGATTGTACTGTTTCCGCAGTTCTTCGGCCAGAAGCTCTCTTTCCGTTGAACCGGGAGCATAGGACTTTACCGGTTCGTTCTTTGGCTGTGCAAAGAAAAAAGTCGAATTGTTCATGACTGTAAATGTTTTAATAATTATAAAATTTTCTCACCCAGTTTTCCTTACTGCAAATGTAAAACTTTTTCCGCTCTTTACAATAAAAAAACGTACTTTTGCGCAAACTTTCTTACAAGATGAAATCCAACAAGAACTTCTCCATCACGGAAGGAACCTGCGAGATAGGCAGGTACACGGCAATAATTGGAATAGTCGCAAAATCTTTCGGCTACAAACTGGCAAGCAGGATAAGCAGAGTGTCTGGTATGACTCTAAGATCCAAGGATATGCCCGTATGGTTCAAGAAAACGGATATGACTCTGGATTTCGAGGCGTTCTGTCAATATGACAAGGATGCGGAAGCCTTTTACATACTCTGCAGGACAAAGGAGGAAGCATCCGTAATTATTCCTCAATGGAAGGATTTTGACTTTCTGCTCATTGTCGTTGCAAGGGACTGTATCGAATTGAGTAGGGGGTTGATGCAGGATTTGACAAGGATAGACCTCGTTCAACTTTCCCAGCAACTCTTCCCTGTCGTGGAAACTTCGCGTGGGAAAAACAATTCCCTTTCCGGCCTTCAGCTCAACATGTTTGACGATGAGGCTGAAATGAAACTTGATTCCAAAAAAACAGAATTTGATTCTAAAAAAATGGAATTTGATTCCACGAAAATGAAATCAAATTCCGTTCCGGTCCAATTGAACGATGTATTGTACGACATAGAGAGCTATGTGGATGCAATAAGAAGTGAGGAAAACGACACATAGGATTACCTCTTGTCCAATCCCATAGCATATCCCTTGATTCCGTAGAAGAACAGATAGAGATAGGACACTACCGGCACAAGAAACGAATACCTTATACCCATGCAGTCAGCCGCCATTCCCTGTACAGGAGGCAGTATTGCACCTCCGAGAATCATCATTATCAATATGGAGGATGCTTCCGCCGTTCTTTCTCCCAAACGGTCTATTGCCAGGGTGAATACATTGGACCACATTATGGAATTGAACAGTCCTATGGAAAGCAGCGCCCATACCGCCAAAGCGCCTTGTGAGAAAATGCCCGTGAAGAGCAGCACCACGTTAACGAAGGCGAAAATGGCCAATGAACGGGAGGAGTTGCCTTTGCCGAGATGAAAACAGAGATAGTTGACGAGCATGAACAGCAGAAACAGTGATACCTGGGCAAATGAAAGAGCGTGCAGATAATAGTTGACGGTGAATATGAAGACGAAACCGGCCACAGCCAGAACAAGCATGTATGATGCTTTTTTCAGTGTTTTCATACGGCTGAGACTGACCGCTCCGAGAAAACGGCCTATCATCGCTCCTCCCCAATAGTAGGACAGGAATGCCGTTGCGGTCTGTTCCGATACGGTAAAGGTTTCCTTCAGATAGGAAACCATGTTGCTGCCTATCGTTACCTCCGCTCCGACATAAAAGAATATGCCCAACGCACCGAGAACGACATAGGGCTTTTTGAAAATGCTTTCCCTTTTGTGCTTTTCCGATGTCTGTTCCGTTTCGTTTCTTATTTTTGAATTATGAATGAATACTGCAAGTACGGCGAGCAATGTCGCAAGAACGAGATAGGGGATAATCACGGCCGAAGGTCCTTGTGAGGAATTGTCCAGAAAAAACGAAAAAATGAAGAAGCCTCCGAGTGCCGGGCCGAGTGTGGTACCGAGAGAGTTGAATGCTTGAGAGAGGTTCAGACGGGAGGATGCCGTATCCGGACTTCCTATTATGGCAACGAACGGATTGGCCGCTATCTGAAGGAAGGTCAGTCCCAGTCCCAGAATGAACAGTGAGGCAAGGAAGAATGCGAAGCCCAGTTTGAAATAGGCCGCACCGGCAAACAGGAAACAGGCCAGTGAGGCTATGCAAAGACCTATTACTATCGTCGTCTTGTATCCCCATAGCGTTATAGGGTCTTTGCCTTGTTTCGAGAAAAGGTAAAAGACTGCGGAACCGAGGAAATAAGCTATGAAAAAAGCGAATTGAACTATGTTGGCCTCAAAATGACTCAGGCTGTATATGCCTTTCAGATAAGGTATGAGTATGTCGTTCAACGATGTTATGAATCCCCACATGAAAAACAGTACGGTGATTGAAATCATGGGGATGATGTTGTTCTCTCTCTTAATCTTTGTTTTCATTTTCGTTTTCCTTTAAATAGTAAAGACATGAATATTTACCTTTCAAAAACATTTTTTCAGCCTCATTCCGCAACTGCTCCACCGTTATGGCGTTGTATATTTCCCTTTCTCCGTTTATGTATTCCTCCATGTTAAGATGGGAATAATAAGCCATTTTCATAGCTTTGTCCAATATCTTTATGTCTTCGAATGTGGAAAGGGCTTCGTTTTTGTTTTTCATTTTCTGCAGTTCCTTTTCCAATACCATTTCACGGGTCAGGACACCGAGTTCTTCCCAAAGAGCTTGTTCGCCCTCTTTTACAGGTATCCCGTCGCAATATTGACCTGTGACTATAAACAGACCGGCATCATCTTCTCCTGTTATGGAAGCGTTTACGCCGGTGAAAAGTTTGCGTTCTGTCACAAGGTTGTTGTACATTCTCGAACTCTTTCCGTTGGCGAGTACATCGGAAAGCAGATCCTGTACATAGTATTCTTTTTCCGTTCTTTTGCTCATTGGAAACATTATGCAAATCATGTTAGCGGGCACATCTCTGTAAACGGTTTTTGTTCTGTTTTCCGTTTGTTCCGGTTCGGACGGATAGTTTGTGATATTGTCTGACGAGGACTTTCTTTTCGGAAAATATTTCTCTGCGACCTCTCTTACCTCTTCTTCTTTCAGATTGCCGGAAATGGCAAGTACGGCATTGGAAGGAGCGTAGAATCTGTGGTAAAATTCTCTTGTCTGTTGCAGAGTTGCGTTTTCTATGTGTGAAATATCCTTTCCGATTGTCTGCCATCTGTAAGGATGTACCTTATATGCCAGTTCCCTTATTTCTTTCCACAAATCGCCGTAAGGCTGGTTTATGTAACGCTGTTTGAATTCCTCTATGACTACTCCTTTCTGTATGTCGAGGTTTTTCTGCGTTAGTTCCAGGTTGTACATTCTGTCGGCTTCGAGTGCAAGTGCGTATTTGAAAAATTCGGCAGGCAGGGTGACATAGTAATTCGTAAAGTCATTGTTTGTGAAAGCATTACTCTCTCCTCCCAAACGTTCTGTCACCTTGTCGTAGCTTCCGAACGTTTTGCTAGAGGAAAACATAAGGTGTTCGCAAAGATGAGCCAGTCCCGTTACATCGGGATTTTCGTGTTTTGCTCCCACCTTGTATAAAAGGTTGACCGCAACAAGAGGCGTCGATTTGTCTTGATTGAATATTACTCTTAGACCGCTTTCTGTTGTAAAACTCTTATATGGTATCATTTTCCGATAAGTTATATTTTGGACAAATAGGTGTGAAATCGCAATAGGTGCATGCTTTCGGATTGTCTTGTTCAAGAAAGTCTTTTTCCGTTTTTTCCTGCATCATTTGTCTTATGAGTTCTTTTAGATATTTGTCGAATTCACTGTGGGTCGATTGGTCGTATGACAAAGCGAATACGCTTTGTTCCCAGCCCAGCTTTATTTTATGTATATAGATTATTTCTATCATTATGTTGTCGAAAGCAGGCAGTGCTTTATTGTTCGGATTGTCCCACAGTAGCCAGGCGTACAGCATGAGCTGGAATGCGTATGAGTATCTTTGGGAGTCGGAGCTGTCAAACAGGCTTTCTACATTCTTGTATTTGCCAATGTTGCCGCCCGTTTTGTAATCGCATATTACAAGAGTGTTGCCTTTTTTGTCTATTCTGTCTATTTTACCACCTATTTTCAGTTCTTTTTCTGTATCAAGCCGTAGTATTTTTTCCGTTTCAAATTCCGCGAGGAGGAATTCTCTTTCCTTGTCCCTTGAGTCGAATGTGTCAAGATTCTCAAGGTATCTTTCGACCATCATTTTGTGGATGCCTGCTATTTGTTCTTTTTGGTCCTTGTCCCAATCTTCCGTTTCGAGAGCCTTATTTACGCATAGGGTGTAGTTCGTCTGTATTTTGTTCTTTTTGTTTTCCTCCATTATCTGAGCGGCATGATGAAACAGGCTGCCGAAGGCCAATGCAATCAAATCTTCTTTTTCTTCCCGTTTCTTTATACCCAATACCTTGTCGAAATAAAACCTGAGGGAGCAATCCAAATAAACATTCAGATAGGAGGGAGAAAGATATCTCTTTTTTGTCAGTGCATCTTTTATACCGTCAACTTGTTCTGGTATCTTGTAAAATTCAGGTTGTTCTATCTTTATGGGAATGTTTGCCACATGTTGGGATATCTCTTGCCCGAGTTCTGTTTTGATTTGCTGCAGAAAGCGGCTCATTTCATTCTTTTTGGAATCTTGGGAACCGGTATTATATACGAAGTCTATTGTTTCAGCTCTTTGCAGCAGTCTGTAAAAGTAATAGGCGAATACTGACACTTTCTTTTCAACGGATGTAAGGTTGAATGCGCGTCTTATGGTATTTGGGATAAACGATGCGGTGTTTCCTATATTCGGAATGTTGTTGTCGCTTGCACCGACAAACAGTATGTATCTGAAGTCCAGATTTCTGCTTTCCAGAACGCCCATTATCTGCAAACCGTTTATCGCATCGGATTCATAAGGTATGCTTACGCCTCTGAGCAATTTAAGCAGTATTTTTTTTGCAAAGTCATGTGGTATGTCATCTTGAGATATCAAGGAAAGGGATTTTTGAAAATCTTTCAGCAAAAGGATGATTCTGTAAGCCGCTTCCTTGTTTTCATTTTTTGTTTCCTTTTTCCGTCCCTGACAGTCTACGAATTCAATTAACAGGTTTATTTGTTCATCCAACGGTATTCCGTCTTTAATGTTTTGTTCAATGAATCTCTCCAACTGAACAAAAAAAACACTCATAGCCAAAGGGTACCCCATGGTGATGTTCACGCTTAGGGCCGTACCGTTTATTGATTCAGGAAGATATCTTACTATTAAAGGCAAAAGCGTTTCATCAGCCAATATTATCGCTATTTGATTTTGTCGCAGTCCTTCGCCCGCGCTTTGTTCCACTTCCTTAAGCCATGAGGATACATATCCCGCCACAGCACTCGCATAGGGTATTTCGGTTATGCTTATTTTGTGTTTTGCGTTTTGTATCTGCGAAAAGTCCAGCCTGCCGAAACTTTCAGGAGGGGGAAACATGGAAAGATTTTCCTTTATGAACGTTCCTGCTTCCTGCATTTCGTTTTCGGTGTAATATGTATCGTAATCCCAATAGAAGAAACAACTGTTGTTTTCCTTCAGTAAGGAAAAGATTTTTTTCTCGCAGGCATTGAGTACGTTGAATCCGACAAAGACGAATCTTTCTCCCGAAAAATCCATTCTGCCAGAAGACAAATCCTCGCAGAACGTTCTGTACATCATGCCTGAATAAGCCATGTTCATTTTCGACAAGCGTTCGCGATAACTGTCATAAATCTCACCCAAACAGTTCCATATTCTCACGAAGTTTTTTCTTATTTCGCTTCTGCGGGAATATGTTTGACTGAAATTGCCAAAGAAATCGGACAGAAGTTTCTTTTGTTGTTCGTCAAGAAAATCAAACAATGAATCTATTTCCTTGAAATCCTCTATATGCTTGAAAAGTTTCCTTGAATCCGCAAGGTTTTTGTCTATGTCGTCGAAGTCGGACAATAAGGTCTTTCCCCAAAAATAGAAACTGTCGAAGCTTTCCTTTGTTTCCGATTCGCCAATGGGGTTGTATTTGTAATAAACCTCAGAATAGCATTGGTAAAGAATGTATATGAGAGTAAGTTCATCGGCCGGCTTGCAAGAAGAGTGGCTCTCGATGAAATCTTTTATCGTCGTGTATTTGGGTTGCCATGATACCTTTTCGGTCAGGGACGAGTATATATTGTCAAAATATCTTATCGCTCTTTTGCCAGAGAATACCACATTCAGATTGTACAGTTTGTCATTGCCCATTGAGCGTATGTCTTTGGCGACCCTGTATAAAAAAGCATCATTTTCCCATTTGTCGTTCATAATACCTTTATTTCACTTCCTCTATATATGATTTAAAATCCTCGGAGGACAAGTCCGTAAACCATAAATACAATCTTGCTTGCCTCTCTGTAATTTCCGAGAGTAGCCGTCCGTATTCTCTTAGTTGTTCAGCATATATCCCGAATGAATTCCTGTTCTCGCTGAACTTGTAGTCCACAACTATACATTCCTTTTCGTTCATCATTATTCTGTCAGGACGCTTTTGTTTGCATTTTCCATTAGCGTCCTTGAAAAACAAGGGCTGTTCATTCATCACTTCGTATGTGCCGTCGAACCAATGGTAAGGCTCCGCTATGGCAAGCATTTCCTTCAACATCGATTTCATTTCCTCTTTCTGCTCTGCAGTATGTTCACAATCGGACAAAGACAAAGCAAAATCCAAATCGGAATGTCTTTTTATCTTGGATAGGATTGCATGAAGCATGATTCCTCTTTGTACTTTCTCGTTTTCTTCCGGTATTTTGTCCGTTTCGAAATACTCTTTTGCCTTTCCGGACAGGGCATAAGACACAATGCCGGTTGCGGATTCAAATCTCAGGGCAGTATTTTTGCCAGTCTGTTCAAACGGATTGTTGTTCCGCTCCTTTTGTTCCACTTGTTCTTTCCTTGTATTTGAACAGTCATTGCCTATGGTGTAGAACAGACTGTCATCCTCTGGCAATCTCGTTTTGTCATAATGGGTTATGTATTCCTGCAATATGCTTCCGACACTGTTCTTTTTGTTTGTACGGCTTATTGCAGACAAACAGTATTTAGGACGTGTGAAGGCAACGTACAACATGTTCATGTTGTCTATACGCTGCATGTATCTCTCCTGCTCGACTTCTTTCTCGTATCCAATTTGTTCCAGTTGGTTCAATGTCGAAGGGAAAACCTTTATGTTTGACGAACTATCCTCGTTGTCAACCCATAATGTATCACCGTTGTCCACAAGCTTCCAATCGCAGAACGGAACTATCACTACAGGATATTCCAATCCTTTGGATTTGTGTATTGTGGACAGTTTTATCGCATCCCTTATTTCCTGCGAGGCAACCTTTTTTTGACTCAGCGTGTCTTCCCAGTATTTCAGGAAATCTTTCAAGGACTGTTTGTTCGACTGACCGTAAGCGAGCAGTTCATCAAAAAACGCAAACAGAAAGACATCATCGTAACTTATTTCGAACTCTTTGACAAACTTCAGTGCAAGCTCCAGCAAGGAATCCTTCAAATCCGAAAAACGGCTTATGTTTTCCAGTTGTTCGTGTTTTATTCCCTGATTCATTAACCACTGTTTTGACAGCGTGTCCTTATTGTCATCCATGTAATACATTAGACGGATTAAGGTATTTACGGACAAGGATTTCTCGAATGTGAAAGCATCGTCCGAAACGGTGTTGTACCCTTTTTCTTTCAATGCAAAGGCCGTTTTGCTCAACTTGTCGTTGTTTCTGAAAAGAAGTATGATATCGTCCAATGCATATCCTTTTTCATTCGTATAGTATTTTATTTCATTAAGCGTAAGGAATATTATCGGATCTATCTTGCCTTCAATACACATTGTATTGATATATTCGTCAGGCATTATGAATCTTATCTCTCCTTCCGTTTTTTCGGAACTCATCTTGGCGTTTTGCACCACACTGTCGGCAATAAGACCGAGTTCCTCTTCTTTGTTCTGATTTTTGATTTCAGAAGCAAGTTGCTTATATTGACAGCTGAAAAAATCGTTGTTGAATTCCACTATGTTTTTAGCTGTACGGTAATTGTCTTTCAGACTTTCTACCGCAACATCGTTGAATTCGCTTTTTCCGCTTGAAAGACCGGCCAGCATTCTCCAGTCTCCGTCATTCCAACGGTAAATCGACTGTTTTATGTCGCCGAACAATGCACATTCTTCCCCCTTGGACAGAGACTCTTTTATCAGGAACTTGAGATTTTTCCATGAAAGCTCCGAAGTGTCCTGAAATTCGTCTATCATTATGTTGTCTATCCTGTTGCCTATCTTTTCGTAAACGAACGACGCATCATCTTCTCCGACCATTTCGGAAAGCAAAGGAGAAGTCTGTTTCAGTACGAACATGTCGTCTTCCTTCAACAGGTCGGTATATATGTCGGAAACGAACTTCAGAAGATACAGTTTGTAAACGGAGTTGACTATCATAAGCTTGCTCCGGTTTTTTTTATGGTTTTCTTTGTAGTATTCAAACAGTTCTTTATAAAGTGGTATCAGTATGTTGTCAACAATGGGGTTCTTTTCATTCTTTTTGAGCCATTCGGAAGAGTCAAGGTATTTTTCGTCAATGTTGAGCGGATTGTCCGTAGTGTAATGTCCGTTTGTTCGTTCAAGCTTGGATATCAGGGAGTATTTTTTGCCTTTGAAGTCTTCCCCGTTCAGATTGTACTCTTTGCATTTGGAGAGTATTCCGTTTATGAGTTCGTTTATCCTTTCTTCAAATGATTTTATCCCTTTCTTTATGCGGTCAACCTCTTTGTTCAGTTCGTCCAGGTCGGTATCCATCGCCTTTATTTTTTCGGCAATGCTGCGTTTGTTCAATACCCCTGCGAATCTCATCATGCTTCGTTCATAATTCCAAGCCTCTCCTTTGGCGGTGGTGTCCGCAACAAGAATGTTCAGGTAGTTTTGCAAGGTTTCATTGTTTTCGGCTTCGGTTTTCAGCCTTTTTATGGACTCTTCCAAATATTGACTGTCATCCAGAAGCAGATTGAAGGAACTGCCTACTCCTATTTCCTTTGCCAGATTGCGCAGCACTTTCTGAAAAAATGAATCAAGGGTTTCTATCCAGAAATTGCTATAATCATGAAGTATGTATTGTAATGCCTTTTTCGCTTTCAGTCTTATGTCGTCATCTTCAAGCGTGGCGTTTTTTTCTTTCAGTTTGTCAACGTATGCTTTAACATTGCCGTCACCTTCGGATATGGAATAAAGAACCGACATTATCCTGCTTTTCATTTCGGCTGTGGCTTTGTTGGTAAAGGTCACCGCAAGAATATTTCTGTATGCCCTCGGATTAGACATAAGTTTGGATATGTATTCGACGACAAGGCGAAATGTCTTGCCGCTTCCTGCCGATGCCGAAAAAACCTTTAGTTCTGAGGACATGAATACCGAATTTTGCAACAAAGATACGTATTTTTCTTTTTTTTGGAAATTATCTTGTGACAATGGAATCAAGTTTCATTTTTTTAGAATCAAGTTTCATTTTTATGGAATTTGATTCTGTTGGAATGAAATCAAATTCTAAAACAGGTATCTGAAAGGCAATAGAATGAACTCTATTATTTTGTCGATTGTAGAGCGGCTTTTCCACTTCTCATAGTCGAATGAAGTACAGAATTTGAGGGTAGAGTCGAAGTGTTCTCTCAAAGGCGGAATCAATTCCTTTTCCTTACCTATCAGAGCCAACTCGTACTGGTATCTGAAACTTCTGTAATCGAAGTTCGCGGAACTTATGGAAAATGTTTCGTTGTCTATCATTACTCCTTTTGCGTGCAGATTACCCGCTGCGTAGAAATACAGTTTTACACCGGCCTGGTGCAGGCCTCCGAGATAGTGTCGCCGTATTATGTCGACAACGTGCACATCCGAATGATAAGGTGTTATTATTATTACGTTGACGTTTCTTTGTGCGGCTTCGCAAAGCAATTTTCTCAATACGTGACCGGGAAGGAAATACGGGGTTTCAATCAATATCTCGCTTTTGGCTTTGGATATAAGTCTCTCGTATTTTGTCTTTATTTTTTGTCTGTACATCCCGGGCAAATCCTGTATGAATACCCAGTCGCCGAAGTGCATGTCTCTTTTTGTTCCGATATTTGTAAATGAATATCTGTTGAACGAGCGGAAACTGTCCTTGAACGAGCGTCTGAAAATGGACAAGAGATTTTTGTCGTTGGTTCTCAGGTTCAGTTCTCTCCAGTTGAGGCAATAGGCAGATATGTTGGAGGAACCTATATATCCCGTTTTGGAATCTATGATGATGAGTTTCCTATGGTTTCGGCAATGATTCTTTGACAGAAACGATTTGCCAATTTTCATTTTTCTGTAAATCCTTACTTCGGCTCCTTCCTCTATGAGTTTTTCAAAAAATCCCGTGTCTGCACCTGTTCCCCATGCATCCAACAGCAGTTTTACCTCCAAACCTTCTTTCAATTTTTCGTAAAGGGCCAGACGGAATTTTTCGCCCATGGCATCCTTGCCGAAGCGGTACAACTCTATCCATATGCTTTGTTTCGCATTGCGGATGTCCTCAAGTATGGAGTTGAACAGCACAAGGTTGTCGTCAAATATTTTAAAGTGTCCACTCATAGGAGATGTTTTTGTTTGTTTTCATGGTACGGAAAGCAAAGTTACAAAAGAAAAATGATAATTGTGAATTCTTTTCTGGACTTGAGTTTGCATTATAGGATTTTATTTGTGATTTCATGACTCTATTCTTTGAATATAAGTTCCTGATTTATAGGGTGTGATTTTCTGAATCAAAAAAAAACGTGATAAAAATTTGGTGAGTTGGAAAAAAAACGTAATTTTGCAACTCCAATTCGTGAGAGGGTCAGACCTTTAGATGAATTGGAGAGATGGGTGAGTGGCTGAAACCAACAGTTTGCTAAACTGTCGTACCCGAATAAGGGTACCGGGGGTTCGAATCCCCCTCTCTCCGCGGGTCTTGTGAATTGGGAGAAATGAAACGGGGTGTAGCGTAGTCCGGTTATCGCGCCACATTTGGGATGTGGAGGCCGCAGGTTCGAATCCTGCCACCCCGACTGAGGAACCAGTAAAGTGGTTCTTTTTTTTAGGGTCGGTCTAGTAGCTCAGCTGGATAGAGCAACTGCCTTCTAAGCAGTAGGTCTCAGGTTCGAATCCTGACTAGATCACTAAATATTTTGGACAAGATAAAACGAAACCCGTAAACCTTTGAAATGTTTACGGGTTTCGTTTTATCTATTGAGATTGTTTCCTACAACTTTATTTCTTCACCATATTTGTTTGTGAAAGTGTATTCCAATATTCCACAGCTCGCAGAGCTTGTAATATTTAGCTTGACATCGTATTTTTTGCTCCATTTTCTTTTGATGGAATTGAATATTCCTTTTGTTATGTATGAATAAACGAAAGGATGCGTTGACAGTGATAACTGCTTTTCGTTCTGTTCCTGAGACAGATATTTCAAGTCGTTCTCTATTTCGTTTATTACTGTTATTGCCGGTTTTATGTTACCCGTTCCTTTGCACATTGGGCATAACTCCGATAGATCCACGTTAATTGCCGGCCTTACTCTTTGACGTGTTATTTGCATAAGGCAGAACTTGCTTAACGGTAGTATTGTGTGTTTTGCCTTGTCTTTCGCCATCTCCTCGGTCATTTTGTCCAATAGAATCTTTCTGTTGGATGCAAGATTCAAATCTATGAAGTCGATGACTATTATTCCGCCCAAATCTCTCAAACGTAACTGTCTCGCAATTTCCGTTGCAGCTTCACAGTTGACCATTAAAGCGTTTTCTTCCTGATCTTGAGATGATTTTGAACGATGACCGCTATTTACGTCTATTACGTGCATTGCTTCCGTTTGCTCTATTATCAAATATATTCCGCTTCTAATGGTTACGACTTTGCCAAAGGAATTTCTTATTTGGTTTGCTACACCGAATTGTTCGAAAATAGGAGTCTGCATTTTGTAGTTGTGAAGAATGTTTTCTTTCTCGGGGTATATCAAATTGATATAATTCTTCAATTCTTCATATACATCCAAGTTATTCACGTATATATTGTTAAACTCCTCTGTAAGCATTTCCCTTAACAAAACTGAAGACTTGTCCATTTCGGATACTAGCCTGCACGGTGGTAGGCTTTTAGGAAGTTTTTTAATCAAATTCTCCCATTTTGACAATAAATCTTTCAGGTCGTTGTCCAAGTCTGCCACGGACTTACCTTCCGCAACGGTTCTTATGATTATACCGAAATTTTCTGGCTTAATACTCTGTATCAGTTTTTTAAGTCTGTTGCGTTCTTCTATTCCCTTTATTTTTTGGGATACAGACACCTTGTTGGAAAATGGAACCAAAACGAGGTATCTTCCAGCAAAGGAAATCTCGGCACTTAATCTCGGACCCTTTGTAGATATGGGTTCTTTCGCTATTTGAACCAATATTATTTGTCCTTGCTTCAATACATCACCTATTTTGCCGGTTTTTTCAAGGACAGGTTCTTTGATTTTTTTGAATTCCGTAGAATTCATGCCGTTGTTTATGGCTATTTTTGTGAATTTGTTGATGGAATGGAAGTGTGCTCCCAAGTCAAGAAAATGTAGGAAACCATCTTTTTCGAAATCGACATCAACAAAGGCTGCATTCAATCCCGGTATGAGTTTTCTTACCTGACCGAGATAAACATCCCCTACTATATGTTTCGATTCCGATTTACCCTGATGCAATTCCACCAGACGCTTGTCTTCCAGTAAAGCTATCTCTACGCCTGTTTCATTTGCATCAATAATCAAATCTTTATTCACCTTGATTAGCTGTTTAGATGGTTAAACAAAAAAATATTGCGAAACACAAAACTATTATCTAAATGTTTCGCAATACATGATTTAAGACACCGTCTTAATTTTCTAGAATAAGAAATTATTTCTTCTTATGTCTGTTTTTTCTCAAACGTTTCTTACGTTTGTGAGTGGCCATCTTATGGCCTTTTCTTTTTTTTCCGCTAGGCATAATCTTATACTTTTTTTATTTTACTTGTTTTACGTTTTTCTTTACAGAATCCATGAATACCTTGGCAGGTTTGAATGAAGGTATATAATGGGCAGGAATAATGATAGTGGTATTTTTTGAAATATTTCTTCCTGTCTTTTCAGCTCTTTTCTTGACAATGAAACTGCCAAAACCTCTTAAATACACATTTTCCGCTTCTTCTTTGGTCAAGGCATCTTTCAATACGCTCATAAATGTTTCCACAGATTCCTGAACAACGAATTTCTCTATACCCGTCCTTTGAGCAATTTCTGCTACGATTTCTGCTTTTGTCATGTTACTTATTAATTTGTTATATGTTATTTCAAATAAACTCTCAAATCCGAACAAGAGTTTGCAAAGATACTAAAAAAATGATTGTTCAAAAGAAAAATATTCATTTTCAATAGTTTTAATACTGATTTTCGGTTTTTTCGTACCTTTGTAGCATAAAACAAGTAAGGTTTGTATGATTGGAATCAATAAGGTTATCTTGGTTGGTAATTTAGGAAGAGATCCAGAGGTCGTGAATTTCGATCAGATAAAAAAAACAACATTTTCCTTGGCTACGACGGAGGTACATAAAAATAAGGATGGGGAACGAATAGAAGAAACAGAGTGGCATAATATTGTTTGTTGGAGAGGATTGGCTGAAGTTGCCGAGAAATTTCTGAAAAAAGGCATGCAAATATATGTTGAAGGAAAACTTAAATACAGAATAAGGGAAGACAAGGATGGTAACAAGCGACAATTGACAGAAGTTGTGGCTGATAATTTTACGATATTAAGTAAACTTTATATTCCGCCAGTGCCTGCAACTGAAAAAAATAATCAGTCAAATACAGGGTTATACACGGATTTGATAGAAGGGAGCATTGAAAACACGGATATGAGAAAGAATAATATATCGAGGTTGCTTTCGGAAGATATGGAAATAGAAAAACTTGGAGACCTGCCTTTTTAAATCTGAAACGTATGAAGAAATTATTGCTTTTTATTTTTGTCAGTATCGTTTATTGTTGCGCTTTTTCTCAGGATGACAATTATTTTAAATTGCAATACAGCAATCCGGTGGGAGAATACAAATGTTCCTATAATCAAGGTTTTGGTCTTGAGTTTGGAAGACGATTTATGTTTAATTTGGCAATAGGAGATCTGGTCGTACCTGGTATAGATGTTTCATTTCTGAACATTTCGTTCAATAAAGGTAAAGAAGAAAGTTTTTTTGTCAAGAGCATCAATTCTTCTGCGGATTCATTGGCATATTTTGCAGATGATGGTTTTATTATGTCATTAGGTCCCAAGATAGGTTTTGTGTCTTCACTTGAACTTATAGACGGCTTGATGTTGGATTTATCATTAAAATATTTACCGACTATAATAATTACTTCAAGAACCTTGGGTAAAACACCGGACGACATAGATACCTACGGGAAAAGTTCTACTGGGCTGTCTTTTGCCAATTGTGTTTCCATTGAACCCGGTATAAGATACAAGTGGTTTTCGTTCGGAATGGAATTTGTTTTGGGAAAGGTCAACGTGAATTACGGTAAAAACATAATTCCTCATATTGAAAACGGGACTTATTCTTTAATAAAGAAGAAGACTCTTGGTATTAATACGTTCAAATTGTTTGTCGGCATAAACTTTTAGAATTTTACTCTCAGCCTTATCCCCCAGAAGCCATTGTCTGAAGTTTTCTCTGTTTTTATTGAACGTATTATTTCAATGCCCATTACATGTAATATGTTGTCTAAACCAACGCCTATTTCGTGATATGGTTTATATTGACCGTAGAGGGATTTGATATAAATGAACTCATTCATCCTGAATTGTCTTAGAAATTTTATTCTGTCGGTTAGCAATCCGCATAAATTTATCTGCATGAAAGTTTGTAAGTATTCTTTGCGGTAAAAATAGTTTTGAAAATCAGACAAATTCAATCCGTAAATGTTGGAAATCAACCCATAGGATTGGGCAGGTGTAAAATACAATTGTTCTATGGTTGACCCGAATATTTTACCTCCAATGGTTTGAAGATCCAATGCAATGGAATTAAAAAAGAATATTCTTTCTTGAAGAATAAAAGAAGCCAAATGATGATAGCTGTTATCAGTACTTAATTTCCTGTATTTGTAATTGACGCAAATCCTTGTAGGTAATTCATTCAATCGGGTGTTTATTTTTGATATCAACATTGTATTGTGTCTGTATGGGCAAAAGTCAAGAGATAATCCCATGTCACAATAATCCTGTTTTACCTTTAAGGTTTCTGTTGGAGTATCAGACTCATAATATTTGACAGAATTAATTCTGTTGTATGAAAAAAAAGGAATGAAAACAAGCCCTTTGAGAATTTCATGTTTATATTCTATTTTTGCTTCTTGTGTGTAAGAAAGGTAATAATTTCTCCAAGGACTTATGGAATATTGAATTTTGTCATATTCATACATGTTCGGCATTGATGTATTGTCGATGTATTTGAAAGAAATAATTCTTTTTGGAATATAGTATTCTCCTGAAACCGAACTGTTCAAATCGTATGAAAATTCCATGCCGTACTTTAATTTCCTGTCATTCGTCCCATATGCTGCCATCCATTGTAACCGCATTCTTTTGCTTAGATTTTCATTTGTTCTGCCGCTAAACTTTATTCTTATTCCTTCTATCGGATTAAAACTCAAAAAACTGTCGTAAGGACCGAAGTCTACTATTGCACAGCTTATGTATTTATTGTTCAGATATTTTCTGAAATTATCTCTGAAGATTATATCTTGTACATATTTTACGTCTTCATCCTCTATGGGAGTGTATTGAATTTGTGCATTAACGGAAAAAATCAGGCAAGAACAAAAAACATAAGTGATGAAAAAATATTTCTTCATCGTATTATAACGATTTAATAATGTTTTTTGCGGCAAGAGCCGCAGTTGAGAATGCTATTTGAAGATTAAACCCTCCGGTATCACCATCAAAGTCCAATATTTCACCAGCGAAAAACAATCCTTTGATTAGTTTTGATTCCATTGTTAAACAATTGACGTATCTCAAATCTATTCCACCATGAGTGATTATTGCTTCATGCCATCCCATGTCTCCTATTATTTCGTCGGTATTGTGTTTAAGGTAAGTGAGTATATTGTCGTTTAACCTCGTTTTGCCTTTACAAGATGTGAGCCAATATTTATAATCTTTGATTAGTTCCATAGGCAACCATGCTCGCATTATATTTTCAATGTTTTGCCCTGTTCTTTCTTTTAAAATCTTATCTATTTCTTTCTTTAGATGGTCTTCTTTTATCTTCGGTTTGAAATCTATCTTTGCTTTTAAATATTGTTCATTATTTATAAGTTCAGCTATTTTTCTGTTTAGTTTTAATGCGATTGGCCCACTTATTCCATATTCGTCCAGAATGATGTCACCGCAATCTTTTGCCAATATCTCACCGTTGGCAGTCATTATTGACAGTTCTACGTTTTTGACAAGGTAATTGTGTGCATATTTACTGTGTCCGTTTTTTGTTCTTAATCCCACTAATGCGGGCATGGTAGGAGTTATTTTATGTCCTGCGTTATGAGCCAGTTTTATTCCATCTCCGTTAGAGCCAGTATTCGGATATGTTTCTCCACCGCAACACAACAATACAGTATTTGCGAATATTTTTTCATTCTGGCATTCGACTCCCGTTACTCTTCCTTTGTATGTAATTAGTTTTGTTACGGGTTTACGGCATATTATGTCAACATTCTTATTTTTTTCGAGTACGTGCATCAGTGCGAGAAAAACATCCAGGCTTTTTCCGCTTTTTGGAAATATCCTGTGACCTCTTTCTTCTTGCAGTTCCACTCCCAAGTGTTCAAAGAATGTTATAGTGTCTTGATTTGAAAAGTTTTTTATGGAAGGTATCAGCATTTCACCATTATGGCAATGTGTTAGAAATATATCTATGGGCATTGTGTTTGTAAGGTTGCAACGACCTTTTCCGGTAATCCTGAGTTTTAATCCGGCTTGTTGCATTTTTTCCAAGACAAGTATTTTTATGTCATATTGTCGCATTTGAGCGGCAGCCATCAATCCGGATGCACCGGCACCAACAATAATGACATCATATTTATTTTTTTGTCTCATATCCGAAGCCCTTTAAAGCATTCTCATTGTTCCTCCAGTCTTTCTTGACTTTCACAAACAGTTCCAAATAACATTTTTTATTGGTAAAATGTTCAATGTCTTTTCTTGACTCTATACCTATGTGTTTAATTTGTTCTCCCTTGTGTCCTATTATGATTTTTTTTTGACTTTCTCTTTCCGTGTAAATAATGGCCCTTATTTTATCCAAGTCTTTTCCTTCAAGAAATTCTTCTATTTCAACCTCTGTTGAATAAGGTATTTCTTTGCCATATCTTAACAGTATTTTTTCCCTTATTATTTCACTGACCAGAAATCTCATGTTTCTATCAGTCAGTGCATCTTTTTCGTAATATGCAGGACTGTCCGGAAGGTATTTAATGACAAGTTCCATTACTTTTTCCACTCCTACGTGCAGTAATGCAGAACATGGAACTATTTCTGCTCTTGGAATTTCTTTATTCCAATGTTCAATTATGTCATGTATTTTTTCTTGAGTACTCGTATCTACCTTATTTATTACAACAATTACGGGAGTACTGCATTGTTTTATCTTGTCCAATATTTCTTTACTTTTTAGACTTTCACCTAAATCTGTTACCAATAAGAACAGATCCGCATCGGATAATGCATTTTCCACTTGATGTAACATACACTGCTGTAAACGATAATGAGGAGTTAGGATGCCTGGAGTGTCAGAGAAAACTATCTGAAAATTATCTCCACTTACTATACCCAAAATACGATGTCTTGTAGTTTGGCTTTTATGGGTAATGATACTTATTTTTTCTCCGACTAAAGCATTTAAAAGTGTTGATTTCCCTACGTTTGGATTACCTATTATATTTACGAATCCTGCTTTATGAGACATATCTGCTTGTATTAAATTATACCTTCACTTATTAAATCATGTATATGAACTATGCCCAAATATTCTTTGTTGTCGTTTGTTACTATCAATTGGGTGATATGGAATTGTTGCATAATATTGAACGCTTCAACTGCGAAAGCGTCAACGGGTATACATTTAGGAGATGTTGACATTATATCATGAGCTTTTATCGAATGCGTATCTATGACACTGGTTTTATTCATAGTTCTTCTTAAATCTCCATCCGTTATTATTCCTTTTATTTTTTTGTCTTTTACAACTACGGCACATCCCAATCGTTTACTTGTTATTTCAATGAGTGTTTCTGATAACGATGTATCCTCATAGACAATCGGACGTTCATTTTTAATGTACAGATCGCTGACTTTTAGATAAAGTCTTTTTCCTAAGCTTCCGCCAGGATGATATTTTGCGAAATCTTCGGCTGTAAAGTTTCTGCAAAACAATAAACACATTGCCAGAGAATCCCCGATGACCAATTGCGCGGTTGTGCTTGATGTTGGAGCCAAATTGTTAGGACAAGCTTCTCTTTCGACGAAACAATTCAGTACATAATCAGCGGTTTTGGCCAAATAAGAATTGGTATTTCCAACTAATGCGACAAGTTTGTTTCCCATAGATTTGATTAAAGGTGCCAATACTTTAATTTCTGGCGTATCACCGCTTTTAGAAATACAAATCACTATGTCATCAGCTTGTATCATACCTAAATCTCCATGGATGGCTTCAGCCGCATGCATAAATATGGACGGAGTACCAGTAGAATTAAAAGTGGCTACTATTTTTTGACCGATTAAAGCACTCTTGCCTATGCCTGTCACTATGATTCGTCCTTTACATTGAAACAGTATTTTCACTGTTTCTAAATATTCATTATCAATATAATTTACTAGATTTTCTATACTTTTGGCTTCCATGTAAATGGTATTTTTGGCAATATCCAAAATTTCAGCATTCTTTTTCATGGCTTTGTTTTTTATAAAATACTTGTTCATTGCAAAAAAAGCAGTATCTTTACATATTCTAAGCTCAGTAAGATACTGTAAATATGGCGAACAAAAATACACATATTTTTAGAACAAGATGATGGCTATGATTAATAATTGTGATGACAATAAGATGCAATATGAAATAAACAACGCGTTGAAAACATTATTTGGATTCAATAAGTTTAAGGGTAATCAGGAAAAAATCATAAGTAGTTTGCTTGCAGGAAACAATGTATTTGTTTTAATGCCTACAGGGGGAGGAAAGAGTCTTTGTTATCAACTTCCTGCTTTGATTTCTAAAGGCACTGCAATAGTAATATCTCCTTTAATATCTTTAATGAAAAATCAGGTTGACTTTATACGAAGTGTAAGTACATCTTCATCCATAGCACATTTTTTGAATTCATCATTGAATAGACATGAAATAGCAAAAGTAAGAGAAGACTTATTGAATGGGCAAACAAAACTTTTGTATGTGGCTCCTGAATCGTTGACCAAACAAGACAATATAGACTTGTTGAGAATGATAGATATTAGTTTTTATGCAATAGATGAAGCGCATTGTATATCTGAATGGGGACATGATTTTAGACCGGAATACAGAAGAATACGCCCTTTGATAGACATGATATCAGAAGAGACACCCGTAATTGCACTTACTGCAACAGCAACTCCAAAGGTTCAGCAAGATATTCTTAAAACGTTGGAAATACAAAACGCAGAGGTTTTTATCAGTAGTTTTAACAGGCCGAATCTGTATTACGAAATCCGGCAGAAACCTAAGGATGAGAAAATCCTTAATAAGGAAATTATAAGGTTTATAAATGAACATCCATCTCAAAGCGGTATAATATACTGTTTGAGTCGTAAGAAAGTAGAGGAATTGACTGAAACATTGGTTTTGAATGGCATTAAGGCATTGCCATATCATGCTGGACTTGATACGGCGGTAAGAGCTAACAATCAAGATATGTTCATAAAGGAAGATATAGATGTAATCGTTGCCACCATAGCCTTTGGAATGGGTATAGACAAACCGGATGTCAGATATGTAATACATTATGATATGCCAAAAAGTTTGGAAGGTTATTATCAGGAAACAGGAAGGGCCGGAAGAGATGACGGAGAGGGAAGTTGTATTGCATTTTATTCGGAGAGGGATATGGAAAAACTGGAGAAATTCTTGACGGATAAACCTATATCGGAACGAGAAATCACACAACAATTGATAGACGAAGCAATATCTTATGCAGAAAGTTCACAATGCCGTAGGAAATTATTATTGAAATATTTTGGGGAAGATTATCCTTACGATAATTGCAATAATTGTGACAATTGCTTGCATCCCAAGCCATTGGTAGATGCTACTAAATCAGTAAAAGATTTTATTTCTGTGGTCTTAGATGTTAAGGAGCAATTTAAAATAAATTATTTGATAGATATTATGTTGGGTATATCAACTCCAGAGATAAAAATAAACAAACATCACAAGTTGGAAAATTTCGGAATAGGAAATGATATGCCTTTGACTTTTTGGAAAGCGGTAGCAAGAGTTTGCATAATAGATAATCTGCTTAAAAAGGATATTGAAAAATATGGAGAAATGAAAGTGACTCAGAAAGGCATTGATTTTTTAAAGCATCCATACACAATAAGAGTGCCTTTTGATAGAGATTTTTCTACAGAGCAGCAAGATATCGAACAAGATGTTGCATATATTTCTTCTCAAACTTTTACTACTGATAATGAATTGTACAATATACTCAAAGACATCAGAAAAAAAATAGCGACAAAAGAGAATTTGCCTCCGTATGTGATTTTTGAGGAACGTTCTTTGCAGGATATGTGTGTACAATATCCTATATCAGAAGAAGAATTGAAGAACATTATAGGTGTAGGTGTACATAAAGCTCAAAAATATGGACAACCATTCGTTGAAGCAATCAGGTCATATGTTGAAGCTAATGAAATAACAAGACCTAAGGATTTGATTATAAAATCAGTGATTAATAAATCTGGATCAAAGGTATTCATAATAAAAAGCATAGATAAGAAATTACCATTGGAGGATATCGCATTATCCAAGAATATGGATATGGATGAGTTGTTGACTGAGATAGAAAGCATTGTTTCTTCAGGTACTAAGTTGGATCTGAGTTATTATATAGATGAAAATATAGATCCTTCTCGTCAGGAAGAAATATATGATGTTTTGAGAGAAATGGAAACCGATGATATAAATGAAGCTTTGGAGGCTTTGGGAGAAGAAGAATATTCCATAGAAGAGGTGAGGTTGATGAGAATACAGTTTTTAACTAAGTATGGTCAGTAGTTTATGGAAAGGATACTCACATTAAAAGGACTTAATAATGTTCTGACGAGAAAACCGAATGAAAAGAAAGTAATTGTATTGGATTCAAATACTTACAAATATTGTTTACCTATTTTATTGTCCAAAGTTAATGCTTTGCATGAAGCGACAATATTGGAAATAGGTGTTGGTGAAAGAAATAAAACAATAGATACCTATATGTCTATAGTTAAAGGACTTGTAGAGGAGGGATTTGACAGACATTCTCAACTTATAGCTCTTGGTGGAGGTGTTGTAACGGATATTGCCGGTTTTGTTGGCAGTTCTTATAAGAGAGGGATTGATACGTATATGATACCTACAACTACACTAGCCATGGTTGATGCATCTATAGGAGGTAAAAGTGCTTTGAATGTTGGGGAAATTAAAAATCAAATAGGTTTTGTGCATTTTCCACAAATGGTTTGTATAGATACATCTTTTTTGTCAACACTTCCTTCAAGACACAAAAAAAATGGTGCTGTTGAAATGATAAAAACTGCATTGATTGCAGATAGAGAATTGTTTTATGATATGATGGAATATTCTCCGGAAGAAATAGGGGAAAACGAATTTTTTATAAAACAGTGCGTGAAAATAAAGAGAGATATTGTAAGATCGGATCCTTTTGATTTGTCAATGAGACAAAAATTGAATTTTGGACATACGATAGGTCATGCGATAGAAAGTGATGCCATAAAACATGGTATTGATATGCTTCATGGAGAGGCAGTTGTTATTGGTATGTTGTATGCGATAGAATTGTCTAAAGATATGCCTGTAGGCCAGAAAAATACGGTAAAGAAATATATAACCAAGCATTTTGATACAACTATAGACAAGTATGACATTAATGAATTAATGAATTATATGGATGAAGATAAGAAAAATTCGTGCGGAAAATATAATTTTGTATTGTTGAAAGAGATTGGCGAGAGTATTTATGGTCAGGAAGTAAGTAAGGAACAATTAAACAGAATATTAAACTTTAAAAACTAAGAAAGTATGAAAAAACAGATTTTTATTTTTGTTTTGGCGTTTTTGCCATTTGTGTTGAATGCACAGCAGTTCAATAATGCAGGTTTTGAGTCGTGGAGTTCCGGTCAGGTACAATCGTGGAATTCTTTGGGATACATGGGATTTAATCTGTGTGACATATCTCAAAGTACGGATGCTAACAGTGGGGAATATGCCGTAAAGATAGCACCTAAAATGTTGCCAAGTAGCATAGCAGGATTGATTGGAATGAGTTCATTCCCGGTTCCCGGATTTCTTACAAATGCTACTGTGGATATGACAGGCTTTATAGAACTTCTTGCCGGTCAAGGTGACATTAGCAATATACAAATGGATCAAATAATAAATCTGCTTAGAAATGGTCTTTCGATATCCGACAGGCCTTTGTCCATACAAGGTGCATACAAATATGTTAAACCTCAAAGCGAGACTGAAGAGATTTGTTTATTGCAGGCTTTGCTTGTAAGCAATCAGAATGGAGAGAGAACATTTGTTGGTTTGGGAACGGCTTCAGATATTGTTTCTTCAGAAACGGCAGATGGAGAGTTTGCCCAATTCAATATGCCTATTACTTACCTTTCGGAGACACCTGCAGATGAATTGATTTTTATCGTCTGCCTTCTTGCGGATAACTCCCAGACTTCAGATTTTGCATATCTTGTTTTGGATGATATACAAATACAGTATGCATCAGGTATGGAAGAACCTTCTTTAGACAAAGACATAACATTATATCCTAATCCTACTGACAATGAATTCAGAATAAACTGTGAGGATGGGTCCGACATAGTTGTATACAATTGTCTTGGACAAGTTGAAAAGGAGATAAACAATTACATTTCATTGACACCGTTGAGTATAGAAAAGCCCGGCATATACTTTGTAAAGATAAACAATGCAGTTGTAAAGAAACTTGTTATAAAATAGTTCTACATCATTGAAAAAACTTATTACTTTTATCTTGCCGGTTATTTTTGTTTCTTGTGTTGGAGGGTATTCTTTCACGGGAGCTTCAATATCGGCTGATATGAAAACATTTCAAGTCGAACAGTTTGTCAACCGTGCGAGCATAGTCAACGCTACGCTCGCAACGGATCTGACAAATGCATTGGTAAACAAAATCGTTTCATCTACAAGTCTGATACAGCAGAACAATAACGCTGACGTAAGTTTTAGTGGAACAATAGTATCATACAACATTACTCCTACGTCAATAAATGCGGAAGACCGTGCAACCAAAAATAGACTTACAATAACGATAAGTGTTTCGTATGTGAATCACAAGGATCCTAAGATGAATTATAATACACAGTTCTCAAGGTTTAGAGATTATGACAGTAATTTATCTTTATCTGATGTTGAGGAAAGTCTTGTTAAAGAAATCAACGAGGAATTGGTAGAGGATGTGTTTACCAAATCTTTTGTAAACTGGTAGGATATGCATCATAAGAAAGCTATAAATGTAATCGGTTGGATACTGTCCGTATCAATTACTGCATTGTATACATATACAATGTATCCTGTGCTTTCGTTTTGGGATAGTGGAGAATATATAACTACATCGGCTACTTTACAGGTAGGTCATCCTCCAGGAGCCCCTTTGTATCAACTGATAGGTGCGTTTTTTTCAATAGTTTGTTTTAATCATTCCGAGTTTATAGCTCCGTGCATAAGTTTCCTGTCCGCTTTATCAGCCGGAGTGGGTATCATGTTCTTTTTCTGGATATCGGTAAGGATCATGAATCGCTTCAGTAGCATGTATATCGGCAATATAGTCGCATCATGCATAGGGAGTTTGTGTCTGGCATTTATGGATTCTTATTGGTTCTCGGCCACAGAAGCCGAAGTGTATTCATTGGCTTTCTTGCTTTCTATCATCAGTTTTTGGGCAATATTGAGATGGGATGAATCCGGTAATTTCAAGTGGATTTTACTGGTTTGTTTTCTTACAGGTCTTTCCGTTGGAGTACATCAGCTTTGCTTACTTGTCTTACCGGCAATAGTACTGGTAATATATTTTCACAGAAGGAAAACAAGTTTCGGAGGAATAATTCTTTATATATTTATCGCATGTTTGCTTCTTGTTATCCTTCAATGGATAATCATTCCTTTCACATTGTCATCTTTGGTGTCATACGGTATTTTGAAATATCTTGCCTTTCTTCTTCTTTTTTGTATTCTGTCCGTTGTAGGTCTTAAGAAAAATATTCAATGGCTTCATTGTACGGGTATTGCTTTGTTTTTTTTGTTTTTGGGTATGAGTACATATATCATACTGCCTTTGAGAGCGAACAACAATCTTCCGTTGAATCAATACAAACCAAGTACGGTGGAATCAATGAACAGTTACATACATAGAGATAACTACCTGAAGGCTCCATTGATATATGGACAATATTTTACCGCCTTGCCGCCTGAAGGATTCATCAAGACAAAACGAGGCTTGGAACCGGTTTTTGCCAGTGAGCAGAAAACGTTTTTCCCCAGAATGTGGAACTATGAGAATTTGGCTTATGAAAACGGATATATAGAATGGGTCGGACTTCCTGAAAGTCACGTGGTAATGGATGGAGAATCAAGAGAAAAACCTTCGTTCAGACAGAACCTTCGTTTTTTCTTTTCCTATCAGGTCAACTATATGTATTTGAGATACCTTTTGTGGAATTTTTCCGGTAGAACCAATGATGTTCAGGGGTATGGAGACTACAAAAATTCACAATGGATGACAGGTATAGGCTTTATAGATTCTTTTCTTGGCATAGGAACGGAAAAGGTTGAACAACAGCAGTCCAAGGCGCATAATGTATATTTTGCCATTCCTTTGCTGTTGGCTTTGTTCGGCATATTCTATCATATAAACAAGGACTCCAGATTCCCTATAATTTTAGGCATGCTGTTTTTTTTCACATCGCTTGCCCTTGTCATATATCTTAATCAGGAGGCTTATCAGGCAAGGGAAAGAGACTATACTTATTTGGTGTCGTTTGCAGTGATGGCATTATGGTTGGCAATAGGTGTCCTTGGCATAAGCCAGATAATAGCCAATATCATTCGAGTTAGGAAACCCAGATATGTAACACCTTTGTTTTTATTTGTCCCCATTATGCTTTTTGCGGAAAATATAGACGATCACAATCATCATAATCAAAAGACAGCCTACAATTTTGCCGTAGCAATGCTCAATGCTTGCGAAGAAAATGCCGTCTTGTTTACAAATGGAGACAATGATACATATCCTTTGTGGTATGCACAAAATGTGGAAAAGATACGTACTGATGTCAGAGTGATAAATATAGGACTGCTAAACAGCGACAAATATATAGATCAGTTGTTTCAGAAGCAATATCATTCTTTGCCGTTGAAAACCAATATAGCTTTTGGAGAGTACGAGGATAAGTACATCTATACCCGTATTTACCCTGATTTTGGGGAACTTGAACTGAATGATGCAATACGACATGCGATTGTTTCTGAGGAAAAAGACGAGTTTTTCGGGCAGCGCATAAATTATTTCAATACCAACAAGTTCTATTTGATTAAGGGAGAGGATACAATTCGTTGGAATAGCAATCAATATGAGATTGGCAAAGCGGACCTGATGGTTTTGGACATAATTGCATCCAATATAAACGACAGACCAATTTACTTTTCTTCTTATTCTGTTGACGGATTCTACGGATTGGATTCTTATCTGTATCTGGAGGGTTTTGCTTACAGACTTGGCAGCAAGGCCTTTTCCAATGTAGAGATACTCCCTCTGAAGGTTGGCAGTATAGATGCCGAAAAGATGTATTACAATTTCATACACAAATTCAAATGGGATAATTTCGACAGGGACGATTTGTATTACAACGAAATCGAACGTGACGTTGTTCAATTGTATATAGACAACGGTATAAAACTTGCCTATAAATTATTGCAGACAAACCGTGCGGACAAGGCGTTGGTTATATGCAATATGTTGACCGACAGGATTGTTCTGAATCAATGGGACAACAGTGTTGCCATGGCGGACTTGGCCGTGATTTATTCGTTTTTGGATCATCAGGACAAGGCAGATTTTTATATAAGGCAGGCCGTTGACAAGATGGTCGGTCAATTGGTCAGATACAATGGCAATGGACAAAAACAGCAGGCACAGGAACGTCTGGAGGTTCAGTCGAGGATGTATGATTGGTTGAGGTTGATATTGCAAAGTCAGGATTGGGGATTGGAGCAGATACGTATAGCGTTGGCGGATTCATTTTTCTATGTTGTGGGGGATTATCTTCAGGTTACTAATAATCAGATAGAGAGAATGCGCAAGAATTACGAATATTATGAGGATGAAATATTGAAAGCCGAGTTTCAAATGCGTGAGATATATTCTTTGGCAGCGACTTATGAAGAGACTTTGCCGGTTTTTGAGTAGTTGTGTTTAATTACATAAAAGCAGTAGATGTTTTTGTGTAATACCAATAGAATTTGGTGCAAGCAAGGGAAACCTTATTGTTGTTTTCTGATTACTTTTTTCATTCTGAAATTTGTAAGTTCCAATTTGTTTGCTCTGCTTTTTTGAACATTTACAACTTCATAGCCTTTATTTTCAAAGAATGATTTTGCTGTCAGACTTACTTCGGAAACTATCTCGTTGACTCCATATTGTTCTGCTATTTTTTCAACTTCTGAAAGAAGCCTGCTTGCCACACCCTTGCTTTGCCAATTCTTATGTATAAACATTGAATGCAGATAACCTTCCCTGTTCATTGAAGAAAAACCTACCATGCAATCTTGTTTATCAAATGCTCCTATATAGATATTTTTTCGCAGTAGCTCTTTGAAATGTTCTGTATCGTTTCCGCAAGAAGCCCAGTCTTCAACCTCTTCTTTTGTATAGTCCTTGGAGTTTACATTAAGTACAGTTTCAATGAATAGTTGTTGTAATTCTATTATGTCTTTTTCTGTGAGAGTACGGATTTTGTAGGATTTGACATTGTCTTTTCTTATGATTTTACTACACCATTCAATCAGTTTGCGACTGTAAATGTCAAATAGCTCCTCTTGTTTTGTGTTTTTAATGATTTTAGCAATGTTCAATATTTCTGCTTCATCGTAAGATACGCATTCTGCAATGTCGTTTAAGGATGAAACATATTCTCCCTTTTCCATGTAATATTTCATGCGTATTGTAAAACATGCAGACTTGTAGAGCTCCTTGAGGGTAGTTATGCTACGGGAATGCAGGAAGTTGTGAGAACAGGCATGGTACAGATTACAAGCTCCGTTGAGTACTGACTGATATATGTCTTTATGTGAGAACATGGGTTTGAGATATTCCAAAGAGCCTATTATGGGTTTGGTATCAAGATAAAGTTGCAAGAGGTCGAACTTCTCCCACCCGGACAATTCATCCTTCCCTGCAACAAAACCGCATATAAGTTCGCGATTCTCCATAACCTCCAGCATATCACGATAGGATTTCAGGTCATCGAAAGTCATTCTATCTATAATAACCACTACATCAATATCACTTTCTTTCTTTTGTTCGCCACGACCATAACTGCCTTGAATACCGAAAAAATGCAGACGACTACCATAAATGTGGAGTATTTTTTCAGTGAAGATTTCAAGCCATGATTCAATATTGAAGGTTTTCTCGTCTTTCAGTCCTTTTACCATAATATATTCATCTTTAGTTTCCTTTGCTATTTTGAATCCGTGTTTTAAATACAGGCCGAAAGCATGTTTGTTTGCTTTCTGTACGGAAAGAGAAACCCTTTCATAATTCTTTTCCTTGAGCAATTCAATCATTTGCCTCATCATGCAACTCCCAATACCTTTGTTCCTGTATTCTTTGTATAATGATATTGACAATGAAGGCGTTTTGTCGTCTATGTGTCCGTAATCGTTCATTATCCTGCTCCATACTGCACCTGCAACTTTATTTCCGCAACATGCGAGCAGACAATAGTCGTCTTGCTTCTCACCGAAATTTTCAATATATACTTTTAATTCGGGTAAATCAACAACTTCTCTTGACGGAGCTTCCTCTCCTTCAGGAATGAAAATAGCTTCATAAAGGAAGTCTTTTAAAAGATGGGTTTCATCAGGAAGCAAAGGTCGTATGTGATATGATTTGTTTCTATTCAATTTATTCCATTCGTTCTTTGTCAGCAAAGTAAAGTGTTCTGTACGAACGTCACCCAAGGGTGAAACCTTGTTTTCTTCAGTATGATGGAATTTAAAACCGCATTTATCCATCACTCTGCGTGATCTTATGTTTCCGTCATAGTAACCGCACCAAACTCTTTTTATATCAAGTTCCTCGAAGCAACGTTTCAACAAGCATTTTACAGCCTCTGGTATCAGGCCCTTTCCCCAATGTTGCACTCCTATCCAATAACCGATTTCTGCATCACCTTCCTGTATATCCGCACTATGCACATCGTTTACGAACATGATTCCTACACTGCCAACAGGTTCATTTGTCTCCTTCAATACGACGGCGTAGGTTTCAGGCGAGGAAAGAATATTTCGTATTACCTCCCTGCTGTTTTCTAAGGATGTATGAGGAGTCCACCCTGCAATCGGGCCTACTGCAGGGTCTTTGGCATATTTGTAAAGGGATTCCGTATCGGCTTCTGTCCACGGACGGAGTATAAGTCTTTGGGTTTCCATGAGTCTTGTCGTTTATTTAAGAACATATCCTTTGCCTCCGACTTTTACGGAGAGAATTTCATCTCCGTTTGTTTCCAGGCGGACTTCTATTAGAGATTCGCAGGATAGATTCCTGCCTTGTTCAAATATATATTTTTCAGGACGTATGCCCAGTGAATGCAGATAACACGCGAGTGCACAGTTGGACGTGCCTGTTGCGGATTCTTCCTCTATGCCGTAAAGCGGTGCGAAGTTACGGCAGACAGCCGTACATTTTTCTTCGTCGGTTTCCGAACGCAGGGCAAAGGCATGTATTCCCACACAGTCAGTCTGTTTGCTGACAGAGGATATGGCAGAAGTATTTGCTTCCATTAAGTTCAAAGTTTCGGCGGTTGCTATGGGCATCAGAATGTCGCAAAGCCCGGTAGATACTATCCTTGGAGAGATGTTTTTATCCGGAATAAAAGGATGAAAACAGTTTTTCAGCATATTCAATGGAACATAAGAAAGAAATTTTGGCTTTGCCTGTTGCATGAAAATCGTTCCGCCTTTCTCTACATTGATGCCGAAAGTGCCTGCTTTGGTTTCTATCATAAAATGCCCTGCACCTATTCTGTCGTTTTCCAACATGTATACGAAAAACGCTATTGTCGCATGACCGCATAGCGGTACTTCTCCATTAGGCGTAAAGTATTCCAGTTTGAAATCTCCTTTTTGCGAATCGGAATAGAAAACGGTCTCCGAGAAATTCAATTCGGTGGCAATGGATATTTTCCGGTGAGTATCCCATTTGAATCCGCCATGTACAATCCCTGCTTTGTTGCCTCCTGATCCGTTTTTACTGAAAGCACTTGCTATTGAATAATCGTATAACATACATTTAGTATATGGAAAAATAGTTTACGGTACTGGATCATAACCGCTGCCACCCCACGGATTACACCTCAATATTCTCTTTATTGCAAGCCACAATCCCTTGAAAGGTCCGTATTTTTTTATTGCTTCCAATGCATATTGCGAACATGTGGGGACGAATCTGCACGCAGAAGGCGTATGCGGAGAAACAGCCGTTTGGTAGAACCTTATAAGGCCTACGAAAATATATGTAAGGATTTTTTTAATCACTTTCATCTTTCAGCCTTTTCTCTATGCAGGCAAGTATATCTTCAATTTTTTTTCTGCTTGTCCCGAAAGAGGGAATATCTTTTGAAATAAGTATTATGCTCAGCAGTATTCTGCATTTATTATCACTTGCGAAAGACTGAAGAGAAGATTTGCTAAGTCTGTATGCTTCCCTCATTGTTCTTTTCGCTTTGTTTCTGTTGACTGCAAGTTTCTGATACCTTTTCGGTGCATTTATCAATACAGACAATTCAGCAGATAGAACATTGCGTTCGCAAAGATACCTAACACTGAAAGGATAACACAAAAACCGCTCCCCTTCCGCAAATAACCTGTCTATTGCAATACGGTTGCATATACGTTCTGCTTTGGGGAATTTATTCATTTTTTGCTTTAGAGGTCTTTTCCTTTGTTGTTTTCTTGGTTTTTACTGTTGTTGCCTTTTTCCTGCCTTTAGTTTCGTTTGTCTTTGTTTTCTTATCTTCCGTTTTTTGTGTAGTTTTCTTTTTCTCCTGTTTTTCCTGCGACTCTATTTTGATTATCCATTCTTCTTTTTCTTTGGCGGAAAGGGAAAGGAATTTTTCCAAAGCCATCACCATGGAAGGATTTTCTTTCGTAGGGGCAGGAACGCATATCTTTAGTTTCGCATTTTTCAATGCCGCCTGAGTAGATGTTCCGAATGCAGCGAACAGCAGATCCTTTGGAAAATTGTCTCCGAATGTTTCAACAAATGATTTTACTCCTATCGGACTGAATACAACCACCATGTCGAACTTGTTTATGTCTATAGAAGACAAATCCTTGGTGATTGAACGGTACATAACGCATTTTTTGCAACTGATATTGGCCGTCTCCAACAACTTGAAATATTCAAGAGAAGAATCCTCTGCACAAGGGAATATGAATTTCTCTTCCTTGTGTTTGGTTATTACTTCCAGCAGTTCTCCGAAGTTAAGTTTGCCGTGAAAAATCTTGCGTTTCCTGTATTGTACGTAATTCTGCATGTAATTGGCTATAGCTTCGGTTATACAGAAATATTTCATAGTTTCAGGAATACACAGACGCAGTTCCTTGGCCAGTCTGAAATAATTGTCCACTGCAAGCTTGCTGGTAAATATAACCGCTGTATAGTCCAACAATGCTATTTTCGCATCTCTGAATTCCCTGCTGCTTATACCCGCAACATCAAAGAATTTGAAGAACTCCAGTTGAACCTTATATTTGTCGATTAAAACTTTATATTGGGATTTTGACAGATCGGCAGGTGCCGGTTGGGATATTAAAATGTTTTTGATATTTGTCTTTGACATAAAACTAATTACATAAACAATACCTTTACCAGTATGAACAAAGGTAAAAATTCGACGATGCAAAGGTAGCAAAATAAATAGACACTGGAAAATCTAAACAAGTTAATAATCAGATAAAGTCCTCGTACAGCCCGTATTACGCTTAATAAAACAAATATTGAAGAGGCTGCAACCACAAAGTAATATTGAATATAATCGTTCACGAAAAGAGCCAATGCCGTCGGAAGATACAATATCAGGGCATCCAGACAAAGAAAGGACAATTGGTTGGTGATGTAGTAACGAGTTATTTCCTTGTTCCTGAAAAGAGAGCCGAGAAACTTGATCAGAAGTATCTTTATAGCAATATAAGATGATACAACGGCAAATGCTATTGCATACAATATATATCCTTCAAGTTCGTACCCGAAATTGCGGTCCAGTTCAAAATATGAGGCAACGGCATATAACAAGAGAGATATTACGGGTAAGGCTAAGAGTGTTATGTACAAAACAAAGTTATTGTTGTATTTTAGTAAGACCTCAAAAAACTTGTTTGAGAAGCAACTGCGCAGTATTTCGAAATATCTGTAATTGAATAACTTCATCACAATTGCCATTACGGACAGAACAAAAAACAAAACGATAAACGCCCATCCGTGAGAGTCTTGATTGTGATTTACAGGTTGCATCTTCATCTGCCTGTCGCAGATGTATGTCTTGTTGACAAACAAGCTAGGCCTGTATTCCATCACAGGAAAGGAGTCGTTGAGTATATCCGTCACATAATCCCTGAAGTTAGCTGTACTGTCGGCCTTTACAGAAAAACTTGTGTCCTTGCGTATATACAAGGGTATGAACAAAGTATCTTTAACGGGAAGATGTACGGATAAAGAGTCTTTCATCAACTGTGTGTTATCTTGCTATTATCAGTTTTTCGGTGGCAATCTTTGTGTTGTCTTTCACACATAAATAATATGAACCGCTGTTAAGCATGTTTACATTTATTTTTGTCGAGCCGCTTGCAGCCTTGGTTTTGTAACACATCCTGCCGTTGAGGTCGAATATCATTATATCTTCGTCACCTTGCAAATTGTCTATCTGTACGAAATCTCTTGCAGGGTTGGGGTATATATTCAAAGTGTTCCGCTCCTCCGTTGTCTGATTGAATGTTACATTGCCGCTTAAAGGGATTATTACATCGTCAATCCAAGCCGCATCCGAACCCTGACTACCCGAATAGTCTTTTGAATATTCAAATCTGAAAGTGTGATCACCCTTGCCAACTTCAAACGATGCCCGTTTCCATCCCGATTCCGTACCGGATGCTTTGATTTTTATCTGGTCATCTATATAGAAGATAAAGTAGTCGTAGTTTTTTTCCGATGACACCTTGTAGTAGAACGAAATGCTGTCATTTGTCAGAACATTTGTCGTAATAGACAGGGCAGATACTTTTGAGTTGCCTATCTGTGCCGAACGTGCGGAATAATCACCGTTGTATTTCTCTTCGGTATCCGTTGTCCAGCAGTACGAAGCCCCCAAGTCCCACTCCTCAAGTGTGAAGCTGCCGTTTTCGAATGTTTCCATACGGTTGTTCATGTCCATGACGTAATTCTTGGCTGTCTGATAACTGCCCGCGGAATATATTATGGTAAACTTGATTTTCTCTTCCGTCGTACTGTTGTTCATATCCAAATCGAATGTTATCTCTTCGGACTGTCCCGGAGACAAAGCCCCAACAGGCTTGGTCGATTCTCCGTTTATGACGATTAATGACGGCGATTCATTGACAAACCTCACTTCTCCCTCATCACTTGTCACGCTACCTGTGTTGGAAAGTGTAAAGGTCAATGACTTTCCTCCCTGGTTTTCGTTTATGTTTATATCAAGAATATCAAGCATTGGGGCGGCTATTTTTTTTCTTATTTGTTTTGTATCCGAATATTCCGTCCCATTTATGTCGAGTGTCACTTCCAAAGAGCTTCCGTTTGCAAGTCCGTCTACAATTCTTATCTTTAAAGTATTGTCGCATTCCACCTCTGCACCGGAAGCAATATTTCCGGTCTGCATTGAGGATGTCAGCAGTTCCGCTCCAGGTGTATCCTCTATCTCCACACTGATGTTTTCCGCCGTTTGAATACCCAGATTCTTTAGTTTGCAGTTTATGAAATATTCCTTGTTCACTTCCAAGGAGTCTGACGGCTGCATGCTCACGCAGTCTATGAATTCCACATCTGAAACCAATATGTATGCTTCTTCGCTTTGGGTTATCCTGATGGAATCCGTCAGAGGTGCATAGAACTGGTTGCTCAATACCACCTTGAGATAGCCTTCCTGACCGAGCGGTTCAAAACTTATGTTTACGGTTCCAGTCTCGTCGGCTTGCGATGCACCCGTCAGAACACCGTTGAACGACAATCCTACATAAGTGTATGCAGGCAGATTGCCCAATGAGAACCCGGCCGTTCCCAATGGCAGCATTTCAGGCAGGTTGTTCTCGAACATGTTAGCCTCTCCGACGTAAGGTGTCAGCGAGGGGTCTCCCATGCAGTTGTATACCTCCCAATAATAGTCCGTCAGTTCGGAATTCATCATCTCAACAGCCAGATTACCCGCCTGTACCATCTGTCCTGCCGTCGTGTACCAGCTACCGAAAGGCTCGGAATGGGTATGGAACAGTCTGTCGTATGCCCCAAGCTTGTTTGCATCGTAAGAAGGGTTTAGCACGGGTGTCTTGCTTCCCACCGACCAGTAGAAATCTTCGTTCCAATACGTGCTGTTGCTTCCTCCTATCACTGCAACAGCCCCCTTGTTGTCGGCACGAAGAAGTTTCTCTGCGAAGCATTCCCCAACCTCGAACTTGCTGGAAAGACAGCAGTTGTTTATAAAAAATCCGTATCTGCCAGTGTTGGACATAGATTCCACGTCGCTTGTCAAAAATTCCGGTATGTACCATCCATATTGGTCGCAATGGGCGGAATAGTTTACGAATCCCTGACCTTCGTCCAACTTGTCCATTATCTGACTTACGTTGTTGGCAAGACCAGATGAAGGATTGTAATAAACGGAAGTGTCAAGGCCGCTGAAATAGTTCTTTACATAGTTCATCTGTCCGTTGACGCAGGTAGGTGCAGGTGATGCCGTCTCCTTGCCCGCAACCAGAAGGATGCGGTTGAGGTATTCCTTGTCCTGCTGTGCAAACTGATATTTTTCGTAGGTCACCGTTTTGTTCACTATGGCCTGCATGTCGGTTACGTTGCTTGCGGAGAAACGTCCGTAAAACAGATCGGGCAACATGTCGCCCGTATATTCCGCATAATACAAGTCGGTAACGTGTCCGCCACCGTATATCTCATGTTCTCCTTCGAAAGTCGGCACCTGACCGGTATCTCCGCAAATGAGAAGATAATCCGGTGAGGGATTGTCCTCATCGGCCTCATCCCACAATGACTGGAGATAGGCTTTGATGCCTGCGGTCGTCGAACCCGTCTGGTCGGTATAGGTTTCAATGATTTCAAAGCCCTGCTCGGTTTTCCACTGTATGAAAGGCTGCAATGTCTCTTCGAACATGGGATCGGAAATTATCACCATCTTGTACGGTCTTGAAACCGCACTGCCCGAAACGCTTGCCGAGATGTTCTTGGAATTTATCGTCCTGCTGCCTATGAAGCCCGCAAGACTGTTGTTTGACTTTCCTCTCAGTGCGAGCGTTTCCTTGTAGTCCGGATTTACGAAGTGGACTTTCACCTCCATTTCCTTGGCAATCTCTATTCTGTTTGCAACAGGATTGTATCTCACCGGCTTTATGCTAAGTCGTGCAAGGCGAACTCCGTTCATTATTCCCAATACATCTATCTCCGTTCTGATTTCGTTGCCGAAGCTGTTGCGTGAATAGTATTCCCGATTCATTTCAAAAGGGATTTCTTCGTTCTGTTTGGATTGAGAGGCCTGTCTCGGCAATATCTTTATTCCGTCCTTCAATTCCAGAATTTCGGACGACAACACCTTTTCCTCTATTTCTATGTCTTCGCACAATGGTATCTCCACCAGACAGGAATACACAGGAAGTTCTGCCTCACCTCTCTTTTCGGTCGTAAGCATGTTTTCTCCCATGTCCAGACGGTAGAATGTCTTGGAATTCTCGGTCACCGTGCTTAGCTCCAGATGTGAAAACTGTTGCGTGAATACCAGATCGGTGAAGGATTCCTTAATGTTCATTTTTCCGTTTTCTTCCTTATGGCTTTTGAGCAATATCTGACCGTCCAACTGCAGCGACAGCAGGGCAAGCATTATTGCGGACAATATGAATTTTTTCATGACAGTGACTTGTTTTTTCTTTATTGAACGGCAAAGTTACGAAATTTAACTACACGGACAACATGTGTACGGATGAATGAGGTGGGGTTTTAACCTCCTGAATTGGAATTTGATTTCGCTGTGACGGAATTTGATTTCATTTTTTTCTTTTCAGAAAAGAGAAAAACGGATTCAGAAAAGAAAAAAATGGTTTTGCACTTGGTTTGTAATGAAAAAGTAGTAATTTTGCAAACTCCAAATCTGTGTGTCAGCGTTCCGTTTTTTATCCTATGACGCATTGATTCGGAAATATATGTCTTTTGACGCATGCGGTTTTTGTTGCTTCTGAAAAAGTCGCGTGCATGTCATGGTATGTTTTTGGTATATTTAGAATAACAGAGAACGAAGATGGGAACATTGAGTTACAAGACAATTTCGGCAAACAAGGCCACTGTAAAGAAGGAGTGGATAGTTGTCGATGCCGAAAATGAAGTTGTAGGACGTTTGGCAACTAAGGTTGCTAATATTTTAAGAGGAAAGCACAAGCCTTCCTTTACTCCTCATGTTGATTGTGGGGATTATGTTATTGTTATAAATGCCGACAAGGTAAGATTTACCGGCAAAAAGTTGACGGACAAGGTTTATGTAAGACATACCGGTTATCCGGGAGGACAGCGTTTTTCCACGCCAAAGCAGTTGTTGGACAAGTTTCCTATAAGAGTTGTGGAGCATGCGGTAAAGGGCATGTTGCCTAAGAACAAATTGGGAAGCAAGTTGTACAGGAACTTGCACGTTGTTGCGGGTCCTACGCATAAGTTTGAGGCACAGCAGCCTAGATTGGTAAACCTTAATACGATAAGATAATGGCTATGGAAGGAGTTATAAATACTATAGGAAGAAGAAAATGTGCCGTTGCAAGAGTGTACATGAAACCGGGCAACGGTTCCATAGTAGTTAACGGCAGGGATTACAAGGATTATTTTACGACTGCACCGTTGCAATATATATGCAGACAAGCCTTTGAGGTTGTCGGAGCTGAGGGACAGTATGATGTCAAGGCAAATCTTGACGGAGGCGGAGTGTCCGGTCAGGCTGAAGCATTGCGTATGGCCATAGCCAGAGCATTGTGTCAGGCTAACGGAGAGGACAGAAGTGCCTTGAAGGTAAAGGGACTTCTTCGCAGAGACCCTCGTATGGTGGAGCGTAAGAAACCCGGACAGAAGAAAGCCCGTAAACGTTTCCAATTCAGCAAACGTTAGGGATATTGGATATTGTTTAGTATCCAAATTGGCAAGATTCGTTTTTTGCGACTACTTGTCGGTTGATTGTTAATAAGGAAAGTAAACAAGAAAAATTAGAGAAAGATGTTAGATTTTGAGCAGATGCTTGATGCCGGTGTTCACTTCGGACACTTGAAAAGGAAGTGGAACCCTAAAATGGCTCCTTACATATTCATGGAGCGCAACGGTATTCATATTATAGACTTGCACAAGACGGCGGCCAAAGCAGAAGAGGCAGCCAATGCCTTGAAGCAGATAGCAAAGTCAGGCAAGAAGATTCTGTTTGTTGCAACCAAGAAGCAGGCAAAGGATATTGTAGCAGAGAAAGTAAAGGCAATCAACATGCCTTATGTAACCGAGCGTTGGCCTGGAGGAATGCTTACCAACTTTGTTACAATAAGGAAAGCGGTGAAAAAGATGAACTCTTTGGAAAAGCTTTTGTCCGAGAAGGAGACTTCTTTGATTTCCAAGAGAGAAAGACTGCAGATATCCAGAGAAAAGGCCAAATTGGAGAAGAACCTTGGCTCTATTGCGGATCTTACACGTTTGCCGTCGGCATTGTTTATTGTTGATGTGAACAAGGAGCATATAGCAGTTGCAGAGGCAAGGAGATTGAACATACCTACCTTTGCGATGATAGATACTAATTGCGACCCTAACATTGTTGATTTCCCTATACCTTCCAATGATGACGCTTCAAAGTCCATTGCTTTGATTCTGGACTATATTTGCAAGGCTGTCGAGGAAGGCGCTCAGGAAAGGAAGATGGATAAAGACGCCAAAATGGCTGAGGCTGTCGAGGAGGAAAACGGAAGACTTGCGACAGAGTTGCTTGACGATGAGGTGATGGGTGAGGAAAAGGAAGTGAACAAGATAAAGAAGGTCAAGGCAGTTGCAGAAGACAATGTCGAAAAACGTCCTCGCAAACAGGTTGCAAAAAAAGGCGTTTCAAAGAAGTAAAGAACTTTTAGGTTTAATTTTTAAGACGGATATACAATGGCAAATATAACGGCGTCAATCGTCAACGAACTTAGAAAGCGTACAGGAGTCGGAATGATGGACTGCAAGAAAGCTTTGGTTGAATGTGACGGTGACATGGATAAGGCGATAGATTATCTTCGTGAAAAGGGTCAGAAACTGGCTGCAAAGCGTGCCGACAGGGATGCAAGCGAAGGTGTGGTTTTGGCAACCGTGAACGAGGACAAGACTTTTGCGGCAGTGATCATGATGAACTGTGAAACGGATTTCGTTGCAAAGAATGAAAGTTTCATAGCATTCACGAAAGAGGTGTTGGATGCGGCGGTAAAAGCCAGATTGAAATCGTTGGAAGAGGTTATGGCAATGACCTTGAACGGTGTGACGGTAGAAAATATGATTGTAGACCAGATTGCCAAGATTGGTGAGAAGATTACTTTGAGTCATTTCATGCCAATAGAGGCTGTTGCAGCCTATGCGTATACTCATCCCGGCAACAGAATGGCTTCCGTAGTAGGATTGTCAAAAGCCGGATTTGACGAGGAAGGAAAGGAAATGGCTATGCAGGTGATAGCAGGAAGACCTGTGGCTTTGAACAAGGAAACCGTCCCTCAGGAAATAATAAACAGAGAGATGGAGGTTTATAGGGCACAGGTGAGAGAAGAAGGCAAGCCTGAGAATATGGTGGAGAAAATCGCCGAAGGTAAACTGAACAAGTTCTTTAAGGAAAGCACTCTTTTGAGTCAGGAATACACCAGAGAGGCAAAGGTAACGGTTGAGGCTCATCTGAAGAGTGTTGACAAGGATTTGACAATAACGGCATTCCAACGTGCCGAATTGGGTGAATAATATTCTTTTTCATGATTAATCTAAAAAGGAAGCAGCAATGCGCTTCCTTTTTTTGTATCATAAGATGGAAAAGGTAAGGGCAAAAAAAACTCTCGGACAGCATTTCCTCAAAGACGAAACGATTGCAAGAAAAATCGCATTCTCTTTGACGGAAAAAACAAGTGTGCTGGAAATAGGACCGGGTATGGGTGTTCTGACAAAATATCTGTTGGACAACCCTTCGGTTCAACGACTTAAAGTGGTAGAGATAGACAGGGAGAGTGTGGATTATTTACATGAACATTACCCGATTCTTGGTAAGGACTTAATCTCTGAGGATTTCCTTAAGATGAACCTTGATACGATTTTCGACAGTCCGTTCGCAATTATGGGCAATTTCCCTTATAATATATCCAATCAGATTCTTTTCAGACTGTTTGAAAACAGACACAAGATAACACAACTTGTGGGAATGTTCCAGAAGGAGGTTGCCGAAAGGGTCTGTTCCCAAAGCGGAAGCAAAACCTACGGTATTTTGTCGGTTTTGCTTTCGGCTTTCTACGATACTGAATATCTTTTCACTGTGGACGAGCATGTTTTCACTCCGCCACCAAAGGTAAAGTCGGCTGTCATACGCCTTGTGAGAAACGGCGTCCGAGCCTTGGACTGCGATGAAGACCTTTTCGTCAGAGTGGTGAAAACAGCCTTTAATCAAAGACGTAAGATGATTAGAAGCTCCCTTAAGCCGATAATGCCCAATACGGATATTATTGAAGAGAATCTGTCATCCAAACGGGCCGAACAGCTTTCGGTAGAGCAGTTTGTACACATAACAAAAATGATTTCAAATGTTTGACATAGCGTTTATCATAGAGGTCGTTTTTTTGTCTGTCGCATTGTCGATGGATTCGTTTACCGTCTCCATAACATGCGGATTGCAGAAAACGATGAGCAGATACAGAACCTTGTTTCTGGCGTTCAGTTTCGCTTTCTTTCAGGCATTGCTTCCATTGTTGGGGGCCTTGCTCGGTGATGTTTTCAAGTCGTTCATGCAAAGTGCCGACCATTGGATCGCATTTCTTCTTTTGGCCGTAATGGGAGTGAAGATGATAATCGACGGCAGGAAATTCTCATTGAGGGAAAAGGTCTTCGACGTTTCGAGTACAAAGGTGATTCTGCTTTTGTCGCTTGCAACATCAATAGACGCCTTTGTGATAGGTATAGGTTTCGGATTGAAATGGGATGTTGCGGAACAGGTTTTTGCTGTCCTCGCCATATTCATATTTACTTTCGTCTTTTCCCTTATGGGTGTGAAAATGGGGGAGAGGATAAGGTTTGTAAAACCCCGTTTTGCGCTTGTATTGGGAGGAATAATACTATTGCTTTTGGGAAGCAAGACATTGATAGAACATCTTTATGCATAGGAAAATCTGAAACTTTGTTTTGGCAAAATGGAATTTGATTCCAAAAAAATGAAATCAAGTTCTAAAAAAATGGAATCAAGTTTCAGTTTCATAGGTTTTTGATATGAACTACAAAGAGCAGTTAAGGCAGTTTTGGCAGAACGAAAAGAACAGAACGATATTGAAGGATGCTTTCTTGTTTGGGGCATCCACTCTTGTGTTTCATTTCCTTTATTGGAACACTAACATGAATCAGTGGCTTTTCGGACCGTTTACCACTGAGGTCTTCGACTTTTTCACCGACATTACATACAGATGTTCCCGTTTTCTGATGCTTCATTTTTCAGATTCGCAATTTGACAGCCTCGATACAAGTTTTCTGTTTTACAGATTGAATGATTTGGGAGTCAAGGAATACTATGCTCAGATGGATGTCATACACGACTGTTCGGGAATAAAGCAACTTATGCAGTTTCTGCTTGTCATGCTGCTTTGTCCCAACAAATTGTACAAACGTCTGCTTTATTTTGTATGCGGAAGCATCGTTCTGATAATGGCCAACATATACCGCATTTATTATCTTACGGACTTGTTCAGCCGTGAACCCGAGAATTTCCAGTATGTGCACGATTGGGTTACGCGTCCATTGATGTATGTTGTTTTGTTCGCGTTGTGGGTGATATGGATAGAGTTTTTTGCTCGTCCTAAGGCCGTTCGGACTCCAGACAAACGCTAACGCTGTCCATCTTTCCTCCGAGCGGAGGGTTCAGTTTGTACACCTTTACCTTGCAGTACGATACCGACGGAAAGTTTTCGAATACTGCCGTTATTATACGTCTCGACACGTGTTCCAGAAGATGTGAAGGGATTTCCATCTGTTGTTTTATCACCTGATAAACCTCGAGATAGCTTATCGTATCCTGAATGTTGTCGCTTTGTTCGGCTGCGGAGGTGTCACATTCGAATTCGCAGTCCACTCTGAAATTGGTTCCTATTACGCTTTCTTCGGCAAAGCATCCGTGAAAGGCGTAGAAAGACATGTTGTTTATACTTATTCTGCCCATAAATGATAAAGGGAAGGGTATTGTGACAAACCCTTCCGTTGATAATTTTGAAAATCTGTCAGATAATGGATTTGAACTGGTTCAAGAACCTTATGTCGTTTTCAAAGTACAGTCTAAGGTCGTTTATACCGTATTTCAGCATGGCGATTCTTTCTACTCCCATGCCGAAAGCGAATCCGGAATATACCTTGCTGTCTATGTTGGAGGCTTCCAGAACGTTAGGATCCACCATTCCGCATCCCATTATTTCCAACCATCCTGTTCCTTTGCACACATTGCAACCCTTTCCGTTGCAAAGGTTACATGATATGTCCATTTCGGCACTCGGTTCGGTGAAAGGGAAATAGGATGGTCTCAAACGTATCCTTGTGTCTTTGCCGAACATTTCCCTTGCGAAGTAAAGCAGGCTTTGTTTCAAGTCCACGAAGGAAACGTTTTTGTCTATGTAGAGTCCTTCGACCTGATGGAAGATGCAGTGAGCTCTTGCGGATATTGTCTCGTTTCTGAATACTCTTCCGGGAGCTATTATTCTTATCGGAGGCTGTTGTTTTTCCATTGTTCTCACCTGAACCGAAGAAGTGTGGGTACGTAAAAGGATATTGTTTCCATCCGTTTTTTCTTCCACAAAGAACGTATCCTGCATGTCTCTTGCCGGATGCTCTGGAGGGAAGTTCAATGCTGAGAATACATGCCAGTCGTCTTCTATTTCCGGGCCTTCTTCCACACTGTATCCTATTCTGGAGAATATCTCAACGATTTCGTTGCGAACCAATGATATGGGATGCCTGGAACCTGTTGTTTGCAGATAGGAAGGTTTTGTCAAATCATCAATCTGTATACGTTGTTCGTTTTTTTGTTCCAAGGAATCCTTGAGTGATTCTATTTTTGTCTGTATGGAGGTCTTCAGTTCGTTCAACAGAGTCCCCATTTCTTTTTTCTCCTCGTTCGGAACGTTCTTGAATTGAGCGAAAAGTTCGTTTAGCAAACCTTTTTTGCCCAAATACTGGATTCTTAACTGCTCCAATTCCTCAAGATTGCTTGCAGTGAGTTGCTTGAGGTTTTCTATTGCCTGTTTGATTCTTTGTTTCATACAAATTTCAGATGATTATGTCCTTATTCGTTGATAAGTCTGACAGTCATTCTCACATCCTTCTCAGGTCTGTCATAACGATCAGTAGCTACAGCAGCAATCTTGTCTATTACATCCAAACCTTCGACAACTTGTCCGAAGACAGTGTATTCATAATCCAGAAATGGAACTCCGCCTTCATTGGTATAGGCATCCTTTTGCAGTTGATTGAACTGTTTGCCCATACGATTGGATAAAACACTCAGTTCATTCATGGTATATTTCTTTCCCTGTACTATGTAGAACTGGCTTCCCGATGACTCTTTCTTTGGATTTATCTGATCGGCTGTACGAGCCGCTGCAATGGCACCCTTTCTGTGTATGAGTTCCTGCCTGAATTCGGCCGGAACAGTATAATCCGGTCCACCGTTACCCAACATCTGTCCTGCTTTCGCATTTTTTGAATCCGGGTCTCCCCCTTGTATCATAAACGATTCTATAACCCTGTGGAACAAAGTACCGTCATAATAACCCTCTTTTACCAATTTGACGAAGTTTTCCTTGTGTAATGGCGTTTGGTCATACAAAACCGCTTTCATGTCACCAAAATCGGTGCTTATCACAACCATTGTAGGTTTGGCTTTTTCCGTTTCCATTTTTTTGTTGTTTGTCGTTTCACTGTTGGTTGTGCGCTTAGAACACGAAAAAGCACAAATTCCAACCAATAATATCAAAAATAAATTTTTCTTTGCAATCATAGTTTTTTTTATTAGTTTTGCACACGATATCATTCAATCAGAACGCAATATTACAAAAAAAAACTGTCATGAAAGAAAATATAATGAGATTTTTTTTGCTTGCAGCCGTTGCATTATTTTTTGCCCCGATGTTCACTTCATGCTCGGAGGATGAATTGGATGGCTGTGGTTTGACCGTAGTGGTAAAAGACGCAACAAATACATCAAATTTGTTGAAAGGGGCAACAATAAGCATATCCAAGGAATCCGGAAGCGTGAAAAGAGACGGGGTTTCCGATGCAAACGGAGAGGCTTATTTCTTTTTTGATAATGAAGCGATATTGGACATAAACGTTTCCTATGGAGAAGCTCCAAATACCAGATACGGCAAAAGCACTGTCAGACTGAAGTACGGTGAGGTTGTAAGAAAGGAAGTTCTCGTTCAATAAATCAGGACTTCACTATTCTATTGCCATGAACCGAAACCCTTTTTCGGAATAAAGTCTTAGAACACGCTCAAGGCCGTAAAGCATGTTCCTTTCGGCTTTGATGCTGTCGTGAAACAATAGTATATCTCCGCAACGCAGTTTGGATACGTTCCTGAAACAGCGTTGCGGAGATATTTTTTGATTGTAGTCATAACTTATCACACTCCATAAAATCAGTCTGTAGCCTTTCCTTTGCAAACCCTTGATTTGTTTGCCTTTGAGCCTTCCGTATGGAGGACGGAACAGATTGCTGTGATGAAACTCCCTGCTCTGTTCGGTATCGGACAGATAATGTTTCGTTCCGGAAATGATACCTTTCAGGTGATGCGTGGTATGATTGCCTGTAGCATGACCACGCATAATTATCTGCTCGAAACACTCCCTGTGTTTGCGTATGTTGTCACCAACACAGAAAAATGTGGCTTTCGCATCATACCTGTCCAAAAGGTCAAGCACCTTTGGAGTAACCTCTGGAACGGGTCCGTCATCAAAAGTCAGATATATGATTCTTTTATCCGTCGGAATACTGAATTCGAAATAGTCGGATAAAAGTTTCTGTACAAATTTAGGAATCCTGTGAATCATCTTTAAGGTCGTTTGCAGAGTTGATTATTTCATCGTATTCAAATCCCTTGCCCATGAGATAAGTAATGGTTTTCTGTTTTACAACATGAGGCTTCTCGCCTTTGAGACTCGCCGCTTTCTTTTCAAACAGTTCCGCTATCGTATTGCTGTATTCCCGCTGTTCTATCGCGTTTAGGGCATGTCTAATGCAGGTGGAAGATATTTCTTTCCACTTTAGATGAAGGGCTATCTTCTTCCTGCCCCATTTGTTTTGATGGAATTTGCTTACCGCAAACAAATCCGCATATCTGCTTTCGTTTATGAATCCTTCACAAATCAATTCGGCTATGCACTCTTCGATAATGTCGGAATCCAGTCCTTTTTCCTTCAGTTTGTCCCTTACTTCGCTTTGACAATGTTCCTGTCTGGAGCAATACCGCTCGGCATATTCCAGAGCCTGGGCAAGTGTGTACAGGTTTTGTTGCGGCATTCCCACTCTTTTTTTTGCAAAGTTAGCAATAAATCCCAACTAATCGGTGTTCAAAGCGTATAAAAGAAAAATCGGAAAATCTTGGGACTTATCCGGAATCAAATTCTGTAACAATGAAACTTGATTTAAAAAAAATCTTTTCAGAAAACGTTTTTTTCTTTTCTGAAAAGGATATGATGATTTCAAACATCTTGAAAATCAATATTATATATGTATGTCTTTTTGCCTTTTTATTTTTGGGGTGTTCGAATGACAAGGCAACCGAAGGTTATGGCGTGTCAATATCTGCTCCAAGTATCCCGGGTACTTCTGCAGAAGCCTTTTCCGATGAACAGATAGAATGGTTCAGAATCTCCAATGGTTTGAGTACAGACCTTGTAACAAGACAGGCGGAAAAGGATTCCATCCTTCAGAATCTTGCCTTTTCTCCTATTTTCATGTTAAAAAACCTTTTTGAGAGCGATCTTGAGAGGGATTATCTGAAAGCTCTTGAAGAGTATTGCAACGTGAGTGACACTAACAGTCAGACGATAATGGACCATCTCGGTTCGGTTTCTTCAGTCATTTTTGCCATTGATTCAACCATAACGATAGAAAGTTGTCTGGATACCGTATATGACGGAATTGTCGGCATAAGACAGTCTTTGGGTATGAGACTGTTGTATGAGGATGCCCTGCAGACGGAGAAAGCCTTTTTTTCGGATGTTGACTTTAAGAAATCGAAACGCGACTTTTTCGGCATTTCCGGCAATTTCTCATGTTTTCTATCGTCAGAGGAACTGGTTGTTGACGTCCCTTTGTCCGAAGGGGATTATACCCTTCTGCTCATACAGCCTGTAACTAAGTCGCTCAGGGATTATGTTTCTGTTTTTTCCGAAAGGAAATACGCAGATATTCTTGACAAGATGGAGAAACGAAAGGTGGGGGTCAAGTTTCCAAGTTTTGAGGGTTTCACGGTTTATTCGGACATATCCTTGCCGGAAATCATGTCTGACGGGCCGGTAGTTGCGGATAATGACATACATCTTGAATGCTCGTTATCCTTGCTTTCACCCACAAGAGCCTCCTTGAAAGAAAGGGATAACAGTATTGAGGAGAAAATGATATATGGAAAGAATAGGGAAATAATTTCTTTTGATACACCTTTCATGTTTATAATCAGGGAATTAAATTCGAGGCTTATACTTTTGCAGGGATTGTATGTAAGATAGGTCTTGTAAGAATAAAAAATAATGCTTAACTTTGCTCCAAACAATAATCAATTTATTAAGCTAACTTAAAAACATAAGACATGAAAGTATATCATACTTCGGAGATCAAGAATGTTGCCCTTTTGGGAGGGGCCAAATCAGGAAAGACAACTTTGGCGGAGGCCATGTCTTTTGAGGGTGGAATCATCAGTCGTTTGGGAACGGTGGATGACAAGAATACTTTGTCCGATTACAGGGAAATAGAAATGGAACGAAAGAGTTCCGTAGTTTCAAGCGTATTGTATTCAGAATACAACAACAAGAAGATAAATATTATAGACGTACCCGGCTATTCAGATTATCAAGGGGAGGTTGTTGCTGCATTGCATGCTGTTGAGGCGGCGATAGTTGTAATAAATTCCCAGATAGGAGTAGAGGTCGGAACCGAGATAGCGTTCCGTCACACTTCCAAATTGGCAATTCCTTTGATATTTGTGATGAACCAGTTGGATCAGGAAAAGGCCAATTTCGACGAACAGATAAAGGAGTTGAAGGAGTTCTTCGGGGAAAAGATAACGGTTGTACAATATCCTGTCAATGCCGGAGTTGGATTTGACAGTTTTGTCGATTTGATTACCCAGAAGATGTACAAGTATCCGAAAGGAGGAGGCAAGCCGGAGATAACGGATATACCTGCGAGTGAGAAGGATAAGGCGGAGCAGTTGCGTTTGCTTTTGGTTGAGAATGCGGCTTCTGGGTCCGACGAATTGATGGAGAAGTATTTTGATCAGGGTGATTTGGCGATAGACGAGGTAAGAAAAGGTCTGCGTCTGGGTATAGCATCTCGTAACGTATTTCCGGTGTTGTGTACTTCTGCCAAAGAGGATGTAGGAGTAGGAAGACTGTTGGAGTTCATAACGTTTAATGTTCCTTCACCTACCGAGGCTTTGCATACCAAGACTTTGGTATCTGGAGAAAAGGTGACTTATGATGAGTCCGCACCTACTGCCTTGTTTGTATTCAAGACGGCAAATGAACCTCATGTGGGAGACATTACCTTTATAAAGGTTATGAGTGGGGAGTTGACCGAAGGTATGGATGTAATCAATTCCATCAATGAGTCCAAGGAAAGGATAGCGCAGATATTTGTCAATTCCGGAAAGAACAGGGTAAAGATAGAGAAGGCATCTGCCGGTGATATTGTTTCAACAATAAAATTGAAAGACGTAAGCATAAACGCGACATTGACAAGTGTTAAGAATGCAGGAGACAGGTTCAATGCCATTCAGTTTCCGGAACCTATATATACCACGGCCATACGGGCAGTTGAAAGTTCCGATGAGGAGAAACTCGGTGTTGTTCTTAACGAATATGTGTCGCATGACAGCTCCATGAGGGTTGAGGTGGCAAGAGAATTGAAACAGACCCTTGTCAAAGGAATGGGAGAGTTCCATATCAATACATTGAAGTGGTATTTGGACAATGTATACAAGATACCTGTTGAATTCATTGCGCCTAAGATACCTTACAGGGAGACTATAACGAAGTCATCCGAAGCCTCTTACAGACACAAGAAGCAATCCGGCGGCGCAGGACAGTTCGGTGAAGTGTTCATGATGATAGAGCCTTATTACGACGGAATGCCTAATCAAAAGAAATATCCTATACGCAATACCGAGACGATAGAGTTGGCTTGGGGAGGAAAGTTGGTGTTTAATAATTGTATAGTCGGAGGAGCGATAGATGCGAGATTTATGCCTGCAATACTTAAGGGTATAATGGAGAAAATGGAAGAGGGGCCGTTGACAGGTTCTTATGCAAGGGATATAGTGGTTAATGTGTTTGACGGCAAGATGCATCCTGTTGACAGTAATGAAATGGCATTTAAGTTGGCGGGAAGAAATGCTTTTAAGGAGGCTTTCAAGACTGCCGGTCCGAAAATATTGGAGCCTATATATGACATGGAGGTAATTGTCCCTTCCGAATTGATGGGAGGAGTGATGACTGACCTTCAGTCGCGCAGAGCAATAGTTATGGGTATGGATTCCGAAGGATTCAATTCCGTTATCAAAGCCAAGGTTCCTTTGGCTGAGATGTACAGATATTCGACAGCACTTTCTTCATTGACATCCGGAAGAGGAACGTTTGTAATGAGATTTGCGGAATATGAGGCTGTGCCTGCAGATGTTCAAACCAAGTTGTTGAAGACTTACGAAGAGCAGAATAAGGATGAAGAGTAAAAAGATCAATCTTGATTGTTAATTGATAAACCAAAGAGGGAGTTTTGCTCCCTCTTTATTTTTATTGGAATATAATGTTTGCAATATGATATGTTGCAAATGAAAGAATCCATGCGGCAACGGTGGTATATGTAACCACGAATACGGCCCATTTCCATTTGCTTTCCTTTCCCACTGCGGCGAATACTCCCGTACATGGGAAATAAATCAAGGTAAAGATCAAGAAACTCAAGGCAACGGGTTTTGTGAATACGGGTTTTGATATTTTGGTGTCGTTTTGCGGGTGGGTTGCAGCCTTAAGTTTTTTTTCGAGAACGTCCTGACTTGTTTCAGGGTTGTCGGAATACAACACTCCCAAAGTTGATATTATTATTTCTTTTGCGGCAACGCCTGTCATTAGAGAAACGGACAGCTTCCAGTCAAAACCTATCGGTTCCATTACCGGTTCTATCATTTTTCCCAAGGAAGCTATGTAACTGTTTTCTATTTTCGTAGTATCTTTTTGCGGCAAATACATCAGTGCCCACAAAAGAATGGAAGCGATAAGTACAATTCCTCCCATTTTTTTCAGATATGCTCCTGCGTTGAAACCAATGGTTTTTATTATTGTAGACAATTTAGGCTTGTGAAATTCAGGCATTGTGACTGTATAAGGCCTGTGATTCGCATTATTAAACGTTTTTTTGAATAGCAGCGCGAAGAGCATGGCCAGAATTATACCCAAAAAGTATAGACAGAAAATAACGAGAGTTGCATTCTCAGGGAAAAATGTTCCGGCAATTATTATATAAACCGGAAGTCTTGCAGAACAGGACATGAAAGGTATTATGAGCATGGTTATCAGTCTGTCTCTTTTGTCTTCTATTATTCTTGTAGACAATATTGCAGGTACGTTGCATCCAAAGCCCATAATCAGAGGAATAAAACTTTTACCGTGTAACCCTATTATATGCATTACCCTGTCCATGAGCTGGGCAACAATTGTCATGTAGCCCGTTTCGGTTATCAAGGAGATGAATGTAAACAGTATGACAATGTTGGGTAGGAATACTATGACACCTCCCACACCTCCTATTATGCCCTGCACTACCAGGTCGTTGAAGAATCCTTTCGGGATGTTTTCATATGCAAAAGTACTCAACGCATCAACTCCCGCTTCCATGAATTCCATAAAGTAATTCCCTAATTGGAAAGTGCAGAAAAAAGTCAGCCACATGACGAATAAAAATATAAGATAGCCTAATACCGGATGTAGCAATATTTTATAAAGGGTTTTTGTTTTGTCTATGGTCATGTTTGTTTTTTAATACGTTTTTGTTTCTATGCCCAATGCTCTTACTCTTTGTGCATAAGATTCCAATTCAGGTATAAGCAGCTTTTCCAGTTGTTTTTCAGGAGTTATCCTGTCTATAGAGTAAAGCATTACCATTCTCGGTCTTATTTTTCTTACCGTATCCAGCCATGCGGAGAATTCTTCTTCACATGTGTTGTCTATGATTTTGCCGTTATGTTCTCCTCTAAGCAATAAAGTCTGTATTATGGCCTTGTTGCCGAAAGAAATAAGTTTTTGTTTTATTTGTTCGAAATTAGAATTTACCGGTTCGTTTATTGTTTCGTACATTTTTTCCGTACCGGCATCCAGCTTCAGTATAGGGTTGTCTATTTTCCGCAATGCTTCAAATACGTCCTCTCTTACAAGATTTGTGGAGTTGGAAAGAATTGATATTTTGGCCTGTGGGCAATATCTGTCCCGCAATTCCATTACATCATTTACTATTCCTAATATTTCAGGGTGTATTGTAGGTTCGCCGTTACCGCTGAATGTTATGGAATTTATCGTTTTGTTCAGGTCGTTTTGATTTTCAGACAGTTTTTTTTCCAATGCCTTGCGTATGTCTTCTCTTCTGTTCAGCGGAACTTGTATGTTTGTATCTATGACATTCCATCCGCATTCGCAGTAAACGCAGTTGAAACTGCAATATTTTTTTTCAGTCGGCAGAACATTGACTCCCAACGAAACACCTAATCTTCTCGAATGAATAGGTCCGAAAACTATTTCTTCAAATAACATTTTACTTTTTATTTTTACCCGATTTAGAAAACAGACACATTGATGTATCTTTTCGGATTGTTCTTTATATCTTCTATAAGCGCATCCAGTTTTTTTGATGTTTGTTCCAGATTCCTGTACAATTTGTCATCATTTATCAGCAATCCGACATTACCGTTGCCTTTTTCTATTACGCCCAGTATGGAATTAAGTCTTTCTATTGTTTGAGCAGTCTCCATTATAGTGTTTCCCAACTGTGCTTTGGCCAATGTGTCGGATATGTTGTCTATATGGTTTATTATGTTTGTAAGTTTTTCGTTGTTGTTCTTCAGATTTGATGTTATGCTCTCGGTGTTTTCTATTATTTTCGACACTTTTGTTTTTTCCTGACCGATGAGAGTATTGACCTGACTACTTATTATGTTCAGTTTTTTGCTTGTCTGTTCTATTTGGTCGAATGTACTGTTCAGATTTTTTTGTGTTTGTGTGTTAAGAATATTTTTTGCGGCTATAAGCAGGCTGTCCACGTTTTGCACTATCGGTTCCAGATTTGAGACCAGTTTGTCCATTGTTCCGACTTCTATTTTCCCTTTCAAAGTATCGCCTTGTGGCAAAACCTCTTTGCTTTCTCCAAGTTCGAGTCGCAGAGCCTTCGAACCCAACATATCAGCATTGAATAATATTATTTCGCTTCCTTTATACAACTCAACATTACTGTTTACGGATATCTCTACCAAGAACTTCTCCGCCCGTTTGTCCATTGGCTGTATGTCTTTTACATAACCTATCTTCATACCGTTCAGATATATGTAGTTGCTTTCGTGCATACCGTTGACCGAATCGTATATCACATAGTACGTATTTTCTTTGTTCAGAAGGTCATGCCCTTTTAGAAACTTTATTCCAAAAAACAATAGCACCAATATGGCCAATCCCACCAATCCTACTTTTATTTCTATTTTCATATTTTTATTTTCTGTTCTTTGTTTGCTATTTCTTTTTCAAAGCCCTTGCCTGTTCGATGCTTATTCTTTGTCCTTTGTTGAAAACTACTACAAAGGCATCTTTATGTCCCATCTTCCTTATTTTTTGTGCATAATTTGATGCTTCCTGTTGTGTTGCGAATAATCCTGCACAATATTTCCAATAACCGTCGAACTCATATAACCAAACATCATCCAAACCATTGAAACGTGAATCCTTTACAGATATCTTTGATTTCATGGATGCAAACTGTACTCTGTAGACAATGTCTAATCCTTCACCGTTGTTATTATCAGCTTTATTTTTTGCATTTTCTATTTTCGCTTGTTCTTTTTCCTTTTTAAGTCTTTCCGCTTCTTGTACTTGAGCCAATTGCCTTGCCTTTTCTATTCGCTCTTGTTTTACCAACAAATCTTTAGGTATCAGATCATTTATTTCTGGAATTGAAAATTTGACATTGTCTTTGTTTATCTTGTATTCGCATATTGCCCTGAAGATTGAGGCCGCTATTTCATACTGTCCTATCTCAGACATAAGATATTCCTCTTCCTGAGGATTGGAAATAAAACCTATTTCTATCAATACGGAAGGCATGGCAGACTTTAGCAATACCACAAAGTTGGCTTGCTTCACACCTCGGTTCGAAATGGGAGTATTGGATGTAAGTTGCTTTTGCACTTTGTCCGCAAACCACAGACTCCCCTCCATATACGCGTTCTGAAACAATGAAAACAATATGTCGTTTTCGGGAGCATTGGGGTCAAAACCGTCATAATTGTCTTCGTAATTGGCTTCCAGCAAAATATCCTTGTTTTCCTTTTTTGCAACTTCCAGATTCTGTTCCGCTTTAGTCACACCGAGTGCAAATGTTTCACTGCCTTTAGGTGTTTTGTTCGCCGAACTGTTACAATGTATCGATATGAATAAATCCGCACCTATCTTGTTGGCTATCTGACTTCTCTTGTACAACTCAACATCCTTGTCTATTACACGGGTATAATAAACCTCGACATCTTTAAGGTTTTCCGTAATCATTTTTCCCAACTTTAGACTGACAGCCAGCGTGATGTCCTTTTCCTTGCATTTGGCACCGACCGCACCAGGCTTGTTTCCTCCATGACCGGCATCAATGACAAGCTTGCTGAATTTACTTCCTCGTCCGTCTTGTTGGGCTTGAACAGAGAAAAAACTTAATAAAGTCAATAAAAGGGTAAAAATGTATTTGTGTTTGCCTATGCGTTCGTTCATTTATACTGTTCCAATTAGCCAAAAAAGCCTTACTTTTGCAAATTGGTTACAAAGATACAAATTAAAATCAAACAATAGTTGAGAAATACATACTGTAAACATATTTTTTTGTTGATATTGTTTGTCTGTTCGCTGTTCACTCCGAAGACTGTTTGTTCTCAAAATGATACTGTAAATTCGGAGAAAAGTGATTCGATAAGAGTAACCGCCCTTAAGCATAAACCTGTGCTTGAAGCAAGAGTGGACTACAAGTCAAATGATTCCATAACGTTTGTATTGAAGACCAAAGACGTATATATCTACAATGAAGCTGAGGTAAATTACGAAAAGATGAAGTTGCAGTCCGGATTCATGACGGTTAATTTCGACACCAAGCACCTCTTTGCCCAAGGTGTTGAGGATTCGTCCGGACAGATGACCCAACATCCGGTGTTCAACGAGGCCGGACAACAATACAAATCCAAGCAGTTGAAGTATAATTTTGATACGAAAAAAGGTATAATAAGCAATATATTTACCAAAGAAAGCGACGGCTATCTGCACGGAGAAAGAGTAAAGAAAGAAAACGACAGTGTCATGTTCATTTCTTCCGGAATATTTACCACATGCGACAACGAGGAACATCCTCATTTCGGAATAAGTTTTTCCAAGGCCAAAGCCATAACGGACGACAAGATAGTGACCGGTCCTGCATGGTTTTCCCTTATGGAGATACCTCTTCCGATAGGTATTCCATTTGCTTACTTTCCTTTTACGGACAGCAAACAGTCAGGATTCCTCATGCCTTCGTACGGTTATGCCGCAAACAGGGGATACTACCTGAGAAACATAGGATGGTATTTCGCTTTGAGCGATTACTTCGATTTGGCCCTGCAAGGAGATATATACACCAATCTTTCCTATGCGGTAAGCGCCACATCCAAATACATAAAACGTTACAAATACACCGGCTCGTTTGAATTCAGATACGAAAACAACCATACAGGTCTCAAGAATACCCCGAGTTACAGTTCTTCTTCCGACTTCAAGTTCAACTGGACGCACAGACAGGACAGCAAGGCACACCCTTACAGATCATTCTCTGCAAACGTTAACCTTGTCAGCAGTTCCTACAATCAGTACACTGCAAACGTAAGCGACTATTTCAACAATACCACCACATCAAGCATAGCCTTTTCGACCAAGTTGGGAAACAGTTGGAACGTGACGGCAAACCTCGGAGAAAGTTATAATGTCAATACCGGAGCAATAAGTCTCGATATCCCTTCAATAAGTTTGTCCTCTACGCAGTTTTACCCTTTCAGGAAAAAGACCCGTAAAGGGAAACCCAAATGGTACGAGGATATATCGGTTTCATATCGCATGAACATGATAAACACCATTGACACTTACGATACCCTTCTCACTTCTTCTGAACTTTACAAGAGTTTCAACAGTGGAGTAATGCAGACCATACCTGTGCAAAGCAATGTAAAGGTATTGAAATACCTGAATTGGACAAACGGAATAAACTATACGGAACGTTGGTATTTTAACAGCATAAGCAAGGCATATAATCCTGAAACGGATTTGATAGACAAGGATACGACATACGGTTTTATAGCGAACAGAACGGCTACATTCACCAGTTCCCTCAATACCCGTCTTTACGGAATGTTTGTTTTCAACAAAGGTTTTGTTAAAGCAATAAGACATGTCATAAACCCCTCTCTTTCCTTTACATATACTCCTGACTTTTCCGACCCTTCACTCGGCTTCTACGGTTTCTATACCGACAAGTATGGCAACAGGGTGTATTATTCCAAAACCGAGAATGGCGTTTACGGTTCTCCGGCGCAGGGAGCCTCTGGCGTTGTTAACTTCTCCATCGGTAACAATCTCGAAATGAAGGTCAAGGATTCAAGAGATACCGTGACTGGTACAAGAAAGATAATACTGTTGGAAAACCTAACTCTTTCCTCCGGTTATGATCTTGCTGCCGATTCCCTCAATTGGCAACCCTTGCGGTTAACGGCAAGGACAACCCTTTTTCAGAATCTGCTGATTAACTATTCCGCTTCATATACACCTTATGTGTTGGATTCGCTCGGACGGTTGACCAATCGTTTTTTGTGGGACGAGGAAGGTAAACTGTTTAAGAGACAAAACTCTCAATGGACTCTCAATCTGAACTGGCAGTTTAACGGCAAAAAGGCCGCGCAGGACAAGACAGGTTCCACACAGGATGCCTATGCTCCTGCTGAACTGACTTACAGCCCTTTTGCAAACCCGAATGAAATACTGCCAGATTATGTCGATTTCTCCATTCCGTGGAGTCTTTCGATAGGATTGAGTTACAGTCATCTGAGTTCGTATATCGTAAGCATTGCAGGATATGAGACAAACAGGTCCGCAACATTTACCGCAAGGGGAGACGTGAACATTACCTCCAAGTGGAAGGTGGGTTTCTCGACAGGATATGATTTCATAAACAAGGATTTTACCTATACCTCTATAGATTTTTACAGGGACCTGCATTGTTGGGAAATGAGGATGAACTGGGTGCCTTTCGGTCCGAGACAGGGCTGGAACTTCTCCATTTCCGTCAAGGCTCCTATGCTTCAGGATCTCAAATACGAAAAGAGGAATGATTTCCGTAACAGATTGGAATATTGACATGAAAAAATGTATTTGTTGTTTGCTCTCTTGTCTTGCATGTTGTTTTGTATGCCTTTCGCAAAACGTGGACAGGGATAGGGTGGAACGGGCTGTCAGAATGCAGTTGGCGGAATATCCAAATTCCACTCTTTGTGATATTTACAAGAGTTTCTTTCAGGACTGTTTCGGTCCCGGACATCTTATTGCCGATTCCGCAAAGGCTGTTGCCTATTTGAGAAAAGAACTGGAAAGCGGAATAAAAAGCAGATGTCCTTTGTACGAACTCTTGCCGTATCAAGGTAATTTTTATCGGGTAAGTCTGGAAGTGATTTCTACTGACAAGGTTCCCTTTGATGTTTTTGCCGAAGCGTTTTTGAAAAGCGCAAGGGAATTCAGACCGGTTGACGGAAAACAATGGGTGAAACAATGGAGGGAAATTGAAAACTACATAAGACAAATGGGCTTGCCTGTAAAGAACTATGACAACGATATTCTGGGAATAGAAAACATGTTCATGCATAACTGTTACATCATGCACCATTCCGAGCAGTTCAATTCCTCTTACAAACCTTCGTACAGGATAATATCCGTTGAGGTATTTGAAAAAGACATTCTGCCTTTGCTGAAATAGAACTTAATTTGGTTTTTCTGTAATTTGATTCTGTGGAAATGGAATTTGAATCTAAAAAATTGAAATTTGATTCCATAAAACGCAAAAGGGAGGTTCTGATATTGAACCTCCCTTTTTCCTGTGCGGGTGAAGGGACTCGAACCCCCACGCCTCACGGCATCAGATCCTAAGTCTGACGCGGCTACCAATTACGCCACACCCGCTAAACTTGCGTTTGCAAAGATACACATTTTTCGTTCATCGCAAATTAATTTTCATTTTTTTGTGTCTTATCTCTGAAAACGCAAATATTGATAGTTTTTATTTCAATCCCAATTTTTTTACAAGCAACGGTGTTATGTCGTCACTGTCTTCGGAATACCAAAGTATGCCGTTGCTTTCAAAAATATAGGTATATTTGTTTTCCTTGGCAACTTCGGCAACAGCCGCCTTGATTTTCTCCACAATGACGTTCATCAGTTCCATCTGTTTTTCGTTGATTGAGGTTTGAGCCTGTTGTTCAAAGGCTTGCAAACGTTCCAGAACGCCCCTTATTTCAGTTTCCTTATTTGCTTTGAGGAGATCTGTCAACTGGTCTTTTTTGGATTCATATTCCTGTGTCAGACGGTTGTATTCCTTTTGCATCGACTCCATTTCCGTCTGCAGTTCTGCAATGTAATCCTTCATTTTGTTTTGAACGGTATCCGTTTCCGGCATCCTTTTCATCAACTCATTGGAGTTGAAATGTCCCAATTTGATGTTTTTTTGAGCGAAAGCGCCTGTTGCAAATAAGCATACGGCAGCCAAAAATAATAATTGAACTGTTTTTTTCATTATGTCTGTTTTTTTATTTTGTTTTCCTGTTTTACTTTATTTTGTATCCCAATTCAGCCAATATCAGATCACTTATGTCGGTTTTGTCGTCAACATAAAGAATTGTTGCTCCGCTTGCCTTGTCAAACACTACGGCATAGTTCTTTTCCTGAGCTATCTTTTCTATCGCGTTATATACTCTGTCCTGTATTGGTTTTACGAGCTCGGAACGTTTTTTTGCAAGGTCACCTTCGTTGCCGAATCTTTGTTTCTGTATGTCCTTAGCTTCTTTTTCAGCTGCTATTATTTCGTTTTCTTTTTGCGTCTTCAAATCGGCAGGCAACAAGACCGCTTCTGCCTGGAATGCCTTGTACAGTTTGTCTACGGCCATGAATTTGGCTTCAACTTCCTTCTGCCATTGTAAAGACACTTCTTCAAGTTCCTTTTGAGCTTTCTTGTATTCAGGCATATTGTTCAATATGTACTCTGTATCCACACAAGCGTACTTTTGACCGAATGCCGTTGTTGCAACAACACATGCAAACAATAAGACAACAATTTTTTTCATCTTCATTTTATTTCTATTTGTTATTAATCTATTGAACCGTTTATTGAGAAATGGAAGTGAGGTCCTGCGGCCGTAGTGCTGCCGGGTACGTCATCGAAACCATATCCCCAATCTATTCCGAGTAATCCGAAATAAGGCATGTAAATACGCAGTCCCACACCTGCGGAACGGTACATCTTGAACGGCTCGAAATTACCGAAATCCGGCCATGAATTTCCTCCTTCGAAGAATCCGAGCGCATAGACGGTGAACATTGGCTGCAAGGCTATCGGATAACGAAGCTCCAGTGTGTATTTGTCGAATACGGTCGCACCACTGGTAGGACTTAACGAAATGTTGTCATATCCTCTCATTGCCACAACCTCACGTCCGTCCAAAGCGGTGTATCCTGTCAAGCCGTCACCTCCGAGATAAAACCTTTCAAAAGGAGAATATCCTACCTCGCTGTTGTATTGTCCCAGGAAACCGAAGCGGGCTCTTGTCGAGATGACCAGGTCATCGACAAGGTTGAAATACCATGCCGCTCTTACGTTGACCTTATAGTATTCGAGCCATTTGAATTTTTCAGCCGTTGTCATCTTGGAGTAATCGCGACCGTTGAACAGGGAATAAGGCAGAGTCAGTTGTGTTGCAACGGATATATCCGAGCCGTGCCGAGGGTAAATAGGTTGGTCAACCGAGTTCCTTGCTATCGTAAAGCTGTAATTTATGTTGTTTGAGACGCCGGTAGACATTATGAAGGACGTGTAGTTTTTCACATCGTATATCTGATAGCTTATTCCGTGCATGAAAGTAAAGTAATCATCAGGCCATTTCAAGCGTTTACCCAATGAGACGGTGGCACCGAAAACGCTAAGGTAATAGTTACGTTCTCCGGACGTATTCCAGAAGCCGTCATCCTGGTAGGAATAATATGCACCTACGCTGAGTGCGTTGGGTTTTTTGCCACCCAACCATGGTTCGGTGAAAGATATGGACGCTGCTGTGTAATAAGTTCCGTTTGTCTGAACTCTAAGGGATAATCTTTGTCCATCACCGACTGGGAAAGGTTGCCATTTGTCTTTTTTGAAGAAATTTTGAGTTGAGAAATTAGTCAGGGAAATTCCTGCGGAGAATATTACCATTCCTCCGCCCCATCCACCGGATATATCGAATTGCGAGCTCGACTTTTCAACCAGTTTGTAGTTTATGTCCACTGTTCCGTTTTCCGGATTGGGTTTTATGTCAGGTACTATGTTTTCCTGGTCGAAGTAGTTCAACTGTTGTATTTCCCTTATCGAACGGAAAACCGCATCACGGCTGTACAATTCTCCCGGCAACGTCCTTAGTTCTCTCATTACCACGTAATCGTTGGTTACCGTATTGCCTGATATGCTTACTTTGCCGATTCTTGCCTGTTTTCCTTCGTATACCCTCATCTCAATGTCTATGGAATCGTTCTCCACTTTCACTTCAATTGGCATGACTCTGAAAAACAGATAACCGTCATCCGTGTAAAGGGAATATATGTCCGTTCCTGTAGGGTCGTATTGCAGATTCTTGTCCAATAATGACTTGTCGTAGGGATCTCCCTTGTTTATTCTCAGTCTTTTGGATAATTCCTCTGAGGAATATTTCGTATTGCCCACCCATGTTATGTTTCTGAAGAAGAATTTTTCACCTTCGTGAATGTTCATGTCTATCACGATTTGTTTTTTTTCTTTTGTTTTTCCGGTGAAGAAGTTCTTTTTTGTTTTTGTTACGACATATACGGAGTCGGAGACAATTCTTGCGTCTCTGAATCCTTCATTGTTGTATTTCTCTACTATGAGGGCTTTATCGGATTGATATTCGCTGTCAATGAATCTCGAAGATTTCCATATTCTCCACCAACGGTATTCTTTTGTGTTCTTCATTTGTGAACGCAATTTCTTATCTTTGATGGCCTGATTGCCTTTCAAGTTTATTTTGGCAATACGCATCTTTTCGCCTTTGTTTATCTTGAAAGTCAGAAATACTTCGTTGCGAAGTTCGTTAGTGTCTTTTTTCTCTATAATGTCTGTTTTTACGAAGAAATATCCTTTTTCGGCGAAATAGTTGTATATCGCGTTTATGCAGTTGCTTTTTAAATTTTCGGTAACCACGTCTCCTGCTCCGATGTTCATTTTTTCTTTAAGCTTATCTGCTTCAGAACGTTTGACACCTTCAAAATTGTAGGCAATAAGTCTTGGTTTTGTTTTTAGAATATAGGTCAAAAAAACCGTTCTACCTTCGACTTTTGAAACTACTATCTGTATATCATCAAATATTCCCTGTTTCCACAGCCTGTCTATTGCTATACTGGTCTTGTCACTTGGCAGGAATATTTTCTCGCCTACCGATATACCAGAAAGCAAAATGACCGAATTGTGATCCAAATGCTCTGCTCCTTCTATCTCAATTCCACCTACTTCATACTCCTTGGGCGAATAGTAATCCAGATTCAGTTTGTTATCTTGTGCATTCAGTGAAAAAAAACAAAAAACAAATATGTATGCACGTAAAATATGTAATACAGTCCTTTTCATTATTCACCAATCGATAGTTTGCCTGCCATAAGAAAGTAAACGTAGAGTTTAAACATTAATTTCGCAGTTTGTATTTTTTATCTATTTGTATTCTATTTATTCAATTGTTCGCTTGTTCGTCCAAATCTTCTTTCCCTCTTTTGATAATCTACAATGGCTTCATACAGATTCTCCTTTGAAAAATCAGGCCAGAGCACGGGCGTAAAATAAAGTTCGGCATAAGCCAACTGCCATAAAAGATAATTGCTCAATCTGTATTCTCCTGAAGTGCGTATCAGTAAATCCGGATCCGGATAATCGGCAGTGGCAAGTTCTTTTGATATGGTATCCTGATTTATATCGTTTACAGACAATTCATTGGATTTTACTTTGCATGCAATTCTTTTTGCCATTTCCGTTATTTCCCATCTTGAACTGTAATTCAAGGCAAGAATCAATGTCATTCCAGTGTTATGTTCCGTAGTTTTTATGGCCGAAAGAAGGGAATCTCTCGTCTGTTTGGAAATTTGTGAAACATCTCCAATATATTGCAGCCTTATATTATTGTCCATCAGAGTTTTTTCTTCCTGAGCAATTGTAGAGACAAGCATAGCCATCAAAGCTTCTATCTCTTCCTTGGGCCTGTTCCAGTTTTCTGTGGAGAAAGTATATAAGGTAAGGTAACCCACCCCCAATTCAGCACAAGCCTCAGTAACCTGACGGACAGCGTTCACTCCGTTCTGATGACCGTAAATCCTTTCCCTGTTTCTCAACTTGGCCCATCTTCCGTTGCCATCCATTATGACGGCAATATGCTTTGGAATTCTTTCTAAAATTATTTCATCCTTTGAACTCATCCGATAAATGTAAGATTTCTTTTCTGAAATACCACTACTGACAAACAGTATGAGTGCATCACGCATTACATTCGTCAGCAAATCCTAAAAAACACTAATTCCACCCGTCCAATCTCGTCTCTATCAACATGCAAAAGTAATTATTATTTCCTATTTCACAAAGGAATATGAGTTTTTTTTGACCTAAACTGTTTTTCTCTTTGTGACGACAATAGTTTTTTTTAACTTTGCCGATTATTTTGACGTAAACCAACGCAATGAATCATGAAGAGAAAAATATTCTATTTTCTTGCTTTAACGCTATTTCCAATATTGATATTTTCCCAAGATAGATACGTGTCTTTAAAATTCGATGCGAGAGCGGATTTTGACTATTTCCATTTTATGGATACGGATTTGACAAAAGACGAGTCCGGATTTGCAGGCAAATATCTTAATGTCATGCTCGACGGGCGTATAAATGACAAGGTGGAATACCATTGGAGACAAAGATTGAACAGAACAAACAGTCTGACGGAATTTTTCACCGCGACGGACTGGGCATACATAGACTACCATTTGAATGACAATTTCACCCTTTCGGCAGGAAAGCAGGTTGTGGCAATAGGAGGATTCGAATATGACTATGCTCCCATAGACGTTTTCTTTTGGTCAGATTTTTGGGCCAATATTCCATGTTATCAATTGGGCGTTTCCATAGCGGGAAAGGACAATTCAGGCAGGAATACACTGTTGTTCCAGTTTGCCAATTCTCCGTTTTCCAAGGTCGTGTATGAAAGTCTGTATTCCTATAATCTTTTATGGAAGGGTAATTTCGGATGGTTCAAGACTCTTTATTCGGTCAACATGATAGAATATGAGCAGGGAGACTTCATAAACTATATAGCCTTGGGTAATCAGTTTGTTCTTGGAGGGCTTACTTTCGATTTGGATTATACCAACAGGTATCACGGCAAACAGGAATCCTTTTTCAGCGACTTTTCCATAGTTGCAAATGCAAAGTACAGTATAAACGACAAATGGAACGTGTTCGTAAAGGGAGGATATGACCAGAACAAGTCTCAAAAACCATATACGCCTGTTGCAGATTATTGGGACATATGCGTTGTTCCTGGAACGGAATATGCCTTTTGCGGAGGCGGGTTCGAGTTTTTCCCTTTGAACAATAGCAGGGATTTAAGGGTGCATGCTTTTTGTGCAGGTAACAACACTGCTCCCCAACCTGTTCATTTCAATGTGGGAATCACGTGGAAAATGAAAGTATTGGATAAACAGTATTAATGTATCGTAGCAATGATTAAGAAATTCAAATCCTTGAAATTTACAACCAGAAGAAGCATAGAGGCTCTTGTATTTCTGGTTGTCTTTTTTGCCATATTCGGATACCTCGCTCATAAGATGGGATTACCCAATATGTTGAATACAATAATGCAGACATCATACAGTCTGCTTATGGAGACGGTTTTCTACCTGATGGCCATAACCGTTCTGTCCGGTGCTTTGGGCAAACTGCTTACCGAGTTCGGGGTTGTAAGGCTTATAGAACATTTGCTAAAACCTTTGATGAAACCTTTGTTCAATCTGCCGGGAGTTGCGGCATTGGGAGGAATATTGACTTTCCTTTCGGACAATCCGGCCATAATAGCGTTGGCCAACGACAAGAACTTCAGCCAATATTTCAAGAAATACCAGCTTATATCCCTTACAAATTTCGGAACGGCTTTCGGAATGGGTCTTATAGTCATTGTTTTCATGATAGGCATAGGTTATGGCGGAGGTGCAATAGTGGGACTTGTCGGTGCGATATTCGGAAGCATTATTTCCACACGCCTTATGCAGCGATTCATAATAAAGTCCTATCCCGAATTCAAAACCGAAGACGTAAGCAAGGGCGATGAGCAGAGCATTTCCTTCAAGACGGAAGGAAACATATTCTTGAGAGTTTTGAATTCCATCCTGGACGGAGGCAAGTCCGGTGTAGAACTCGGATTGGCCATCATTCCGGGCGTTCTCATAATTTCCACATTCGTAATGATGCTTACCTTCGGCCCGACAAACGGAGTATATACCGGTGCAGCCTATGAGGGAGTTGCGGTCTTGCCTTATCTTGCGGGAAAGATAGACTTCGTTTTCCAATGGCTTTTCGGGTTCAACAATCCAGAATTGGTCGCATTCCCCATAACATCTCTCGGAGCTGTCGGAGCGGCTTTGAGCCTTATTCCAAAGTTTCAGGCCTCTGGATTTATAGACGGAAACGCCATAGCTGTATGTACCGCAATGGGAATGTGCTGGAGCGGATTCCTTTCCACTCATACCGCAATGCTCGACTGCCTTGGCTATAGAAAGCTTACCTCCAAGGCAATCATTGCACATACCATAGGAGGTCTTTGTGCTGGAGTGGTAGCTCATTGGATATATGTTTTGGTCTCTTTGATAATGGCCTGACAGGGCAAAACCGAATCTTGATTCCGGAAAATTGAAATCAAGATTTAAAAAAATGGAACTTGATTCGGTGATTACAGAATCAAGTTCCATTTTTTTTGTTTCCGATTCCGATATTTTACCGCCGTCTTATGGCGGTATTTGTCCGTAATGATTTTATTCGTATTTTTGTCGGAAATAATTGTGCTTTTGTTTTTCATGGATATTTCAATGTTATGAAGGCGGAGGGCGGAAGAAGAAACAAGGGATTTGTCGAAAAGATGTTCCACCGGAAAGGGAAAAACTCCAGGTTCAAGTATTACTTGCTCAACGTCATGAGATATTTGCAGCCGCGTTTTCTGTTACGTCCGAAAATTGCGGATTTGTATGACCTTGTCGAAAAGCGTGCGGATAAGGATCTTATTTACGACAGGGTGAATTATTACAACAGACTGATGGACCGCATACCGATTCCTGATGGAGAGGGAACAATGGTAAGGGATTTTCATCTTAAAGGGCATGGAAGCTCGTATTTTTTCGATACATACGAGTTTTTGAGATATTTTGACGCAAATCAACGTTTCATACCCTTGTTCGGAGATATAACCTACGTTCCTGATTTGCCCTCGATAGTGAAAAGCCGTCCAATAAGTAGCGATGGCATGAATGCCTTTTCGGTTCTTTTGAATCTTGACAAGTGCAGACATTTCGTTTTTCTGAATGATACCGTTCCGTTTGATAAAAAGGAATTCAAGATAATTTTCAGGGGAGAATGCAAGGGCAAGCCGAAAAGACAGGCTTTCGTCGAGAAATTCAGGGACAACCCTTTGTGTGATGTTGCGGACGTATGCGTGTATGACGAAAAGGGAGGGTTGAAGGGGTTTGCCAATATGCTTTCGCTTTATGACCATTGCCGCTACAAGTTCATAATGTCCCTTGAGGGCAATGATGTGGCGAGTAATCTGAAATGGGTCATGTCTTCCAATTGCATAGCGGTAATGCCGCGACCTGTTTACGAGACATGGTATATGGAGGGACGTCTTATACCCGACTATCATTATATAGAGATAAAGCCCGACTATTCGGATTTGATTGAAAAAACGACATGGTATGCCGAACATCCGGACGAGGCAAACGAAATAATAGAGCATGCACATCAATGGGTTGCTCAGTTTAAGGACAAGGAAAGGGAAAAACTCGTTTCACTCATGGTTCTGGACAAGTATTTCAGACATACGGAATGAATAGTGCGTGCTTTTTGTCGCATGAATATTTAAGACAAAACAAACGGTTACATGTATTATTCTTGCGGATATTCCTCGCCTTTGGGACCTATGACGGCTGTAAGTGACGGTCGGGACCTCATTTATTTGGGCTTTGATGCTCAAAGGCATTTTCCTTTTGAACTTGTCGGACAAAGTCTCCGTAAGGATTTGCCGGTGTTTGACAGTACGGGCCAGTGGCTTGACATATATTTCAATGGGAGGAATCCGGATTTTGTTCCGAGGATACGGCTTGTGGGAACCCCTTTCAGGTTGGATGTCTGGAGGATTCTTATGGGTATAGAATACGGCAGGGTGACCACATACAAGTCCGTAGCCATGCAACTTTTGGAAGAGAAAGGACTTTCATCCGTTTCTTTTCAGGCAGTAGGCTCGGCAATAGGACACAATCCTGTCTCCATAATAATTCCATGTCACAGGGTCATAAACAGCAGGGGCGGACTTTCTTCCTATGCGGGTGGATTGGACAGGAAAGAGAGTTTGTTAAAAATAGAAAAAGCATATTTCTGAATCTCATGTCGAAAAGAATTTGATTTATATGGATACATATTTGTAAGAATGCGGAAAAAATAGTAGTTTTGTAGTCGCGTATTTCGCGGTGGTTTTTTGAGGTGAATTATAAAATCAAAAAAATAAGCAGAATAATGGATAGATTACTTTTACTGGGAGATGAGGCCATAGCACAGGCAGCCATAGATGCTGGCTTGTCCGGTGTTTTTGCCTATCCCGGAACACCTTCAACGGAAATAACGGAGTACATTCAGGACTCCAAGCAGGCAAAAGAGGCGGGAATCAGAAGCAACTGGGCCGCAAATGAAAAGACGGCCATGGAGGCTGCATTGGGTATGAGTTATGCGGGCAAGCGTGCTATGTTTTGCTGCAAGCATGTAGGTATAAATGTTGCGGCGGACCCTTTCATGAATTCGGCAATAACGGGAGCGAACGGCGGACTTATATATGTGGCTGCCGACGACCCTTCGATGCACTCCTCGCAGGATGAACAGGATTCCAGATTTTACGGGGATTTTGCCGGAATACCTGTCTTGGAACCATCAAACCAGCAGGAAGCTTATGACATGGTTCATTACGGATTTGAGTTGTCGGAAAAGTACCATACTCCCGTGATGATGAGAATAACAACTCGTATGGCGCATTCCCGTGCCGGAGTTGTGAGAAAGGATGTCAGAACGCAGAACAAGTTGAGCCTGCCTGAAAAGAAAAACCAGTTCATATTGTTACCGGTAAATGCGAAGGTACAGTACAGGGACTTGATTGCCAAGCAGGAGGGATTTGCCGCAAGTTCTGAAAATGACGGCTTCAACAAGTACATTGAAGGCACCGACAAGTCTATGGGAATAGTTGCATGCGGAATAGCATACAATTACCTTATGGAGAACTATCGCGGAACGAAATGTCCTTATCCTGTGTTGAAGATATCACAATATCCGATGCCGACAAAACTGTTGAACAGACTGTATGAGGAATGCGATACGGTTTTGGTGTTGGAGGAAGGACAGCCTTTGTATGAGAGGCTGTTGCAGGGCTTGTTGAACAAAGGCAAGCAGATAAAGGGACGTTTGGACGGCTCATTGCCGAGAGTAGGGGAGTTGAACCCTAATGCGGTAGGAAGAGCTTTGGGCTTGAATGTCAAGGAAGGATTCGCCATACCGGATTTGGTTGCTCCAAGACCTCCGAAGTTGTGCGACGGATGTCCTCACATCGATTCCTACAAGGCATTGAACGAGGCCATGAAGGAATATGGAGAATACAAGGTATTTGCCGACATAGGCTGTTATACATTGGGAGCATTGCCTCCGTTGAAGGCCATATACACTACGGTTGACATGGGAGCGTCCATAACGATGGCCAAGGGTGCTGCGGAAACCGACTTGAGGCCTGCGGTTGCGGTCATAGGCGATTCCACATTTACCCATTCGGGTATGACTGGTCTTTTGGACTGTTGCGTTGACAATGTACCTGTAACGGTGATGATACTTGACAATGGTATAACCGGTATGACAGGTTCTCAGAAATCTTCGGCTACGGGCAGAATAGAATCCATCTGTCAGGGAATAGGAGTAGAGCCTGAGCACATAAGGGTAATCAATCCGCTTTCGAGCCATTTTGAGGAAAACGTGAAGGTTATCAAGGAGGAGTTGGAATATCAGGGAGTTTCTGTCATCATTCCACGAAGGGAGTGTATAGTCTGGGCAAACAAGAAACGCAAAATGGCCAAAAAGGCATAAACAAACAAGAAAGGAGAAAAAGAGATGAAAATAGACATAATATTGTGTGGAGTAGGTGGTATGGGAGCGTTGAGTTCCGCAGCCATAATATCCAAGGCGGCCCTTTCCAAGGGCATGTACATGAAACAGGCCGAAACTCACGGAATGAGTCAGAGAGGAGGAGACGTACAATCGCATTTGCGTTTGTCTGACGAACCCATTTCCTCGGATTTGATACCTGAGGGAGAATGCGACATAATACTTTCGGTGGAACCTATGGAGGCATTGCGTTATCTTCCGTTTTTGAACAGGGAAACGGGATGGATAATCACCAATCAGAATCCTTTCGTGAACATTCCGAATTATCCTGATTTGGACAAGGTTCTGGCAGAAGTGAAGAAAGTGAAGAACCATATACTGTTTGATGCGGATGCGATTGCCAAGGAAGTGAACAATCCCAAAGGTACCAACATGGTGGTGTTGGGAGCAGCCTCTAAATATCTTAAGATAGATTTGGAAAGTCTGGAAGAGGCCGTAAGGAGCAATTTTGCCCGTAAGGGTGAGGCTGTCATAGAGGCCAACATTGCGGCTTTGAGGGCCGGACGTGCCGTGGCGGACAAGATGTAAGTATTTGCAAACGTTTTTGATTGGTAATATTACATGACGCACTCTTTTATTCGGGGTGCGTCATGATTTTTATGACAGCTTATGAAAATAGTATTGGGATTGGGAAGCAATCTGGGTGACAGACTGAAATATATCCGCGAGGCCTGTTCGTTGTTGGAGAGGGAATTGGGCAGACTGGAGAGGGAGTCTTCAATCATTCAGACCGAACCGTGGGGTTTCGAGAGCGATTCCATGTTTTTGAATTCGGTTGCTGTGTTTGTAACGGACAAGACCCCGAGGGAGGCCTTGAGGATTTGCAACGACATAGAGAGCAGGCTCGGACGGGTCAGAGACGGAAAAGAAAAGGGGTATAAGTCCCGGACAATAGACATAGACATATTGTTTTGCGATGACATGATAATAGAAACGGACGAATTGACTGTGCCTCATCCTTTGATAGAATACAGGTCTTTCGTTCTTGAACCGTTGAAGGAGATATTGCCCGACTTTGTTCATCCCGTTCTTTCTCTCAGACTGGATGAAATAGAGTTGAAAACGGGAGTATTACATGACAAAAGTACGAATAAAAAGTGATAAACAGAAAAATGTAGCAAAGTTATTGGCAGATAGGCGTTTTAGGAAGAT
>CALUHJ010000002.1 GCA_944320415.1 uncultured Bacteroidales bacterium
TATAGCGTAACAAACTATATTTCAGTTATTTCGCTACGCTTTTCTTAATTTTGCATTCTCGCTATATGTTTATTTTAAAAAGTCCACTATACCTGCTTCGTTCAGGTTGGTCGATTTGTACAGTTCGACGATTCCACCGTTGTCCAGCAACACGACAACAGGTTGCTTGCCTTTGGTAGCAGATAAAAACATAGGTGCAGGAACAATGCATGTCGTCATATCTTTACCCACTTCAGTCCTTTTGTAAAACGCATCAACCATCTTGTCGTTTCCCCAAAAGACATTGACAAAACAAGCCTTATCCAACGAATGCCTGTTTATCATAACATTCAGCTTTATTGCCGTACGCTGACAATGCTTGCATATCGGGGCATAAAGACAAAGTATTTTTTTTCCATGTCTCACATCCATACCCTCGGAAGAAAGATAATCGAGTAAGTCGTCAAACTTTGCCTCGTCCAATTCCGCCTGCTTGCCATAAATGGCATGAACTATCACATCAGGAGGTCTTATGATAAAAGCCGAAGAAAGAGCTACAACCGAAAAAATCAATACAAACCATTTGGCCTTTATCGTCTGCCATCCCCTACCAAGGAAAAGAAAAGGCGAAAGTGCCAACAAGACAAGGTTTTTTATTATGGTCTGACTGTCGGACAGCAAAAGCACCGTTCCGAAACAATGGCAGTTGTCTTCACCTACATTTGGAAAGAAATAAGGTTTAAGCGCGACATACAAGGTAAACAGAACCAAAACACCGACTGTCGCCACTCTCGTAAACCTAAGGTAAATGCCACTCAACAACAAAAGCCCCAATACGGCTTCAAAACTTATCAGTATCCTTGTGGCAAAAGTAGTAAACACCCAAGAAAACAACCCATGCTCGAATACAAACATGTCAAACGCCTCTATCGATATATATTTGGTCACTGCGGAAAAAACAAACACAAGACCCACAAATATTCTTACGATTGCAGCTATACTGCTTTTTATACGCATCAGACTAATGGTTTTTATGGTTATTATGGTAAAAACATATTTCCACTATGCACGAAAACATCACGACATATCCGTATCAGAAACATGCGGAACCATTCAAAGACAAAGCCAGTTCAGTGCTCCACACAACTCAAAGTGTATCTGCCGCTTGTTATTTCATCAAGAGTCCAAACATCATAAAACTCTTTACTTATGTCTTCCCAGTTTATCTCATCACAATCCTTTTTCAAACCTGTAAAAGTAGGCCTGTCCTGAGTAAACAAACAAGCATTCATTCCTTTCCAGCTTACCGTACAGTCACAATCGGATTTCGAACTGCACGAAACGGAAACGAACAACGCAAATACACCCAATATGAACAATATCCTTTTCATAACGTCTTGTCGTTTTTTTTCACTCCCTTTCTTTAAAGCATTCCCTGATTGATTTCAAAGATATGTCTTACACATGCAAAGATATACAAAAAAAACTTGCATGTGCATTTTTTCTTTTCTGAATCCGTTTTTTTCTTTTCAGAAAAGATTTTTCCGGAATCAAATTCCATAAAATCCTTTCTTCGTTTCAATTTTGCAGTACAATACGAAACAATAATCCCATAATGGGATATACGCACGCATTTACGGCTTGCTTGAAGCCAAACAAAGATTTTTATCCAGAAAACACTTGAAAAAGATACAGCAAGTTCAAACAAGAAACAAACGACAACTGCCGCAATACGACAGAATTCAAATCGGAATCACACGACAACCCGACATGATAAAAGACAATTGCATTCAATCGCAACCTTAATTGCAAACAATACGGCTACTGAAAAAAGCAAATAAAAAACCGGCAAACATAATTACCGTTGCAACATACCGAGTATTTTATACTCACAATGCGAATGGCCCTTCACTATAATTCCTCACAGTAAAAAGCATCTTCTCCGTCCGCACTGCCGAAAACGTCCTCCACACTTATGGAAGAACAGTCACCGCTCCAATCCATAACATCTTCCGTTACTTCCCCGTAAGTACAGGCACAGTCGGACATATCCGCACATGAACAAAGCGTAAGCGCTCCCAAAAATGCTACAAAAGACAAAACAACAATCTTCATCAGATTACATTTAAACCGTTAAAAACTCAACCCGACAAATACACGGAATGTATCCCTAATGATGACATCCCGTGTATTTAGTACAGATAAAACCACTATTGTTTAGTGTTCTACACAACTCAAATTAAATCCCATGTCGCCTGAATCGCCCCAAATATCTCCCCACGCAGCATTGTTCTTTATATCATCCCAATTTATTTCGTCACAATTCTTCTCTATGTCAGTGAAAGTAGGAGCATCAGGTGTAAACAAAGGTTGGTCAACACCCAAAGTATCATCACTTATCGTACAATCACAATCTGATGTTGAACTGCAGGATGCCAAAGCAAATGCTGCAAACGCGCTCAATACAAACAATGTTTTTTTCATAATGTCTTATTGTTTTTTAATTCATTCCTACTCTTTTATGGGATTTTCGGATTGCTCCCGAAGAAACATCTTCCAAATGCAAAGGTATAAAAAAAAACTTGCATTTGCGTTTTTTCTTTTCTGAATCCGTTTTTTTCTTTTCAGAAAAGATTTTTTCAGAATCAAATTCCATAAAATCCTTTCTTCGTTTCAATTTTGCGATACAAGTTAAAAATAGTATTTTTGCAGTATGGATACGAGCGAAAACGTAATAAAGAATGTAACGGACGGCGAATACAAATACGGATTCGTCACAGAAATAGAGACAGATTTGATTGAGAAAGGTTTAAACGAGGATGTGGTGCGCCATATATCCAAGGTAAAGAACGAACCGGACTGGCTGTTGGAATTCAGGCTTAAGGCATACAGAAAATTCAAGACCATGAAGGAACCTCATTGGGCTCACCTTGACATACCTCCGATAAACTATCAGGACATAATATATTACGCTGCACCAAAACCGAAAAAGAAACTGAACAGCCTTGACGAGGTTGACCCCGAACTGCTGGACACTTTCAATAAACTGGGCATATCTCTTGACGAACAAAAGAGGCTGACCGGTGTAGCAGTCGATGCGGTAATGGATTCCGTTTCGGTAAAGACAACTTTTCAGGAAACACTGAGCAAAGCCGGTGTTATATTCTGTTCATTCGGAGAAGCCGTACAGAAATATCCCGATTTGGTACGTCAATATCTTGCTTCGGTTGTTCCGATAGGTGACAATTTTTTCGCAGCCTTGAATTCAGCCGTTTTTTCGGACGGTTCGTTCTGCTACATTCCAAAAGGAGTCCGCTGTCCGATGGAACTGTCCACTTATTTCAGGATAAACGCGGGAGGAACGGGACAGTTTGAAAGGACGCTCATCGTTGCGGATCAGGGTTCTTATGTATCATACATGGAAGGTTGTACCGCACCTCAACGGGATGAGAATCAACTGCATGCCGCAATTGTTGAGATAGTTGTAATGCAGGATGCGGAAGTTAAATATTCGACAGTGCAGAACTGGTATCCGGGAGACAAAAACGGCAAAGGAGGAATCTATAACTTTGTAACCAAAAGGGGAATATGCAAGGGCAACAATGCAAAGCTTTCATGGACTCAGGTTGAAACCGGTTCCGCAATAACATGGAAGTATCCAAGTTGCATATTGCAGGGAGACAACTCCGTAGGAGAGTTTTATTCTGTTGCCGTTACCAACAACAAGCAACAGGCCGATACAGGCACGAAAATGCTGCACATCGGACGCAACACGAAAAGCACAATCATAAGCAAAGGCATTTCCTGCGGGGAAAGCCAGAATTCATACAGAGGTCTTGTCAGGGTAAACAAATCGGCGGAAAACTCGAGAAACTATTCACAGTGCGATTCTCTACTCATGACTGACAGATGCGGGGCACACACATTCCCATACATAAAAGTGGAGAATCAGAGTTCGATAGTGGAACATGAAGCAACCACTTCCAAAATATCGGAAGACCAGCTGTTCTACTGTCGTCAGAGAGGAATAAGTCAGGAAGCGGCGGTAGGTCTGATAGTCAACGGATACGCCAAGGAAGTGTTGAACAAGCTGCCGATGGAATTTGCCGTCGAGGCCCAAAAACTGCTTTCCATCAGTCTGGATTCGAGTGTAGGATAAAATGAAAGCAAGGAAGATACTTGTAATACGTTTCAGTTCCATAGGTGACATTGTTCTTACCACACCGGTTGTAAGGGCGATAAAGGAACAGTTGCCTTCCGTGCAGCTGCATTATCTGACAAAAGTTGTCAACGCTCAATTGCTTGAAAACAATCCTTACATAGACGAGATCATTCCTCTTGCCGATGATTTTTCTTCCACCGTGTCTTTCCTTAAAGAACAGGATTATGACTGTATTGTGGATTTGCACAAGAACCTTCGTTCATTCAGTATCAGACTTGCCTTGAGGAAAAAGTGTTTTTCGTTCGATAAATTGGATTTTAAAAAGATGCTGTTGGTCAGATTCAAACTGAATCTGCTGCCGAAAAGGCATATAGTAGACAGATATCTCGATGCGGTGAAATCCCTGCACGTATCCAATGACGGAAAAGGACTCGATTATTTTTTCTGCGAAAAAGACCACAAATCATTTGAAGAGTTGCCGGAGAACTTCAAAGAAGGATATGTTGCCATTGTTGTAGGAAGCAGACACAATACGAAACAGATGCCGGAAAACATATTGACAAAAATATGCAATGGAATACAAAACCGGATTGTCCTTCTTGGAGGAAAGGAAGACAGAAAAAAGGCAAACACCATATCTGAAACCGTAGGAGCGAAAGTATTTAATGCCTGCGGGCTGTATGACATAGGTCAAAGCGCAATGCTTCTGAACAAATCCTTAGGGGTGATAACCCCAGATACGGGACTGATGCATATTGCCGCGGCTTTGGATAAAAACATTATCTGTCTTTGGGGCAATACCGTAACGGATTTTGGCATGTATCCTTACAGAAAAAAGGCAAGTTGTGCAATGACATGCAATTTTGAAGTTGAAGGATTGTCATGCCGACCTTGCAGTAAACTGGGATTTGACCGCTGCCCGAGAAAACATTTCAACTGTATGAAACAACAGGATACGGAGAGAATAGTAAACATTGCAAACACTTGGATATGAATCGACAAAGAGAGATGAACAAGGACAATAAAGACAAAGCAAAAGAAAGTTTTGCTCATCTGTTGGAAATAATGGACGAATTGAGAACAAAATGTCCTTGGGACAGAAAGCAGACCATGCTCAGTTTGAAGCCCAATACGATAGAAGAAGTCTATGAACTGGCACAGGCTGTGGAAGAGGGGGATTATTCGGAAATAAAAAAGGAACTCGGAGATTTGTTGTTGCACGTTGTTTTTTATGCAAAAATAGCGGATGAAAAGGGTGCATTCGACATAAATGAAGTAACGGAAGGATTATGCGAGAAATTAATACGGCGACATCCCCACATATATGGAGATGTCAAGGCGGAAACTGCTCAGGATGTAAAAAAGACGTGGGAACAGATAAAGATGACTGAAGGAAGGAAATCCGTATTTTCGGGTGTCCCCAAGACACTTGATGCCATAATAAAGGCATATCGTATTCAGGAAAAAGCGGCAGGTGTAGGTTTTGACTGGAAAAATAAGGAAGATGTATGGAAAAAAGTGGAGGAAGAAATAGAAGAGATGCATAAAGAGGTCGAAACAAATGATTCTCAGGAAAAAATATCTGAAGAGTTCGGGGATGTTCTGTTTGCAATGATAAACTATTCAAGATTCATAGGTGTAAGTCCTGAACATGCTTTGGAACAGGCAAACAGAAAATTCATGAGACGGTTTGAATACATGGAGCGGCAGGCGGCAAAAGAAGGCAAGCAAATTCAGCAGATGAACATTGATCAAATGGAAAATTTATGGTGTGAAGCCAAACAAAAGGAGAAACAATCATGATAAAAACAATCACACAAAATCATTTCGGAGTCAACAGTTATGTATTGTATGATGATACAAAAGAATGTGTCTTGGTAGACATATGTTCACAGAGTGTCAATGAAAGAAAGGAAGTGACGGATTTCATAGAAGGCAACGGTCTGAAGCCTAAACACATACTTTTAACTCATCCTCATGTCGATCACATGTGCGGTGCCAGTTTTATATGCAAGAAATACGGTCTGCCTCTAGGTATGAGCGTGGACGCAAAAGACATATTCATGAACTGTGGAGAACAGGCATATCTCATGGGATTTGAAACCGGAGACATAAAAGATATCAAGATAGAAAGTCTGATTGATGAGGAAACAATAAAATTCGGGAAAAGCGAAATAAAATGTTTGAACACATCAGGACATTGCAAAGGCAGTTTAAGCTTTTACAATGAAAAGGAGAAGTATATAATTACCGGAGACGCATTGTTTGCACAATCCATAGGCAGAACAGATCTGCCTACTGGCAATTTGGATGAGCTGATAGACAATTTGAAAAAACATGTACTTTCATTGCATTATGACACCGTCGTTTATCCTGGTCACGGACCATCCACAACTGTTGGTTATGAGAAAGACTGCAATCCTTTTTTACTGTAAAAAAACAAGAATATGAGAAGATGCATAAATTGTCTGGTCGTTTTGTTTTTCATTTGTTCCTATTGTCTGTACGGGCAGGATTTCAAGGCAGGAATAATTGCTGGGGTAGTGCCTTCGCAGGTTGACGGAGACAACATGTCTGGATTCAACAAGATAGGTTTTACCGGTGGAGCCTATGCTTCGAAATCTCTAAACAACAACTGGTTTCTGCAATCGGAAATAACCTATACGATGAAAGGTAGCCGTGTGGCAAGTTCCAAAAACACTGATTTCAGCAAGAGAGAACTTACTACCAACTATATAGATCTGGGTATTTATTGCGGATATTACATTATGGACAATCTGTATCTAAAACTCGGACTCATACCGTCCGTTCTGATTTATCACAAGGAACAAACGCCGGGAGGAATAAGTGTGGACGAGTCATCCGTTGCGGGCTTCAGACCTTTCAATCTTCTGGCTTCAGCGGGAATCGGTTATTTTCTGACGAAACATTTTCTTCTGGGACTTACCTATAATTATTCAGTATTCAGTTTAAGGAAAGGATCGGTTGAAATATTCGATTACGACATAAAGGAAGCCAATGCCCAATTTCATAATTATATGACATTAACCTTGGCTTATCAGTTCTAAGGATGAAATACGGTTTCTTACAAAAGAATACGGTAAGTTTCAAACGTTGGTCTCGCAAGGCCTATGCGATTCTCTTGTCATTGAACAGGGAAATCGTGATAGCTCATGTTTCCTTTGACATAGCGGATCATTCTTTAAGAAAAAACGGCATAACCATATTTCTTTCAGAAATAGATTCCGAATATCGAAAGGAACAAAAACCGAGCGATTTAATTAAATGCATTGTCTTTTACGGCAAATACGATAACTCCTCAAAAGAAGACGGTATTAAAACTGATGTTTCTAATAATGGAAAAGTTGATGATGGGTTTTCAAACCTGTCATCAACTTTTTTTTGTTTAATATAATACAAATACGGTTATGATAGAAAGTTTAAAAAACAAAGTTCTTGACGGTGGACATATAGATGCTGAGGAAGCAACATATCTTTATAATCTTAAAGACAAACAGTCTCTTTATTCCTCTGCCGAACAGATTACCAAACGGAATATGTCCAAATGTTTTGACATGTGTTCCATAATCAATGCCAAGAGCGGAAGATGCGGAGAAGACTGTCATTGGTGCGCCCAGTCCATTTTCAATAAAACGGGGTGTAAAACATACGAATTGATGGATAAGGATATGATATTGAAACAAGCCAGATATTGTCAAGCTCAGGGTGTAAAAAGATTTTCAATAGTTTGTTCCGGAGGCAAATCCTCCAAAAATGAAATAAAAGAAATATGTTCTACAATTGAGGCCATAAGGAACAATACGAATCTTAAAGTATGCGCCTCTTTGGGTTTATTGGACAAAGACGACCTTAAACAATTGCAAGCTTCCGGACTTGGTCGGTATCACTGCAATCTGGAGAGTGCTTCATCCTATTTCGTTAAAGTATGTTCCACTCATACGACGGCACAAAAATTAAAGACTTTGGAATACGCCAAAGAAATCGGTTTGGAAATATGTTCCGGAGGGATAATAGGCATGGGGGAAAGTGCAAATCAAAGAATAGAATTAGCCTTTGAATTGAAAAACGCAGAAGTTGACAGTGTACCGATAAACATACTCAATCCCATAAAAGGAACTCCTTTGGAAAATCAAAAAGGTTTAACAGACGAAGACATTCTTACAACACTTGCTGTATTAAGATTCATTTTACCAAAGACATCATTGAGATTTGCAGGAGGAAGAAGAACATTAAGCAGTCAATCCGTGCAAAAAGCCATGCAGATTGCAGTCAACTCCGCAATAGTCGGGGATATGCTTACAACTCTTGGCAACGACATAAAAAGAGACAAAGAACTTATAATACAGGCGGGCTATGAATTATAGACAATACATGGACTACGACAGAGAACATTTGTGGCATCCGTACTCCTCTGCCACAAACCCGTTGCCTGCTTACATGGTTAAATCCTGTAATGGAGTAAAGATAACTTTGGAAGACGGAAAAGAACTGATAGACGGAATGTCTTCATGGTGGGCGGCAATACATGGATATAACAATCCTGAACTGAACAAAGCGGCAAAAATGCAGATAGATACATTTTCCCATGTCATGTTCGGGGGATTGACACATAAACCGGCCATAATGCTGGCACAGAAAATTCTATCGATAGTTGATAAAAGTTTTCAAAAGGTTTTCTTCGCAGACAGCGGTTCTGTTGCCGTTGAGGTGGCAATGAAAATGGCCATACAATATTTTACGGCGCAAGGTAAAAAAGATAAAACGAATTTTATTACTCTACAAAAAGGTTATCATGGCGATACATGGAATGCAATGAGTGTATGTGACCCTGTAACAGGCATGCATTCACTGTTTGGGAAAGATTTGTCCATAAGATTCTTTATTTCATCTCCCAACGATGAAGGAATTGAAGAACTAAACCATATAGTAAAGGAAAATAAAGAAAATGTTGCAGCTTTGATATTGGAACCGATAGTACAAGGTGCTGGAGGAATGCGCTTCTATGATGCCGAATTCTTGAACAAAGCTGTAAAGATATGCAGGGACAATAACATATTGGTAATATTTGATGAAATTGCCACCGGATTCGGACGCACCGGGGAATTGTTTGCGTATCAGCATACACAAGTAGTTCCTGACATAATGTGCATAGGTAAAGCTTTAACAGGAGGATATTTAACCCTGTCGGCCGTGTTGACAACAAATGATGTGGCTGGTGTGATATCGGACAATTATCCTTATGCTTTCATGCATGGACCAACCTTTATGGCAAATCCTTTGGCTTGTAGCATTGCCACTGCCAGCATTGACCTGCTTTTATCCAAGGATTGGAAAAAGAAAATAAAGGAAATGGAGAGATTGATGAAAGAAGAGTTGTCAATAGCAGAGAACTTGTCTCAAGTAAGGGAAGTAAGAGTATTGGGAGCGATAGGTGTTGTAGAAATGAAGAAAGAAGTCGACATGTCATGGATAGAAAACAGGTTCGTGGAAGAAGGAATATGGGTAAGACCTTTCGGAAAATTGGTATACATAATGCCACCCTATATAATTGAAACGGAAGATTTGAAATTTTTGTGCAGGAAACTTTTAAAAGTTGTTGGACAGTGTTAGCTAATAGAATAGAAAAGGAACTTAGGGAATTAAGATTAAGAAACATGTACAGACATTTGCCCGAGTTTGAAGTCAAGGATAAATATGTACATGACAAAAACGGGAATCGTCTTTTGAATCTCGCTTCCAACGATTATTTGGGTTTATCTTTCGACTATGATTTGCAAAAGACTTTTTTCGAAAAATACATTCCGGCTACCTTTTCGTCAACATCCTCGAGACTGATGAGCGGATACAATCCGTGGACTGTAAGGTTGGAAAACCTGCTTGCAAATTGCTACAACGCAGAAGCCGCCTTGGTTTTCAACTCTGGCTATCATGCCAATCTCGGCATAATATCGACAATAGCCGATTCAAAAACAATAATTCTTGCAGACAAACTGGTTCATGCGAGCATAATAGACGGTATATTGTTGTCAAAAGCCGAACACATACGCTTCAGACACAATGACATGAAACATTTGACATCGCTTGTGGAAAAGTATAAGAATGACTATGAAATGTTATTGGTGATTTGTGAAAGCACTTATTCCATGGACGGAGACAACTGCCCTTTAACTGAATTGGTTGAACTCAGAAAACGATATTCCAATCTTGTTCTTTATATTGACCAGGCGCACGATGTAGGCATAAGAGGAGAAAACGGACTGGGATTGGCTGAAGAGAATGGCGTATTGAAAGACATTGATTTTTTGGTTTGCACTTTCGGGAAAGCCCTGGCCGGTTATGGAGCTTATTTGATATGTAATAACGCAATAAAAGACTATCTGATAAATAAGGCAAGGACATTTGTATTCTCAACCTCTCTGCCACCCATTCTTATGCAATGGAATCATTTTATAATGACATTATTGCCCGAAATGAAATCAAAGAGAAGACATTTGCTTAATAAAAGCCGTATTTTGATACAGGCTTTGAAAAATAAAGGTTATGAGGTACCATCCTCATCTCATATTATTCCGATTATATGCGGTAGTGCAGAAAAAGCACTTGTCAAAACAAAAATAATGCAAGAGAACTCTTTTTATGCGTTGGCTGTACGACCACCAACGGTTCCACAAAATACATGCAGGGTAAGAATATCCCTAAATGCGGAAATAGATTATGAAGATTTGGAAAAACTTATAAAGATATTGTAGACCATGAAATACAAATTTATGAGAAACAACTCCGGAAATGACATTTTGATATTGAATTTTCTTGGCTGGAGTACGGATGAATATTTTGCCGAAACGCTTACCAACAACAACGCCGACACTTTGGCAATATGGGACTACAGAGATATGAGGTTCGATTATTCGATTCTCCACTGTTACAAGAATATCAAAATATTTGCATGGAGTCTTGGAGTCTTTGCGGCAGCATATACGTTCAACGGAATTTCCGATTGCATCTGCGAAAGCATAGCTGTTGCCGGTACAAAAACTCCAGTGTCAGATACGAAAGGTATAAACACTTATATTTATGACCAAACGATGAACGGGCTTTCTAAACAGAGTTTGCAAAAGTTCAGAATAAGAATGTGCGGAGGAAGAAAAAGCAGGGATGGATTCCTGAATCTGTTCAAAAATAACGACATTGAAACTTTACGTCAAGAACTATCAAACATAAAAAACATGGCTTACAACTACTGTAATCTTGATTTTCAATTTACGAAAGTATATCTGACGGAAAATGACAAAATATTCTCTTTTGAGAATCAACAGAAAGCCTGGACAAACACAAAGAACAAGGAAACCGTACCGTCAGAACACTTTAATCTTGCTTTATTTCAGAACATATATTCAACATTATGACAGACAAAGAATTATTAAGAAAAAGGTTTTTCAAGGCTTCCTGTTGTTATGATAATAATGCCGTTGTACAGAAACATATGGTTGAAAGATTATTGTCTCTTTTACAATTGCATAGACAAACATTGGGTAACCGTATCTTCGAGATAGGTTGCGGTACTGGATTCCTCACAAAAGAAATATTGAAATACTACTCACCCGAAGAATATTACTCAAATGACATTTGTGATTATGCTATTGAACATGCAAATGTCAAATTCATACTGGGTGATGCCGAAAAGATAGAATATCCGAAAGACTTGTCTGCAGTGGTATCTTCAAGTTGCGTACAATGGTTTGAAAACATAGTATCCTTCTTTGACAAGGTTCATCTTGCCCTTCAAAAGGGAGGAATATTACTGTTCTCGACTTTTGGAGAAAAAAACTTTACGCAAATAAGAACCATAACACAACATAGTTTGTTGTATTACTCCACACTGGAAATAAAAGAAATGCTTTCAGAAAGATTTGAGGTTGTCTGTATCAAGGAAGAAATCAACAATATTTATTTCTCTTCCCCAAAGGATATACTGTTACATTTCAAACATACCGGAGTAAATTCTTTGCAGAACAAACGATGGACAAAGAATGATTACATGCAGTTTTGTGATTCATATACGCAACTGTACGGTTCAACGGAAGGCTTTCCATTGACATATAATCCGATTTACGTATTGGCAAAAAAAATTGAATATGAAAGATAATGTGTTTTTTGTTTCAGGTACCGACACCAATATAGGCAAGACATTTGCAACAGCCTATATTGCGGGATTATGGGAACAACAAGGATTCAGGGTGATAACCCAAAAACTTGTACAGACTGGTAACAAGAATTTTTCTGAAGACGTAATCATGCATAGAAAATTAAACGGAAAATCCATGTATGAGGAAGACGAGATGTTTCTGACAATGCCTGAAATATTTTCTTATCCTGCTTCTCCTCATTTGGCTGCAAAAATAGACAGGAGAGAGATTGATTTTGAAAGAATAAAGGAATGTACAAGAACTCTTTCCGCAAGATACGACAGAGTGATTGTTGAAGGTGCGGGAGGCCTAATGGTTCCCTTGAAAGATGATTTACTGACTATAGACTACATTTCAAAAAACAATTACCCTTTAATCTTCGTGACAAGTGCAAAACTCGGCAGCATAAACCATACGTTGTTGAGTTTTGAAGCAATAAAAAGAAGAAACATCCGCTTGCACACCCTTGTTTACAATTCATATCAATCAGAACAAGAAACAGACAGAATAATATCGGAAGATAACTACAAATATATAAGGAAACTATTGGCAAAGGAATTTCCGAAAGCAGAATTTGTACTGATGCCAACACTTAATCATTAAAACATGTAAGGGGAAGACAATACTTTTTCAAGCAACTCTTCCCCTTGCATGTTTTATCCGTAATAAACGAATCGTTTAGTCAACCATTATAACTAGGCATTTACTAGCTTTCCAAAACAAATCAGGATTTGTTATTCTTATCGAAGTAGGCCTTTTCTCATCCCCCTCCAATGAATAAGACGATGTTGGATGAGCTGTAACGATTTTGATTTTTTCTCCGGTCAAAGGTATCTCCTGAGTATTACGCGTATCTATTTTCGTCAAGACAGAAAAATCCGCATTGTTGGCCAAGACATCAGCGGTACCAAGGCCTATGAATCCTCCTCTTTTGTCTATAAGATTCTTGGCTCTCAATTCTTTTTTTGTACCAATTGCAAAATAAGCCGTATGTTTCTCATCCTCTACAGCCATCAATTGCTTGTCTTTTTCCTTAGCAGTATTTTGCAGATTCTCCACATTCTTTGTCAACTCATCTATCTTAATGTTTTTCTTCTCAAGTTCCGCAGTCAACACCTGGATTTGTTCTTCCTGTTCTTTTATTCTTGATTCAAGGCTCTCTACGAATTTCTTCAATTCCTTGTTCTGCTTCTGACTTTTGTACAAACTGTTGTTAATGGCACTTATTTTCTTTTTGTTCGCTGCCAATATGTCGTTTATGGTTGATATTTTAGACTTTATGCTCGAAGCAGCATCTTTGCTCACTTCTCCTGATGTATTTGTAGCTTGTGCAACATCCGAATAAGTATTCGCCACTTCCTGCAAGGAAGTCTCTATTTCATTCATCTGTTGAAACAACGATTCCAATTCTGCATCCTTGTTTGAAATTACAGTGGCAAACGAATCCTGCATCTGTTGTGCTTTTTCTTTCGATATGCCTCCTTGGCATGCACCAAAGACAGTTGCAACAACCAAGCCCAATGTGATAACTCTCAATTTCATTTCAGTATTTACTTTTTTATCGTTAAACAAAATTCATATCGCAAATTTAGAACAAAAAGACAAACTACACAAGCATTTTACGATATTTCGGAAAAAACGCATCATCCCAACTTGCCGTAAAAACAAATTATTGTATAATTGCAAACAAAAAAAGTAGAAAAATGAAGGAAGACGGATTGGTTATACTCGGAGCGAAAACACATAATCTGCAAAACATATCTTTAAGCATTCCTCGCAATAGCCTAGTAACAATTACCGGTCTTAGCGGAAGCGGAAAAAGTTCCCTTGCTTTCGACACCATATATGCAGAAGGGCAAAGACGTTATCTTGAAACGTTTTCCTCTTATATAAGGAACTTTGTCGGCAACATATCCAAGCCTGATGTCGAAAAGATTACAGGATTAAGTCCTGTGATATCCATAGAACAAAAAACAACAAACAAGAATCCCCGTTCGACAGTCGGAACAATAACTGAAATATATGATCTTATGCGTTTGCTTTTCGCAAGGATTGCCGATGCATATTCAAGCCAAACGGGTGAGAAAATGCTCAAGTACACAGAGGAACAGATATTCCAGACCATACTCTCGTCTTATGAGGGTTCAATGATTGTAGTTCTTGCTCCTGTTGTCAAAGGACGCAAGGGACACAACAAGGAATTGTTCGAAAGTATCGCTAAAAAAGGCTTTCTCAAGGTAAGGATAGACGGACAGGTAACAAACATAACCGCAGGTTTGAGAACTGACAGATATAAAATCCACGACATAGAAATAGTGGTGGATAAACTAAGAGTGAATAACGAAAATACAGAAAGATTGAAAAAAACAATTGCGGTGGCATTTAAACACGGTAAGGGAAATCTGATGATTCTCAATGAAGAAGGCGAAACACGGCATTTTTCCAAACTGCTTATGTGTCCCACAACTGGTATTTCTTATCCAGAACCCGAACCAAACACCTTTTCTTTCAACTCTCCATACGGTGCATGCCCATATTGTAACGGTTTGGGCGAAATAACACAAGTGGAAACTGACAGGATATTTTCGGACAAGAATAAAAGCCTCAATCAGGGAGGACTTACACCTATAGGAAAACCTAAACCGGACAGCTGGTTCGCAAAACAACTGCAACAGCTCGGCAAGGAATACGGTTTCGATTTGGATACACCGTTCAAGGATTATTCCCCCGAAGCCATGAATGTGCTATTGTACGGCAAAGGTGAAGAAAACGACACATATGGCGGGTTTCAAGGAATAGTCAACTTCATAACATCCCAAATCAATGAATTCACGCCGATAAGCATACAAAAATGGGCAATGAGTTTTATGAACAAAACCACCTGTCCTCATTGCAAGGGAAGACGTTTGAAAGAAGAGTCCCTTTGTTTCAGGATAGAGGGAAAGAACATAGCTGAACTGGCCGGAATGGATATAAAGGATCTGGCCTCTTGGTTCAAAGATATAAATCCCAGACTGGACAAGAAAAAACAAACGATAGCCAACGAAATACTGAGAGAAATAAACATAAGAATAGATTTTCTGTTGGATGTTGGCTTGGGTTATCTTAGTCTCGACAGAAGCGCACGCAGCCTCTCGGGTGGAGAAAGTCAGAGAATAAGACTGGCAACCCAGATAGGTTCAAAACTGGTCAATGTTCTTTATATATTGGACGAGCCGAGCATAGGACTGCATCAGGCCGACAATCTGAAACTCATACATTCTCTCAAACAGCTGAGAGACAGTGGAAACTCGGTCATAGTCGTTGAACACGACAAAGACATGATGCTGGCCTCGGACTATATCGTGGACATAGGTCCGGGAGCAGGAACGAACGGAGGTAAAATAACCGCAATAGGAACTCCCGACGAACTGTTGCGACAGGACTCCTTGACGTGCAAGTACCTCAGAGGCGAAAAAAAAATAGAAATTCCTCAAACCAGAAGAAAAGGCAACGGAAAAAGCATAGAACTGAAAGGAGCCTGCGGCAATAACCTCAAAAACGTGGATCTGCATATTCCACTCGGTTGTCTTATTTGCATAACAGGTGTTTCAGGAAGCGGAAAATCATCATTGATAAGCGATACCCTGCATCCGATATTGAGCAAACTGTTTTACAGAGCTGAAAAAACACCTTTGCCATACGGTAGCATAGAAGGAACGGAAAACATCGACAAGGTAATAGAAATAAACCAAAGTCCGATAGGCCGCACGCCAAGAAGCAATCCCGCAACCTTCATAGGAGTATTCGACGACATAAGAAAACTGTACGCGAACCTGCCTACGGCCAAGATTCGCAACTATAAGGCGGGGCAGTTCTCGTTCAATGTAAAGGGAGGCCGTTGCGAGGAATGCCAGGGTGCGGGAGTAAAGACCATTGCAATGAACTTTTTGCCCGACGTTTATGTCACATGTCCGCAATGTCACGGAAAAAGATACAACAGGGAAACTCTGGAGGTCAGATACAAGGGAAAATCAATAAGCGAAGTGCTTGACATGAGTTTCTCCGAAGCTTTGGATTTCTTTGAGAATTATCCGGGAATAAGGAGACAGCTTTCGGTAGTTGTGGAAGTTGGACTCGGTTATCTAACCCTTGGACAACCCTCAACAACTCTCTCGGGAGGAGAAAGCCAAAGAATAAAACTGGCGGCCGAACTGGGCAAAAAAGACACCGGCAACACGCTTTACATATTGGACGAACCTACAACAGGACTGCATTTCGAAGACATAAGGATACTGCTCGAGGTCTTGCAGAAACTGGTAGACAAAGGCAACAGCATGATAGTCATAGAACACAATCTGGATGTGATAAAGGTTGCCGACTACATCATAGACATGGGCAAAAACGGCGGAAGAGAAGGCGGAAGGATTGTTGAAGAGGGAACTCCTGAACAAATAGCCGCCTCGGATAAAAACAGTATCGGCATTTTCCTTAGAAAGGAACTGGAACAATAAGATTTGGCAGAACCCGTTTTCAATTTGAATCTGACATTTTACAAAAATGAATAATGTAAATGTTTCGTCCATATTCCTGATTACGGTCGTAGTACTTGTCATTGCGGTTGCGGCATATGCAATCCTTAAACGAATCATGCATTTGTCAGATTCAAAAACGAGCAAAAGGCAAACCGAGGAAACGGAAAGGATGAATACCGTAAGCGAAGCCGTAAACGCTTACGGCCAACCGGAAGAGGTGATTGTGGCTGACCCGACAAGGGTGGAGAACAGCAATTCCGTCATATTGGTTTACGATTCAAAAGGTTTCCTTGTCATAAACGGTGTGGCCGTACCGAAAGAAGACATAATCGGAATCGATATTCATAATGTTGCAACACCTTATGAAACAGCCTCATACGAGATAAGGGTGAAAATAAAATCGGAAGAACTCCCGTCATTGTCTGTTTTTACAGGCAACAGTTCTGTATTCGCAAAGGATATATTCGAACAACTGTCCGAAAAACTGCAATACCGAAAGGCGAATATGTAAAACACCATTTGTATTGTTTATATACAACTTATAAAGCCATTGTATCTGCATGTGAAACGGAGAATCTGAAAAACATTACTCACAAATTTCGGGAAAACCTATTGAAACAAAATACAAAAAAGAAATTTGGATACGACCGTCGCTCCCTTCAGGAAAAAAACAGCGTCAAAATTTGCAGCCAAAGAAAAAATTTGTAATTTTGCAACCTCATTTGGCGGGATAGCTCAGTTGGTTAGAGCGTCGGATTCATAACCCGGAGGTCACGAGTTCAAATCTCGTTCCCGCTACACGATGTTTCGGAGGACTCTTTCAAACGAAGAGTCCTTTTTTGTTTCACTACGTAATCCTGAATCAAAATGAGGTTTTTATGGAATTTGATTCCATGAAATTCTTTTCTGAATCCGTTTTTTTCTTTTCAGAAAAGAATTTTTTGTTTTCTGAATCCGTAAAATGACTTCATTCCTCGAGTCTCTCATGAGTTCTATGCCGCCATATTATTGTCTGTTTTTCATTCTTTTTCGTTTTATTGTTGTAACTTTGCAAGGAGAACGTACATAAAATATGATAAATAAAATGAAAAGTACACCGTTTACACAAAAGCACATCGAATTGGGTGCGAAGATGGCAGAATTTGCCGGATACAACATGCCTATTTCCTATGAGGGATTGGTGGTTGAACACAACAATGTAAGAAAGGGAGTTGGGGTTTTTGACGTTTCCCACATGGGAGAGTTCAGGGCAAAAGGACCGAAAGCCTTTGAGTTTGTCCAATACTGCACTTCCAATGACATAGCTTCCCTATATGACGGCAAGGTTCTTTATACCGTTTTACCCAACGGCAATGGCGGAATAGTAGATGACATGCTTGTTTACAGAATATCTGAAGATGAATATTTTATGGTTCCTAATGCCGCCAACATAGAGAAAGACTGGAACTGGATGAGCAAGATAGCGGAAGAGAAAGGTTTGGTTTTGGGTCGGGATTTTACGAACGAGAGTGACAATTACGGACAGTTGGCCGTGCAGGGACCTTTGGCTTTGAAAGCGATGCAGAAGCTTACTTCCACTCCGATAGAGGACATGGAATATTATACGTTCAAGTTTCTGACTTTTGCAGGAATTGACAACGTTCTTTTGTCCACGACGGGTTATACCGGTGCAGGCGGATGCGAGATTTATTTTGACAAGAAGGATGCCGACAAAATATGGGATGCTGTCTTTGAGGCCGGCAAGGAATTTGGCATAATGCCTGCCGGACTTGGTTGCAGGGATACATTGCGTCTGGAAATGGGATTCTGTCTTTATGGACACGAAATAGATGACGAGACCTCACCGATAGAGGCCGGTTTGAACTGGCTTACGAAATTTGTTGACGGAAACGATTTCATAGACAGGGAAAGACTTGAGGCTCAAAAGGCAAACGGAGTGAGCAAGAAACTGATAGGTTTCCAAATGATAGACAAGGGCATTCCACGTCAGGGTTATGAGGTTTGTGATGCACAGGGAAACAAAATAGGTAAGGTTTGTTCCGGAACGCAGTCACCTTCATGCGGAGTTGCAATAGGTACGGCACATGTTGCAACGGCATTCAGCAAGAAAGATACCGAGATTTTCATCAAGGTAAGGGATAAATTGCTCAAGGCCGTTGTGGTCAAGATGCCTTTCTATAAAGGATAGTATTTCTTATAGAACCAGCCCACAATAACTTCGGATATTGTGGGCTTTTTTGATTAAACGCACAAAAAGATGCAACTGAGAAAAAAGATATGCAACAAAAACAGTACTCGCAAATTGGCATTGCTTTTGTGTATGTTGCCCAATATTGTGCTGCCGCAAAAGGATATTGTCATTTTCCATAATTGCGAAAACTTTTTCTATCCTTCCAACGATACACTGACTGAAGATGATGACTTTACAAGTGAAGGCAAGAAACATTGGACGTTCAAGCGCTACAACCGCAAAAAAAATCTTCTTGCGAAGACATACATGGCTGCTGCCGGAGATTCTTTTCCTACATTGATAGGTTTGTGTGAGATAGAAGGAGAAAAGGTTCTGGATGATTTGTGTTACGATACCCCTTTGAGGAAGACGGGATACAGATATATCCATTATGATTCGCATGATATAAGAGGTATAGATGTTGCATTGATTTACAATCCCAAAAGGTTCAGACCTTTGCTGCATTATAAGATAACTCCTGAAGCAAAGGATGAAAGCGAAAAGACAAGGGATATATTGTATGTTTGCGGTATGCTTGGCAAATTGAGAATTAATATCTACGTTATTCATGCTCCTTCGCGAAGGGAACACAATGCGAAAAAACAATTCAGGACGGATGTGTTTTCCATGGTTTACAGGCATATAGAAGAAAGAAAATCCGAAGGAGAGGAATATTTTCTGCTTATGGGTGACATGAACGACAATCCGTGGGATAAATCCATTGAACAAGGCTTCAGGACGAAGAGATATTATTCCGGCAACGTCTCTCCTTTTCTTGTAAATCTTATGGAGGGAAACAAGAACAAAACAGGTTCTTATGTTTACAACGGTACATATCTCAGTTTTGACCAGTTTTTGGTAAGCGGGAATCTTTTGAGTAAAATAAATGACGGTGGTACGTCTGGCAGTTTTGTATTTCGGAAAGACTTTCTTATTGACTGTAAATCAAATACAAGAGTTGTTACACCTTATGCCACATATAAGGGATTTTTATATCAGGGTGGTGTAAGCGATCATTTTCCTATAATATTGGAGATAGATGGTTGCGGAAAGTGATTACATTTCACTCTGTTTTTGATTACTAAAAACAAAAAAAGAAGAGAATCCAAACAATATGGATTCTCTTCTTCTGCATTAATCTTAGAATATGTTTATTTGATAACTACGACACGATTCATGTAAGGGCGTCCTTCGAATGGTTGTTCCGTATCGCCTTTTCCTTCATGCTTTAGTTTCTTGGCATCAACGCCTTCTTTAATCAACAAATCATAAATGTTTTTAGCTCTCTTCTCACTTAGCTCCTTATTAAACTCAGGACTACCTGTTTGTTTGTCTGCGTATCCTACTATAACAAATACTCTGTCGCTTTTATCTGCTTTCATGGCGTCTGCCAAGAATTTCAAGTTAGGAACGTTTCTGTCTGTGATTTCGCTGTCACCCAATCTGAAGAATATTGATAAAGGCTGATTTGCAGTTGGCGTAGCAAGTTTTTTAGCACGTACGGCTTCGTCCATTGCTTTTTCTTTTGCTGCTATTTCTTTTTCAACCTGCTTTTCCAATTTTTTAATTTCATCATCTTTCTTGGCCAAATCTTCACGACTGCTGTTCAAATCTTTTTCCAAAGCAGAAATCTTGTTTTGATAAGGGGTATAATCTACTCTGTCAAAATTTTTTTTTGAAGAAATTTTGTAGGTTACACCTGCCAAAAGTTCATAATTCAAAACAAGCATGCCTGCATTGTCCACATTTGAGAAAGATCCTCTTGTTAACAAAGTCCTTACATCAAGATTGACTGTGAAAGACTCACACAATCTGAAACGATTCATCAATCCAAATGATGTAGCAAATTCATTATTATAGCTATCCATTGCTTCTGACTTAGAAGCTGCGTATCCAAAACCACCCATTAATATTGCATTATAAAACCTATCAGGTTTATAACCATCTATTAAATGAGTCAAATCCATCATTAAATCAGCGTGAACATAGTTGTAGTTTCCCTTATATTCCACATCTGAACTTGTGAATTTATAGTTGAATCCTTGGAAAGCAAGTCTAGCTCCGAAAATAGGAGTCAACCATTTGCCTACAGATACTTCGAATATAGGAGTAATTTCATCGGACAAACCACTAAATGGTTTGGATTGGTTAATGTGAAGCGCTTGGATTCCAGCACCCAAAGACACTTCCCAATTATCTACGAACCTATTAGTCTCGTGGTGAGCATGTCTTAACAATGTCTTGTCTTGGGCACCAGCCGTCAATGCAAGAACAAACATAGACAAGCATAAAATAACTTTTTTCATACAAATAACTTTTATTGTTAATAATTCAAACCTTTAATCTCAATTAAAAATTTATTGTTTTGTTCTATGTGATACGAAATTACTCAATCAATGTTTCAAAATTGTACTTTTATCAATTAAAAAAATTACTAACTTTGCAATGTTTAAATGACATTCCATTCGGCAAAAATACAAAATAAAATTAATATGCAAAGGAAATTAGTAGGTTTGTTTGTCTTTTTTGTACTGTTCTTCAGTAATGTACAAACGCAAGGTCAAGATCAGATTTCTCAGACAAAAGGGAAAAATTCAATATCTGAGGCAGATTTGAAAAATTATTATAGAAAAATTCATTCACGTATCCCTTCGGATAGAGGAATAGACAAGAATAAAGTATTGTCTGTAAAAAACAAAGATGCAAACAATGTAAAAGCACCTTTGAATGTTCCCGATGATATGATTTTTCCCATAGAGAGCGATGAAGTACAAGCTATATTAATGACGTGGTTTTACAATACTTTTACAACAAACAATGACGAACCGGCAGAACAGATGTTTGACGGTTTGGGTGTAAGTTATTTTTCTTCCAATTATACATTGGAACCAGTATACAGTTTGCCTGATGTATCTGCAAACAGCAAGTTTGCCAGAATATTTGCACAATTGGCAGACAACATACAAAAACATACGCAAGTATGGATTAATATATGGAACGCAGAAGATTCGGTAGCCATAAAAGATTTTATGAATGAATTAGGCACTCCTCTAACCAATTACAGGTTTTTCGTAAATCCAGGCAATTCTTTTTGGTATAGAGATTGCGGACCTGTTGCGTTCTATTATGGAGATGACGATAATATAGGTTTCTTGGATTTTGAATATTATGGAGGCAGACCTCTTGATGACAAAATAGCAAAAAATATCGGTGAACAAGCAGGATACGATGTTTTTACAACGACAATAGAATATGAAGGAGGAAATGTTTTACTTGACGGCGTTGGAACATTGTTTACCTCAGATGCTGTATTCGATGCGAACGAAGATCACTACGGTCTGTATTATCTGGATGAGCACAGTGATTATTACGGATATGCTATACAATATAAAAATTCTCTGACAGAATCTCAAGTCCGAGACTCTTTGACTCATTTGTTGAATCTGAACAGATGCGTAATACTTCCAAGTTTAAGATATGACGGAGGAACAGGGCACATAGATTTGTATGCAGACATGTGGGATGAAAATACATTCGTATCCACAAAGCACCCCGATGTAATGGCTAATCTTTCTGATCCGCAAACGGTAGAAGAAAACATGGATTCCATTTGCAACATGGAAACTATGTTCGGACAGAATTACCATAATACGAGAATACCTTTACCTGCCAAGAATGACGGTTCGTGGTACACTTCTCAATCTCAATACAACTCACAATATACACGCTCATTTTCCAATCATACATTTGTAAATGATGCAATAATTCAGCCTGTATTTTATGATGAATCCTTAAGTGGAAGTGCGGCAGGAGATATAGATGGAAACAAGGAAGCCTTGGAAATCATCAAACAAAAATATCCTGGATATACAATAGAGGAAATGGATGTAAGGGAGTTTGACGGATTCGGAGGAGCAATACATTGCATAACAAAACAAATACCTGCAGAGAATCCTTTGAGAATTTACCATGACCCTATACGTTGGTGGAATACACAGGAAAACAATTCTCCGAATTATAGAGCAATCATACAGAATAAAAGCGGTATAGCTTCCGCAACATTGTTTTACAAAAAAGTCAATGAAACCTCATGGCATCAAACCGACCTTACGGCTGAAGAGGGCAATATGTTCTCGGCAATGCTTACTCTTGACGAAACACCTCGGGATACATTGCAATATTATATAAGTGCTACATCCAACAACGGTAAAACCATCACAAAACCAATGACTGCACCGCAAGGGTTCTATACAACGGTTTACGGTAGTCATGTAAATGGCATAAGTGAAGACAATGTATATGTATCTGTAGAAAGAATAAAAGTTGGAGAATTGGATGGTATAGGTGAGTTTTATCCTAATCCTGCTAGAGATTTCACACAAATAGATTTCTCAAATTCTTTTTCTTCAGATTTAAATGTAAGACTCGTGAACTCGAAAGGTCAGGTACTTATGAATGAAATTATCTGCAAGGGGGAACGCATTTTACAGATAGACACAAGAAGACTTAGTCCTGGAATTTATTGGGCAATATTCTCGTGCGACAATATAAGTACGGCAAGAAAATTGGTAATAAGCAAATAAATAACAAGATTGATAATGGCTCTGAGTTATTCGGAGCCATTATCGTTTATCAAGGCATCGTTCAAACACAGACGACAATTTTTCACAACAGGCTTCCCAACTGTAGTTGTTGTAAACATAATCCCTGCCGTTCTTTGCCATAGTATCAGACAAAGTTTTGTCGTTCAACAGTTTCACAATATAATCCGCATACTGTTGTGGTGAGTCTGCTATAAATATTTCATGTCCGTCTTTTGCACCAAGAGCATTGTTTGCCAACGTACTTGTTATGCAAGGTACACTCATCGCCATAGCTTCCAACAGTTTGTTCTGCAACCCTGTTCCTATCTGCATTGGAGCGACAAATAATTTTGTTCTGCAATAATAGGTACGCATGTCATCCACCCACCCCGGTATATCAACTTTGTCTGAAGCCAGTCTGAGAACGGATTTTGGAGCACCGCCTCCGACGATTGCCATGTTTATATTGTTCATTTTCTCCCATACAAGGGGCATTATCTTCTCAACCAGATATTCTGCAGCAACTATATTTGGTTTATAACTCATGGCTCCGCTGAATATCAAGTCATATTTCTTGTGTTCTTGTAAAGGATAGTCGAAATAACGTTTGTCAACACCGTTGGCTATCACTTCCACCTCATTTTTTCTATCACTTGCCAACAACTGTCTGTCTGTATCCGTTATTATGGTTAGAGCATCAAACATGGAAAACATGCGTTTTTCATATTTGGCAAGACGTTTGGCTTCTTTTCTGAAAATCCATGCCGTAAACATATTGGATTTTTCGGCTCTTCTTGCCATATTTACCGAAAGAGTGTCCTGAAAGTCCAATACCCTGGCACATTCAAGCCCTTTCGCAAAAGGAGCAATCCTGACAAATTGGAAATATGCCAGTTCTATGTCGTATTTTCTAACAAAAGTTTCAAACAGTCTCTTATTTCTTTTCGAATCGTAGAATGCGACTTGCAACGGTTTGTTTGTAAAAGCAGCAAAAAACAGTCTCAATATCGCGGAAATACGATTGTTTCTTGCAATACATACTTCTTTACAATACTTCAACAGTTCTTGTCGTCCTTGTATTTCATCATCTTTGTCATTGAGACAAAACAGATAGACATCATGTTTTTTTGAGAGTTCCCTTATCTGATAATAGGCCCTCAACTTGTCTCCCTTGAAAAGAGGATAGGGAATTCTTGTCAAAACCACTGCAATTCTCATGAGACCTTATTTTGATATCATCTGTTCATACATATCCAGCAACTGACGTGCTATCTTGTTGGTGTTGTATTTTTCCGCAATTAGTTTGGCCGCTTCTTTCCCTATGGACCTGCAATATTCCTGGTCATCAAAACAACGTTTTATTGCCCGTGCAAATTCTTCGGGAGTATCAGCTATAATAATATTTTTCCCGTTTTCATACATGATTCCTTCGGCTGCGACGGAAGTGGCAACCACTGTCTTGCCTATGCTCATGGCTTCTATTATCTTCACCCTTATCCCGCTGCCCGACAAAAGAGGTACTACCATTATTTGCTTGCTTGTCATGAAACGTATGCTGTCGTCAACTTCACCAATCATGTGGACACCCTCTTGTCGGTTGTCCAACAAATATTGCGGCATTTTCCTGCCAGCAAAATAAGCCTCGGCATCCGGACATAAAGCCTTTATTTTGTCCCAACACTCGTTCAGAAACCATCTTATACCTTGTTCGTTTGGAAACCAGTCCATTGAACCTATATGAAAAATCGTATTCTTTTCTTCCAATACGTCACTGATAATTTCAGGCGTGTCTATACCGAAAGGCAATCCTTTGCACAATTTTCTGAATCCGTTCTTCCTGAAATATTCCGCATCCAAATCCGTAATAGGAAAAACCGCATCATAATCGTTCATATGATCCAGTTCGTATCTCTCCAATGTAAGGGCCAGATGTTTCAGATACATCTTTTTTAAAGGATTTCCGGTCGATTTGTGTATCCTTTTCCATATCTTGTTTTCAATGTTCGGAGCTCTCAATACCACTTTTGCCTTGCTGTATTTGCGTACAATCGGTACATAAGGCGTAAGGAAAACGCTTTCAAACTGCACAATGTCGAACTCCTCCTTTTTCAGAATATCCCTGAGTTTTCTCTTCATCTCAGAGTTAATGAATCGCTTTACATGATAACTTTCACCGCAAATCCATGCCTCAAAAGCCGGAATCGGTTTGATGTCCAAATCCACAATAACCGTCTCGAATCCCGTCTCGTTCACATAGGTTTCGGGCAGATTCTCCACTTTGCATGGATGTTTTCGAGAATTGAACGCCAACACTTTCACCTGCACGGAATTATTCAAGAACCCCTCTGTCAGGGAATGCATGGCCATTGAGCCTCCGTCGTATGTCGGGTAAGGAGGTTTGTAACAAAACTGCAATATCTTCATTTTCACACTTTCCTTTTTCTTTCTTTTATCTTCTGAACAAACGAATCGAAATATTTTGTCCATGTTTCCGCACTCAGAACGCTTGCGTCAGATGTAGCCTTCATTGTCAAAAAAACGCCAAGAGGCAGAAACACTACCGAAGAGAGCCACATGCCCAACCATACGGGCAATTTGCCCTCCAGAGCCGCATTCTCACCCATTGTACCCAAGATATGGTAAACTATAAACGCCAGAGTCGAAACAACAACGGGCATACCCAATCCTCCCTTGCGTATCAAGGCTCCCAATGGCGCTCCCATGAAAAACAAAATGAGGCAGGCAACCGAAAGTGTAAACTTTCTGTGCAATTCTATCTTGTATCGGGTGATATAACTTTTGTCCGAACGGATTTTGGACTTCATCGCGGACAAATCCGACTCGAGATATTCAATTTTAGATAAGGCAAGATTGTCTATCTCCGTTTTTTTCTTGGAATCCAACCTTGAATAATCATCATAAAAATTTCCTTTGTAATCTGTGGTAGGTACATTGAAGTTCAGGTCTCTTCCAATCGTTCGCACAAAACCTGCGACAAACTGTTCACTGTTGCTTTGCAAGGTATCGAGGCTACGATTCAAATCCATTATGTTCAGCATTTTATAGTGTCCTTCATAACGATTCTCGTCTGTTTTCTGATACGCGAAATTGGATATGTCAAAATTCAGAATCTGTTCCTTGAAGTCCAACCTCACCAGCGGCCTTTTTATCGTATTTTCGCCTGACAGGTCCTCATCAAAGGTATATCCGTCAAACAAATGGAAAACTAAGACATTGCCATCATTTTTAGAATACATGCGTCCTCGGTCTGCTATCGTGACGTTTACGTTTCCCAAATCCTCGGAGTGGTCATATATGATTATGTCCTTTAGGTTCTTCCCTTCCTTGTCCTTGCTGCCTATCCTTATGGTATAGTTGTCTATTTCCGAATAAAACTGATTGGGTTTTATGTTCAGTGTAGGTTTTTTTGTCTTCACTTCATACAATATCGTCCTCAGCTTCATATTGGCCACAGGTATCACATTATTTGAGAAAAAGAAGGCAAAAACAGAAAGGACGAGCGAAAGCACAATCAAGGGCCTCAATATGCGGAACAGGGGAAGGCCTGCGGATTTCATGGCTACCAGTTCATATCTTTCGCCGAAGTTTCCTATTGTCATGATTGAAGCCAGAAGTATAGCTAGCGGCAAAGCCATCGGCACGAGAGTTGCGCACGCATAAACAACCAGCTCGATTATCACCGTCGTTTCCAGTCCCTTGCCGACAATCTGTTCTATCTTCATCCACAGAAACTGAAGAAGCAGAACAAAAACGGATATGGAAAAAGTCAGCAACAAAGGCCCCAAATAAGATTTTATTATCAGTTTATCGAGCTTTTTCACTATTACGACAAAAACGGTTCGTGAAACAAAGGTACAACATTTTACCGTTACTCATGTTTTTTATACCTAATTTCATCTTTACCTAAAAGAAAAGTTTTCAGTTCGTTTTATTTCCCTTTAATATTAGTGATTAATTTTCACGAGTCTTAATATTATCGTTTACAACTTTGCACAATGGAAATTCCGTATCTTTGTTGCGAACATATAACTATAAAACATGAAAGAAGAATTCATCTATACGATAGACCGCTTTGCAGATTGCAAAGTGATGAAATACAAGGTCGATAATTGGAGTTCTCTCTCTTTGAGACAGAAACACTATCTGTATCACCTGTCTGAGGCATGTAAATGGGGAAGGGACATAATCTGGGAACAAAACTGTGAATTCAACCTTCCGATAAGAAAAATAGTGGAAAACATTCTGGAAAATCATAGGGAGCAATCGGGAGAACAATGGCAACAGTTCGTTGTTTATGCCAAAAGATTGTTTTTTTTCAACGGCATTCACCATCATTATTCACATGACAAATTCTATCCGGAATGCGACAAGGAGTATTTCATCAAGCTGATGCTTGAGGCCGACTGCTCGAAATATCCTTTGGAAAACATGTCACTTGAGGATTATTGCAGAAAAATGGCCGGGATAATCTACGACAGCGACATTGCACCCAAAAGAAAAGAGATGGACAAGGGGAAAGACCCCATAGAGGGCTCGGCCGTAAATTTCTATAAGGGGCTTAACCGACAGGAAGCGGAGGATTTTTATGCGGCCATGAAGCCTTCCGACCCTATGCGTCCGCCTGCAACGGGACTTAATTCAAAACTGGTCAAACAAAACGGCCAAATAAAGGAACTGACATACAAGATGGGAGGGTTGTACGGCAAGGCGATAGAGAAGATAGTGGAGAACCTTCGTAAGGCCATGGCCTTTGCCGAAAACGAGCAACAACAAAAATATACCGAAGTCCTTATCGAATACTACACGAGCGGAGATTTGGAGTTGTGGGACAAATACAATATTCTCTGGCTTGAGGACGACAATTCTCAATGCGATTATATCAACGCCTTTGTCGAGACATACAACGACCCTCTCGGCATGAAGGCCACATGGGAAGGCCTTGTGGATTTCAAGGACACTGAAGCGAGCCGGCGTTGTGAGGTATTGTCGCAAAACGCACAGTGGTTCGAGGACCATTCTCCGATAGAGAACAGGTTCAAGAAAGAAAACGTCGTTGGAATATCGGCAAAAGTGATAGAGGCAGTTTGTCTTGCGGGTGACAACTACCCTGTTCCCCCGATAGGAATAAATCTTCCAAATTCCGACTGGATAAGGAAGGAATACGGTTCAAAGAGTGTGAACATCGCAAACCTATCCCATGCCTACAAGGCCGCGGCTTTGGAATGCGAAAAAAGCGTCCTTGAGGAATTCGCCTTTTCCATGGAGGAAAAGGAACGCAACAGAACATACGGTATTCTGGCAGACGACCTGCATACCGACATGCATGAATGCCTCGGCCACGGTTCGGGTCAACTGCTCGAAGGTACGGACAGCAATGCCCTAAAGGAATTTTCCTCATGTCTGGAAGAGGCGCGGGCAGATCTTTTTGCATTGTACTATCTGTTGGATTCCAAAATGGTTGAGTTGAAACTGGCAGACTCTCCCGAGGTAGGAAAGACCGCCTGTGACTCTTACATAATGAACGGTCTTTTGAGTCAGTATGCAAGAGTGGAGGAGGGAAAGCCCTTGAGGGAAGCCCACATGCAGGCCCGTAAACTTATATCCGCCTATTGCTTTGAGAATGGTTTCGGAATTGAAAAGGTTGTGAGGGAAGGCAAGACTTATTTTCATATAACCGATTATGAAAACCTCAGAAAGGGCTTTGGCGAACTATTGGGAATGATTCAGCGCATAAAGTCTTTGGGTGAATATGACAAGGCCATGGAACTGGTGGAACGTTATGCCATATACATAGACCCTGTACTGCACAGGGAAGTGATAAAGCGTTACGGAGCTCTGGACTTGAAGCCTTACGGAGGATTCGTCAACGTTGACATTCAACCGGTCTTTGACGATGAGGGGCGGATAATTGATTTCAAAACGGTTTATCCCGAAAGTTATCTGTCACAAATGTTGCATTACGGCAGGGATTATGCCTGTCTGTAATACCGTTTGGGAAGGTCTCGCAACAGAATAAAGAAAGAAAAAAATGGAATCAAATTCCGTCAGATTGGAATTTGATTCCATTTTTTTCTTTTCTGAATCCGTTTCAGGGTAAAGGAAACCTGCGTTTTATCTGTACAGATTGTCCTTGCCCAGACTGCCAACCAACTTATCGTAATACTCCTGTGACTTGACGTATTTAAGTTCGTCATTGGTCTTTTGCAGTATTTCCTTTATCATGTTCCTTTTTGATTCGGACAGATTGGCTGCCTTCTGCAAGAATTCGCTTATATATTTCTGATGAGACTGCCACAAGTTTATATCGTTTATGTGTTTGTTTCTCAATCTTTCGGCATACCAGTCGCTTTCCAACAAATAGTCTCTTGTAAACATTTGTCTGAATTCTTCGGAATCGGCCTTCATTCCGTTGTATTCGCCCTTTGCCATTATGTATATAAGGGCTTTCAAAGGCGGAATTGCAGCCTCCACGCTTCCGTCCTCTATGTACATTCTTGCAACGCGGGACTGGTTTTCGACAATGTTGTTAACTCCGTCCACAAACTCGGACAGATTCTGCAGTTCCGGTTTCAGCATTTCTGCCGTGAACACCACGTTAGGATTTTCAAATACTCTTCCGAAGAAATTGTGGACGAACTTGTCCGTAACCCTGTATCCGAGAACCGATGCCTTGACAATTTTTCCTTCATAGGAGAAGTCTTCAAGTTTTTCAAAGTATCCGTTTTCTATCAGATATTCCGGTGTTCTTTCTTCCGGTGTAAGCCTTGCCCACAATTCCGGAATCAAAAGGCTGAGGTCGTGATCTATTCTGTACTTGCTTCCTATGTAGCCTGCAGGAGTTGTGAATCCGTCGTAACCGGTAAGGATATAGGATACCAAAGCGTTGTCCAAATCGGTTGTTGCACAAAGGGAGTTGAAAGGACCTTTGGTCAATGCTCCCTCCGAGCCTGCTCCGGTTGTCGAAGGGCTTTTGCCTGTTAGTGAACAGATGAAGTCCATGAACAATTCCGGCAGTTCCTGATAGTGAATAGGGTTGTAGACCGCAAGAGGACGTATTCCTTCTTCGGCCCTGTTGTTTCTTCTTCCCGGAAGAACGGAGTTGACAGGTATGTACAAAGGCTCGTTCGGCTTAAGCTTTCTTGCCAGACGCATTCCCACCTCGGCAACATATTTTTCTTCGGGTTTGACAAGGTCGTCACGGGTCTGCAGGTACCTTACGTTCTTTGACGGCTTGGAGTTTACCAATCGCGGATTTGCAGAGCAAACAAAATATTTGCTGTCCTTTTTGTCCGCCACCGATTGTATAAGGTCGCGCATAGGCTTTGTAAACCTGTCGAAATTGATTACGTCTTCAACTATTTCCTGTGCGTCTTTTTGAGTAAGGGGTTCAAAGTTGGAAATAAAGGTATTTGGTGATGCCAGGTCGGATTCCGCTTTCTTGTCGTATCCTCTTACAATCGCGTCATCGGGACGTTGGAAGAATCTGTACTCGCAGTTTTCCACTATCTTCACGCTGTAATTGTCGGCAGCCTTGCCCAAATTGGACAACAGTCTTGTGGGAACAACTGTTGATGCTGTTATGTCGTCTTCCATCTGAATCTTGTCGGAATGGACAAAATCCTGTCTCAACTTGAAAGTCCGCCATGTTCCGTTTTCTTCAAATCCCACTCTCAGATAGCGTGCGTATATTTTTCTGTTGCCGAATTTCAGCTCATTGCCGGGAGTTCCGTTCAAAATATCCACGTTGAAATATTTCTTCCATTCGTTGCCCCATTCCTCCTTGTAGAAACGCTTGATGATGAAAGCGATTCCCTTTATGTATTGAGGAAGGCTTTCAAGCCATTGGTTGTATTCTTTTGTGTATTCAGAGGATGGGGTAAGCAGTTTTATTACCGATCCCATTGAACGGCGGTTGCAAAGAAAGCTTCGGCTGTAAGGTATTGGCTCTCCAAGCGAACTAAATCTCTTTGAGTAATCATAGTTTATGATTTCCTCAACTTTTTCAAAGTCCTTTTCAAAATCACTTATGAAGAAAGGACCTCCGAATATTGCATCTGCTATTGACTTTGATATTTCGGATTTTCCACCTCCCGAAACAGTGCAAGGCTTGTGACAGAACAAGCCATCACCTATGGTTTCCACCAATCTGTAATTTAGTGCTCCGGAATAGCTTTCCATTCTGAATTTGCTTCCATTTGGCAGTATGTAAATCTTGTTTGGCAACAGTTTAAGATGATGTTCACCGGATTCATTCTTCCATTTTATTTCCTGGTTTGGTACATTGAAGTTGGTGTTTTCAGGCAGATAATATATGTTGTTGAAGTTTTTGTCTATTCCGTAACCTTCTTGTTTGAATTCTACGAAGTCCTTACAGTTCTTTTTTACATCTTCGAAGGTGTTTCTAACCTTCATTGGATTGGCAAAATAAGTATCGCCCTGATTGTATCCTGGAAAGACCAGAGCACCTCCTGCGTGTTCTTCTTCCGTATTTCCGAATATGTTGGAGGCATAGCCTATCATTGTTTTGATTTCTTTTTTCGAGTATCCGAAATAATTGTCAGCTATGACGGTTGCTATAATACCCTCGTCTGTTCTTACGCACAGTTTGAAAGGTAAACCGTCGTTATATAGTTCTTCTTCGTTGGTCCAACACATTCCATCTCTTTTTTGCCTGTCCGTAGCCTGTGATATGTGAGGAAGTCCACACTCTTTTTTGGTAAGTTGTGTGAGTTGAGGAGCTAAAATTATGCAACCTGTGTGTCCTGTCCAATGTTCCACGTCCAAGGCAGAGTCGTTTTTGATGTGATAAGGACTGCCTCCGTTTCCGAATATGCTTTCCACGAAATCCAGGCTGCTCACGAGTGAACCTGGAGCGAAGAACCTTATCTCCATTGTTTTCTTCTCCGTAACACCTTTGACTTCAGGGCATACGGTAGGCCTTAACAACAATGATACTAGAAGTTTTACAGGTTTGTCCATACAGGAGGTATAAGGCAATTCCATGATATCTCCATTTTCGGAAAAAGCTCTGTAAAATATATATTTCGCCACATTGATGGGTACCGCTTTTTTATCTCCAGGAATAGGAAGTCCTCCTTCCGCTATATGAAAGACTCCTTTCGTTGTTCTTCTGTCGTTTTTCGGATTATGTAAGACACCTTGCTTTACTTTGTAAGAATTTATGTATGTGGATATATATTCATCCTTGCCTTGTGGTAAGGATAACGCCCTTGCTATTCCGTAAGAATCAAGTGTAAATGTTCTTAAAGGAATTTTTATGTCCGGTACATCTCTGACCGAAGCAAAATATCTGTTCAAAAAGTTTTGTATTCTTATATCGGGAGGACAAAGATAGTTGTCATACAATTCTTCCCTTTCCTTGTAATTGGACAACAACCCTCTTAATATGCTCATGAAGTTCTGCTGTGATTTGTCAAGGTTGTCATTGAATGCCGATACACCCATTGCAGCCAATCTAAGACCTATATACTGATGTATATATTCGTTTGCGGAATCTATCTGATCTTCAGGTATTATTCCTAATCGTTCCTTTATATTTTCTTTCTCCATAAATTACTGTACATTTTTATTTTTTTGCAAAGCAATAAAAAAACTGATTTTTATTGCACAACTCAACTTATTATGAACGAAAACAGCCATTCAACTATTGTTGAATGGCTGTAAATTTATCTCAAGAGATTTTTAGTCTATTTTTTTTCCTTAAACTTACTAATCTGTGTCTTCAATGCATCTATGCACAACATTACGGCCTCTTCAAAACTATCCGCTTGTTTTGAAGCAAACAAGTCTTTTCCGGCTATTATTACCTTTATTTCCGCTATTTTATTGTTTTCTGATTCAGGTTTGTCCACTTTCAATGTTACCTCTGCCCCCAACAAGCCAGCTGCTTGTCTTTCCAACTTGGATACTTTGTCGTTGACAAAGTCTTCCAGTTTCTGATCCGGTCTAAACTTAACCGCATTAATTGTAACCTTCATAACAACCTCCTTTTTTGTTTTTATTATTCGTCTGATCTAGGATGAGCCAACTTATATGCTTTCTTTAATTCTTCTATCGTAGTATGTGTGTAAACCTGTGTCGTTTCTATGCTTTTATGTCCCAATATGTCTTTTACGGCAGATAAATCTCCACCTTGTTCCAAAACATTTGTGGCAAAACTGTGTCTTAACACGTGCGGAGAATGTTTTGCAACATTTATCTTTTCAAGTTCTTTGCATACCAAAGAATACAACTGTTTTTTGGACATATGTTCGAATCTTTTGTTGACAAACAAATAATCCGTGTCCGTCTTCAATGATTTTTTCTTTTCAATGTATATTTTCAATCGTTCCAATAATGTAGGATTCACCGGAACTATCCTTTCCTTTCTACCTTTACCTTCAACCCTTATTTCCTGATTTTCGTAATCTATGTCACACTCCTTTAGCTCCAATAACTCCGCCTGTCTCATGCCTGTGGCATAAACCAACTCCAATATTAAATAATCTCTCATACCGAAGAATGAGCCATCCGCACTTTTCTCATCCAATATCTTCTCCATATCGTCATTAAGTATGTAGGAAGGATTTCTTTTTCCAACCTTAGGAGCCATTATCTTCAACATAGGATTTTCCGGAATCAGACCTTCCTTGTAAAGGAAAGTAAAATAAGTTCTCAAACAAGCTATTTTCCTGCCTATGCTTCTGTTTGATACACCCCGTTCTTTCATCGCAACCATCCAAACCCTGATAACAGAAGGAGTTATATCTTTGATGTCGACTATACTGCACTCCTCCTTGACGCAATCAATGAATTGATTGACATCTGCAGTATATGCCAAAATAGTATGGGCGGAGTAATTCCTCTCGTTCTTTAAATAATCAGTAAATCGTTCTATATACATACCAAACAAATTCATATTTAAAAAAGCTTACAAGCAAGTTGCAAGCTTTTTTAATGTTAAACAAAACTATTTCTCCATACTTTGCTGTTGCAACTTTTGAATGTAAATAGCCTTTAACCTACGATCTCTTGTCACCACAGAAGGTTTTGTGAATTTTTGCCTGTTTCTCAATTCCTTTACTACTCCAGTTTTTTCAAACTTTCTCTTCAACTTCTTGAGAGCCTTTTCAATATTCTCACCCTCTTTAATTGGAACAATAATCATTTTCTGATACCTCTTTCTTGTTTAATTTGTTAATAAATGTATTTATTGTTCTGCAAAGGTAAGCACTTTATGCTTATCCACAAAATTTTTCCAATATTTTACTCACAAAATCAGGACACTTCAAAGGCTTTTTAGTTAGAACGTCCACAAAAGCCAAAATATTATATCCACTACACAACATTTCTTCTTTTCCGTCATTCGATTCTCTGAAAATAAAATATTTGAACTGAATTCTAGCCTTTGGCATCCGCTCTATTGTAGTGCGTATTGTAAGCTTGTCATCATAAAAAGCCGGCTTGTGATATTTTGCATACTGCTCAACCAAAGGCATCATTATACCTTTGTTTTCCAACTCTTTATAACTTATGCCCAGACTCCTCATGGCTTCAGTACGTCCAATCTCGAAATAGACGAAATAGTTACTGTTATGGACAACACCCATTTTGTCTGTATCGACATAGCCGACTCTTATAGGGCAATCAAAAGAATAACTCATACAAAACAAAACAAAAAAAGGAGTATTAAGACAACACTCCCTTGATTCTATCAAAGAATAATTTTACTCTAGAACTTGATTATTCCTTTTTCAAAAGATTCGTTCAAACACGCCATAATGCCTTTCTTGTTTATAGTACGCATTCCGGCAGCCGAAACTTTCAAAGTCACCCATATACCTTCTTCAGGAATGTAAAATTTCTTTGTTTGAAGATTGGGATAAAACTTTCTCTTTGTCTTTACATTTGAATGGGAAACCCTATTGCCCGTAACGGTCTTCTTACCTGTAATTTCACAAACTCTCGCCATCGCTGTTCTATATTATAATTGTACACTCTTTGAAAAATGAATTGCAAAGTTCGTACTTTTTCTTCATTTGACAAAATTTTTACTCTTTTTTCTCTTCCGAAAGAAATGGCAGACAATACACTTCATTGTCTGCCATTTCTTATGTTCAACAAAAATTATTTCGCAAACTTGAAGTTTTTGCCCAAATAAACAGCCTGATCGCCCAATGTTTCCTCTATTCTGAGCAACTGATTGTATTTGCATATTCTGTCCGTTCTCGAAGCCGAACCGGTCTTTATCTGACCAGTGTTCAAGGCAACAGCCAAATCCGCTATGGTAGTATCTTCGGTTTCTCCCGAACGGTGACTCATCACAGCTGTATATCCGTTTCTGTATGCCATGTTTACGGCATTTATGGTTTCGGTCAACGAACCTATCTGGTTAACCTTGACCAATATGGAATTGGCAACACCCCTCTCTATTCCCATTGCAAGACGGGAAGGATTGGTAACGAACAAGTCGTCTCCTACCAATTGTATCTTCTTGCCCAACTCTCCTGTCAACATCTTCCAGCCGTCCCAGTCATCCTCTGCCATGGCATCCTCAATCGAAATTATTGGATATTTTTCAACCCATTGCTTCCAATAGGAAACCATCTCTGCCGAAGTCAGTTTGTCTCCTGTAGATTTATGCAAGTGATACACTTTTTCCTCAGGCAGATAATATTCGCTCGAAGCGGGATCCAACGCTATGTATATGTCCTCTCCTGCTTTGTAACCGGCTTGTTCTATAGCCGTAAGTATAACCTCTATGGCTTGTTCGTTTGAACCCAAATTCGGAGCGAAACCGCCCTCATCTCCAACATTGGTCGAATATCCTTTTGACTTTAGAACAGCCTTAAGATTGTGGAACACTTCAGCTCCCATTTGCAAAGCCTGCGAAAAGGTTTCAGCTCCTACTGGCATAACCATGAACTCCTGGAAATCTATGCTGTTGTCGGCATGTGAACCACCGTTAAGAATATTCATCATAGGTATAGGCAAAGTGTTGGCATTGACTCCGCCCACATATCTGTAAAGTTCCTGTCCTGTTTCCATGGCCGCCGCTTTGGCACAAGCCAACGAAACGCCAAGAATCGCATTGGCACCTATCTTGCCTTTGTTTTCCGTACCGTCTATCTCTATCATGCGGGCATCGATTGCAGACTGGTCGCTGACCTGCATACCTCTCAGTTCTTCAGCCAAGACAGTGTTGACATTCTTCACCGCCTGCTGAACACCCTTGCCCATATAATAAGACTTGTCCCCGTCTCTCAATTCGCAGGCTTCATGAACGCCTGTGGATGCTCCCGAAGGAACTGCCGCCCTTCCAAATGCACCCGCATCGGTATAAACCTCTACTTCAACCGTCGGGTTACCTCTCGAATCGAGGATTTGTCTTGAATGAATTCCAATAATCTGAGACATTTTCTTCTCCTTTCTTAAATTTATAACCTTTATAATCCACCTGCAAAAATAAGTTTTTTCATAATTTTACAGTGCAATGTCGGTGTAAAAAAATCAAAATATTACTTCTCTTCATCGTAAAGGAACTTGTAATATTGCAGGCCTGTCTTTTCGTCAACCCCTTTTTCAACTCTCGAACGGGAACCGTGTATGTATATGGTGAAGTTTCTGTCCAGCTTCAGAACGCTCTTGAACACTCTCTGACCTTTTCGCATTGCCTGCTCCGAAAGAATGAAGTTGTCCGAAAGGTCAACATCGTATTCCTGGCGGTATCTGTCTCTGTATTCCTTGAACGAATCCTGCAGTTCTGGCACTTCCATAACCTCACGGTTGAATCGCTCAAGGTCAAACTGCTTGCTCTCCTTAAGGTAGTTTGCGGTCTTGTTCAGCAATTCTGCCTGGTCGGCCTTGTCCATTTCATACTCCGAAGGCAGATAGTCGGATACAAAGGACTTGCAAACATTTATCGTATGTTCCGTATTGTAGAACGAATCGGCCCTTTGTCTGAGAGAAAGGAAATCATCCATCCAAAAGGCAGCCTCCCCTCCGCGAGCAGACATGTCGGCAACAGTGGCTATATAGCCGTTCTCAGCTTCCTTGTCATATATTATGCAACCCTTGTCGAGCCTGTTTATGTTTATACCCAGCTCACTCTCTATTTCAAACCCGTCCCCTGAAGGAAAAACCTTTAGATATGTTTCCTTGTTTTCTGACTTGAATATGCCCAAGGCCCGTACCACTTCGCCTTCGGCAAAACATCTCTGCAAAAGGGTTACGTACAGTTCTCCCGATTTTATGTTGGGATGTTCCGAAACCTCATACAGATATTTGGCGATGTTGACACTCTGTTCGTAAAGCTCGTCCGGATTGTCGAAAACAGCCTTGACACAACCGTAAACGAAATTGTTCTCAGGTGCAATTTCGTTGAACAAACGGTAAGTCTGACTTGACTTGAAATGTGTTGTGAAATATTTCAGCAGGACATTGCTTATGTCTCCGTGCAGTGCAAACGGAGCCGGTGACAACTTCAAAGGCTCGTTGTTCAATTTGTTTCCGACCTTGTGCAATACCATTTTTTCTATGACAGCATCATCACATGTAACCATATCTTCTCAATATAAACCTTTGCAAAGATAAAAAGAAACCTCGGAATCGTGAAGGCGTAATTCCTTTTGGACATGCCGGAAAACGGATTCAGAAAACAAAAAATTCTTTTCTGAATCCGTTTTTTTATTTTCTGAAAAGAAAATCACGCAATCAAGTTCCGGAAAACCGTATGGAAACACATCATAAAATCTTATAAGGAAACAATCCTCTCATCCCTTATTTCTTCAATATCCAGAAGCTTGTTGGCTATGGCATATATTGTCAGGGCGGAAGTGGAATGAATGTCCAGTTTTCTGGCTATGTTCCTCCTGTGGGTTGTAACTGTATTGATTGAAATGAAAAGTCTGTCGGCTACCTCCTTGTTGGCCATTCCCTTGACAACACACCTTATCACCTCTTTTTCCCTTTCGCTCAACAGTTCCTGACTTTCTTCCCTTTTCAACTCTTCCGAAAAATAATTGTCCTTGTGTTCCTCTTCCAGCCGCTTTATCTCACCTAAAAATAATCGGGTTTCGACCATGCAATGGCAGACAAGGTCCTCCTCGAACAAAAAGATATCATACAGTATGGAATTCAACAGATTGTCATTGGCATTTCCGTCATAATATTTTATCATGACGTTTTTCAGCTCCGAAAGTTTCTTTTCAATCGGAGTTCTGTGCATAAGGGAAATCTCTATTGTTATCGGTCTTATTTTCTTTCCCTGCATCAGTGCGTCGACATAAGGGAACACCTCCTTGTTTTCCCTTTCCATGTGAGTGCGCACCTCAAGACAGAACTCATCATAGAATTTTATTATCAGGAAAGCCATATCGTTGTTGGTAAATCCTCCCAAAGCCTCCACCAGTTTCCTGCGTATGGAAGGTAGAAGGAAATCCAGAAAATAGGCATGGGAGTTCTGTAAATACTCTCCCAATGTTCTGAGGGAAAGTTTCGGTTGCTGCCAATGAGGAACGACACCGGACTTGGTCAGATTCAAGACCGCAAGAAAAGTATCGCAATCAATACCGCTTTCCCCACACACTTCCTCTATTGTCTTTTCTCCAAAACCAAGGTGCATGCCAAAACGGGAAATAACATTCAACAGACGGTAATCGTCACATATGGCATCGTACAACCTGTCGTCCTTTGTATATTTGTCCATCCTGCATTTTTTTTGCAAAGATAGCAATGAGATTCATTCTTTGAAGAATCCGAAAACGAAAATACTCATTTCTGGGTATTGTACGGAGCGTTGGACGGATATAATTTTGCAACCGAAGATTTATAAGCCATTTTTATTACAAGATTGTTCCTTCTTGAAGCGGGCATCTCCAACAGGGTTGCCCGCTTTCTTTTTATTGCATGATGTTTTGACTGAAATAACGCCGTATTTTGTATCTTTGCCACGAATAAGTCAAATGAAAGATGAGTCAGAGAACTGAACTGGAAAGCTTAGGTGAATTCGGATTGATAGACAGGCTCAATCCGAAAGAGTATAGAAAGGCGAAAAACAGCAGCACGCTCTTTTCGATAGGTGATGATGCCGCATGTCTGGAATATAAGGACAAGACGGTCCTTGTTTCCACCGACGCGCTTGCCGAAGGAGTGCATTTCGACATGGTTTACACTCCATTGAAACATCTCGGTTACAAAGCCTGTGTGACAAACTTTTCGGACATATACGCAATGAACGGAGAACCCAAGCAGATAACAGTATCCCTTTCGGTAAGCAACCGTTATTCGGTGGAGGCATTGGAAGAGCTTTATTCCGGCATTTATCTGGCCTGCGAAAGATATGGGGTGGATCTTGTGGGAGGAGACACAACCAGTTCGGCAGGAGGAATGTTCATATCCATAACCGTAATCGGAGAGGCAGACAAGGACAGGGTGGTTTACAGGAACGGAGCCAAGGTACATGATCTGATATGCGTCAGCGGTGATCTCGGAGGGGCTTATGCCGGATTGCTTGTTCTTCAAAGGGAGAAGGCTGCCTTTCTGGCCAATCCCAAAGTCCAACCTCAACTGACGGACTATGAATATGTAATCTCAAGACAGTTGAAACCTGAAGCGCGCAAGGACATCATACGGTTCTTCAGAAGCAAAGACATAATTCCCACCTCTATGATAGACATTTCAGACGGTCTTGCATCGGAAGCCCTTCACATATGCAAAAACTCCGAAACCGGATGTGAAATCTACATAGACAGGATACCGATAGACATAAAGACATCCAATACATTTGAAGAATTCAAGATACTTGCGGATACCGGGGCGTTGAACGGAGGCGAGGATTACGAACTTCTGTTTACAATAGACCAGAAAGACTATGACAAGATAAAGGATGAAGAGAATATTCATATAATAGGTCATATAACCGATGCTTCATTGGGATGTCAGCTGGTGACGCCTCAAAACACTACAATAGAGCTGAAGGCTCAAGGATGGAATCATTATAGTAAAGAAACAGAGAATAAAACGACGGAGATATGATAAAGAATTTGTTATTGGATATGGGAGGCGTGATATTGAATGTGGACTACAACAGAGTCATAGACACGTTCAAATCATACGGAGTTAAGGATTTCGACAAGATATACACACAAGCGGCCCAAGTGGAGATAATAGACAGGTTTGAAGAGGGAAAATGCAGTTGTGAAGAGTTCCGTCAAGGAGTGCGGAATCTGACGGGATTGCCTTTAAGCGACGAACAGATAGACAAGGCATGGTTTTCCATGATATTGGACCTTCCAAAGGATGTTATACAGTTGCTTGGCATATTGAAATTAAAGTACAAATTATTTTTGTTCTCAAACACGAATGAACTGCACATAGAATTTCTGAAAAAGGATTTTGAACGCCAGTTGGGCTTTGACATGTTCAATTGCGTATTCAACAAAGCTTATTTTTCAAATGAGATACATCTGCGCAAGCCTAACAAAGAGTCGTTTGAATATATATTGCGTGACGCCGGAATATCGGCCGAAGAGACTCTTTTCATCGACGACAGTCCACAGCATCTTGAAGGGGCAAAAAAGGTTGGCCTTAACACATATTGGTTGACAAACGGAGAAACGCTGATTGATTTATATGACAAAAAGATAATATAGCGATGGACATTTCTTCTTTCAGGCAAAGCGTTTTTTTCAAAGTAATCAAGAACAAATATTTCATAACCATTGTCATATTCATGGGGCTTATGATATTTTCACCCAATAACAACATAGTTTACAATTTCAAGATAAAGAAACAGCTTAAAGAACTGGAAGAGCAGAAAGAATTTCTAAAAAAAGAAATAGAATCAGACAGTCTGCATTTTCTGGAATTGGAAAAATCCCTTCAGACTGCTGAAAAATTCGGAAGAGAAAAATACATAATGAAAGCAGAAGATGAAGACATCTTCATAATAAAGGAACATGAACATGCCGAAACGAAAGGCAGATAATTACAAAACCTCGGCCACTGTATATGTGGAACCTCCCACAAAAACCAAATCTCCTTCCTCGGCATCTTTTTGTGCCTGTTCGAGAGCCTGCCTTATCGTGGCAAACGTCTTAAACGACAATCCGGCGTTTTTCGCCTTTTCGGCCAATACAGAAACATCCAACCCTCTTGGAATATCAGCTTTGGACAAATAGTATTCCGCATTCTTGTTCAACATACCCAAAACCTTGTCAACATCCTTGTCGTTGACCATGGCGAGAACAAAACGCAGTTTTTTATGTGGAGTCCGCTCTATCTGTTTCACTACATAATCCAATCCGTCCTCATTGTGTCCCGTATCGCATATTGTTAGAGGATTATCGGCCAATTTGTACCATCTTCCAAGTATTGGAAAATTTCTGTCTATGTTTTCTATTCCTTTGGAGATACATTCGTCATTGATATCCATAGCATAATATTTGTTCAAAGTATCAATGACTGCAATAACTCCCAGGATATTCTTCTTTTGGTAATCTCCAGACAATTTGGAAAGAAGATTGGCAAAGCGTATATTCCCGTTTTGTGAGATATCCAGTATGAAACCTGCATCGGAGTGTTCCGCTTTAACCACGGACAAATAGTCATCGGCGAAAACTATGTCACAGCTCATTTCCGTTGCCTTACGCTCGAATACACCACGGGTTTGTTTCTGACTTTGGGAAATGACGACAGGTTTTCCATACTTTATTATACCCGCCTTCTCACCTGCTATTTTTTCCAGCGTATCACCCAAAAACTGAACATGATCAAACCCTATGTTGGTTATAAGCGAAACCAAAGGATTGATTACATTGGTCGAATCCAACCTGCCACCCATACCAACTTCAACAACGGCAATGTCAACATTTTCTTCCGCAAAATACAAAAATGCCATAGCCACCGCCATTTCAAAAAACGAAGGTTTTATTTCCTCTATATCTCTACGATACTTCTCCACAAAGTCAATCACAAACCGTTCACTGCACATCATGTTATCGACTTTTATCCTTTCCCTGAAATCTTTCAAATGAGGAGATGTATGCAAACCTACCTTAAAACCTTTTTCTCTCAATATGGAAGCTATCAAATGAGATGACGAGCCTTTGCCGTTTGTACCTGCAACGTGTACAGATTTGAATCTTAGTTCTGGATTACCCAGACGTTTCATCAATTCAACCGTATTGTGAATGTCCGCCTTGTAAGCTGCCGCTCCTATCCTTTGAAACATGGGCAGGCAGGAATATAAATAATTGATGGTTTCGTTATAGTTCATTATCGCATTTTTTAACAGCGTGCAAAAGTAACAATTTTGCAAGTTCTGAACAAAATGTATATTTTTGCAGAAACATTTAATCAGACAAGGAGGTAAATATGTTAAGTAAAAAATTGGAAGAGGCTTTAAATGCCCAGATAAATGCGGAATTTTGGTCTGCATATCTTTATTTGTCAATGGCGGCAGACATGTCCGACAAAGGACTTGCCGGAGCAAGCAATTGGTTTAATGTACAGTTCAAGGAAGAGCAGGATCATGCACTCAAAATCTTCAATTACATTTTATCAAGGGATGGAAAGGTAAAATTGACGCCAATAAACGAAGTGGCAACATCATGGGATAGTCTTCTAAAAGCTTTTGAAGAAACCTTGAAACATGAAAAAGAAGTTACGGCCATGATAAACGATCTTTATGAACTAGCAATAGCTGAAAAGGATTATGCAACTCAGTCAATGCTCAAATGGTTTATAGACGAGCAAGTGGAAGAGGAGGATAATGCCAAAACGCTTATAGACAAATTAAAACTGATAGGCGACAACGGCTACGGATTGTACGAATTGGACAAAGAACTTGCAGCAAGGGTTTACACTCCTATTGCAACAACTGCTGAATAATTGTATTGCACTACGGGCAGCATCGTTTCAGAAGACTATGCTGCCCGTATTATATATAAAACGATATGCGTAGATTTACTGTTACATTTGGTATATTTGTTCTTGTAGCATCATCAAGTCTGTTTTCTCAGAATGTCTACATACAAGACAAACGTATATTTCAGGAGAACGATTGTTTCAAGATAGAAATAAGCTATCCTTCAATAGAGTCATCAAAGTTCATTTTCCTAAACCGAGAAATCACGTCAAACATAAATTCAGTCATTTCACAGGTACGCTCTGAAAGCATATGCGAAGAACTTAAACAATTCAATGAAGACTTCAAGGCGGAAGGTTTTGTTTCCTACTCCGTTTGCTTTGAGAACAACAGACTGATAAGTTTCTATATTGATTATTACACTTTTTTGGGCGGTGCTCACGGAATGTCTGTCAAAAAAGGATATTCACTTGACAAAAAACTCGGAAAAGTCTTAAAGCTAAATGATTTATTTGCCGAGAACTATGACTACAAAACAGTCATAAATGATTTTATTTATAAAGAAATAGAAACAAAAAAGGCTCTGTTTTTCGATGAAGATTTCAAAGGTATAAATCCTGATACGGAATTTTATATTGAAGACAACTGTATAGTAATCTACTTTCAACTATACGAGATTGCTCCATATTCTACAGGATTTCCGACATTCAAAATACCATTAGAGAAATTCGGAAACGGATATTCCTACAAAATAGAAGAAAAATAATATGGAGAATATTCAGAAAGAACTCTTCGCTTTAAAGGACGAAAAGTACAAAGATTTTACTGCCAAACTTATTCCAAATATCAACAAGGAAAACATAATAGGTATCCGTACCATGCCTTTGAGAATGCTCGCGAGACGATTATACAATGAAAACGAAACGGAAGAGTTTTTAAATTCTCTACCTCATACATATCTTGAAGAAAACAATCTTCATGCTTTTCTAATAGAGCAGATAAAAGATTTTGAACAATGTATAGAAGAATTGGACCGATTTCTCCCATATATAGACAATTGGGCCACATGCGATATGTGTTCTCCAAAAATCTTAGAAAAAAACATAACAAAACTTGCTCCTGTTCTACATAGATGGATCACATCAGAAAAAACATATACTTGCAGATTTGGAATGTCCATTCTTATGAAATATTTTTTGGATGCACCATACTTTAATGAAGATTGGTTGCACCTTGTTGCCGACATTCACAGCAAAGAATATTACATAAGAATGATGCAAGCATGGTTTTTTGCCACAAGTCTTTGTAAACAATACGAGAATACCATTATTTTTCTTGAAGAAAAAAAACTGGATTATTGGGTACACAACAAAACCATACAGAAAGCCATAGAAAGCAACAGAATAAGCCATGAGCTAAAACAGTATCTAAAAACGCTAAAGATAAAAAACAAACAAGACGACAAACCAATCAGTTGCCGCCTTGCTTGAGAATATTACTTTCAAAAACTATTAGTCACCCAATGTTGCAACCATCACAGCCTTGATAGTATGCATACGATTTTCTGCTTCATCAAATACAATTGAGTTTTCTGATTCGAATACTTCTTCCGTTACTTCCAATCCATCCATTCCGAATTGTTTGTATACGTCTCTTCCAACTTGTGTTTCAAGATTGTGATAAGCAGGAAGACAATGCATGAACTTGCATTTAGGATTTCCTGTCTTCTCCATGGTTTCCTTATTTACCTGATAAGGTTTCAACAATTTTATTCTTTCTGCCCAAACCTCAGCAGGTTCACCCATAGATACCCAAACGTCCGTATAAAGAAAATCACAACCTTTTACGCCTTTTTCAACATTATCCGTAACAGTCAATGTTGCACCTGTTTCTTTGGCTATCTCATTGCATGTTGCTATAAGTTCTTTGGAAGGCTGCAATTCTTTAGGTGCAACAATACGCACATCCATACCCATTTTTACACCTCCAACCATAAGAGAATTACCCATATTAAAACGAGCATCCCCCAAATAAGCGTAAGAGACCTTGTGTAAAGGTTTGTCAACATGTTCACTCATCGTCAAGAAATCTGCCAATATCTGCGTTGGATGGAACTCATTGGTCAAACCATTCCATACAGGCACTCCGGCATATTTTGCAAGTTCTTCGACTGTTGCCTGATCAAAACCACGATATTCTATACCGTCAAACATACGTCCCAACACACGAGCTGTATCCTTCATGGATTCCTTAACTCCTATCTGAGAACCGGAAGGTCCCAAATATGTAACATGTGCACCCTGATCATAGGCCGCAACCTCAAATGCACATCTTGTACGAGTAGAAGTCTTCTCGAATATCAAAGCAATGTTCTTTCCTTTTAATGTAGGTTGTTCTGTACCAGCATATTTTGCTCTTTTCAAATCACGAGCCAAATCCAACATGTATTGAATTTCCTTTGGTGTGAAATCCAACAACTTTAAAAAGCTTCTGTTTCTTAAATTGAATGCCATAACTTGTTTGTTTATTTATTATTTATCAATTCTTTACACCGTAAGACAACTAACACTACCATATTATCCTTGTACCACAATTTGGATTACCCAACTGACCTGCCTCTGTTATTATACATTCCTTTCCGCCATTCTTCACAAAGTGCAAGGCTGCTCTTACTTTAGGAGCCATGGAACCCTCTCCGAACTGTCCTTGTGCCAAATATTCTTCTGCTTGTTTTACAGTTATAACATCAAGAGCCAACTCTCCAGGTTTACGGAAATTAATATACACCTTAGGAACATCGGTCAGTATATAAAACTCATCAGCTCCTATCTCAACAGCCGTCAACGCCGAAGCCAAATCCTTGTCAATTACAGCCTCCACACCTTTAATTCCATTTTCCTCAACAACCGGTATTCCCCCACCTCCAACCGTAACAACAATATTCCCGTCCAAAGCGAGCTGCTTGACAATATCTATATTCATTATCTTCAAAGGCTTAGGTGAAGCCACCACTTTTCTATATTTGTCACTTTTAGAATCCTTTGCATACTTGCAACCATTCTCTCTTGCAAAAGTTTCCGCCTCTTCCTTTGTGTAATAAGGTCCAACCGGTTTGACAGGATTCTGAAAAGCGTTGTCATTTTTATCCACAACAACTTGTGTAAGCAATGTTAATACGTTGCGATGTATATTTTCCCTTGCAAAAACATTCCTAAATCCCTGCTCAATCAAATAACCTATCGAACCCTGCGTTTCCGCAACACAAAAATCCATAGGCATAGATTCTATATTGAATTTCTTCTTTCCTCCTTCATGTTGTAACATTACATTTCCAACCTGCGGACCATTACCATGTCCTATAACTATATTGTAGTCCTGCTTCAATAAACTTAACAAAGAGTCGCAAGTCTCCGTTACATTCTTTATCTGTTCCTGATAAGTACCTTTCTGCCCGCTTCTAAGCAAAGCATTTCCTCCAAAAGCGATTACTGCCAATTTTTTCATGTTCAGAAGTAATATGATTTTTAAAATAAACTGCAAATATAGAAATTATTTTTTTGATTTCTCCAACCCATGTTCTGATTTTGACAATAAAAATCCTGTTTTTCAGTTTTGACAATTGTGAGGACTTGCTATTCAAAAACACATTACGACACAATCATCATTGCCATTGCTATAACAGGAATGGTGTTTTCTCATGCTTTAATGTCTCTTGCATTGGTAATGATGGTAATCAGAACTGTTTTCATATCCAAATCAACTTTAAAGAAAACCCCAAAAGACATTTTAATCGTTTCCCTGTCTTTCTTCATACTTGTCTGTTTGGGTATCTTATGGTCGCAAAACGTCAATACGGCATTAGCACAACTAAACAAACTACTTCCTTTCCTTGTATTTCCTCTTTATTTTTTTTCGATTGACTTGCCAAAAGAAAAATCATTGAAACAATTGGCTTCTCTCTATATTTTAACCCTTTTTGTAGCGACATGTATAGGTGTATACAATCTGCTGAATACGGAGAATCCAGATTACAGAACGATAATGCCCTATTGCTCCCACATACGTTTTGCAATTAATCTGGTATTGGCCGTAAGTTTCATGGCCATACATACATATAGAAATCATAAAACACTAAAGAAAGAAAATATCGCATTACTTATATTCTTCATTCTTTGGTTCTGCATTTATCTTTTAATATCTGCATCACTTACAGGAATTTGTCTGATATTATGTATCATAGTATTTTTCTCCATAAGATACGGATTAAACAATCTGACAAACAGAAAATCTCTGATATTTTTTTTGATTCCATTTGTGTTAATAATGCCTTTCATCCATATTGTTTCCGTTTATGCTAAAGATTACTTCGTACCAAAAGATAGCGGACAAAAGGAAATGATGATAGAAAACGGACATTACATATATGACAATGTCGATGCCGGACAATTGAACATGGGTTTAAAAAAATATCTTGGCAAAACCGAGAATGACAAATTTGAATCCTATTCTTACACCGACATAGCATTAAGGTATTTGAATTCAAAAGGCCTCACAAAAGACCTTAAGGGTTGGTCCCAACTGGACAGTACGGACTTAGCCAACATAAAAAACGGCATTCCCAACTATGTTTATGCCGAACACAATCCGATAAAGGAAAGAATATACAAGATATTTTTCGAAATAGAAGCATACAGAAAACAAGGACATGTAAAAGGCTCTTCACTAATACAAAGACTTGACTTGTGGTACAACAGCATTGAAGTTATAAAGCAAAACATTTTGTTCGGCGTAGGAACTGGGGACGCAACAAGCGAAATAGAAAAACAAATGCGTGAAAACAACTCGCAACTGCAAGGAGAAGGTCTAAAAAGCCACAATCAGTATATTTCCATAACACTTACTTTCGGCATAACGGGATTCATCATCTTTTGTATTTTCCTTTTCTATCCTTTGTTCAGGCTGAACATGAATAAAAACCCTTATTATTCGGTATTCTTACTTGTGCTCATGCTTTCAATGTTCACTGAAGACACATTGGACAATCAGGCAGGAATCATACTGTTCTGTTTTTGGAACTTTTTCTTCATAAAAACCGAAATGGAAAAAAGACCTCTACCGATTCACGCTTAATCGATTAAGTACTATCTTTGCATTATGAATTTCGAATTTTTTGTAGCCAAACGCCTGCTTAAACAGGAAGGAAGAATATTTTCCCGTCCAATAGTCAAGATTGCAACCGTAAGCATAGCCCTTTCCATAGCTGTCATGCTGGTTTCTGTCGGAGTACTAGAAGGATTCAAAAACCAGATAAGAGAAAAAATAACTGGATTTACCTCTCACATTCATCTTTTGCCTTATACAATCAACTATGGCGATACCGCAATACCCTTCACACTTTCCCAAAACGAAAAAAGGAATATATTGTCCATCGAAAATGTAAAACGGCTGGACCCTTATACCATTATGGCAGGATCAATAAAGACTGAAAAAGATTTCCATGGAGTTTTACTCAAAGGCGTTGCTCCGAACTTCGACGCAGAATTTTTCAGACAACATCTTATAGAAGGCACGATACCAGATTACAAAAAAAACAATTCAAAACAAGATGTCCTTATTTCAAAAAACATAGCAGACAAGATGCTCCTTAAAACGGGGGACAAACTAAGAGTATATTTCTTCATAGAAGGAAATTACAGGGTCCGACCGTTCAGAGTTGCAGGAATATATCAGACAGGTCTTGGAGACTACGATGAACAGTTTGTCATCTGCAATGCATCGGTAATACAACAGCTGAACAAATGGCGAAAATCCCAATACAGCGGTTATGAAGTAAAACTCAAAGACTTCTCCGAACTGCAATCATCTGCCAAAAGCATATATCATATGCTATCACAGGACAAAACCGTTGCAACCATAGAAGATATGGAGCCAAATCTGTTTGCCTGGCTTGATTTATTGGACTCCAATGTCATAATAATACTGATATTGATGACATTGGTCACCATAATAACCGCATGTTCTACACTGCTGACAATGACTTTCGAACAAACACAACACATAGGCATACTTAAAAGTCTCGGAGCAAGTACCTCCAGCGTTATAAAAATCTACATGTACAAGACGGTCAACATAACAATCAAAGCAATGCTTTTGGGAAATGCATTGGCCCTTGGCATAATGTATCTGCAAAACCGCTTCAAACTTATCGGACTGGACCAGGAAAGTTATTACCTTGACAGCGTTCCAATAGAAATGGATCCGTGTCGTATAATCGCGGTAAATATCGCAAGCATGATAATATGTTCTCTAGCCTTGCTCATTCCTGCCAGAAGCATAAGCAGAATAAGTCCGATACAAAGCATCAAGTTCGACTGAGCAAAAAAAAATGAGGCGTCCGCTTTGGCAGTCGCCTCATTTTCATTATTGAGAACTACTTTATGATCCTACCAGGCAAACAAAGGTCGGTTCTCCATCATAGCATTGACTTTCTTGCGTGTCTCCTCTATCAATGACTCGTTATTAACATCAGACAAGATGGCATCTATCATTCCAACTATAGCATCCATCTCATCCTCCTTCAAGCCTCTTGTAGTTATTGCAGGTGTTCCTACACGTATACCCGATGTCTGGAATGGCGAACGGGAATCGAAAGGAACCATGTTCTTGTTTATTGTTATGTCCGCCTTTACAAGAGTGTTCTCAGCTACCTTTCCTGTAAGTTCAGGGAACTTGGTCCTAAGGTCTATCAACATCAAATGATTATCTGTTCCATTGGATATAACCTTGTAACCCCTCTTTACGAAAGCCTCGGCCATTGCCGCAGCATTCTTTTTAACCTGCTTGATATACCTCGCATAATCATCCGTCAAGGCTTCTCCGAAAGCAACAGCCTTTGCAGCTATGACATGTTCCAAAGGACCTCCCTGACAGCCAGGGAAAACAGCTGAATCCAAAACAGCACTCATCATCTTTATCTCTCCCTTTGGAGTAGTCTTTCCCATAGGATTAGGAAAATCCTTTCCCATAAGAATCATACCGCCTCTAGGTCCGCGAAGAGTCTTGTGTGTAGTAGTGGTAACAATGTGGCAGTACTCCACTGCATTATTCAATTCACCTTTTGCTATAAGGCCTGCAGGATGCGATATGTCTCCCATAAGTATCGCACCTATTTCATCTGCCAAAGCCCTCATTCTCTTCCAGTCGAAATCTCTTGAATATGCACTCGCTCCACCTATAATCAATTTGGGTTTATGCTCTCTTGCAACCCTTTCCATCATATCATAGTCGATTCGTCCCGTCTCTTCGCTCACACCATAGGCAACCTGCTTGAAATAAGTGCCAGATATGTTCACCGGAGAACCGTGTGAAAGATGTCCGCCATGATTCAAGTCCAATCCCATAAATGTATCACCGGGATTAAGGCATGCAAAAAATACAGCCATGTTGGCCTGAGCACCGGAATGCGGCTGAACATTCGCCCAGCATGCACCGAACAACTGCTTCGCTCTGTCTATTGCCAACTGCTCACTTTGATCTACTATCTGACAGCCTCCGTAATATCTTTTTCCCGGATAACCCTCGGCATATTTGTTGGTCATCACGCTACCCATAGCTTCCATAACCTGATCCGAAACAAAGTTCTCGGAAGCTATCAATTCAATTCCTTTTGTCTGTCTTTCTCTTTCCTTCTTTATAAGGTCGAAGATTTGTGTGTCTCTTGTCATATCTGAACAATATTTATTTTAATCAAAAAACATGCCTGCAAAGATACTAATTTATTTTAGAAACAACATCGCTTTCACCCAAATTGCTCTCCTTGTACGTAAGGAAAAAAGTGTTACCTTTGCAACCTCAAATTTTTCACAAACAAATAAAAATCATGACACAAAAACAGAACGCCCTGAAAAATTGGTTCGGCCAGCTTGTGGACCCGAACGAGAAAGTTTTTTCAAAACAATGGTTCAAATCCTATGCGTACATATTTTTCGGTACGTTTCTATTCGTGCTGGCCGATGTAATGTTCGCCATGCCATATCACCTGGCACCAGGAGGTGTGTACGGTCTGGCCAACGTATTGACCGCATTGACCGGTACGCCTCTGACAATATTCCTCATGGCAATGGAAATTCCTCTGTTGGTTATAGGAAGCATTATCCTCGGTCCAAAATTCGGAGTGAAGACAATTGTATCCATTGCTCTCGGATGGGTTTTCACACACTTTATAGAAACATATTGGGGATATGCCCCATTGATACACATAGGTGAGATATTATCCGACTCATCCAACCTGCCAACCGATGCAATCATGATAACAAATACAAGCGATTATTTTCTTCCCGACTATTTGCTGAATACCTTGTTGGCCGGTCTTCTGTACGGTATAGGTATAGGAATGATATTCAAATCTGGTGCTACCTCGGGAGGTAGTGACATCATATCCATGATAATAAACAAATATTCGGGAATATCTCTCGGTACCCTGGTCATAATAGTCGATTCCTGCATAGCACTTTCTACGTTGCTTATTTCACCGGACTTGAGACTTCCTGCATACTCAATATTGCTTATAGTGATAGAAGGCAAAATAATAGATATAGTGGTAGACGGACTAAAGACATACAAGACCATATTCATTGTGACGGACAAATATGATGAAGTAAGAAATGCCATAATAAATGACTTGAACCGCGGCGGCACCTGCTTTAAGGGAGTGGGAATGTACAAGGGTTCTGAAAGGGATGTGATTTATACGACTGTTTCCAGAACAGAATTTGTAAAACTCAAATCCGGTATACGCTCAATAGATCCCAACGCTTTCATAAACGTCATAGACAGCAGTGAAATTTTGGGAAGAGGATTCAAGGCACTGCCAAAATAAGGAAATAAACAAGACTATACGGAATAAAGAAAGGAAAAATTGAATCTTGATTTCAATTTTCCCTTTCTTTATTCCGTAACGGCGGAATTTGATTCTACAAAAACCTATCTTAATTACAACTCAACCTTAGCCGCAATTTTTCTTGCCGTTTCCTCCATCTGTTCGGGCGTAAAACTCATTTTTGGCATTGAAAAATCCATATCCGAAACTTTTTGCAAAGGTACAAGATGTATATGTGCATGCCTAACATCCAATCCTATTACAGCCATACCAACCTTCTCGCATTCCTCAACCTGCTTTATGGCCTTTGCCACCTTTTTTGCAAATACGAACAGTTTGCCCAACAATTCATCATCTATGTCAAATATGTAATCCGTTTCCTTTTTGGGAACAACCAGAGTATGTCCCTCTGCCAATGGCGAAATGTCAAGGAAAGCATAACAATTCTCATCCTCCGCTATCTTGTACGAAGGTATCTCACCATTTATTATCTTTGTGAATATTGAAGACATGTCTATTCTCTTGTTATTTTTGTTATTTCCAATCTCATTTTACCTGCCGGAACCTCTATTTCGGCTATCTCTCCTACCCTTTTGCCCAATAAACCTTTGGCTATAGGCGATGTGATGGATATCTTGCCCGTTTTCAAGTCTGCTTCACTCTCAGGTACGATTTCATAGGTCATTTTCTTCTTTATGCCCAAATTTATAAACTCTACCTTGGACATTAAAAGAACCTTTGATGTATCTATCTTCGATTCGTCCAGCAAACGTGCATTGGCTATAAGAGCCTGCAACTTGGAAATCTTGGCTTCCAGCAAACCCTGAGCTTCTTTTGCCGCATCGTATTCGGCATTTTCAGACAAGTCTCCCTTGTCTCTTGCTTCCGCTATAGCTGCCGATATTGCAGGTCTGTCAACCGTTATCATATGATGTAAATCATCCTTGAGTTTCTGAAGACCTTCCTTTGAATAATACTTGATTTCTGCCATGTAAATTTGTGTGTTTATCATTTAAAAATAAATCGAAGACTGTTCTGTAAACAGTCTTCGATTTTAATTGTTTACTCAATTAAGTCTTATCCCTTATAGGGAGATCGATAGACCTACGGAATGTATACCTCCCATTATTTTTGTCGCCCTAAAGCTATAATCAAACGAAAGGTCCGTTCCATTTTTCTTTCCGTTCTTTGCCTTTGACAATGGTGCTATCACTGACGCTCCGCATGAAAAGCCGGACATAAGAGTAGTAGAACCATTTTCATCATAAACACTTTCCCACAATTCCGCTTCATAAGAATATCCAGCTCTCAACATAAAGTACTTCATGAATCCGTACTCAAGACCTACTGTATACAAATCCTTTCCGAAAGCCATTGAAGAAAAGTTTCCTGCCAATGTTATTCTATGTTTATTTTCGGAAAACAAAAAGTCATAAGACATACCGATATTCAAACTGGAAGGAAGTTCAAAAGTAGATGAACGTTGTTCCATTGTCTGGCTGTGGCTGAAACCCTCTGGCAAAGCACTTATCGAAAGACCATCTCCAGAAAAACTCATAGAAGGTCCCCAGTTCTTAAGAGCTATACCAAATTTCAACTCATAATTCTCACCTGTTACATACTGAACACCAGCATCGATTGCAAATCCTGTTCCGGTAACATTATCTATTCCCTCTGTCACCAATTTCATTGTTGCTCCTGCAAAAATTGAAGTTGAAAATGCTTTTGCATATGATACCGCAATGTTCATCATGCTTATCTTATAGGTTCCGTTGTTTCCTATTTCGGGACTGCTGACCGTTGTCCTTTCTATAGTTCCGAAATTCATGGAATTAACCGTCAAGCCCAAAACTCCGTAATCTCCAAGACTCTGAGACAATCCGGCTGCTATATTGCTTATACCTGAATTTTGCAACCATGCAGTATAACCGAACACGGCTTCAGTTCCTGTGGTATGAGCCAATCCTGCAACGTTGCTGAACAACGCGTCTACTCCGCTACCGCAGGCTGTATTGACACTCGACCATCCAGAACTCCTGACCCACGGATTTATCAAAAGTTCACCGGCTCCTGATGTTCCCCTTCTATCGTCATTCCCTGCATTTGCTGTTATGCTTGGCATCATCAAGATGCCAAACACAACACATGCCAATATTCTATATATATTTCTCATTTCTCTATATCTTAATAAGTTTACCATGCAATGTTTATCGATTATTGGAATGAATTTAAGTCTACAGGTCTCAAAGAACCAAACCACTTGATCAGTTTTTCTCCAACACCGTCTGCCTTTATGTGTATCAAATACACGCCTCCGGATATCGGTAAACCTTTATGGTTCTTCAAATCCCAATCGACAGAAGTAAGTGCCGTACCGCCACCTGAAACCAACGATGCCGATGGGCCTCTCAACTTTCTAACCACAGTTCCGTCAACGGAATAAATAGTGATGTAACAGTCAGGAGGAAGATTCGTTATCTTTACAAGATTCTGCACCTGGTCTTGTTCATACTCCGACGCTGCAAAGTAAGGATTAGGCACTACCGTGATATTATCCAAAGCACTGACTGCAGTCTCATTGTGACCTATTATAGTTGCCAAGCCGGCACTTATGGTGAATTGATACAACGGATAGTTATTGTTCTGAACACCTTCAACACGTTGTCCCCACTGATTGCTAGACCAATTCTGTGCATAAGGTTTTCTCACTCTGATTGATACCGTCGCATCCGTAGGAATCAATGATTGGTTCTTTTTATCCAAGGCCACATTTGCACTTCCATATTCAAAACATGTTGCAAGAGGCATTCCTACCCACATTACTGTCGAGAACAGTTTGTGTCCGGCGTCAATATTCTGACTGTTTGCAATACCGTTTGTTCCAACTCCAGCTGACAATCCCGTGGCACTGGACAACATATCCAACATGGATTTTGCCCATGCACCTTCATCATAACGGGTAGGTTTTATCGTTTCTATACCCAATTTGTTGTATCTAACCTCAGACGTTCCCAAAACATATACGTAATGCATACCTCCGAAAACATATCCTCCGTCATCTGCAACAACACTGGTAGGATTCCAAAGCATATCCCGTCCGTTCTGGTGTCCCAATGCAGAGTTTTCTCCGAACATAATGTTCAATCTTTCACCAGTTTCAAGATTAACGGCATATCCAGGGAACCAACCCATACCGGTACTACCCTCTTCTCTGTTACCGTCCTTATCAACAGAAGCACCTCTTCTCAACGTAAATCTCTTGGCATGTCCTTCCGTCAAAAGAGTATCCGAACCCATTTCTATAACCGGACATCTGGTCCATTTTGTCTTATCGTTTGTAAATACTATGTCGACAGATGCCAAATTGTTCATATCATTATAAATCAAACTTGGTACCTTCAACGCATTTTGCGCATCTACATTCTTCGCATCATAAGGTTGATTAGGATTAAAGAACAAGTCTTCGTTGAATGCAGGATGGAAAAGCTCATTGGAAATGGAAGTCAATCTGTAAGGAGACCACCATCCGCCTGCACAATTTTCATACTCAGATGAAGCATCCATAGGCACTCTCATTGCAGCCAATCCGTCTGGCCTCAATGCTCCAGTGTAGTAGTAATCCAACCAATCCGTAGCCAAACCTTGATCATCAGAACCGGTAACACCACCTGCACGTATCCAGTCCGTAGCCTGAGCAGCGTCATTGTCTGCCACTCCACTCAACCATGGTTGTGAAGCATTTGCAAAAGTAACCGATGAAGATAACAATGAACCCGCTATCAACGCACCTCCTCTGGCTTCTTTACCGGTCACCGTATTATTATTACTTTCAGCAACCGACAAAGGATTGGAAAGCTGTATTGAAATACCCAATTCAAATATTATTTCTTCATTGATTTCGCCAATAGGTCTTGATGAACGAATTTCCATAACGTCATCAAATACAGGCTTTGTAGGATCCGAATTAGTCAATACCCAATTGCAATCATTCATATTTCCACTTTCAGCTGGCTCAAGTCTTATCAAGTAAGAACCTGCACGTATCTTAAGAGGATCAACTATCTTTATGTTCAAAGGACCATAATTGGTTGTGTACATAGGATATTCAACAAAACTTTTATAAGTTCCGTCAACTCCGCTTACTCCTCCCTCAGGATACTGACCTTTTGCACCCATCAATTGATTTAGAGTAGACTTGTCAAAGTTCAATACCAGTCCTCCATTACCTTGACCTTCTATTCTTATCACCTCAGGTGATATTCCATAAGAAGATTGTAGCAAAGTTCCGTTCTGTTCCGAATTAACCATGTGAGGTATTGCCACTACCGGCTCTATGTTACCGCCACCTCCTAATTTTCTACTTGCCAAATAAGGAGTTTTCTGTCCATCAACTTTTGTGGCATCACCTGGTGCAAATTCTTTATAGTTATTATAAGCATACGCTATTGCAACATAATAATATTTTTGATTGTTTACAACCCTCTTATCCGTATTGTTTGAGAACTTGTCTTCCGTTATTCTGAAAGAATGTCTTATACCCTTGTTCTCTCCTGAAACCATAACTTGAGGAGTCAACAATCCGTCAACCTCAGTATAGTTTACAAGTTTTGCGATAGCCTTATTATTCTGAGTTGAATCATAATTTTCTATATCACATTGCGCGATCAATTGTGCTTTACTGTTATCATACAGATCCGCAACGGAAACAGTAGCATCCTTCAATTGGAAAATCTGATAACCTTCGAATCTGAAATGTCTGTCATACTCCACCGTGGAATCCTGTCCATCTGAACCTGGAACCGTGTAGGAACGAGGAATTGTAACATCCTCCATATCGTATGATTCATTAACATTGTTACCGGATTCATTGGTCAAATAAAGAATTATCTCCCTATCCAATTCCTGTACAACAACCTGAGGAGCATCAGGACCTTCCATCACATTGAAACAATTATCGAACAATGCCTGACATTTATCGTCTATTTGTCTCAACAATTCAACAGAAGCCATAGGACCACCTTGTACAGCCTGAGCAAAAGGAATACCTACCGTAATATAATTGATTGCTCCAGGTTTCAAGGTGAAAGGACCTGCCGACTGCATGAAACGTCTGTCACCAGGAGAGTTTCCTGCAGTTTGTTCAGTCCACTCTTGTTTGCCGACGTCCTCATTACCGCCAGTTCTTGTACCCCAACCCCATATATCAGAAGTTCCAGGGAACATAAAGTCAGTCTTAACGGCAGTATTCAATCCTGCTCCGGAATTATAACCATTTCCTCCGAAACACATCTTGCTTCCATCTTTCCAAACACCTCTCAAAAAGTTATAATAGTCAGTTGCCTTATCAGGTTCACCATTATTACCCAAATCATTATTATAATACACGAACCTACGCATACCGAAACGTTCATCATCAACTATTCCGTTACCGAAGTTAACACCATTGATTGCACATGCATTAACAGAATCTCTTGATTTAGGGTACCATGCTTCTTTATACTTATAAGCATCATCGGTCAACAATATATGGTTGACAGTTCCATCTTCATTCTTATATGGTTCCAAAGCCGCAGAACCATAAACATCTATAAATTTGTCAACATCAACCTTTGGATTGTCTATTCCGTCTGGATCCATATAAGGTCCTTGGAAAAAGTCTATACCTATGGCAGGAGGATTTCCGGAATAAGCACCTGTACCAGGACCATCCGTAGCCTTACCGTTATAGCAATATCCCAAACCTCTTTCCACATCACATCCTACATAGTCATCCTGAGCATATCCCAAATCAGGGTCAACCCATTGTGAAAAATACGTATTGGTCAAAACAAATGTCGAACGGTTTATAATCTCATAAGAGTAAAACGTCATATTGTTTATTTCGTCACTCATTGTAAATGCAAATGCTTGTGCCCTTATTTCCAATCCGATAGGATTTTCTGATTTGGACTCTGTATGTGCATTTCCCTTATCGTTAAATACCCACCATATAGTTTCATCTCCTTTAAGCACCTGATCAACCAATAATCCTCCAGTTGCAGGTACAACTCCTCCTGTACCATAATTAGGATCAGATTCCATTGTAGGTATTGGAGTATATGGAGTTCCAGGAGGCAAATTTGCCTTTATTTTTGCAGGACATAACTCTCCGGTTAAATCATAATAAGGATAGTCACCTTCTTCCCAACTGTACACTCCATCACCATTCTGGTCAAAGAAAGGTGCCAAAAATCTGGACTGTTTCTTACTCTGATCTCCATGAGCAGGCCATGTCTTTATAGCCTCAGTTGCTCTGCTCGCATCCACAGACACAACCTGACCAGCAGCATTTTTTTCTATACCTGCCACAAAATACTCTACCTCTGCCTTGGTTATTCTAAAATGTTTGTCCCATTGTTCACAAACAGCCTTATCAACCGAAGCATTTGCATCAACGGTTAAAGGTCCTGGCCAAAAGTCATCTCCATCCTGACCAAATCTCAAAGCCGCAACACGCAACTGAAGATTGGCATCCTGACCTCCGATCCACAAGGCAGCACAATACATAGCCGTACTGTTTCCATCCTTAGGGACAAAATAACGAGCTGTCGCACCATCATACCACATATTTCCCGATGTATTGATACGAGCTCTAACATTGTTTATGCTCAACTCTGCAGAACCCTGTCCCCTACGACATCTTTCCAATTCTGCTTTCTTGGTTGGTCTCTTGGAAGCCGCATACTTAAACTTCTCAGCATGAACCGCTCCACCAACAAGTAGCAAGCACATCAATAATAACGATACTTTACTGCTAATATATTTCATATAATTCATTATTTAATCAATAACTAGAACTGATAAGAAACTCCCAAATAAACCATTCTCGGAGTAGAATAATTATAATATGCATTGTTATAATACATCATATAATAATCCCTGTAAGATTGCTCATTCAACTGACCCGCAATGATTGTTTGCGTTTCAGGGTCCGTCAAATAACCATTATCATCTGGGTCACCGGTCACTCCGTAAACACCTCTGATATTCTTAATATTAAACACATTGGTTATTCTCGCAAAAAGTGTCAATACAGTAGGTCTTTTTCCGACTTGAATATTGTAAGATTTATCAACATTCAAATCCACACGGAACGTCCAAGGTAAACGAGCACCCCTATAACTACCAACTATAGTATTCTGAATATTGCTATGGTATTTAGTGTAAGGCGCTCCAGACTGAGCAACTCCTGTTATATTAACTCCGAAATTCTGAAACCATCTGATTACTTTAACCTTTTCATTACCATCCTTATCTACTACTGTTCTTTTTGTAGTAGGTCCATTATATCTCTCTCCACCCTGGTATCTAAAATCAAGGTTTACCTTAAATTCGTGTCTTCTATCGTCTTCTATAGGGAAAAGCATTTTCACATTAGGATATCCAGCCCTAATTAATGACACTAAAGTTGTTGTAGGCAATCCCGTAGTACCCTCTGCATACTGCAAAGTATAGTTCGCATTTATTCTAACATTTTTAGAACGTCTCAAATCGTAAGAGATTGTCATACCCTTAGTCGTTCTAAAGTCTTGGTTGTCATAAGAATAATATGTATTTGTAGGGTCTGCACCTACGTATTGAACCAAAGCTATCAGATCTCTTGTCTGCTTGTAATAAGCTGTTATACCGAATGCAGAAGATTTTGACAATACTTGTTGGAATCCTAACTCATAGTTTGTTATCTTCTCCGGTTTAAGGTTAGGGTTTGTCAAAACAGCACCTGACATCTTTTCCATATATAAATAGCTTTCATAACTTGCCTGCCATGCTCCCTCACTAGGACGACGAGCAATAACATCATAAGATGCCTTAAATTCCGATTTATCAGAAACAGGGAATGAGAATGCTATACGAGGCATCGCAACGATCTGAGGTTCATAATCCTTAAACGCATCAACAGATATGTTAGCAGGCAATCCCGTCTCTCTCAACGTTCCTTTTCTGAAAGGCAACGGCTGTCCCGATGCACCGGCAACATCATTAGGATTTGAAACAAGTTCTCCGTTTGCATTATACCAACTGTTACCATTGCTGTTTCTATATCCCGTGATATTGACATTGTCCATAGTTGACGTGGAATTAAGCTTGTCAACATAAACTATATAGTCATCTCCTATAGCATTAGGTATATCCGTACGTCCACCCTGCCTCAATTCTCCGGCCGTATAGGACGAATACAATGTATAAGGATCTTTCAATCCCATTTGGTTGCCGTCAAATCTGTCGACACGAACACCCACATTGAAAATCAAATCTCTGAAATAAAACTTATCCTGAATATATCCAGCCATATATATAGGTTCCCATGCTCCTATCTTTCTCTGTCCGTCAACTCCAAGGAAATAATCCTGCAATGACTGTTTACCTGTTACTTTTTTTCCTGTATGATCGTAACCATAATAACTTACTATGGCATTGCTTCCTCCTGTATTATACAATTCATCAGCAGAGAACATATCCAAAGAGAACGTGGAAGGATCATACGCATCTATGTTTATATATTCAGTTCCATCTATAGCAAGACCTAACTTTTCACGTAATCTTTTATCAAAAAATGTTTGGCTTCCTGCATCGTACTTACGATCATACGTAACATAAGGATACATACCCGATTCATCTATTATAGGATTGTCTAAATCACGGTACAACAAGTGTTGGTTTGCTTCTTGTCTCATGATTGTCCATAAAGAAGATGCTGCCAAACTATAACCTCTGTAAATAGACTGATCATACTGAAATCCCAACTCTATTGCGTGTTTTCCTATATCGGCAGAAATTCTTGCGGACGCATATATGTACTGAGCTTCAGACTTTTGATAAGAAGAACCTGCAACTCCTACATTGGTAAACATACTATAAACGGAAGAAGGAAGTCCTCCATTCAAAAGACCTCGGAACAAAGTTATATTTTCAAAATTATACAAGTAAGGTCTTATAGCTGCAAAATCCGGATCATTATACAATTGTGACGTATAAGCAGCCAAACCAGGATTATATTGAGAAGGAGTGTAATCAACCTCGTATTCCATCCAACCGTTATGTTCATAAACATATTCCTCACTACCATCTCCATCTATATCCTTTCTTGTTAACTCATAAGTATTTTTGAAAAGTCTGTCAAACGTTCCAACATGTCCATAACGGAACAAATTGTCACCATGATCTTTGTTGTAAAGTTCAGAATAAGATCTGGAATAAGATGCAGTCAGATTAAATATAATATTACTGATAAAAGAAGATGTATCGCCAGGTATTTTCTGTGTAAAATCTCCCATAATCTGGAAACTGTTACCTTTTGTTTCCGAATTATTGTAATTGTTCAACAACATATCGGAAATACTTCCAGACATACCCAAGCTATTGGTATATTCGGCATTGATTTGCAATGTACTGTTTTGAGAGAAACTAAAATTCAAGCCACCCTCCAAATAAATACCATTAGACCATAAATCGGATTTACGTCCTACTCTTTCAAAATCATTCAACGTCAAAAACTCTGCTGCGTAGTTCACGGAACCATTTGACGGATCGTATACCAAAGGTTTTGTTTTCAACGTCTCCAAAACATTATCCTTTACCATATAGTACCTTCTATCCTTTGGTCTTATATAAGAGTCTGCCGTATAGTTAACAAATCCAGACAAACGATATCCTATCACACTTCTTTTTACTCCCAAATCATTTGTTCTGGTATACAAAGGGCCAGTAAAATAGAAGTCACCTCTATGATAGCCACGAGTATCCAAAAACTCTGACGTTTGATATTGAAGGAATCCTTCCATTTTGTTTTGAGGTGGCTTAAGCGTAATATTAGTACTACCTCCTATAGCCTCTCCAATACTTGCCGGAGTACCACCCAAGGTAACCTGGATTTCAGAAATAGCCTGTTTTGGCAAATTTACACTTCCTTTCTTGGGAACTCCGTTCACATATGTCACCATGTTGGACTCTCCTCGCGCACTTCCGGCACCACCTTCGTTATCGGTTATACCTCCGACAGAAGCGATAATTCCATCCACGGTATTGGCGGTCATGTTGTCAAGGTCCTCTGCAGAAATACGTTTTCCTGATTCTGAAGAACCTTGTTCTAGCAACGGTATAGCATACTCTTGTACCACCACAGGGGGCAACTCCTCACTCATGGTTTTCATTTCTATACTACCACCCATTGAAAAACCGCTTGCAACAACCTTTACACCCGTCTTGACAACAGTTTGATACCCCACACAAGAGGCCTCAATATCGTACTCTCCCGGCTGCAATGGTTTAATTTGATAGTCACCGTTAAAATCCGTTTGTGCACCGCCTTTCATTTCACCATTCTGTTTAACGATGACATTCACAAAAGGTAACGGTTCTTTAGTTTTTGCGTCCGTTATCGTACCTACAAGGACTCCTTGTGAGTACAACACCAGACTGGTTGCCAACAACAACCCGACAGTAAAGAATAATTTTCTCAACATACCATTATATATTTCTTAGATTTATAATTCTCTTATCTTATAATTACTCTATTTATATGGTCTCTCTATTATAGAACTGTAAATTATTGCATCTTTCAAAGAAAACTTCCTTTTTTTCTCATGTATATTATCTTCCTTTCTATACACATTTTCCTCAACAGAAACATTATTCGCTTTTTCATATGTTTTTTCAACACTTACACTTTTCTCTTCGGTTACCTCATCGTCCATCTTGACAAAGTCGAAAATATCTTTCCATTCATTTTCTTTTTCTTTTTCTTTCCTGTCTCCAATAAAAGCCCTAAATAGAAGAACAAGGCAAAATACACACAAAAAAACTATAATCCACATACCAAACACATATAACGAGTTGCAAATTTACAAGAAAAACGCAATCTCACAAAAAAAACAAATAAATTTGGTCAGGGGAAAGGTCTTCCTCTGACCAAATAATTATTTACTTCTCCATTTTTTTCTTATTGGAACGTGTTATCAACGCATAAACCACAGGACAAGCAACACACAAAGACGCAAAACCTCCCACAGCTACACCTACCAATAAAGCAAAGGCAAAACCTCTCAACACCTCTCCTCCAAAAATAAACACTATCAACAAAACCAACAATGTAGTACCCAAAGTATTGAATGTTCTACTCAAAGTCTGATTCATTGCGTCATTCATTTCCTTGCCATAAGGCGATTTAGGATAGAGTCTAACATTCTCACGGACTCGATCAAATACTATCACAGTATCGTTTATGGAATAACCTATCACAGTAAGAATAGCCGCTATGAAATGTTGGTCAACCTCGAGGTTAAACGGCAATATACCGCTGAACAATGAGAAAATACCTATGGTTATCAATGTGTCGAAACTCAAAGACAAAAGACCAGCCAAACCATATTGCCACTTCTTAAACCTCACTCCTATGTAAACAAATATCAAAACCAATGAAATCAAAACGGCTATGACTGCAGACCTCTGTATATCATCAGCCATAGTAGGTCCTACAATCTCCGAACTGATTATTCCCAACGGACTCTTCATTGTCGATTTAAATTGGTCTACCGTTATGCTCTTGTCCTTATAGAAATCTTTGGTACCCTTGTGCAATTTAGCTATAACTTCTTCCTTTACGGCTTCGCTATCATCCTCAACCTTATAGTCGGTAGTTACTTTCACCTGATAAGCAGGACCAAATGTTTTGACTTCCGGAGCTGTTCCAAACTCTTGCTGTAATGAATGACGAACCTCAACAGGATTGACATCTTGATCAAATCTTATGACATATGTACGTCCTCCAGAGAAATCTATACCATAATCCAAACCCTTGAATGCCAAAGAAGCAACGGATATTATCACCAAAACTGTCGTTATTACAGTCTGCAATTTATGCGTTCCAACAAAATTAACTTTAGGGTTTTCCAAGAAATGCTTTGTAAGTTTTGTGTAAAAAGTAATATTTTTATGAGCATTCTTCCTACTCAACATTGCCTCAAATACCAATCTTGAAATAAAAATACTTGAGAACAACGACGTCAATATACCTATACACAATGTTATGGCAAATCCTTGTATAGGACCACTTCCAAAATACGCCAGAACTATACCTGTCAACAATGTAGTTACGTTACCATCTATAATAGCAGAATAGGCTACCTTGTAACCGTCTGCTATTGCAGAACCCAAATTCTTTCCTGCCAGAAGTTCCTCCTTGATTCTTTCGTATATGATTACGTTTGCATCCACTGCCATAGCCATTGTAAGAACTATACCAGCTATACCAGGCAATGTAAGAACTGCACCTATCGAAGCAAGTATACCCAACAAGAAGAATATATTGACAAACAATGCCGAACAAGCCGCTATTCCCGCCATATTGTAGAAGAATATCATATAGGCGAAAACCAATATAAATGCAACTATAAATGATATAATACCTGTTCTTATTGATTCTGCTCCGAGAGAAGGCCCAACAACTGACTCTTGAACCATTTTTGCAGGAGCTGTCAATTTTCCCGATTTCAATATATTGGCCAAATCTTTGGCCTCATCAACAGTAAAATTACCGCTTATCTCTGAACGACCTCCAGTTATCTCGCTTCCTACATTAGGAGCAGAATACACCAAATTATCCAGAACTATAGCTATACTGTTGCCTATGTTACTGCCTGTTATCTTTGCCCATTTATGCGCGGCCGCATCTTTCATGACCATATTGACAACAGGACGTCCATGCTGATCAAAATCACTTCCAGCGTCAGATATCACATCTCCATCCAACAAAGGAGTCTTTGCCTTATTTGTATATTGCAAAACATACAATTCATATTCATTCGTTTTATCTATCGGCTTTGCACCCCATAAAAAAGTAACATCCTGAGGCAACATCTTAGATGCTTTAGCCAACAGACGATCTATCTCATCCTTGTTGGCAGCCGTTGCCGTTCCTACAACACATCTTTGCAAGTTACCATTGTTCAATCTGACAAATTTGGAAAACAAAGGATGCTCTTCCTTCTTTTTATTGTTTGCCGCTCCATTTACACTTTGTAATATTGTAGAATCATTATTCTTTTGCAAAACAGTATCTATTTCCACAGAATCTGTTACAGACAAATCATCATCACCTACACTTGACAACCATTCATCTGCGGAAACCAAAGACTGAAATACATTTGCCGCATCACCCGCCAACCAAAACTGAAGTTGGGCAGTACCTTCGAGCAATTTACTCACCCTTTGAGGATCCTTTACGCCGGGAAGCTCTATGGCAATTCTTTCTGTAGCTTCCAGTTTCTGAATTGTCGGCTGAGCAACACCAAATTTGTCTATACGTTTTGACAATACTTGGAACGTTCTGTCATAAGCCTCCGTACACTCCTTGCGTATGGCAGCTATGACACTCGCATTCGAAGAATTAGCCGTTATTCCTTTTTCTTTCAACTTAACCCTGAAAAATGCAGAAAGATCTATCTTGGAAGACTCGTTCATTTCATTTACTTTTCTTTCGAAGCAATCAATGAATTTATCTCCCGTAGCTTTATGTTCGTTTTCTGCTTCCTGTATCAATTTCACCAGCGTGGGATCTTCAGGATTCGTTGCCAGATTCTTCAAGACATCCACAGTGGACACCTCCATCATGACATTCATACCACCTTTCAAATCCAATCCCAAATTAACTTCTCTGGCCTTACACTCCTTGTAAGAAAACTTCCTTATCCAAAGGAAATTATAGACTGTTTTTTCAGAAACCGAATCCAAATAGAAATTTTCTCTCGCACTTGAAATGGAATCAAAGATTTCCTGCTCTCTCAAAGCATCTCCCTTCGCCAAGGTCTTAGCAAGATTAACCGCATATTGATTTGTTGCATACTCTTTGGCATTGTTCTCCACCCTCTTGGTAAAGTAAGTAAAAGACAACTGATACAAACAAATCAGTGCAAACACCACCGCTATGGCCTTAATAACACCCTTATTTTGCATATCTCTACCTTATGTTATAATTTAAGTACATACAGTTTTTTGAACTTGCAAAGTTAGAATTTTATTTGATAATTCGACAAATTATAGAGAAAAAAAATCGTTGAAGGCACAAAAAAGAACCTGCAAATAAAAAAACAACAACCATAAATACCGGTTTATGCAAAAAAAGTGATAGTTTTGCATGTTCAATAAAAACAAGATTGATTGAATATAAATAACAAAAACAATAAAAACATGATGGAAAAAATTACAAAATTACTGAACGACAGTCCCGTAGCACGTTGGTCGGCTTTGATACTCATCTCATTGATGATGTTTTTTGCCTACATGTTTGTAGACGTGATGTCGCCTTTGAAAAGTCTTATAGAAAGTTCGAGAGGATGGGACAGCAGTGTATTCGGAACATATGCAGCTTCCGAGTACATACTTAATGTGTGCGGTTTTCTTATTTTGGCGGGTATAATACTTGACAAAATGGGTATTCGTTTTACCGGTATACTTTCTGCTTCGCTGATGGTTATAGGAGCAGGTATTAAATATATAGGTATAAGCGACTGGTTTCAAACTACCGAATTCTGCACATGGCTGAATTCCTGGTACACTGACATGCCAGGAAGTGCCAAGATGGCTAGTTTGGGCTTCATGATATTCGGTTGTGGATGCGAAATGGCTGGAACAACGGTATCAAAATCAATAGCCAAATGGTTCAAAGGCAAAGAAATGGCATTGGCCATGGGTCTCGAAATGGCAATTGCAAGACTGGGTGTGTTCGCTGTAATGTGGATAGCTCCTATAATAGCAGAGCAGTTCAATCAATCAATAATGGCTCCAATTGCATTCTGCTCTTGTCTGTTGCTGATAGGACTCATATTCTTCACAGTATTCAGCGTAATGGACAAAAAGTTTGACAAGCAACTTATCAAGGCAGGTCTTTCAACCGAAGAAAAATCTCCTGAAGACGAATTTCATTTGAGAGATCTCGGAAAAGTATTCGGCAGCAAAATGTTCTGGTTTGTAGCTTTGCTTTGCGTGTTGTATTATTCAGCAATCTTCCCATTCCAACGTTATGCACCGGACTTCCTTTCAAAAACACTTGATGTGGACGCAACAGTGGGTGCACGATTGTTCAGTTTCTTCCCTATATTGGCAATGTGTCTTACTCCTGTATTGGGCATATTCCTTGACAGAAAAGGAAAGGGAGCATCAATGCTGATGGTGGGAGCCGTAATAATGATAGTATGTCACCTGAGCTTTGCATTAGTGCTTCCGATATTCCCTCAAAAATGGTTTGCAGTACTTTTGATTGCAGTTCTTGGAGTAAGTTTTTCTTTGGTACCTGCGGCTTTGTGGCCAAGCGTTCCAAAAATAATAGACGAAAAAATCCTCGGAAGTGCTTACTGTTTGATATTCTGGGTACAAAATCTTGGATTGTGTTTCGTACCTCTTTTAATAGGAAAGGTTCTTGACAAAACAGGAGGTTATTTAATGCCTATGATAATATTCTCCAGTTTCGGAGTTCTTGCATTCATATTCAGTTTCTTCTTAAAAATGGAAGACCGCAAAAAAGGATATGGATTGGAAGAACCTAATATCAAGAAATAAGACAAATCATTGCAAAATAAGGACTTGGGAGACCCAAGTCCTTATTTTTTTTCAATGCTTATTCTTTAAAAAATCAACTAAAGTCCACAACATGAGTTCATATTTTTCAATTCTCAAGACATTAAAACATGGTTTTTCATCCATAAAGTCCTTGGTTGCAACTATTTAATCATATTTTCCTTGTCATTCATTTTAACAATATTTAAATTTACTCCCAGTCTTTTTCCTCCAAAACAAAGATATCATCAACCTTTTTATTGCAAACAGCGGCTATCTTCATCATCACTAATCCCGAAGGAATATACTTCCCCAATTCTATCGCATTTATTGTCTGACGACTCACACCAACCCTTTCAGCCAATTCCTGCTGCGAGATATTTAATATGGCACGCTGAACCCTTATATCATTCTTCATTTCTGTAAGTCTTTTTAAATTTGTACATCTTATAGTTGAATCTGCAGATAAACACTACAAGAAAAATATAGATATCATATAAAGAGAGATAAATATACATCGGTCCATATATGAAAAGAGTAATGAGAATCAAAAAAACATAACCTACAAACATAGACCAAACAAATGCCTGTTCTCTTATCTTCACAATATATTCATCCTCAACCTTATTGCGTGAAAAGGCAATAAAAGACAAACCTATTATGAGAAGGACCGGATAGACAGTGGTTACAAGAGATGTTTTAGTCTTGCAAAACCACTTGGCATTAAAAATATCAAAACCATCCCCAAAAAGCGAATAAGTATGATAACTACAATCAAGATCAAAACAATAACACAATAGAACCAAGACTGTCAAAACCAAACCTATTTTCCTGAAATAAGTCGGCAATAAATAAGTTTTTTTCATCTCAATTATTTTTTTTGTTCCAAGAGGTCTTTCATTAAAAAGAACCGCAATAAGACCCCTATTAAAATACGGCTCCCCGACATTCGGCCAAATATCAAATGCAAAAGTATAGTATATTTTTCAAACTGACAAATATTTTTTACATTTAGTCCTATGAATTCGACAAAAATCAATAGAATAATCAAAATCACTACATTAGCAAATGATATCATCAAACAAGAAAATAATCTTAAAAACAAGTTATTGTTTGCTTGTAGGTTTGAGTGCACAGCTCAAAAGAGCCATAAAAATCAAAATAGAAACAAGTACCGTCATTGAAGAAATGAAACAGAGCATGGATGGCGATTATTCCGATGTTTTTTCATCGGTTTGGAATGATACCTTGTTTTTTGTCCAATTCAATTACGATTCATCGGTAAGTGTCATGCTTTTCATGTACGACATGAACATAAAAAACTATTCTTATTGAATCCTGTCTTCCCATATGACGGTAATTACCAACTATATGTACGATTCACAAGTAATATTACAAAAAACGTTTCCATTTAATCAAAAAAAAGCAGGCATATTCCAAAGAAATATACCTGCCTTGATTGCCAATGCAATATTCGATTTACTGTTCCTTGTGTATAAGGGCTATATTCAATTCCTCCAACTGTGCCTCGGATATAGGCGAAGGGCTTTCAGACATCACATCCCTTGCCTTGTTGTTTTTAGGAAACGCTATAAAATCCCTTATTGTTTCAACTCCTGCGAACATGGAGCACATACGGTCGAAACCAAAGGCCAGTCCGCCATGAGGAGGCGCACCATATTCAAACGCACCCAACAAGAAGCCGAATTGCTCCTGTGCTTCCTCTTCACTGAAACCCAAAGCCTTGAACATGTCGTTCTGCATTTTTCTGTCATGTATCCTTATCGAGCCTCCGCCTATCTCCGTTCCGTTGACCACAAGGTCATAAGCATTTGCCCTGACTTCTCCCGGAGAGGTGAACAGTTTCGGATAATCCTCCGGCTTTGGAGATGTGAACGGATGATGCTTGGCATAATAACGCCCGGTTTCCTCATCCCACTCCAAAAGAGGGAAGTCCACAACCCACAAAGGTGAATAATTGAACGGATCCCTGAGTCCCAAACGCGAACCCATCTCCAGACGAAGACATGACAAAGAGGTCTGTGTTTTTTCTCTCTTTCCTGCCATGACAAGCATCAAGTCACCCGGTGAGGCTTTGAATCTCTCTGCCACAGCCTTCAGTTTGTCTGCCGTAAAAAACTTGTCCACAGAGGATTTGAACGTTCCGTCCTCATTGTATTTGATATAAACCAATCCGCTTGCACCAACCTGCGGACGCTTTACGAAATCCGTCAGTTCATCCAACTGTTTGCGGGTATAATTGGCACATCCTTCGGCGCATATTCCGACTACCAGTTCGGCAGAATCAAAAACCGCAAAGCCGTTTCCCTTGACAATATCGTCCAACTCCACAAACCTCATCCCGAATCTCGTATCCGGCTTGTCACTGCCGTAATAACGCATCGCGTCAGCATAAGTCATACGAGGGAAATCCTCCAACTGCAAACCCTTGACCTGCTTGAAAAGATATTTAATGAGCCCCTCAAAAGTCTGAAGTACGTCCTCCTGCTCCACAAAGCTCATTTCACAATCCACCTGCGTGAATTCAGGCTGACGGTCCGCCCTTAGGTCCTCATCCCTGAAACATCTTACAATCTGAAAATAACGGTCATATCCAGAAACCATTAAAAGTTGCTTAAAGGTTTGGGGTGACTGCGGAAGTGCATAAAACTCGTTGGGGTTTACACGCGAAGGCACAACGAAATCCCTTGCCCCCTCGGGTGTGGAACGTATGAGATATGGCGTCTCTATCTCCATGAAACCCAAATCGTTCATATAGTTGCGTATCAGAATGGACAAACGATGCCTCAACTCCAGATTCTTCTTGACGCAATTGCGCCTAAGATCCAGATATCTGTACTTCATCCTCAATTCCTCTCCCCCGTCCGTATTGTCTTCTATGGTAAAGGGAGGCGTTTTTGAAGGATTGAGGACGGTTATTCCGTCAACCAGTATTTCTATGTCTCCAGTAGGAAGATTCTTGTTTTTACTGCTCCTTTCGGAGACAACACCTTCAACCTGCAGGACATATTCCCTTGATAGTTTCCTCGCTTTTTCACAAAGTTCCGCATTTATGTCCATGTTGAACACCAGTTGGGTTATTCCATAACGGTCTCTCAAGTCCACAAAGGTCATTCCCCCCAAATCCCTTGAACGTTGCAACCAACCGGCCAATTGAACTCTTTTGCCGCAATCCTCCATGCGCAACTCACCGCAAGTATGTGTACGTAACATGTCTTATATTCCTATTTTTTGTTTTGATACTGTTTGCTGAGATTAAAATTCTCGGGATATTTGGCCACCTTGTCCTTGTAATACTCCTGAATTGTCTTCAGGTCTTCCTCATAATTACCAGTAGGGTAGAACTTTATACCGCTTCCTCCCTGTTTTTTCTCATAATCCAACCATGAAAGATATATGGGCTTTTCGGCTTTCATCGCTATGTAATAAAAACCTTTTTTCCATTTATCGTTGTATTTTCTCGTGCCTTCGGGAGTGATTATTACGGAAAAATTACTGTTCTCCTTCAAGTGCCTGACTGCCGTCTCCACCATGCCGCCTCCTTTTTTCCTGTCAACTGGAACTCCCCCCAAAGCCCTGAGAATCAAACCGAGAGGAAAGAAAAACATTTCCTTTTTTATAAAGAAATGAGCATTAACCCCAAGTTTCCATAATCCGCAACGACCCCAGACGAAATCCCACATGGAGGTATGCGGTGCCTCTATGAAGACGCAGTTCTTCATGTCCTCTTCAGGCTCTCCTATCAGTTTCCAACCACCGAGAAACATTAAAAAATCAGCAAATCTTTTCATTACAACTGCTTAACTATCGAATAAGTATCCTGTGCTATGACCAGTTCCTCGTCCGTTGTAACGGAAAGTATTTTCACCCTGCTATCAGGCTTGGATATTATGCCGTCCTGTCCTGCCATCTTCTCATTTGACTCCTTGTCCATTTCGGCTCCCAAAAATTCGAGACCTTCGCATATCTCCTGTCTCTGCCACCATGCATTCTCTCCTATGCCTCCGGTAAACAGAATGATGTCAACTCCTCCCATTGCAGCGGCATAAGCACCTATGTACTTCTTTACCCTGTATGCAAACATGTCAAAGGCATAGGTTTCCCTTTGTTTTCCTTCACGCTTGCCTGCCATGATGTCGCGCATGTCCACAACACCGCCTGTTATTCCCTTCAAACCGCAGTCCTTGTTGATGAAGTTGTTCATTTCCTTTATAGCCATTTTCTCCTTCTCGGCAATGTAAAGCAACACTCCCAAATCCAAATCACCGCATCTTGAACCCATTATCAATCCCTCGACAGGAGTGAATCCCATGGAGGTATCTACCGACTGTCCGTTCTTAACGGCACAAATGGAGGCTCCCGAACCCAAATGACATGATATTATCTTGGAATTGTTTATGTCCATACCTGCCATCTTCGCTGCCTTGGGAGCGACAAAACGGTGTGAGGTACCATGAAATCCGTAACGGCGTATCTTGTCCGTCTGATAATATTCATATGGAATGGCATACAGATATGCCTTCTCGGGCATGGTCTGATGGAAAGAGGTATCGAACACCGCAACCTGTGGGACTCCCGGCAATATTGCCTCCATCGCCTCAATGCCCTGAAGGTTGGCAGGATTGTGCAAAGGAGCCAAAGCAAACAAAGCCCTTATCTGTTCCTTCTCCTTTTCACCTACAAGAACCGAGGACTTGAAAACCTCTCCCCCATGTGCCACCCTGTGACCGCAGGCGTTTATTTCTGTCAATGACTTTATCACTCCTATCTTCTCATCAACCAAAGCATCCAACACCATCTTGATTCCTGCCTTATGATCAGCTATAGGCTGCTTTACATAGTACTTGTCCTTTCCGACAGGTTTATGAGTGAATTCCCCCATTTCCAATCCTATGCGCTCCAATAAACCCTTGGCCAAAAGGCTTGCACCTTTGTCCATGTCTATCAACTGATATTTGATAGAGCTGCTTCCGCAATTTAAAACTAATACTTTCATCTCTACTGTTATTATACTTTTGTAATATTATATCTCAACCATTCCGTCCGGCAAAACACCCGTCCTATTCCTTTCTTATTTTCAGAATGCCATAAACTTCCTGCAAGGACTTATCGTCATCCGTCATTATCAACAACTTATCCTTATTCCTCAACACCGTCTTGCCCGTCGGAATAAAATATTTCTCGTCACGCTTGACCATTACGGCAAGAGTGTTTTCAGGCAGTTTAATGTCCATAAGCCTGCATCCTTTCTCAAAAGAAGCATCCGAAAGTTCCACCTCGGCCAATACCTTTTTGATGTCACTGGAAACATCTATGTCAAAATCCTTCAGCGAGATTTCATTCCTTGTCTCATCGGCCAAACCGAGCCAACGGGCGACAAGGGGCAAGGATGTACCCTGAACCAAAAGCGAAATCAACGTACAGAAAAACACTATATTGAAAATGATGCGCGCTTCGGGAATTCCTTCCGCCAAAGGTATTATCGCAAATATTATGGGTACCGCTCCCCTCAACCCTGTCCATGAAACATAGGTCCTGTCCTTAAACGTCATGCCCTTGAATGGAAGCAGACATAGAAACACCGTCAGAGGACGGGCTATGAATATCATTGCAAAACTGATTATGAAAGCAGGCAACATTATCGGTACAAGTTCATGAGGATTCACAAGCAAACCCAAAGTCAAAAACATTACCAACTGAAACAGCCAGGCCAGTCCCTCAAAGAACTTCATCGAGGAACGCTTGTGGACGAATTTGGAATTGCCTATGACCAGACCGCCTATATACACCGCCAGATAACCGTTGCCGTAGATGAAATAAGTAACTGAAAATATCGCTATGCAGAAAGTAAGAACCAAAATGGGGTACAACGCCTCATTGCCTATCTTTATCCTGTTGATAACCAAAACGGCCAACTTCCCGAAAAGATACCCAGCCAACGCTCCCACAATCAACTGCAAAAAAAACTTTACCACAACAGACCAATAATCGGATACCTCTCCCACCTTCAAAATTTCCGTAAGAGTTATTACCAGCATGTATGCCATAGGATCATTGCTTCCGCTTTCCAATTCGAGCATGGGACGCAGGTTATGCTTCAGATGCAAACCTTTGGAACGCAGTATGGAGAAAACGGATGCAGAATCAGTTGAAGACATTATGGAGGCCAACAGCAGGGATGTCAAAAAACCTATACCCGCACCAATAGCCGTTTGCCCCAGAACCAACCAGATGATTACCGCGGTGAGCAGGGCGGTAAGCAAAACCCCGAGGGTAGACAATATAATCCCTTGAAACAATACGGGTTTTATCTCCGATATCTTGGTGTCCATGCCTCCCGAAAACAGAATGATGCATAAAGCCACCGTACCTACAGCCTGAGCAAGATGAATATTGTCGAACTGTATGCCCAAACCATCGGAGCCACAAAGCATGCCGACTCCCAAAAATAACAACAAGGCCGGTATGCCGAATCTCGAACTTGCCTTTCCCGCAAAAACACTCAAAAAAAACATTGCGGACAGAACAAGCAGTACAACCTCTATCTTTATCTCCATAAACCGTTTTTTCGGGCAAAGTTAGTAAAAAAAATGACTTTTACCCAGAAATCAACCCAGATAATTCATCAAACACTCCAAAAAACCTTCCGTATTGTCAACAAAAACCCAATGACCGCTATCGGCAACGGTGACTATGCTACCGTTTTTGAATACAACACCGAAATCCCCGATATCTTCCTCGCGAGTAAACTCGGATCTGTCGCCCCTTATAAGCAATGTGGGAAGATATATGCCAGACAAATCCAAGCCTCCGGCAACCTTAAACATGTTTTCGGCAAGCATACACGCATTACTCCTCCATCTAAACACCGCCTTTCCTGTTTCGTCCGTTTCCATCCTTATGTTCTGCATAAGCAATGCCAACCAGCCATCCTCCACGGAGTTTTGCCGGAAATAGTCATACAACTGCCTTCTTGCAGAAAAGGATTCAAGATCGGTATTCAATATCACATCCGCCACCGATCCCTTTTCCATAAGCCAAGGATAGGCACGGGGCAAAATATCCACAATTACCAGTCTGTCATATACGTCACCATACAAATCAACCATCTTCATGGCAATCTTACCTCCCATGGAATGCCCCACAAGTATCGGTTTGCCAATGGTATGCGAGCGCAAGAAATCGTCCATGCAACGTGCCATGCCCTCATATGAAAAAAAATCCGTGTGAAAACTGCGTCCGTGATCGGGCAGATCCGGAACGACTACCCGGAATCCTTTTGTCGCCAGAAACCTTGCAATATTATGCCAATGCCCGCTCATGCCAAGCCAACCGTGAAGTATGACTACCGTTCTGCCCTGCAAAGTTCCGTATGTCCTGTAAAAAAGTTCCATTATACCCCCTTTGCGATGTCATGGCAAAGATACGAAAAAGCGTTTTACCGAAACTTCATTTTAGTTTTTTGGATCTTTGTTTCATTTTTTTCTTTCTTGATTTCATTTTCCCGGAATCAAGAAAGAAAAAAAGCTATCCTGAAGACAAAAAACCTGAGGGAAAAGCACGGAATTCGAATAAAAAACATTAGCTTTGCAAATTGAAAAAATATAGATTGGATTATGGAATACTTAACGATTATCATTTTTGCGGTATTTGTAAACAACGTCATACTGTCCCAGTTTCTGGGAATATGTCCGTTTTTGGGGGTATCCACAAAGGTAAGTACCGCTGCCGGAATGGGAGCTGCCGTCGTATTCGTGATGACTCTTTCAACCATAGTGACATTTCTTTTGCAGTATTTTGTTCTGGTTCCCTTACATATAGAATTTTTGCAGACCATCGTTTTCATATTGGTAATAGCGGCTTTGGTACAGATGGTTGAAATCATCCTGAAAAAGATAAGTCCCGCCCTTTATCAGGCCTTGGGAGTATTTTTGCCGCTGATAACGACCAACTGTGCGGTTTTGGGTATATCAATTCTGGTAATCCAGAAAGGATACAATCTTCTGGACGGCATAGTTTACACCATAGGCATCGCTTTGGGCTTTACGCTTGCCATGGTTATCTTTGCAGGTTTGCGTGAACAGTTGGAACTGGTAGAGGTTCCGAAAGGAGTGAGAGGCATTCCAATCGCATTGATTACGGCCGGCATTCTGGCAATGGCATTCATGGGTTTTGCGGGCTTGGTCAAGTTATAGAATCGTCGGAATCCAAATCGTTACAGTCGGAATGATAGATAAAAAGACCAATAACAAGCTGTCCAAGGTTTTTAACGAGAAAGAACGCAAGGCCGGCTGGTGGAGCAGAAACAGAAGAAAAAAACTGACAAGCGACATTGTCAAGGTATTGATGGAATTTGATGTACAATCTGCATGGGCTCACAAGGCATTTGTCTCCGCTCAGGAAAAAAGGCTGAAGAACATCACAGTGTACGTTGAGTTTGCAAAAGCGAAGGAAGAAGGTTTTGCAAACAAGGTTGACATGGCAATGGACAAGGCTTTTCCCCGCAAAAAAATAAACGTTATAGATGTAAAGAGCCTTTTACCTTCGGTTAAGGAATTTGCTTTCAGGGATGTAGACAAAATTCTTTAGCGCATATGCGTATTTCCGCAGTAATAATAACGTTCAACGAACAGGACAACATAGCGAGGTGTTTAAATTCTCTGCATGAAGTTGCGGATGAGATTATTGTAGTTGACTCTTTTTCCAACGATAACACCAGGGAAATAGCCGAATCATTCGATAAAGTGAGATTTTTTTCCAATGAGTGGCTCGGATATGCCGAACAGAAAAATTTCGGCAATGCATTGGCCTCTCATGATGTCATACTGTCGATAGATGCAGATGAATGCCTGTCGGATGAATTGAGCAGAAACATCAAAAAACTCAAGGAAGAGGAATATGACAGTCGGAAAGTTTACAGTCTGTCCCGTCTGACCAACTACTGCGGCAGTTGGATAAAACATTGCGGGTGGTATCCGGACATAAAGACAAGAATATTTGACAGACGCAAGGTTCGTTGGCAGGGAGAATTCGTACATGAAAGACTGGAATTGCCGGAGGGTACGGAGACAATACGTTTGAAAGGGGACTTGCTACATTATTCCTACAACGACACCTCAAGTCATGTAAAACAAATAGAGAACTTCACCAATCTTACTGCAAAACAGGCGCTTAAAGACGGCAAAAGGATAAGCGTATTAGGATTGTGGTTCAGACCTAAATGGAAATTTTTCAGGGACTACGTGATAAAAGGAGGCTTCATGGACGGATATGCCGGCTATCAGGTGTGCAAGTTATCTGCCATGGCAACATTTCTGAAATATGCGAAACTTAGAGAACAACGAACAAAGAACCTTTCTGATAAGCAGGACTGACGGCATAGGTGATGTAGTACTTACGCTGCCGCTTGCAGGAATCATAAAATCGTATTTTCCTGATTCACAGGTAATCTTTCTATGCAGAAAATATACGAAAGCTATTGTGGAATGCTGTGCCGACGTAGACATGATTCTTGATTGGGATGAACTGTACAGACAAAGTGATCATGGCGTTAATATGCTGCAAACAAAAGAGATAGATGTCGTTTTGCATATATTTCCACGTAAAGAAACAGCACGTATATGCAAAAAAGCCGGCATAAAAAAGCGTATAGGGACGTCTCACAGATTATTCAACTGGCTATTTTGCAACTATTTACCAAATTTCAGCAGAAAAAATTCCAACCTTCATGAATCAGTCCTCAATCTTTTCCTTTTGAAGCCTTTGGCTTCTTCCATTCTGAACATAGATTTTGAAAATATACAGAAGTATTTGCATTTCAGGGTTTTAAACAAATATGACAATTATGGTAGAACTTCTGTTGACAAAAACCTATTCAATTTGATTCTTCATCCGAAATCAAAAGGAAGCGCTAGAGAATGGGGACTTGAAAACTTTAAGAAGTTAATTGGTTTGCTTGACAAGAACAGATTCAGAATATTCATTTGCGGAACTGAAGAGGAAGGGAAGGGATTCAGAAAATATCTTATTGAAGATACACATGACAATGTTTTTGACCTTAGCGGCAAACTGTCACTGGAAGAATACATTGCACTGATAAACGAATCCGACGGACTGGTGGCTGCAAGTACCGGTCCTCTTCATATAGCCGGTGCTTTGAACAAACACACCATAGGATTGTTCCCTCCAATACGTCCAATGAATCCAGAACGTTGGAGACCTTTCGGGACAAACACACGGATATTTTGCAAACAGACCGTTTGCAACAAATGCAGGAAAACTGCAATATGTGAATGTATGGAATCAATATCCGCAGAACAGATAGCGGAATATCTTTCCGGATGTTGCAGATTATAAGTCTTGCTTAGCTCGCCTTACTTGCCGTTGAAAGCGTTCATCGTTCTGTCCATACCTATCGTGGAAAAAGAAACAATGATATCGCTGCACATATCCAATTTCCTATCCACTATGTCCTTGTCCTCTCCCGTGATTTTTCCAAGTACGAAATCAATCTGATGACCTCTGGCAAAGTTATTGCCTATGCCGAACCGAAGTCTGTTGAACTTATTGTGCCCCAATATATTTATTATGTCTTTCAACCCGTTATGCCCTCCGTCACTTCCTGACATCCTCAGTCGTATTGTACCCAATTCCAAAGCCAGATCATCAACTATGACAAGCATATTTTCAACAGGAATCTTCTCTCTGTCCAACCAGTACTTCACCGCTTTTCCGCTAAGATTCATAAAGGTCGTAGGTTTTACCAACACCAACGTTCTGCCTTTTATCCTAACCTCTGCCACATAAGCATGACGGTCAACGGAAAAAGAATATTCTGTATTTTTTTCCTCATTCAGTCTGTTCAGAAACCTGTCCAGAACCATGAAGCCTATATTGTGCCTCGTACCTTCATATTCCTTCCCGGGGTTTCCAAGACCAACTATCAAATATTTCATACACACAATTAAAAAAGGTTGCATCCAAAGACACAACCTTTGATATAAGATTTGATCTAAATACTCCTATTTTCCGGATGCACGCGTAGGTTTAACCCAAACAACAACACTTGACTTAACATCCAAAAGTTCAACTTTCTCTATTTGAACCTGTTCAACTTTTATACCCTGACCTATCTCAAGACTATCCACATTTATATCCGCATACTGAGGTATATCATTAGGCAAACCCTTTACTTTCAACTTACGTATTTTAAGTGTAAGTTTTCCTCCCTGCAAAACCCCCGGTGCAGTACCAGTCAACTTGACCGGAATGGTTATTGAAATAGGCTTATCATCAAATATCTGCAAAAAATCAGCATGAAGAACCTCATCCGTAACAGGATGATATTGTATTTCCTGCAATATTGCACGATACTGCTTTCCATCTATATCCAAATCAACATAATGCGTATCAGGTGTAAACAACAATGGCTTAAACGCCTTCTGTTCCAAGGTAAAGCGAACTTGACCTTCCTTTCCACCATAAATAACACAAGGAACCAATCCTTGACTTCTCAAGTTTTTAGCATCTTTTTTCCCTACGTTCTCTCTTAGAGAACCACTCATAGATACTGTCTCCATTTTCTTTAATTACTTTTTTTCGTTTATAAATCACTCAAACAACTATCCGAAACAAACGGACTAAAATCTTTCTATCACTCCTTTTTGTTTGACGGCTATCTCATAAAAATCCGCTATGGATTCGTAGTTTTCAACCCTACGGATCGCTTCGGCAAATATGGAGGCAGTCGAAAGCACCTTTATCTTCGCACTATCCCTTTTCAAAGGTATGGTATCTGTAACGATAAGTTCCTCCATACATGAATTTTCTATTTTCTCTATCGCATCTCCACTCAATACTGGATGCGTTATCATCGCTCTTACACTTTCAGCTCCACAAGATTTTATCAAGTCGGCCGCCTTGCAAAGTGTATTTCCAGTATCAATTATATCATCAACCAGAATAATATGCTTTCCTTTGACATCACCTATCAACTGCATGGTACCTATTTCATTCGGTTTATTCCTTTGCTTATAACACATAACGAAACCTGTACCGAGAGTCTTGGCATACTGACTGGCTCTTTTCGTTCCTCCAACATCCGGAGATGCAAACAATAAATCATCCGTCGCTATATCCTGACCTCTTAGATATGGAATAAATATGGATGATGCCAAAAGATGATCCAATGGAATATTAAAAAATCCTTGTATCTGGTCGGCATGAAGATCCATCGTTATGACTCTGCTCACACCTGCTGCCTGCAACAAGTCTGCTATAAGCTTTGCAGCTATAGGCACTCTAGGTTTATCCTTTCTGTCCTGACGGGCAAATCCAAAATAAGGAATAACAGCTATTATCCTTTTTGCCGAAGCTCTTTTTGCAGCATCCGCCAACATTAGAAGCTCCATAAGATTGTCCGAAGGTGCGAACGTAGACTGGATTATAAAAACATCACAACCTCTGAGATTCTGTTCATAGGACGGTTGGAACTCTCCATCGGCATATTGTAAAACTATCGAATCTCCAAGCGGCTTTTGGTATATTTTGGATATTTTTCTCGCCAAATAAGCCGTTGCTCTACCGGTAAACAGAGCCGTTGTATCTTTCTGACTTTTCTCTGCCATAAATCCTTTGTAATTATGTGTGCAAAGTTACATACATTTTCCCAATTACAAAAAAAAAGCATAATAATTTGCCACATTCAAAAAAAGTAGTACTTTTGCAATCGAAAAATCGCGCATCTGTGGCGGAACTGGTAGACGCGCTAGACTCAAAATCTAGTGGGGTAAAACCTGTGCCGGTTCGATTCCGGCCAGATGTACTGATAACAAAACGAGAGACAATGACCATTGTCTCTCGTTGTTTTTATAGTCATTATTAATATGAAAATAAACATAGAAGAGAAAGTTGAATACGCACAAAAACTACATAAACAAGGATATACATGTGCGCAATCGGTCCTAATGGCTTTTTGTAATGAAATCGGCTTGGATTGTAATACGGCTGAAAGAATTGCATTCCCTTTCGGTAGTGGTGTAGCAAGAATGAGAGAAATATGCGGATGCGTATCTGCAATAGCAATGACAGGTAGTTTTGTAATCCCATATCAAGGAATTGACGATAAAGTCAACAATCAAAAAATCATATCGTGGATAAGAGATGCCGCAGAAGAATTCCGTAAAGAAAATGGGGACATAGTATGCAAACGTCTATTGGGAATAGAGCCAGGTTGCACCATGAAGAAAAAACCTTGCAGCGAATATGTAGGTTCTGCTGTAAGGATAATAGGCAAAAAAATAAATGAAATATAGACAAACTCTACTTACCTCGACCTTGTAATATTATCACGAAAGTATAAAGCAATATTTTTATATCTGTGGCTAAAGACATATTTTCCAAATAAAGCAGATCATATTTCAATCTTTCTATCATTTGATCTACATTTTCCGCATAACCGAACTTAACCTGTCCCCATGAAGTAATTCCCGGTTTGACTCTGTGCAGCAACCTGTATTCAGGTGCTTTCTTGACTATCTGTTCTATGAAATATTGACGTTCCGGCCTTGGCCCTACAATACTCATAGTTCCTTTCAAAACATTATAGAACTGTGGTATTTCATCCAAACGAACTTTCCTCATGAAACGGCCAAAAGGAGTTATGCGTGTATCCTTATCCCCACTTGACAATTTAGGCCCACCTTTCTCCGCATCCATGTACATGGAACGAAACTTATGCATATAAAAAGGTTTACCTTGATAACCTATCCTCTCTTGTTTGTAGAATACCGTACCCTTACTTGTAGTATACACTATTACAGCCGTAATAAGATATACCGGAGAAAGAATCACAATGGCAGACAAAGAAAAAAATATATCCAACATACGTTTGATTATTCCCTGCCAAGGCGGCATAAGGCCATGAGTTACCACCATAAGCGGTGTATGAAATATAGCCGTAGTTTTAACATTACCCAACAATATATCTTTTCTATCTGCCGGTATTTTTATTTCAATATTCTGTCCTGCAAGAGAAATTATATCATATACTGCGTTTTCTTCATCCTTTTCCAGAGCGATTATTATTTCCTCTATTTTGTAATCCGAAATAATACGGGATATTTCCTTTAATGTTCCCAAATAATTCAAAGGCAAATCACTCACAGGCGTTCCGGATATATTGACAAAACCCTCTATCTTATTTCCTGAATATACCTCCTGTCCTTGCAAGTCATTGAAAATCTCTATAGCCTTCGCTTTATCTCCAACAATAATTGTTGGAAAGCCTATTGTACGGTTATGTATTGATCTAACCTTATGAGTTGTTATAATTAATCGTGGAATATATGTCAACAAAAAATGAATGGTCAAAAGTACAAGGAAAGAAAAATAATAATTGTCATAAGTTCTAACCTTGTCATCCAACAACAATGCAAAGAATATGATAATTACTCCTATTACACAAGCCATTACTGTTTGACCCAATTCTTTTAATCTTGATTTACGGTATACATTACGATAACTGCCCTGAATATAATACAATCCTAACCAAAACAACGGAACAAAAACCAGACCCAGATAAAAATTTCTGTCCTCGAAAACAGCATTCACATCTCTGAATGTTCCTGCCTCTATTGATATTTTGCGGAATATGAAAAACAAACTCCACGCTATCGTAGCAGCAATAAAATCAGATACAACATATTTAGCAGTCTGTAATTTGATATTCATTATTCCGTCTTATCCTTATTATCTAATTAATATTGATTTGGAAAATGTATCAATTTAACGTTATCTATATGTACATAAGCACCGGAAATCCCATTTTGATTTATAAGCTCTAAATAAAATCTGAAATCCGAAGGATAACCTAACTGACCCCATACCTTGCCAAGTATAACGTACATTTTCTGCCATCCTTTAGAATGATTGGGAGTAATTCTCACAGCACTCACATAACTATCCGTGGAAGAAGATCCTGACTTACCATATATACCGACTTCGAATGGCACATTACAATGATAATCCAATTCCAAAACGACACCATTGGTATTAGTGCAATGAATAGAATCAACTGATATGTATTTGTTTTTACCATTTACATCATAATAAATCGCACCACACGAAGCTCCATATCTTACACTGTCATTACTACTTATAACTATTATTTTCTCAGGATTGTCATTCGTAAAATCGGCTTGTTGAAATCCAATATAAGGATCCTCGAAAGATTCCAAAAAAGGAATCGTCATCTTATCAGAATCATACATTATTTCGTTACGAGTAACTTCCACTTCCTTACCGGGAACTAAATCAAGAGTATCTATCACAGTAGTATAAAAAGGATATGCTTCCCTTGTGTTATTCATTCCATTGTATATAACTCCAGGTCTTAAATCAATCTTGTGTTTTCCTTCCTTCAAAACAGGTATCGAACATGGTAAAGGATAAGCACCTATGAATATATTATCCACATATAACCACACATCTCTTACGTCACTTGTCAGCATATCTTCTGTTTGCGACGGAGTCATGTCAGGATTATCAACCATTTCAAATCCGTCAAATTTCACATAAGACGGAATTTCCTGCTCACCGTCAAAGTCATCACAAGAACAAAACAATATCGCAACAAATAAAAACAAAAATACTTTATCCATAACATCAAAAACTATCAAATCGTAAAATCAATATTCATTGTCATCTGTACAAAACGAATATCTATTGCAAATTTACATGTTTTTTGCAAACACAAGTATTCAATATTTTAATTTCTTCGTACCTTCGCAATCTAAAACCAAGGTACAATAATGTATTTAGACAGTTTCAAACACAAGGGGATGAGAAGGATGCTGGTAAATTATCTCAGAGAAAAAGGCATCTCCGACGAACATGTACTTGAAGCAATAAACAATGTCCCCAGACATTTTTTTTTAGATTCATCTTTAGATGTGATAGCCTATGAAGACAGAGCCTTGGAGATTCTCTGCAACCAGACAATATCCCAACCGTCTACAGTAGCTTTTCAGACTCAATTGCTAAACGTTCAAAAGGGCGATAAAATTTTGGAAATAGGAACAGGCTCTGGATATCAAACATGCGTATTGTGTGAGATGAAAGCCAAAGTTTTTACAATCGAACGATTCAAACCTCTATTCGATTATGCAAAAAACATGTTTGAAATTCTCAAATATAAACCCAAAACTTCTTTTGGAGATGGTTATCTCGGCATGCCTGCTTACGCACCATTTGATAAAATCATAGTGACATGTGGTGTTCCGGATATTCCACAAAAATTAGTCGAACAGATGAAGACAGGTGGTATAATGGTTATACCCGTCGGTAAAAACGAACAGAAAATGTATAAAGTCACCAAAATCTCGAATACGGAAATAAGTATCAAAACGTTCGGAAACTTCAAGTTTGTTCCCATGTTGGAAGAACGTAAATTTTGTTAGAAGCTTTATTTTGCGTAACTTTGCAATAGATATCATTTAATATGAACAAAGCAAGAGTATTATTTGTAAATCAGGAAATAAAACCGTATTTAAACGGTTCTGATATAGCGGAATTTGGCCGATACATACCACAAAACATTCAGGAAAAAGGAAAGGAAGTAAGAACTTTCATGCCTAAATTCGGTGACATAAACGAACGAAAGAACCAATTACACGAAGTTATAAGACTCTCTGGCATGAATTTAATCATAAATGATGCCGATCACCAACTTATAATAAAGGTTGCTTCTATTCAACCGGCGAGAATGCAGATTTATTTCATTGACAATGAAGACTTTTTTCAAAGAAAAGCCAATATACTTGATGATAGCGGAAAGTTGTTTGATGACAATGATGAAAGAGCCATTTTTTTCGTTAGGGGAGTATTGGAAACAATCAAAAAGTTAAGTTGGGATCCTAACGTCATACATTGTTCCGGATGGTTCGCAGCATTATTGCCTTTTTATCTAAAAAGAACCGAATATGGTAACAATCCTTTGTTTTCAGACAGTAAAATCGTAATAAGCCTGTTTGGAGACGATTTCGAGGGAGTATTATGCGAAGATATGCATAAAAAACTGAAAATGGACGGTGGTACTCCTAAAGATTGGAAATTATACAAAGATCCAAACTACATAAATATCATGAAAGCCGCCATTTCTTATGCGGATGCTATTGTAATAGCCTCCGACAAGGTAAATCCAGAATTGATGGAATTTGTCAAAGATTCCAAAAAACCTTTTGTCGAGTATAACGATTCGCTGAAAGAATTATCCGAAAATATAAATAATCTATATAATTCCATTATTGTTCCAGATGAAGATTAATATATGCCATTTACGCAATGCGAAAGGTTTATTATTGCTTTTATTGCCATTCCTTTTTACTTCCTGTATAGACGAGGATGAAACGCTAGGATTGGACTTGGTCAACGGAGAAGATTTGGTCAACGTCAACGTTTATAATCCTTCTGGAATAATGGACGCTTCTTTCTTCAAGGAAGATTCCATTGAAACGGCCAATTACCGTTACAATGTTGTGGGAGAATATTACGATAACAAATTCGGATTGATTTCTTCCGATATATATACCCAACTCAATCTTTCTACTTCTTCAGTAGATTTTTCATCTTATTCCATAGACTCAGTATTACTCAATCTGGCCTATATAGGCGGATTTACAGGAGATACATTGGTAAAATCAAAAGAAATGGATGTTTACATATATGAAGTATCTGAAGAAATAGACTCTACGAAAAAATACGGATTCTGCAGCGTGGCTACAAACAGTGAACCTATATTCAACGGAACAAAGGAAATAAGATATGATTCAGACAATGACAGCATAGACCCTCATTTGTCACTAAAACTAAACGATGCATTCGTCAACAAAATAAAAACATTCAATGGAACCAATGATGATTTCTGCAGACTTTTCAAAGGTATAAAAATACAGTTCAGGAAAAGAAGCGCAACTGGAGGCATGATTGCATACGTGGACATGACTACCTCTCTTTCAGGTATAGCCGTATATTACAAACAAAACAACAAAAATCAAAAATACCTTATAAATTTCCCCGCAAATGGACACAGGTTCATGCATTATGGTTATGACTTTTCCTCATCACAAATATCGGGTCTGAACATATCGGACACATTGAATGGAAACACCGAAATATATTTGGGCAGCATGGGTATAAGCATGGCTAAAATAAACATGGATGAACTGTTGTTCAGACAAAAATGGCAAGAAAACGTAAACGGAGGTCTTTCTTTCAATAATACGGCAATAAATTCAGCCATTCTGGAAATACCTGTTTCTGGTTCAAACAAATATTCGTTGAACACGTCCACCAGAATTCTATGTTACAGAAAATATGTAAGCAATGGCAAAGTCAATCTTATACTCATACACGATGCACAACTTTCCGATGCATTCTATGGAGGATATTACGACAATAAATCCAACTCCTTCAAAATGAACATAGGAATGCATTTGGCCAACTACCTAAACGGTAACATTGAAGACGCGGATATATATCTTGTCCTTGACTCAAGACGGTCTACCGCAACAAGAATCATTCTTAACGGACCTGCGCATCCTACCAAACCAGCATCAATAAGAATAACATACTCCAAACAATAAGAAATAATGATGAAGAAAAAAATCGCTGCTTTTGCAGCTGCTTTTTTGTTCGTGTCTGTTCATATCCATTCTCAAACACCATACACGGAATATTGGAACAATGGAGCTGTGGCAACAAAAGGATTTCTAAGCGACAACAAAACAAGAACGGGACAATGGCAATGGTTCTACGATAACGGGAAACTGCAGATAAAGGGGGAATATGACAAAAACGGCCGAAAAACAGGTCAATGGATTTACTACTATGAAAACGACTCCATACAAAAAGTGGAAATAGCCACAGGGAACGGCACCATGAAAGCTTTTTATCGCAACGGACAACTGCATTACAGTTGCATGGTTTCAGACGGTAAAAAACAAGGACCTTACAAAGAGTTCTTTCCTGACGGAAAAGTCAAATTTGAATCTTCATACAAAAACGACTCTCTTGACGGCAAAGCAACATGGTGGTATGAATCCGGAAGGAAAGACATGGAAGGATTTCTCAAAAACGGCAAAAGAGACAGTTTGTGGACCTATTATTACAAAAGCAACGGGAAAAAAGGCAGTGAAGGTCGGTACTTCAACGACAAAGAAACAGGACACTGGGTTTATTTCTATGAAACCGGTGAAAAATGGAGAGAAGGCGAATATTTGGAAGGGAAAAGAATAGGCCTTTGGAAAACATATTACGAAAACGGCAAACTACATCACAAAGGCAGCTATGTCAACGGAGAAGAAGAGGGAATGTGGGAAAGTTGGTTCGAAAACGGCAACATCATTTCAAGAGGTTCTTTTTCCAATGGGGAGATGAACGGAAAATGGGAGTTGTTTTACGAAGACGGTACTAAAAAAACAGAAGTCTCATACAAAAACGGAATGAAAGACGGCATTGAAATATTGTATGACGAGAAAGGCGACTTGTTTCAGAAAGCCAGCTACAATACCGGTATCCTGAACGGACGATGGGAAAAATACCTTTCCGGCATCCTTATCGAGCAAGGCATGTATTCCAAAGGACGCAAAGAAGGTAAATGGACTTTCTTCTCAAACAACGGCAGCAAACAAAGAGAACAGAACTTCAAGGACGGACGCCCTGACGGAAAATGGATTGAATATTACAGTTCTGACAAACCCTCAAGCGAAGGCGAATACAAAAACGGGTTGAGAACGGGGGTATGGAAGAACTACGACAAAAAAGGGAACATAATATCAAGAACGGTATTCGACAAGGGAAAGAAAGTCAAGGAAGAAATTAAAACACGAAATGATTAAAGACATATTAAACGCTACACGATGGCAAAACATGCTTATGGCTTTGGCATGTATGATCATCGTAAAAATCTTCGTAATAAACTATTTCTACAATGCGTTGGGATTCAGTTCTCTAGTCTCTATTGGAGAGTTTGTATTGTTTTGCCTGGCTGTCCTGCTTATAATGTTCGGTTCGAATATGATGAATCTGTATTATTCCGAAAACAAATGCCATCAGAACAAATCCCTTATCGTCAGTTCATTTGTCATTCCAGATGCAATTTCTGTCCTTATAGGTTATATCATAGGTCATGCAAACGGATTCGTTCATTTGGGGTCCGTAATGCTCCTGTTTGCCTTTTCATCCTATTTTTATGCAATAAGATACAAAAACCTTAGTATATACGGTGGCATAATAGTTTCCCTATTTTGTGCAATGCTCGTACTGCTTCCCGGTCTGTTCGAACTGTTCTCACTCATATCAAAGCCGGATTTATTCAGAATAATAATTCCGGAAATAAAGGAAATATCAATTGTCATTCTGTTTTTCACAGCATTTATATTCTTGTTGGCCTTGACAAACACTCTATTGAACCATCAATGGGAGGCACAGGATTTCGGGCAAAACCGAAAAATGCCCATATATATTCTAAGTCTCATACTGATGTTTACAGTGACTTGTTTCCAATACAGATATTATTCGGCTTCTCCTATGAGAATATTGGGACTGGTAAGTTTACTCATACACTTGCCCCTTGTTTATTTCATTTATGAATTACGCAAGGCACTGTCTGAAGAAGACTATGTGTTCCTGTCCTCTTTATTGAAAATATTGTTTGTTTCCATTTTGTTCACAATGACAACGGTCAAATACATAATAGTCAGTGGAATTGAGTAATATTCTTCACAGGGAGATAATCCTTGCCTCACAATCGCCAAGACGAAGACAACTCCTGAAACAAATGGGGTTTAACAATGTAAATACAATAAACATAAATGCGGATGAAAGTCTCGATTGTGACATAAAGCCTGAAGAAACCGCAGAATTTCTTGCGAGAAAAAAATCAGAATCGTATACTGAACCCTTGTCCGAAGGCGCAATTCTTATAACAGCCGATACAACGGTCGTTATGGGAAATGTCGTTTTAAACAAACCAGAAAACGAAATCAAAGCAAGAGAAACCTTAAACATATTGAGTGGAAAGACTCACAAAGTCATAACCGCATGTTGCCTGCGTACAAATAAAGCAATAAAAAGTTTCAGTCAGACAAGCACTGTAAAGTTCAAGAATCTTACTGAAGAGGAAATATCATACTATATACAAAACTACGCACCTTATGACAAAGCAGGAGCCTACGGCATTCAGGAATGGATAGGCTTGACAGGCATAGAAAAAATAGAGGGCGACTATTATACGATAATGGGATTGCCTTGCCAAAGGCTGTTCGATGAAATAAAAAACATAATATCAGACTGATATAATAACGGTTTCTGAAAAGAAAAAAACCTTTTCTGAAAAGGAAAAAACGGATTCAGAATCCGATTTCCCACTTTAAAGTTTGGTTGGCACTGATTTATAATCCATATAAAATTATACGGAGTCTGCTTTCGCAAACTCCGTATAATTGTCTGTCAAACAGCCTTATCTTACCTGTTCCAGTTCATTGACGCCATACGTTTGTATGAATCGTATCTCCATTTTGCATTCTCTTCAGCGGCTGCAAACAATTCAGCAGCTTCTTCCGGAAATGCTTTCTTCAATGAATTATAACGTACTTCTCCATCTATGAATGCCTGGAATTTTGACCAGTCAGGTTCCTTGGAATCCAAAGAGAACGGATTCTCTCCCTTGGCTGCAAGTTCAGGATTGTATCTCCACAAATGCCAATAACCGCATTCTACGGCACGTCTTCCCTCTTCCTGAGTCTTACCCATGCCTATCTTTATGCCATGGTTGATACAAGGTGCATAAGCTATGATTAAGGAAGGTCCATGATATGCTTCCGCTTCCTTCAATACCTTAAGATATTGTGCAGGATCTGCTCCGATTGAAACCTGAGCCACATAAACATAACCGTATGTGGTTGCTATCATACCAAGGTCTTTCTTGCGTATTCTCTTTCCGGAAGCTGCGAACTTGGCTATTGCTCCCACAGGTGTAGCCTTCGAAGCCTGTCCGCCGGTATTGGAATACACTTCGGTATCGACAACCAATATGTTGACATCCTCACCTGAAGCTATCACATGATCCAATCCGCCATAACCTATATCATAACCCCAGCCATCGCCACCGAATATCCATTGCGATTTCTTGACTATGTACTGCTTGTTTTCTTCAAGAGACTTGCATATGTCACAACCGCACTCAGACAAGGTAGGTACCAACGCATCATATACCTTTTGAGTAATCTCTGCATTTTCCCTGTTGTCTATCCACAACTGATACAACGCCTTTTGTTCATCCGTACAACAAGTACACTGCAAGCCTTTGCGCATCAAATCCTCAACCCTGTCTCTCATCTTTCGCGTAGCCGTTGCCATACCAAGACCGAACTCCGCATTGTCCTCAAACAAGGAATTGGCCCATGCAGGACCTCTGCCCTTGGCATTTGCAGTATAAGGCATGGAAGGACAAGAACCTCCATAAATGGAAGAACATCCCGTAGCATTGGCAACCATCATCCTTTCACCGAACAATTGCGTAATCAGTTTGATATAAGGAGTTTCGCCACAACCTGCACAAGCTCCCGAAAATTCAAACAACGGCTGTGCAAATTGAGAATTCTTAACATTCTTCGATATGTCAACCAAATCGGACTTGTAGCTTACATTCTTTGTAACCTTGTCCCATGTCTCTGCCTCGGACATTTGCGACATCAAGGACTCCATCGTAAGAGCCTTGGTCTTTGCAGGACATACGTCAACACAGTTGCCGCAACCCGTACAATCCAAAGGAGATATCTGTACACGGAACTGCATTCCTTCAAATTCCTTGCCTATAGCCTTTATCGTGGTTATCTCTCCCGCCTTCGCAAGTTCATCCTTTGTAAACACGAACGGACGTATGGCTGCATGAGGGCAAACCAAGGAGCATTTGTTACACTGTATACAGTTTTCGGAATGCCATTGTGGAACATGGGAAGCTATACCTCTCTTTTCATATTTGGATGTTCCTGCAGGGAACGTTCCATCTGCCATGTCCTTAAACGCGGACACAGGCAAAGAGTCTCCTTCCTGAGCATTGATTACATCAACAATGTTCCTTATGAACTCAGGTCTGTCAGCCTTATCGTCTGCCGAACATCCGCAAGCGCAGGCCTCAGCCCATTCCTTTTTAACATCCACCTTTATAACTTCACCGCCCTTGTCAACTGCGGCATAGTTCATTTTGACAACATTCTCTCCTTTTTTGCCATAAGACTTGTCTATGGCTTTCTTCATGGCTGTGACAGCCAAATCATAAGGAATTACTCCTGAAATCTTGAAGAAAGCTGACTGCAATATAGTGTTCGTCCTGTTTCCAAGACCTATCTCTTCTGCTATTTTGGTAGCGTTTATGATATAAAAGCTTATGTTCTTTTCCGCCAATTCCTTCTTTACTTTTGCAGGCAGTCTTTTTACCGTCTCTTCCGCGTCAAACATGGAATTCAACAAGAACGTTCCGTTAGGTTTTATTCCCTTAAGAACCTCGTACATATTCATGTAGTTGAAAACATGACATGCAACGAAATCCGGAGTAGTAACCAAATAAGGAGAACGTATCACATTGTCTCCGAAACGCAAGTGTGAACAGGTAAATCCGCCCGACTTCTTGCTGTCATACGAGAAATAAGCCTGACAATATTTGTTGGTGTTATCTCCTATTATCTTTATGGAGTTCTTGTTTGCGCCGACCGTACCGTCCGCACCCAATCCGTAGAACTTGGCCTCGAACGTTCCTTCCGTAGCCATGGAGACTTCCTCAAGCATAGGCAAAGAACGGTAAGTAAGGTCATCAACTATACCTACCGTAAACTGATTCTTAGGCTCGGAAGACTTCAGGTTTTCAACGACCGAAAGTATCTGCGCAGGTGTAGTATCTTTGGAAGACAGACCGTATCTTCCGCCTATTATCAAAGGCTTGTCATTGCATGAACATGAAGCAAACGCTTCAACCACATCCAAATACAAAGGATCTCCGCTCGCTCCGGCCTCTTTCGTACGGTCCAAAACACATATTCTCTTGCGTGTCTTAGGCATTGCCGCAAAGAAATACTTCTTTGAGAAAGGCCTGTACAAATGTACCGTTATCAATCCGAGTTTTTCTCCCTTGTTTGCAAGATAATCTATAACTTCCTTGATTGTGTCGGAAACACTGCCCATTGCAACTATGATGTTCTCGGCATCGGCAGCACCGTAATAGTTGAACGGCTTGTATTCTCTTGATGTCAACGCGGATATCTTTTCCATATAATCCGCAACTATGTCGGGAACGGCTTCATAGTATGTGTTAGAAGCCTCTCTTGCCTGGAAGAACACATCAGGGTTCTGTGCCGTACCTCTTGTTACCGGATGTTCAGGATTCAAGGCATTGTCCCTGTATCTTTTCAATGCGTCTTTATCTATCAATGCCGCCATATCCTCCGTATCAAGCGCCTCTATCTTCTGTATTTCATGAGAAGTACGGAATCCGTCGAAGAAATGCAAGAAAGGCACCCTTGACTTTATTGCGGAAAGATGTGCAACACCTGCCAAGTCCATGGCCTGCTGAACAGAAGCCGAAGAAAGCATTGCAAAACCCGTCTGACGGCAAGCATAAACATCGGAATGATCTCCGAAAATGGACAAAGCCTGTGCCGCAATCGTACGAGCTGTAACGTGCAACACTCCCGGCAACAATTCGCCCGCTATCTTGTACATGTTCGGAATCATCAACAACAATCCCTGTGATGCGGTAAAGGTTGTCGACAACGCTCCCGCCTGTAATGAACCGTGCAACGCTCCCGCAGCTCCAGCCTCGGACTGCATCTCTATCAACTTGACGGTTTCTCCAAAAATATTCTTACGTCCGTTTGCAGACCATTCATCAACATATTCCGCCATTGGTGATGAAGGGGTAATAGGATAAATCGCAGCAACCTCACTGAACATGTAGGCCACATGCGCACAAGCCTGATTACCATCGCATGTCAAAAATTTCTTTTCTTTCGCCATTGCCTTAAATTATAAATTATTCCTAATTGTTACTTCTTGTTTACTTGTTTATAAGATGCAAAGGTATGTCAAAAAATTGGATTGATAAAGCATTTGAAGAACTAAAATAAACCCCCGTATGACAAACAAAAATCCCGACTGCATCACACACGTAAAAACAAAACGGCTTCCGTGTACAAGACGTAGCACGAAAGCCGTAAAACCATGAAACACAAATATCTTTCCTGTTTGTCAATCAAACCGATGACGAAACCTATCTTCCACCTTCCATCCTCAAGGAAACCCTGTTCCAATCGACTATTTTCCAGAAATCCTCCACATACGCGGCACGACGATTCTGTTTGTCAAGATAATAGGCATGTTCCCACACATCGCATGTGAGCAAAGGAATCCTGCCTGTCCTCAAAGGATTGTCTGCATTGGATGTCTGCAATATCTCAAGAGTTCCCTTGTCATCCTTTGCAAGCCATACCCAACCGCTGCCGAAAAGGGTCAAGGCCGCCTGCGTGAATTTCTGTCTGAAATCCTCAAAGCTGCCGAACTGTCTGTCAATTTCAGCTGCCAGAACACCCTGAGGCACGCCGGTGGAACCAGGTGTAAGCGATTCCCAATAAAAAGTGTGATTCCACACCTGGGCCGCATTGTTGAATATTCCTCCGGTGGAACGTTTTATCATCTCTTCCAGAGAAGAGTTCTCAAATTCCGTTCCCTCAATCAACTTGTTCAGATTGTCCACATAGGTCTGATGATGCTTCCCGTAATGAAATTCTATCGTCTGTTTCGATATAAAAGGTTGCAATGCGTCCATTGCGTACGGCAATTGCGGTAATTCTATCTTTTTCATAACACTTTTTCTATTTATAACGAATTAATCCAACAATTATTTTGCATGAAAATCCGTTTAGTCCAAAGAAGGCTTAAATGGATTTTGATTTGACAAAATCATAATCAAGGAAAAAAAACGGATTCAGAAAAGAGAAAATCGAAACGGCGTTTTGATTTTGACCTTTCAAGACACATTTATTTTGCAGTTACGAAATAAAGTTATAATTTTGGGGTTCAAATAAGGAATCAAAACAAATAGTATTTATTCATTAAAACTTAAAGAGCAATGGCAATAAAAGGAGCAATTGTAATTGATACGGAGCGTTGCAAGGGTTGTTCGGTATGTGTCGGAGCATGCCCCAACCAGGTTATCGCCCTATCGAAGAATGTAAATGGCAAGGGTTACAACTATGCCGAAGCAACAAAGGATGATTGCATTGGCTGTGCAAGTTGTGCCATGGTTTGTCCGGATGGTGTCATCACCGTGTACAAAGCTAAGTTATAAACGATTAAACTAAAATAGAAATGGCAAAAGAGCTAAAATTAATGAAGGGTAACGAAGCGATTGCAGAGGCAGCGATTCGTTCAGGCTGTGACGGATACTTTGGTTATCCCATCACTCCGCAATCCGAAGTTATGGAGCACCTTATGTTGGAAAAGCCTTGGGAAAAGACTGGTATGGTGGTTTTGCAGGCCGAAAGTGAGATTGCATCCATCAACATGGTTTACGGAGGCGCAGGTACCGGAAAGAAGGTTATGACATCCTCTTCTTCACCGGGAATAAGTTTGATGCAGGAAGGTCTTACATATCTTGCGGGAGCTGAACTCCCATGTTTGGTTGTAAACGTTGTCAGGGGAGGTCCAGGATTGGGAACCATACAGCCTTCACAGGCCGACTACTTCCAGGCAACCAAGGGAGGCGGACACGGAGACTACCAGATGTATGTATTGGCACCGGCTTCGGTTCAGGAAATGTATGATTTCGTTTTCGATGCATGGGACATAGCATTCAAATATCGTACTCCGGTAATGATTTTGTCTGACGGAGCAATAGGACAGGTTATGGAGAAGCTTTATGTAGGCGACTACGTTCCTCGTTGGACTGACGAACAGATAGCAGAAAAGGCTCCTTGGGCAGCATTCGGAAAACCTGCATACAGAGATCACAACATAATCACATCATTGGAATTGGATTCAGCAAAGCAGGAGGCTCACAACCATCATCTTCAGGCAAAGTACAGACAGATGGAAAGAGAGGATGTACGTTTTGAAGCATTGGACACTGAAGATGCGGATTATTTGTTGGTTGCTTACGGTTCATCGGCACGTATAGCGCAAAAGGCCATGCAGTTGGGAAAAGAGAAAGGCTACAAGATAGGTTTGTTGAGACCTATAACACTGTTCCCTTTCCCTACGAAACAGATAGCTGAACTTGCATCCAAGGTAAAAGGCATATTGTCTGTGGAGATGAGTGCAGGACAAATGGTCATGGACGTAAAATTGGCAGCTGAAAACAAGTGTAAGGTGGAACACTTCGGACGTTACGGTGGAATAATACCTACACCTCATGAAGTGTTGGAAGCATTGGAAAATCAAATCATTAAAGGTTAAGAGTTATGTTTAATCCAGATATAATAAAGCCAGAGAATCTGGTTTACAAGAGAACAAACGTGCTTACGGATGCGGTGATGCACTATTGTCCTGGTTGCGGACACGGAACGATTCACCGTATCATAGCCGAAGTTATAGAAGAAATGGGCATACAGGACAAGGCGATATGCATAGCACCTGTCGGATGTTCGGTATTGGCCTACAATTATTTCAATGTCGATTCGTTGGGAGCGGCTCACGGAAGGGCTCCTGCGATTGCCTCTGCGATACAACGTCTTCATCCAAATCATCACACGTTCACGTATCAGGGAGACGGAGACTTGGCGGCAATAGGAACAGGTGAGACGATACATGCCTGCAACCGTGGAGAGAACATTGTCATCATATTCGTCAACAACGGTATTTACGGTATGACCGGAGGACAGATGGCTCCTACCACGCTGTTGGGTATGAAGACTGCAACTACTCCATACGGAAGATGTGTGGAATTGAACGGATATCCTTTGCAGATAACCGAATTGTTGGCCGATTTGCCGGGAACTTATTATGTTACTCGTCAGTCTGTTCAGACTCCAGCCGCTGTAAGAAAAGCCAAGAAAGCAATCCGTCAGGCATTTGAGAACCAGAAGAATCACAAGGGAACATCATTTGTGGAGATTCTTTCCAACTGCAACTCGGGATGGAAGAAAACCCCTGTTGAAGCCAACAAGTGGATGGAAGAGAACATGATGGCCAAGTATGTTCCGGGCGACATAAAGGTTGACGGAGTAAAGGTAAGATAGTACAAACCTATAAAGAGTAAAGAAAATGACAGAAGAAATAATCATAGCGGGCTTTGGAGGACAGGGCGTTTTGTCAATGGGCAAGATATTGGCCTATTCCGGAGCGATGCAAGACAAGGAGGTAAGCTGGATGCCGTCTTACGGACCTGAAATGCGTGGTGGTACTGCGAATGTGTCTGTTATCATCTCGGATGAGAGAATATCCTCTCCTATCATCAGCCAGTTCGACACGGCAATAATACTTAACCAGCAATCATTGGACAAGTTTGAACATTCGGTTAAGCCGGGCGGTGTTCTATTGTACGACCCTAACGGAATAATACACCCTCCTACAAGGACGGACATAAACATCTACAAGGTTGCGGCAACAGAAAAGAGTGCGGAACTTGGAATGTCCAAAGTATTCAACATGATTGTATTGGGAGCGTTCTTGAAGGTAAAACCGGTAGTAACCGAGGAGTTCATAGAAAAGGGACTTCAAAAGTCTTTGCCTGAAAGACATCACAAGTTGATACCTGCCAACCTTGAAGCGGTTCAAACAGGTAAGAGTCTGGTTGAAACTGTTCACAAGTTGTAAGATATAAACTTCAACAAACGATAAGAAAAGCATAAGTTCAAATTGGACTTATGCTTTTTTTGTGTCCTGCCCGGCGATGAAAAAAAGCCTGAGACAATCTCCGTAAACCGGCCGCTGAAATATCTGAAAAAGGTTTACCTTTGCACTACGTTATGACAGAATTGATGTAAACGTTCCATTATGAATCCTCGTCAATATATGATTGTAGACCTGGAAAGACAGGACAAAAGAAGGATGTTTGTCACCGAACAGGTCTCCTTTATCAACAAAAACACAAACGGCCTTCTGAGCGTACGCTTTTCGTCATCGCCCCGCGTGTTCAACTACAACCCGTCCCGACTGCTTTGTCTGAAAAATCCCGAGACAATTGATCTTGGGCAGAAAGGACTGTACATTGACAACAGACGCATTCATAATGTGGCCGAACTGCTGCGGTTTACGGATGGACATTACACATTCTATCATGTCACCTATGCCGACGGGCAACATGAGAATCTTGAGGGAAAAAATGTCTACATCACCCGCACACCGATTGACATAAACGGCGGCTCTACATGGGAATATCTCTGCAAGCTGGCTGCCGAAACGGGACTGCTGAGCGAGCAGGACGAGAACATCCTGTCCAAACAGTATGAAATGGTGGATTTGAAGCGTGACAATGTTCCCCTGGCCCAATATCTGGGTGAGAAGACGAAGCTCGCCACTTGTCTTATGCCACGCCAAGTGTATTATCCTTTCGGATGCAATTCGAGTCAGAAAACGGCCGTTGAAGCCGCCCTGACTCATCAAGTAAGTATTATTCAGGGGCCTCCCGGAACCGGCAAAACGCAGACGATTCTGAACATCGTCGCCAATCTGCTCATGAATGGCAAAACAGTACTGGTGGTATCAAACAACAATTCTGCCGTGGACAATGTGGCAGAGAAACTTTCAGGCGAAGGACTTGATTTCATTGTTGCCAAGTTGGGCAGTGTGGAGAATAAGAAAGCGTTCATTGACAGTCAGAAGGAATGTCCCGAGATGTCCGCTTGGGTTCTCGAGCATGAGTCCTGCGTGAGAAAGCTGGCAAAAGATGCACTTCAATGCGTCTCTAAGGGATTTGATGTGCAGTTGCGGCAGGCCCGACTGAAAGCCGAACTTGATGCGCTATTGATTGAATCTAAATATAACCAGTTTCTGGAATCCAGACATAGGGAAGACAAACGTTTGAAGGGTAAACCGTCTGCCAGGCTCATGAAATTACTGTACGCCTACAAGATTATGTCAGAGAACGGACATAAGCCGGGCTTACTCTTCAGATTGAGATGGGCTTTTGCGTTAGGCATAAAGATGCTGAGCTTTTTGAGCAAGGAGACCTCTAATGTCATATCCGAATTGGAATACGCTTATTACTGCTCCAAGAAGGATGAAATGGAAAAGGAACTGAAAGCGATAGAATCGGAATTGCAAGAAGCAGATATATCCAAAAGCGTTGAAACTCTGCGTTCCTCTTCATTGATGATATTGAAGAACCATATGGCCCGGCGATATGGCAAAGGTACGAGAAAGAAGTTTGATATCTATGATATAAAGTACCGGACGCAAGCCTTCCTGAAGGAATATCCGCTTGTGCTCAGCACTACCTACTGCGCTAAAAGCTGTATCAGCGAGGATATGGTGTTTGACTATGCCATCATGGACGAGGCTTCACAGGTGGACATAAAAACAGGCGCCCTGGCTCTTTCCTGCGCGATGAATGCGGTAATTGTCGGCGACGACAAACAGTTGGCTAATGTGATAAGCCGTGAAGAGGCTCTTGCACTGAATGCAATACGAACAAGCTGTCAGGTGGATGAGCGATATGATGCCGCAAGTCACAGTTTCCTGCAATCGTGTTTGGAAGTCTTCAGGGATGCACCGGTGACATTGCTTCGGGAGCATTACCGTTGCCATCCCAAAATCATCGAATTCTGCAACCGACGTTTCTACAACGGCGAACTTATTGCCATGACCAAAGACAAACACGAAGATAAGGTATTGCAGCTTATTCAGACGATGCCCGGCAATCACGCACGAGAACATTTCAACCAGAGGGAAATAGATGTAATAGTCCGGGAGGTACTTCCGCAATGCTCCGAAACGGAAACTATAGGCATTATCACGCCATACCGTTTGCAGGCAGAGGCCATCAACCGGACTTTAGGCAAAAACATGGCCAGCACGGTGCATAAGTATCAGGGGCGTGAGTGCGATACTATCATTATGAGCATGGTAGATAACAGTCTCACAGAATTTTCGGATGATGCCAATCTGCTCAATGTAGCCATTTCCCGTGCCAAGAAACATCTTTATGTGGTTGCAAACGGGAATGAAATGCCGGAGGATTCCAACCTCAGTCAGCTAATAAATTATATACGGTTTAACAACTTCGAAGTAAAAAGAGTAAACTGCATTCGGTTTTCGATTTGTTATACAAACAATACACTGCTGAAAGACTGGCTTATCAGTCCAAACATCAGATGATATCGGAGTACCTGTCCGAAAACCTGATTTATGATACCCTGCAAAAGGCAATCAATGATTCAGGATATACAAATACAGGCGTATTGTGTCATTATCCGCTATCACGACTTGTCGGCGACTGGACTCTGCTGGAGAACAATGAGAAATATTTTGCCAGAAGTCCTTTCTCTCATGTAGATTTTCTTATCTATAACACTCTTACAAAACAGCCTAAATGTGCAATAGAAGTTGACGGTTGGCATTTTCACAAGGATAGCGACGCGCAGCAATCACGCGATACACTCAAGAACCGAATCCTGGAAAAATTGGGGCTTCATTTAATTCGTATTTCTACCACAGATATAGTGAATGAAGAAATGATGATGAATCAAATTTTTGACACAAATAGCTGAAAAGAAATATGATTTGATCAACAACAGACCAAACATTTGCAAGTTGAATGATTGATTAGGGAAAGAAGCATTCCCGGCAAAGTCAAGAAAACACAATCACTGAAATATTAAAAAAGAGAGAAATCATCAGACTTCTCTCCCTCTCAAAAACATGAAAACAAAATGTTTAATATTCCCACATATCTTCTTCCATATTGAACAAATAGTCCTCTATTCTTGCAGACTCTGCCAAAGCATCGGCTCCTGCTGCATATTCCTCTATTCTTCTGCCAAATACAGTCGTTTCTCTGATGACATAACTTGAAAAGATTCTCTTTCTGAATACATCATCATAAGAAGGACGCATTCTGTCGTTTTTGAAGTTGTACACTTCACTATTTGCCAACAATTCTCTAACCTCTGGGTCATTATATCTTATCCAGCACAAAGGCATAGGCATAGGAGTAGAACCGTCACCCTTATCAAGATAATAAATCAAGGCGAATCCTATTATTCTAACATCCTCAACCGTCCTGTTCTTGTCCAAGAACCAGTCTTCCTTTATTCTCAACTGTTTTATATCCTCGGGAGCCAAAGACAAATATATCGTGGTATCTTTTTCCTGTTCCATACCGTCCTGATCGTAAACTATCAATGTCTCCTGTCTAGGAGGAATAAGACTTGCCTTCTGTTCCGCCCAATTTATTTCATTCTCAAACATGTCGTTGTCAAATGCTCTTATACGACCTTCCAACAATGCCTCATCCAATATCGTATAAAGATTCTTTCTGCCTTGATCCGGAGTAACAGGATAATAAAATACCTGATTCATCTTTTCCCTGAAATCTATAACTCTCCAAACTCTGTGAGCCCAGATAACATCAGCTTCTCTTATATAAGGGTATTCAAAAGGTTTTTTACCGTTTTCATACATTTCCGATTCCTTGACATAGAAGCCGTCCAAAGAGCCTTCCTCGTCATCCTCCATAACCTGAGCATAAGACACAACGCTTAAACTCATATACAAAGCAAATGCTATAAAACCTATTTTTTTCATATGACTTTGTTTTTTCTATTGTATGGTAAATATCATCTGAGAATTACTTACATTTTTCTCTCCATCAGGTCCTTTGGCTCTGATGTTTTCTATATATATCTTGTTACCTCTTCTCAACTTCTGAATCTTAGCCAACATTTCCGGAGTAAAACGGCTACTGTTGGATTGAATAGGAGCTTCAGCATCTCCACCTGTATTGAATGACATTACAAACGATGTAACGGTGTAACGAACAGGAAAATCAAATCCCTCCATCGAAACTCTTAATCCTCCCTGAGCCAACAACGATTCCTTAGGTATTCTACCACCTTCGTAATTACCTACTTTCGCGGTAGGTTTAGGTATTGTTTTTACACGATAATCCATAGAGCCCATATTCATCTTCTTGCCACCAACAACTGCAGCAACGCTTATAACTGATTTACCAGGTTTAGTTACGGTAGCAATGTATTCACCGTCCTTTACCTTTTTCAAGGTTCCATTAGTCATACTTGCCTCTATATCCTTGGAATTGGCACCAGGAACAGAAATAGATATAGGATTATCAACACCTATATACAAAACGTTCATCTGTGTTGCAGATATCGTTGCAGAAGGAGCTGCCACAAAATATTCCCCTTCAAATTCGTAAGGTACCTCACCTGATTCTTTTTTAACAAACAATGTACCTTTGTATTTCTGAGGACCCAATGCATTAGCGCCGAACTTCAATTTCAACATGCCGGAATCTCCAACCATACTATTACCTCTAACCTCTCCTCTCAACTCACTTCTTGAGTCATAAGCAGCGACAATAACATCAGCTTCATACTGTCCACCCTGTATTATGTAATTAGATTTTGGAATAACCTTTGCGACAACCGTATTGAATTTAAAGTCTTCGGCAGATACTGCAGAATACAAATGATTGATTATGTCTATTTCTGCATTTTGTATCTCTGACTTGAACTTGTTAAGCAATACCAAATCTGCTAATGTAATAGTCTGATAGAAATTATACATTTGCCAGTTAACTTCCTGTCCTGCCTTGTTCTTAAACGGTCCTTTCGTGTTTATCTGAATATTTTTCAACTGCTTGGACGCAGGACCTGAAACATAAGTCAACATATCTGCCTGATAAGCATCTATTTTCTTTTTCAATTCTATTGCCTTACCTGCAGAACCATCCTCTGATTGACCTATGAAAAATCGTGTTGGTGAAGAATATTCGTCTTTCTTTTGAACTGCATCAAAACCCAATGAGTCCAATAATCTTTTAGCTTCTTTGACTCCACCTGGAGTACCTTCAACTGCTACGAACAGTTCATACTTCATGTTATCTATATAGTCTACTATCTCTTTCGTCTTGATCCTAACCTCCTGTGCCTTTGCCCAATTCTCCCCAACTTTACCCGGATCCTGTTTATAAGCATTTTCAAAAACATTGTAGGTACTCTCAGCCTTACCTTTAAGCAATTTATTCGTTACCTCAATACTGTCGCCCACCGTGACAAACGCCTGCAAAATTTCCGCTGACACATTCAATGCCAACATCGCAGTGTACACCAAGTACATCATGGAAATCATTCGTTGCCGCGGCGTTTCAGGACAATTTGTAGCACCCATAGTCTTTATATCTTTAAATCTTTTCCTATTTCTTTTACTTATTATATTTTAGTCTGCATTGCCGTAAGCATATTGCCGTATATGTCATTCAACGCACCGACCTTCTTGGACAAAGCATTAACTTGCTCCTTATATTTCAATACATTTTCAGCTGTATCCGCAAAATTCACAACCAAAGTGTCTATTCTTTCCTGCACTGCCTTACTTGCCTCCAATTGCGAAGATGAATTTTGTATTTGCATTTCATATAAAGCATTGATTGACGAAAGGCTCGAAGCCATTTTTTTCAATTCATCCAAATACGATGCATCTCCAACTGAAAGCGTATTAGCTGTCTCCTTATAAATATTTGCTAAGGTAGAAACCGCAGAGGTAGCCTCCTGAACAGATGACAAATATTCTCCAGAAACCAATAAATCTTTATTTAGATTTGTAGCTGTTTTTTTGTAAGCAGAAGCCAATTCAACAACGGAATCAGAAGCTGTATTAATATTCTGCACAAACTTCTCTGAAGCCGCCGCTGCCCCAGCAACATTACCCAATTGAGATGTTGTATTGGACAAATTATGCAATCCTTTACCTAAACTTTCTATCAATTCAGGCCCTATTTTTGCATCTTCCAACATTTTGTCTAATGCTTGCGTAGAAGAACTTCCTCCTACAAATATTTCCTTTACCTCTTTTCTATCTTTTTTTGATTTTTCTTTTACTTCCGAATGAGCATGTTCTCCATCCATACCAGCCAATTCCGGATAAACCAGACTCCAATCATATGTCACATGTAATGGCTCAAAAGCGGAAACAAAAAATATCAACGCCTCTATACCCATACCAATAATAAGCATTATAGTAGCACCAGGCCAGTGATTTATCTTAAACAATGCACCAATAATAACCACAGATGCACCCAAACCATATAACTTCGCTGAAGTTTCCTTATAAGCTTTACTTCTTACTACATTATCTATAAAACCCATGACAACTCTTTTTTACTGTTTATTAATTCAATTGTGTACTTAGTATTTTCTTTTCGTTCATGTAATAAATTTTCACTACTCTCTGTAAACATTAGATGAAGTTTTAGGATTATCTCCCCTTACTCTTCCAAGATAAGACTGAACACAACGGAAGCCTATATAACTCTTACCGGAATCCTGATATTCATATGAACGAGTAGCTGTTTGTATAAAATATCTTTGATCCTTCCATGAGCCTCCTCTTACAGTTTTTCTCTTCATAACAGGAGCATCATCTTCTGCCGCATTATATATGTTCACCTGATTCAAATCATGCGCGTATTCATAAGCAGCTTCATTATAAGCATCCTCACACCATTCTGCAACATTACCCGCCATATCGTACAATCCAAAACCATTTGGAGCATAATGGGCTACCAATATAGGAGTAACACCACCATCATCTCCATAATTACCTCTCAATGGCTTATAATTAGCAATGAAACATCCGTTACTGTTACGCACATAAGGTCCTCCCCAAGGATAAGGTGCTCCATCTACACCTCCCCTCGCAGCATATTCCCATTCCGCTTCTGTAGGCAGGCGGAAATCTTCCATTCTCGCATATTCTTGTTTGGATAAATAATTATTCATCATCAATGTTCTCCATACAGCAAATGCCTTAGCCTGTTTGTAGGAAACTCCGACAACAGGATAATTATCATAACGAGGATGACTAAAGTAAGATCTCGTTGCCGCATCATTGTACGAATATGCATAATCATGCATCCAACACAAAGTATCAGGATATACGTTTATAACCTCTCTTTTGTAAAATTTATTACTGTTCTTCAGGCCTTCAGGTCTAGAAGCAAAAGAAGAACCTCTATACTCCTCCGCAACAGGCGAATCCGATTCAAAATCTTTTTTACTAGCCGCTCTCAAATCAATCCAATAATACTCATAATTAAGCTTTCGAGTATCTATACTCATATTATTATAAAACCTCTCTTCCGCAGGAACAAACAATTCAGCCAACGCTTCCCTTTCGTCTGCATTTTCCAAAGACCAATCTATCTTGGCCTTCCAGTTAATCATATAAGTTTCCAATTCTTCTCCCCACTGATCAGTTTCTATCAAATAAGTTTCAGGAGATACCTCCCCCAAAAGTCTGTAAGCAATAGAATCCCTAACCCAATATACGAATTGACGATATTCATTATTCGTTATTTCTGTTTCATCCATCCAAAAAGATTGAACTTGAACAGTTTTTGGCTGGAATTGATACAATTTGTAAATATCCTCATCCGAAGACCCCATCACAAAACTACCCTGAGGAATATCAACCATACCATAAGGTTGCATATCCAAGAAATCCGGTCTATCTTGAACGCCTATTAATTCTCCTTTATCAGAACTGCCACAACTTATTGCAAATATCGCAGCCGAAATCAACAAAACTACTTTTTTCATACAAAAAAATATTGCACCGTTAGACTATTGGTTTCTTACGCAAAAAATATCATAATGTTTCAACTCTCTACATCCTTCGTGTATTTCTATACATAGTAGGTGGCTTAGGAGGATTCTCTATTTTGAAACAAAATCTTGCAAATATCTCCAAAGAACCTGCTGATTGCGTAGATATCCTAGAAGTAGGAATATCGTAAGATACACCCAATTTAAAATCGCCAAAAGCAATACCACCCAACAAAACAACAGCATCTTGTACTCTATAAGTAACCCCTCCCCAGAACTTATGTTCCCACTCTATTAATGTCGTTGCATCCAACTGATAGGCAGACGCAGACATAAGATCTGTCTTTAATAATGCGGAAGGCAAAATTCTCAAAGATGGATAAGACGGAACAGTCCATTCATATCCCGCCAAAATATAATAAAACCTTCTATTGTCCCATTTCAATTTTTCGCTTTCAGTCTCCAATATCTTGGACGTAGAAATACCAACATAAAATCTACCAGGTATCTGATAATAAATTCCTGCTCCCAAATCAAAAAGAAAATCATCCTGTTTGGTAGGATCACTCAAAACAGGGTCTGATGTTGTTCCAATCTGGTCATCTTCCGTAAATTGATCTCCACCTATCAATTTAGACATATCCAAAGTCGCATTGAACAACTGAGCCTCAATACCTATTGCCAAATTTCCTTTTGGTAACTGAAATCTAAAAGCATAGTCTATTTTTGCATGAATATTGTTCCAAAAACCTATCTTATCGGATATTATAGTAGCACCTATACCTCCATGCAAAAATCTGACAGGCATGTCAAATGACAAATTCATCGTTTCTCCAGAAGAAGCACCGGTACTCTGGCCAGAAACATCTGTCAAACCCATACCCATCCATTGACTTCTGAAAAACCCAGTTACACAAATAGCACCATTACTACCGGCATAAGCAGGATTATAAGACAATCTGTTAAACATGTATTGAGAAAACTGTGGTTCTTGCTGCGCGAACAATCTGCTGTGAGAACACAACACAAATACCGCCAACAAAAAGCAAAAAATGCCAAGTCCCCTCGCTCGTTTATATACCAATTGTAAAAATATACGCATTAGCAACCATATTTAACCACAACGCTCCTGAAACAAATATAAATCTGATTCAAAATCCATACTGCAAAGGTATGTAAATTCTTTCTAAAAAAAGAAACCCGAACTACATTTATCTATAAAAAAAATAAACCGTTATATCCTTTATCATTGATTTTCAACTATTTATCTCATATCTTCATTTCTCTTTCTTTTTGATTAAATGAGCTAGAGGATATCTTTCTTTCAATTTATCTATCACCGATTCAGCAGATTTCCTTGAAATAAAAGGACCTATATTTATATAATAAAACTTCTCGTTATACACTTTTACAGCTTTGGAAAGTTTCTGATATTCCTTAGGTAATTGATGTATTATGATTTTTGCTTCCTCTCTATCTGACGCCGTAGCCAAACGTATATAATATGCGAATAGAAATGTCCTCTCATATTTGTTGTCATGGGCAAAAATCAACGAATCCAAATATTTGTTCCTTACACTGTCATTCATTTCTACTCTATCGAACATTTCAAACAATTCATCTTGTTTTTCCCACAAATCAAAATATTCATTACCAAGTATTTCAACCCTAACCTTTGCTGTACCTTCCCTATGCAGCAATATTCGTTTTGCCGCTAACAAAGACAAATCTATAACTCCGGATTTCGGACATCTGTCATTTACCTTAAGCAGAACGGAACGTCCGTTTTCCAAATGAGTAACCCTTACCAATGTATTCAACGGCAAAGTTTTATGCGCCGCCGTATATTTTTTCTGTGAAAAAATCTCACCGGAAGAAGTCTTCCTGTTCTCAAACCTGTTATGATAATATGTGGCATTGCATACAAAACCCTTACTCCTGACTTTTGAGGACTCCTGAGAAAAAACGTCACTCCATAACAAAAGAAAGAGAACACAAAAAAACAAATATATAACTTTATCTTTTACCACGCTCTTGCATCTTGGTCAAACCATTCTCCCTGCAATCTGAGGACCTGTTCTATAACATCCCGTACGCACCCGCACCCTCCAGCACGATGAGATATATAATCTGCAACGGATTTTATTTCCTCGGCAGCATCAGAAGGACAGGCAGAAACACCTGCTTCCAACATAACGTCATAGTCTGGTATATCATCCCCCATGTAGAGCACTTCTTCCGAACTTATATTCTTATCCTTGAGAAACTTCTCGAAAATCTCTTTTTTCTTATGCGAACCCAAATATACATCAGTAACACCCAACATTTTCATCCTTGATTCTATGCTAGCTCCGCTCCCTCCTGACAAAACGGCAATTATATATCCGTGCCTCAGTGCATACTGTATTGCATACCCGTCTTTCACATTGCCGCTTCTGACTATCAAGGCATCCCCGGCAGACCATATATTTCCATCACTGATAACTCCATCGTAATCAAAAACAAAAGCCTTGATTCTATGCAACTTGGTTTTATAATTCATATAATCAATAATATTTATTCGGAATAAGATAGTTACATACGTAATCCCGCACACCTTCTTCTAACGAAAAGAAATCATCATTATATCCTACACTTCTCAATTTAGATATTTTAGCTTCAGTAAAATATTGATACTTGTCCCTTATATCCTCAGGCATATCTATAAATTTTATGTTTTCCTTCCTGTCCATTGCGTCAAAAGTCGCCACAGCCAAATCATAAAAACTCCGTGCCTTACCTGTTCCAAGATTGTAAATATCCGACTTGGGCCTATGAGTCATCAAATAATACATGACATTAACCACATCCTTGACATATACAAAGTCTCTCATCTGCCATCCATCCCTGTAACCTTCCTTATATGAACGGAACAATCTTGCCTCGGAGGAATCATTGATTTGGTTGAAAGAATGATAAATCACAGACGCCATCCTGCCTTTATGATATTCGTTAGGACCATAAACATTGAAAAATTTAAGCCCCGCCCAAAAAACAGGTTTCTCATCACAAGAAAGAGCCCACAAATCGAATTCCTGTTTAGAACGGCCATAAGGATTCAAAGGTTTGAGATTTTCTATAAGGTCGGTATTATCATCATATCCAAATTCTCCCGCTCCGTATGTCGCAGCCGAAGAAGCATAAACCAAAGGAATGGAATGCTTGGAACATATTGTCCAAAGACTCTTTGTGTACTCAAGGTTAAGATGTTCGAACACATTCCAGTCAAACTCCGTCGTATCGGTTCTCGCTCCCAAGTGAAATACACCTTCTATCTCGGAAGCATTATTTGAAAACCAATCTATAAATTCCTCTCTGTCTATTTTCCTGCAATATGCCGCATGAACATAATTTTTCTCTTTTTCAATTTTTGAAAAATCATCCACTATCAATACATCTTTCCTTCCTTCTCTGTTCAACTTGCCAAGCATACAACTGCCTATAAATCCGGCAGCACCCGTTACTACTATCATATCATATTTGTTTTAACGCGAATAAGGCACCTTGTCTATCATGGACGCATAATCAAGCGCTTTTTCATAGACAGCACGCCATCCCTTCCATTCAAATTCATCGGACAAACTCTCATTATGCCAAATGCTTATCATTTCTCCATTCACCATAACCACCTCATCCGTCAGTTTTTGTATTGTCTCCCAGGCCGACTGACACGAAAGATTCAATCCATTCTTCAACGCAACATCCATATATGCAAACGGATAAACCTTCAATTTAGTCTCAACATCAAGAGCAAGATCATAAAAATTAAAACTACTACATATGCCGGCCCTGAAACCCACATTGCTGGAATATCCCATGGAAAAATCCATCTCTATATTATTGTCTATCAAATGTCTGTAAGTTTCAGGCAAACGAAATCTCAGATAATGGAATCTCGAACGATGTATAGGCTTATGCAATATGGAGCTCAACATCTTCACCTGTTCTTTTAACGCTTCCGAATCCAGAAAACTCTCATACGAAGGATGTATTCCAACCTTTGCATAATCGCAAAGAGATTTTACAAGCATCTGAAAACGACGGTTATATGGACTTATGTTCTTGTCAAACTTGCCATATAGTCCGAAAAGCACAAAAAACACCGTCCTTACTCTCAATGCCTTTATCAGAGAAATTATATAGTCAAAGTTATCGAACGGATCGGAATCTTTACCCATCAGAACCTTCAGACGTTTCCAACACAAATGAGCATCGCCCCTGAACAAATCTCTGAAAAAACCTCCTGTTCCACGCATAAAACCCTTTCCTATATAAGAAAAAGCAGAATCCACATCTATGGTGTTGACAAACGAAAAATAACGGTCTCTGAATGTCAGTTCGGGATAACGTTCAACAAGCTTATGTTTCAACTTCTCCGCCCATATGTTTACCACCGGCTTCTGCAAGAAGCCCTTCTTATATGCCAAACTGTCCTCGGCCTTGAATCTTGAATGTTCATCCTGAATGAACGGCAAATATTCCTCATAACGTGAGACAAGATAGAAAGAAGAAGCCAGAACATCATGCGTAAAAACGGAATCCTTGGAATATACCCTGAAAAAATAAGGCAGTCCGTCCTGCTCCATGTAATCTATTTCCAGAAACTCTATCGCCGTTTGGAAAAGCAAAGGGGAAGATGCCAAAAAAACCTCATCGCAAAGCTTTTGCTGACAATAGGAAAACTTGGGTCCGCAATACTGCAAGAACTCATCCCTGCTGGTGGTTATCGTAAAATCAACTCCTATCAGGTCCCTGAAAACCAGATTCAGCGTATAACCAGCCCTGTTGGTTATCTTGTCAAGATATATAAGCAACATAAAACTATCTAAGTTCAAAATTATCCCCCAAATACTTTTTTCTGACCTGCTCATCACCCGCCAGCTGTTCAGGAGTGCCGTATTTGAAAACACTACCCTCTATCAGCAAATACGCCCTGTTGGTAATGGAAAGAGTCTCATGAACATTATGGTCCGTAATCAGAACACCTATATTTCTGTCTTTCAACCCTCTCACTATTTGCTGAATATCCTGCACCGCTATTGGGTCAACACCCGCAAAGGGCTCGTCCAGCAAAATGAATTTGGGATTCGAAGCCAACGCCCTCGCTATCTCTGTCCTTCTTCTCTCACCTCCAGAAAGCTGGTTTCCCTTGTTCTTGCGTATATGCGTCAGACTGAACTCCTCAAGCAGGGATTCCATCGTATCCCTTCTTTCAGTCTGTGTCATATTTCTGAATTCCAGAATGGACATGATGTTGTCCTCAACCGACAAATTACGGAAAACGGAAGCCTCCTGAGCAAGATAGCCGACTCCGAGTTGGGCACGCTTGTACATGGGCATGTGGGTAATTTCCTGACTGTCGAGGAAAATCTTGCCGGAAAAAGGTCTGATCAACCCTGTCATCATATAAAACGTGGTTGTCTTGCCCGCTCCGTTCGGACCAAGCAATCCGACTATCTCTCCCTGCGAAACCTCTATAGACACACCTTTTACAACAACCCTTTTCCTGTATTTCTTCACTACATTTTCCGTATACAACCTCATCTGTTCCGAATCTTTATATTGCAAAGATATGAATAATTACTTAAAAACCAATCCGACAACAAAGCCTTTGCGATACGGCAAGTCATGTAGTGGAGATAATATATTTTCGTACTTTTGCAGCCCGAACGAAAACGATATCGATGAACAGAAAACTCCTTTCAAAAGACCGCATCCATCATCTGCTTCTTGCAAAAGACGAATATTCTCTGCACTCCCCCCTAATGTTCGACTTTTTCACGAAAGGATTGAAACCGGGGCTCGACAAAACAAACTACAGGTGCATAATGAATTTTGAAAAGGAAATAACAAAAAAATATAATGACGGAAAAATATCGTGTTCACGTTCAAACAACATGTTCTTATGCAAACTCGTCAGATATTTCGCCCCGGAAAACATACTGGAAGTAGGAACGGAGTTCGGCATAAGCACACAATACATGGCAAGGACAAACCATAATGCCACCGTATTCAGCATTGGAAACAGCGAAGAGAAAACATCCGTCGCCGACAAAGGATTCAGGGAAAACGGAATAAACAACGTGAAACTGTTTTCGGGCCTTTATGACCAACTGTTGCCAGAATGCCTTGAAAAAATGAGGCGTGTGGACTTTGCCTGCATAAACAAGGCCGATAATGACGACAAAATAATGCGCTATATCGAACTCATATTGCCTTATTGCAGTAAAGAATGTCCGATAGTCATAAAGGGAATATACGAAAACGAGGAAATGAAAAAGACATGGCAAGAAATATGCGAGGACAAAAGGTTCATGATTTGTGCGGACTTTTTTTCCTTCGGACTTATTCTTTTGAGTGACAAGCCTTTGCAAAAGCAGAACTACCGACTTAAGATGCGGTGAAAACCAAACGAAGATTCAGAAAAATGAATTCAGAAAAGAAAAAAATGTCTTCTGAAAAGAAAATCACGGAATCAAGATTCGATAAACCGCTATCAAATTACGTACACAACGGTTCCGGATGGAATCAATCCTGTTCCTCTTCCACGGTCTGTGTTCCGTAAGGGTTCATAATCATTATGCTGTCGAAATTGTCCCTTGCCCTCAGTCCGCTGCCGAAATCGATTCCCGAGGCGGAATGGTGACGTATCGGCAAATCCGTCCTCAACAATGCCGAATCCTTTATCCAAAACAAATCCCTGCAATAAAACGTATCCTGTTGACGATAGTCTATTATTACCACACTGTCCCTTATGTAATAAACCTCTGACCATTTGTAGTTAACGGCATAGTCAGCCCTTAGCATGGCCTTTGTAGACAAATCCTGATTCAGGAAAATCAGGTTTATTCCTTTGGGAAAACACATTTTTGCACTGTCACCCGAATACACCTGTATAAGGTCGGAAAACAGTTCGACGTCAACCACACCGTTCACACTTCTGAGAAGATGTGCCTCCTTTACGATTTGGGACGGTTTTCCTTTCATACTGTCTTCTGTTGTCTTATTCACATCCCGACCGCACGAAATACAAAGAATACAAAAAGCGAATATGCCTGTATAAAAAAGGCATATCCGCTTGTAATTCATTATGTTCCTTATGTTCGACACCTGTTTTAGTCTCTTGATCTGGCCGTTGTACCCTTTCCTATCCAACATCCGACGGTAAATCCCTGACCGGGCTGTATGGAATTGAAGAACATGTCGGCTTTAAGCGGCCATTGACCACGAGCGGAATTCATCACCTTCTGAGCCTCATCGGCAAGAGACGGATCTATCGACTTGGCTCTTGCAGCCTCGTCATAAGCCACCCATGCGGCTCCCCTTATCTTTCCTTCGTGTGACGCACAACTTACCGCACTTCTCAAATACATATTTGCAACCAACAAAACAGCCTTGCCTTCCAAAGACTTGTCATACTGCGGAATTTGATTTGCAACATTTCTTGCCGCAGCATACTGTCCGGAATTCATCAATGCCTGAGCCCAAACAAAAGCGGCCTTGGCCTTTGCATCGTTATCCTCCAATTTGTTTACGGCTTCCTCCAAATAAACGGCAGCTTCCTTACTCTGATCTCTTGACATCAACATCGTTCCCATAAGGAATGCGGACTTGCCGGTAGGTTCCAACTTGTGCAGATTCTCGGTTGCAGCAAAGAAAAGCTCCGAATCCGTACATCCTTTACGTTCAAGATTGGTTGTAATCTTCTTCAACAATGCCAAATCATTTGGATTTGTCTTGAATTTAGGCTCATAGATAGGTATTATCTTCTCGCAAGATGCGTAAGGGGCAATGATTTCTTCGGTTATGGCCAAATAGCTTGTGGCATTCTTCATATCGGTCTCAACCTTCTTTATTTCCTTGGCATTTCCGGAAGCCTTGAGTTGTTCCAAAAGTTTCTTGTCATTGCTGATGATTGATTCCAATGTTGAAGTTGCATAATCATAGGCGGTAAACAGCATGTCCATCTGTTCGTTGTTCGCCTTTATATAGGCAAGATATTGTATTGTTGCCGTTACATACAAAGGACAATACTGGGCATCCAGTTTATCTCCGCCTTTCTCGCTTGCCTCTTTGTAAAGCTTGTAGATCTGTTCCTTGGAATCAGGTCTGTATTCGGACAATATCTTTGCCTTCTGTGCTATATTGTTATATTCTTCACCAAAAGCCATGGTTCTTGCGTCCTGCATGGCCAAATATTCATCTATATACTTGTCTCTTTCCGCAGGAGTCGCCGCATTGGCTATCATATATTTAAGAATGTTCGCGCCCCTTATATAGGTATTGACGTGATAGTTAGGACAATGCTTCAACACTTTTGACCAAGGCTGATAAGCATCCTTGTAATTCTTTTGCTTGTAAAATTCCTGGTATAAGGAATTGTTGATCAAACATGCACTGCTGTCTTCAGGCGTCTTGCCGTACTTTTGTGCATTTACATTTACCGCACCCAACACCATAGCTGCAAATGCAGTAAAAAAAACTACTTTCCTCATTTTGTTACTTCCTTGTTTTATTATTGTTTGTATCATTAAATGCTATTGATATTTTCTTTTAAAGAACCATAGATCCTTTGCAGAGAAAGACACTCCTATACCAAAATAATCTTTCTGTATCAAACCGTTTTCAATCGTACCCTGACGTCCGTATTCAAAACTTATGTTTATTCTCGTTCCCTGTTTCCTTATAGGAAGACCAAAACCCAAAGAAACGCCTATGCGTGATATCCGTCTGTCTCTTAAATAGAGCGAACCGTTTTCATAATTGGCACCTATACGATAGTTTATTTTTTCAAGATAATTACCGTATATGTCGGGAGTGTATTCCGCTCCCACATTGAATCTATAGGAATCCTTTAGTATATCAAAATATGTTACGTTCTGAAGGGAAAAACCGGACCACTCCGTATAAGTAAAATCCACTCCTACAAACAACTTATTCAACTTTTCATAGGAAAGGCCCGCGCCAAAAGACTGAGGCAGTTTTATATTGCCGTCAGAATCTAGGAACAATACGGAATCCCTTATAATTTCAGCCCCAGCACTTTCAGTAAAAGTGTATTGTCTGTATTCGTTCTTGGTAGGCAGATATGCAGGTAACACATAGGTCAAGCCGAAACCTATCCTATTGTCATTTTTCAAGGTTTTAAAATACTGCAATCCCAAATCAGCATTAAAAGCGGATATTCTGTAATTACTTTCTATTCTCGAGTTAAGCTTTTGTGCATCATCAGGAAATACAACCGTAGCACTCTTATAATAATTCCCGAATATATACTGCACATTAAGTCCTAAAGAAAAATCATGCAACCAACCTAATTTTTCAGACGGTTGATATGCAAAACCCAGTATTGCCTTGTTAAGTCCACCATCTCCTTCATATATCGCATTATAATTTCCCGTTTCAGAATTAGATAAATTAGTTTCAGAAGCAGTAAAATCTATAATTGACAAAGGCAAAAGTCCACCTGCTATCTTAAGGGTTTTATGCAATGGAAACGAAAACAATATATGAGAAACACCTCCTGTATTGCCGGAAGATTCTGCATTGTCGGATTTCAAAAAAACATTATTGGAACAAAAACCTATGTCGAACACGAAAGACAAGGTATCAACCCCTGAATAGGACGCCGGATTTTTATAATTTACAAAATTATTCCTTCGCAAAGCATAAGATATTCCTCCCATTGCAGAATTAACAGAATTCGTGAACAACTCTGTCTCACCTATTCCATATTTTGAATACGGAGAACTTATGGTATTCTGGGACTTTACCTGTTCTGCAAATACCAAAAGCAACAAAAAAAGCAACGATATATCAAACCTTTTTCTTAGCATTAACATTCAATATAATATTTAATCCTTTCAATACCAGCTTATCCTCCACAATTACATTACAATTCAATCGTTCTGCTATAAAACCCGCATCTCCTCCGGTCAAAACGACTTTAATGTTGTCATTTTCTTTCAAATACCAATTAATCATTGATTCTATCTCTGCCACTGTACCGTTAAGCACTCCCGATTTTATACATCCAATTGTACTTTTTTCACACAATCTTACGTTTTCATGTTCAATTTCTATCAACGGCAAATCAGTAGTAAAATTATGTAAGGCCTTATATTTCATTTCAATACCGGTAGTTATACTTCCTCCTCTGTAAACCTTGTTTTCATCAACAAAATCAAAACAGACGCAACTGCCGGCATCTATCACCAATACTGCATCACCGCTATAAAGAACACTTGCCGCAACAACGGCAGCTATTCGATCCTTTCCAAGTGTGGACGGCGTGGAATAATCAATTCTTATCGGCAGATACAACTCATCCGTCATGGAAAACAATTCCGTATTGTCCATCAAATAATTCATCACCTGTTCTTCTTCCTCCCCTGCAACAGAACTGACAATTGCCTGTTGTAAATCGAACTTACAAAACAGATTTTCAAGAATTCCGACCGACAAAGTTTGAAAAGAAGAAAAATATACCATATCATCTTTTTCAAAAACAGCCAGCTTATATCTTGTATTACCTCTGTCTATGACAAGTTTCATAATCTCTGTTGCGCTATTCCGGATTATTATTCAAAGGAAGAGGATAAACCGACAAGAAAGTGTTTTTATCCATTATCTTGTCATAAAATTCCCTGTCCATGATACAGTCCTGTTCTTCCAAAGGCTGATTGTTGGAATCGTATATTTCATAAGTTTTCTTTATAAGTTTACCTTCTTTATTCCAGAAATACTCCGAACGTTCAAAGGCAACCTCTGCACAACCTGAATTATAAGTATTGTACCTTCTTGCAAAATATATCAGATTACCGTCATTATTGTACAGTCTCTCATATATGTAATCCCATGCCTTATTTTGATTATATACCACTTCTTCACAATAAAAGAAAGTATCCTTCGCATTTTGTTCTATCACATCGAACCTTCGTTCCAAACCCTGCAAGGATTCAACATTGCCAAAATAGTCAGTTATCTGACTGTCTCCTTCGTATTTTGCGAACCGAACAACCAGGCTGTCTATTTCCATAAGGTATCGTACATAAGCTATCAAATCCTCAGCAAACAGAACTTCCTCTCTCACCTCGTCCGATTCGTCCTGCATTTCCATAGTCTCCTCGGACATTTCGTAAACCTGACCGGAATCCAACCCCACCTCATCGTGATACCCGTAATTGTCCGAAAAAACACTGTCAATCTCATCCACCTCCTGCGAAAAAGCTGCAAATGGAATAAAAACAAACAAAAAACAAACGTACTTAACAGTCAAATTCATATCTTTCACCGTTTAATCCACATCTTCACTGAACATAGGATCCCAAGGTGGCAACATAACAGGCTCCTGCTCAAGATATTTCAATATTGATTCAGGAACATATTTCTTGTCCACCACAAGTCTGAACATATATTCCTCAAACCACTCGTCAGTCATTATCAAATGTCCCTGCCATCCATGAGAAGCTCCCCAACTGTTCTCAACAAGCCATTTCTTAGGCTTTCCATCCTTATCCAAATCAACACCGCAAAGTGTCATAGCATGAGAAGAACCGCTCGCAAAGGTCTGTATTCTCTCCTTTTTATCCATTCCAAAAGTCGTTCCCATCAAAGAACCGTAGTCATAAGTATTAACATCAAGCAATCCTTTCGAAGAATACAGGAATTTGCCTACATCACAAGAGAAATACATCATAACGGAATCCTTTATCGACGCTATGGCTATATTCTTTATGTCTTCTATCGGAAGATTTATATATTTCCAGTTTGCCCCGTCTGCAACGTGTCTGTCATTCTCTATTTCATACACTTTATTGTATTCTCTCGACGGATCATTCATCAACATGACATAGGAATTCTTTAAATCCTTGCCTATAAACTTGTCATAAAATGACTTCGGTGTATAAGTATCCGTAACTATTTCCTTACCGTTTACGTCCCTTAAGGTATATGTAAACTCTTGAACAGGTTCCCCGTAAGCCAAAACCAGCATTCGATAAATCTGGGACAACATTTCCACCTTGCGTGTCTGCAACTGATCGTTTTTCGCTTTCTTTACGGTTTTCATCTCTCTCAGTTCCAAAGCATATTCCTTCAACTTGAGAATAATCAACTCATCAATCTTACCCGTATTGTCCGAATTGTAAGTCTCAGGCTGAACGGTTGAAGGAACAACTCCGTATTTGCTTACCAAATCAGATACTCCCGTAAACTGCCCACCGTCAGACAAAGTATTCTTTAAAAGCCATTCGTTATATTTGCTGTCCAAAGGCTCGTCTATATGTTTGATTATTTCCGACAAAAACAAATTGCTCTTTTCCAACTGGTCGTAAAAGAACAAATAATTCTGACTAAATTCAAATGCTCCAAGATTATATTTGGATATCATCTCGGAACGCATGACATTGAAACCGGAAAACAACCAACAACGGCCGGATGATTTCTGATCTGTTATACCGCGACTGTTTACCCTGTGCGAAAAATAAGTGTCGTATTTATTCTGATTGTCAAGGTTCAATGCCAAAGACTGTATTTTGTTGTTGGCAACAGCATTTCTCAAAGCCTTGTCCGAAGCAGTAGCCTTATACGAACTCCTTATCTTATTCATCATTTCCGGAGTTATGCCGTCACCTTTCTGGGCAAAACTTCCGCAAACACACCCAACAAACAAAATCAATACAACTAATTTCTTCATATCCCGATTTTTATTTCATTATTTGTTTTTATTCTCCAAAACATTCTCCAAAGCAGTATCATAAGACTGTTTGTAATCCGCAATCTTTCCAAACACTTCCTCATCCACGCAGACCATGCCGTCCTCTCTCACCATTCCCACTGCACAACAAGCAATGCCATGTTTATTCAAACGCGAAAGCATTTCATCCTCACAACCATTATTTACGGTTACTATAACCCTTGACTGAGCTTCTCCAAACAAGAAAGAATCCAACCTTACATCTCCACTCGTATATATATCAAAACCGAAATTTCTCCACATGGCAGACTCCAACATGGCTATGAACAATCCCCCCTCGCTTAAATCATGGGCGGACTCAATAATACCGTCTCTTATCAATTCCAACAAAGCCTTCTGCAAGTCAGCCTCCTTGTCCAAATCAAAATAAGGAGCCGGAGACAACTTTATTCCCCTGTAAGAGTAGAGATATTCCGAACAGTTTATGTCATCAACTATGTCACCCAACAAGTAAACGGTAGCTCCACCGGTCTTGAAATCCATAGTCATTTGATTATCCTTGGCAACAGTACCTATCATTCCTATCACAGGCGAAGGATAAACCGCCTCAACCTTACCGTTCATCGAAGCCTGATTGTAGAAACTTACATTGCCACCCGTTACTGGCGTATTGAACTTCCTGCATGCAACGCCCATGCCCTCTATCGCCTTTACAAACTGCCAATACGTCTCCTTGTTGTAAGGGTTGCCGAAATTCAGACAATTGGTTATTGCCAAAGGCTCTCCACCTGCACAGACTATGTTGCGGGCTGCTTCCGACACTGCTATCTGAGTGCCTTTCAACGGATCGGAATAAACATATCTCGAATTGCAGTCACAAGTCATGGCTATGGCATTGTCCGTTCCCTTCACGTTTGCCACACCTGCATCAGACGGTCTGTTGGTAGACATGTTGCACGTTCCTACCATTGAATCATATTGTTCGTACACCCAACGTTTCGAAGCGATATTAGGAGCAGATGCCAAAAACATGCTTATCTTCTTGGCTTCCTGAAGGTTCGGTTCGGAAACACGCTCTTTCTCAAACTCAAACGTCCTGGCGTAATACTCCGGTTCTTTGTATTCACGGCTGTAAACTGGCGCTCCACCGCCTAAAACCAAGGATGCCGCAGGAACCTGTGCAACCAACTCACCTCTGTATCTGAAATAAAGCATGTCCTCGTCTATCACTTCCCCTATCCTGGCACAATTCAAGTCCCATTTGGCAAATATATCCTCAACTTCCTTTTCCCTTCCCTTGGCAACACAAACCAACATTCTTTCCTGACTCTCGGAAAGCAATATCTCCCATGCCTCCATATTCTTCTGACGCAAAGGCACCTTGTCCAAATCTATAACCATGCCGGAAGAACCTTTCTCACTCATTTCCGAAGTGGAACAAATGATGCCCGCAGCACCCATATCCTGCATTCCCACAACTGCTCCACTCTTTCGCAACTCCAATGTAGCCTCCAACAAAAGTTTTTCCTGGAAAGGATCACCGACCTGTATCGAAGGTATGTCATCCGCAGTATTTTCCGTAACGTCGGCCGAAGCAAAAGTCGCTCCGTGTATACCGTCCTTGCCGGTAGCAGAGCCCACTATATAAACAGGGTTACCCTTGCCCTTTGCAACGGCAGATATCAAATCCTCCTTTTTCATTATTCCAACGCTCATGGCATTGACAAGAGGATTGTGTTCAAAACAGTCGTCAAAAAATACCTCACCTCCCAAAACAGGCACACCGAACGAATTACCGTAATGTGAAATACCCTTGACCACACCCTTGACCAACCATTGCGTATGAGGATTGTTCAAGTTTCCGAACCTCAACGAATTGAGTTGTGCGATGGGACGTGCTCCCATAGTAAATATATCCCTGTTTATACCGCCTACTCCCGTAGCCGCTCCCTGAAAAGGTTCAACCGCACAAGGATGATTATGCGACTCTATCTTGAAAACGCAAGCTTTTCCGCCTCCCACGTCAACCATGCCCGCATTCTCCTCGCCAGGCTTGACCAACAACTGTTTTCCCTCGCGTGGAAGGGTTTTGAGATACTTTATCGAATTTTTGTAAGAAGCATGTTCGCTCCACATAACCGAGTATATGCTCAGCTCTGTATAATTCGGGGTCCGTCCACCCAAATATTCCTTTATCTTTTCAAACTCTTCGGGCAAAAGACCCAACTCTCTAGCGGTTTCAACCGTTACAGTTTGCGTGTTATCCATACAACAAATATTTATACTGCAAAGGTAGCATTTTTTCCTTTAACACCAAGCATTTATCCTTTCTTGATTCCGTCGCGACAGAATCAAGTTCCATTTTCACGGAATCAAATTCTATTTTTTTCAAATCAAATTCCATTACAACCGGTATTTGACAACAAAAATACGGAGATGTAAAAAACATTCCGTATTTTTGTCGTCAGTTAACATGTCGGAAAGATCATGAAATTCTACACGGAAGTCATTGTAAAGGAAACTGAAAACAAGATATCGCACAAAGACAGAATAATGTTGAACGGCTCATGTTTTACGGAAAACATAGGCAACAAATTCATCTGCAGCGGATTTGAAACCCGTATAAATCCGTTCGGCATACTTTACAATCCCGTTTCGATATGCGAGAGTATGAACAGAATCTGTACTTTGGAATACATGCAAGAGGAAGACCTGGTAAATGTGGACGGATTCTGGAAGTCCTTTTCCCACCACGGCAGTTTCCGTTCGGAAAACAAGGACGAACTGCTACTGATGACAAATGAGGGGATAAGGGAAAACCACGATTTTCTGGCAAATGCAAGTGTAGTGATAATTACCCTCGGCACCGCATGGATATATACTCTAAAGGAAAGCGACAGAGTTCTGGGTAACTGCCACAAGTTGAATTCCAACCTTATCCAACGCAGTCTCCTTACCGTAGAACAGGTAAGAGAAAACCTTTGCAAGACCTTGGAGCTGGTTCGCGGACTGAATCCGAAAATACGATTTATAATGACGATAAGTCCCGTCCGCCATTGGAAAGAGGGATACAGGGACAACATGTTGAGCAAATCCACTCTGCATCTCGGTGTGGAGGCTTTCTGCAAATGCACCACAAGCGATTATTTCCCCTCTTATGAAATAGTCATGGACCAATTGAGGGATTACCGTTTTTATGCCGAAGACATGTTGCATCCCAGTCAGACAGCGGTGAATTATATTTGGGATGTGTTTTCCGAAACATACATAAGCAGGGAAAGCCTCGCCCTTGCAAACGACTTCCAACGTCTGTTTGCCATGAAACAACACAGAGCCTTCAATCCTGAAAGCGAAGGTTACAGGAATCATCTGAAGAAAACGGAAACATTTGAAAAGGAACTTTATGAGAGAAGAGAGAAAATGCACGCTTGAGGCCTGCGTAGGCACAATTGAATCGGCTCTTGAGGCCGAAAAAGGCGGAGCGGACAGAATAGAATTGTGTGATGACCTTATTGAAGGAGGAACGACCCCCTCTTTTGGCATGATATGTATGGCCAAAGACCTGCTGAAAATAGATACTGCGGTAATGATACGCCCTCGTCACGGTGATTTTCTGTATTCGGACAATGAATTCGAAATTATGAAAAAAGACATAGAACTTTGTCGCAAAATAGGGGTGAAAGCGGTTGTGTTCGGCATTCTCCTTCCGGAAGGAGAGGTTGACATGACAAGGACAAAACAACTCGTAGAAATTGCAGGAAAAATGCAGGTATGCTTTCACAGGGCCGTGGACTTGTGCAAAGACATGAGCAAAGCTGTCTGTGACATAATAGAATGCGGATGCGACAGGATACTTACCTCAGGTGGCAAGAACAAGGCCATTGACGGCATTGGGCAAATAGAATTGATACATTCCCTTTACTCGGAACAAATAGAAATAATGGTGGGTAGCGGTATCGATAAGGTAAATGCCGAGCGTTTCAAGCAAATTGGAATAAGGCATTTTCATCTTTCAGGTAAAGGAGAAAAGGAAAGTGGCATGACATTCCGCAAACCATATGTATCTATGGGCGGAATATCCCCTGAAAAGGAATATGTAATAACCCAAACCGACTGTGCAAAGATAGCTCTGGTTAAAAAAGTTCTGCAAAATTAAACCAGATGAAAATCAATAATCATATTATTACTCCTGTTCCTTTCTGAATACGGAGGGGGAAACGCTATGTTTCTTCACGAATGCTCTTCTAAATGTTGAATAGGAATTGAAACCGGAACGGATTGCGACATCTTCGAGATTAATATTTGAATTGTCTGTTTTCAATATTTCTTCTGCTTTCTCCAGTCTCATGTTGTTTATGTAATCGCAAAAATTGGAATTATGGTTTTTATTGATATATGCGCTTAAATAGGACCGATTCATTCCCAACTCCCGTGCCAATACGGTCAACGTAATGCCGTTATTGAGATAATAGCCTTTTTCACGTATTATGTAATCTATATCCAAACCATGAATACCTATACGGTTTTCTTCGTCAAATACTTCATCAACCTCTTGTTCATTCACCTCTGCCACTTCCTGTTTGTAAGTTTTGGTAAACAGATAGTATGCAAGCAATACAACGGAAAGATTATAAAAAGAACTTGCTGCAAGAGAGCCTTTCGAAGATATATAGGTGTTGAAATTTCTTCCCTGTGAAAAACTTTCAGGTATCCATATAACAATCCATACAAGCAATACTCTCAAGACAAATGCAACCCATTTTATGTCCAAATTCTCTATGGAAGAATAATTATTTCGCAAACGTTTCATTTGTCTGCTTATACTTATTTCAAACTTTACATACATGAACGAACAGCATAAAATGGTAAAAATTTGCTCCATTCGATAAAACAACTCATTTCGGGAAATGATATAAAGCAGGGTAAAAGTGAGAAAAGGAGACAGATAAACGAACAAATATTTTAATTTCAGCCTGTCAGGATTTATTATTTCATGTAGAAACATAAGAAAACCGCCTATAGACAAATAATCCAAGAGTAAAAGAAGTATGTTGACGTATTGTTTGTTCCCATAATCAATAAACAGCAACATAACAACGTTGTTCAGAAACAGAAAAGACATAAAGACGAACAAAACACCTAGAATGGTTTGAAATCTGTATTTGTTCCGTTTTTTGAGAAGTATAATTCCAAAAAACATCATTATGGTTGCAGAAATAGTCGAAGTAACTACAAAAAGCAAGAAATATTCAATCTCTTTCATAAACTGGAATTAATATTTATTCCATTAAGCGTTCGCAAAGTTAGCAAATAATCAGCATTTCCCACAAAAAACACATTCAAAAAAACTCTTATATATCATTTTCCAATGAATTAATTATCAGTAGAGAACAAAATATTTACAAATTGAACAATTGAAATTTACGAATTGAACACCATATCATTTGCCGTGTAAATTACATTTGCACAAACAAAAAACGGTATAACTATGAAAAAAATCATCTTATTGTTTTTAGCAACGGCAATGACTTTCACACTCTTTGGTCAAAGTCAGCAAGAAAAAAAAGAGGTTAAAAAAGAAAAGACTTCCAAATTCGGCAAATTCATACGAAAGGTTGGAGAGTCTGCAACTGGAATAAACATGAGTAATGAAACTTATGTGAAAGCTCCAGCAAACATAAACAAAATATTGAAATTTACTCCGCAAAGTTGTTGCGGCACTCTGGAAAGTGGAGAAGTGGTATTTAATTTAAGTCTCGGGCTTTTGGACGATTTCAGAACACTTACCCTAGGTAAAAGACTTGGTGGAGGCAGGTTCAAGGTAGAATGTTACGATGTGAATGGGAATAAATACAATGGACAGATTATAGGTCATTACAAAACGACCGATTTATTGTCAAGTGTACCGCTTAACATTACAATGGTTTTTCAGAAACTTCCCACTAATCTAAAACAGATAGAAGTAATACAGATTTCTGATTATTATCTAAGAACAAATGATGAACTCGTAACTAGTGGAAACACTCATGAATCCATTCAAATCAGAAATATAAACATAGATTGGAAATCCGGAAAAAATACAAACAATTCCTATATAGTATTGGACTACGAACTTGGAAAACTGCTGAATATAGAAAATATAAAATGCACCGCTAGGAAAGGAGATAATTTTGCGACATTAAGTTTTAACGTTGTCCCTTCTGACAATATAAGGAACATAGAATTAGCAACAAATGCCGGAGGCAGATCAACAGGCGGTTTGACCGCATACGATGAGAGCAATAACAAGTTTAAAGGTTCTTACAATAAGGAAAATCCCGGCGAAATGAATGAAGGCATAAAATATAATCTGTCATTCTCAATAGAGAATATTACAGAGAACACGAGACTGTTCCCTATAATACAGTTAGGTTATTACGTAAACTGGGAAAATGGAATATTCCGTGCGGACAATACGCGACCTTTATTCATACATGATTTGCCTGTTGAATGGGAATAAACTTATAAAATCAATAAAGTACTAATTTAAAATTTATTCATCATGAAAAAAATCTTTAATTGTTTAACTATTGCCCTTGTCGGGCTTATGATTGCGGCTTGTTCTGGAAGCGGCAACGAATTTATCAAAGAAGCGGAAAACAAAGTAGAAATCAAAGAAGATGCTTTATGGGGTCAATTGCCAAGCATTGCAGATCAATATAAAGCTGCAAAAGATGCCATGGAAACTGCGATGGAAAAAGACAGGGAAGAAATTCTTAAATCAGCCAAGGACCTTGGAGATGCCATGAAACAGGGAGAAGAAAAACTCTCAAAGTACGAAGCAAAAGAAGCAGAAATTGATACGTTTTACAGCAAGAAGTTCATGGAAGCAGCTGCAAAGTTGAAAGACAAGGAAGTCCCTTGCAGTTTTGACGCAAGTTTGTTCTCATCCGCAAAAATAACAATCATAGGGGCAGAGGAAACAGACAAAAGCGTGCCAAGCAGGTTGGTATTGAAGGCAGAACTCGTTTTAGCCGCCGATATGACATCTCCGTACATAACATTCGACTATTTAAACAGCACGGGTGAAAAAGGAAAAGCAAGTGGCGCCGCATACTTGGATAAAGGGAAAAAATACAAGGCTGGAGATAAGATATTATTGGAAAAAGGACAAAACGGAGGTCCTTTGATGGTATCTTTTGAATCACTTAAAGATTTCAACAAGATGCACTTTGGCGGGAAGAAATAATTCCCAAAATTGCAATAATAAAGGAAATCATTCAATACGTTTGATGTTAAATGATTTCCTTTTTTGTTTTTGTTCAAGTATATATTGAGAATATTGTATCATTGAGAAAGCATATTCACGCATTTTACCGGCCAAATGTTTCTGTTCCTTTATACAATTATTCGCATTATCATCTGTTAAACGATATAAATTCTCCATACCGTTGATATGATACACATAGAAATAATTTTCACTTAAAACACCTATTTTGTCATCTGCGGAAAAATAAGCGTAAGGTCTTTTTTCTCTTTTCAAATCTATTCCAAGGGTATTATTCTGATAATTCTCAAATAGCATTGAAAGCAATGTAGGACCCAAATCAATCTGCAAGGCAAACGATCCGACAGATTCAGGTTTTATTTGACTCGGAGAAAAAAACAACATAGGCGTATGATGATAAGACAAAGGCATTTCATATTTAGATCCCGGTTTTGCATAACCATGATCTGCAACAAAGACAAAAACTGTATTATTGTACCAATCCGTCTTCTTCGCATCTTCCATAAAACGACCTATCGCCCAATCTGCATATTCTACAATCTGATTCTTTATCCCATTGCTATGAGGTCTAAAATCAATATCCTCCGGCAGTACATAAGGGCCATGATCGCTTGAACTCATAAGACAGACAAAAAACGGTTTGTCCGAACTTAACGAATTCAGAATCTTTATTGCTTTTTCGTACATTACATGATCCGGTACTCCGAGAGTGCTTTTAACCTGAGAAACGGGATAATCTTTCTGCGATATTATCCTTTCAATTCCGTTGGCATAAAGAAATCCGGCTATATTGTCAAATTGTTCATCATGAGTTGTAAAATAAAGGGTTTGATAGCCTTTATCTTTTAATACATTCGGTAATCCATCCATTGTAGGAATCAATACTTTGTTCATTGAATGCTGAGAAAGTATTGCGGGATGAGAAAACAAGGTTGAATACACTCCATTGTAAGTATGTATACCTGCAGTATAGGCATTGTCATAGGAAAGAGACTGTCTTATTATACCGTCCAGACAAGGCGTCAGATTGCTTTCCTCATTAAAATAACCCACTTTATCTGCAGACATGGACTCCATTATAATAAGAACAACATTCGTTCCCTCAGCCAGATGAACCGATGACTTGGCTTCTTCAACGGGTATTGACAATTCCTCTGCGACAATCCGCATTGCCGTATTTAAATCAATCAATGAAACCTTTTTATTCTTTTCCTTGTTTTTTTCTTCAACGCTTTTGATGAAAGTAAATACCGGATTCAAACCTATCTGGTTCAAAAAGGGATTATTAGAAAAATAAGCAGTACCGACTCTTATCGGACTCTTTAATGCCAATCGCCCTCTCATTCCCAAAAAACATAGAAAAACCAAAACAATAGAAACAATGACTGTAGGAGTCAACGAGGCAACGGTTCGTTCGGAGAGCAATGTCTTTCTATATACTTTCGACATTATCCAATCGTAAGCAGCGGTGAATATCAGAAATAAAAACAGGTAAATGAAATACGACGGTTCCTGAACAATCATGTTCACAACAAAATCCAACGAACCAATCCATGTGAGAGCCATTGCATTCAGACGAGTAAAGAAATAATTGAAGTAAGGTATGTCAGAGGCACACAAAAAAAAGGAAACGGAAAAACATAAACACACAAAAATATGTATCACGCGATAATATATTTTATTTTTTATGCTCGCAACATCCCCAACTGCTACAAAAATAAGCGGCAAGGCAAGTATATAGGCACTTATAACCGTATCAAAACGCCATCCTACAACAAAAGCCTTAAACATCTGCCAATCCAAATGCACATCCAGGTTTTCTGTAGAGAAACAGAACACCAGCACATTCAACACTCTGAATATGAAAAAACATAAAATCGCAATAAAGTAAGCAGCAAATATATAGGACAATCTGCTTGTTCTTAGGAATTTACTCATTTATAGATTCTGCATTTTGACTAATTGACAATACAAACCGCCTTTTTCCACAAGTTCCTTATGTGTTCCTTTCTCAACCAACTGTCCCTGATTCAACACCACAATCAAATCCGCTTGTGTTATGGTGGAAAGTCTGTGTGCAATAATTATGGACGTCCTGCCTTGCATCAAATGTGTCAACGCCTGCTGAACCAGATACTCATTCTTGGTATCCAATGCAGATGTAGCCTCATCCAAAACAAGTATCTCAGGATTCTTCAATACAGCTCTTGCTATGCATATTCTTTGTCTTTCTCCACCGGAAAGAGATAGCCCCCTGTCGGTCAGATGCGTAAAATAGCCTTTCTCCAATCTTGAAATAAAATCATGCGCATTAGCTATCCTGGCAGCCTGTACAACCTGCTCCATGGTGGCATCCTGATTACCAAAAGCTATATTCTTAAATATCGTATCGTTAAACAATATGGACTCCTGAGTAACCAATCCTATTTTCTGTCTCAATGAATTTATATTGAATCTCTTTATGTTTACACCATCGAACAATATTTCCCCGCTTGTACAATCAGCAAAACGGGATACCAAATCCACAAGTGTGGATTTTCCTGCACCCGAAGCTCCTACCAGAGCTACCGTCTGACCTTTCTTTATACATAGATTTATGTTTTGCAACACTGGTTTCTCATTCGCATTGTAAGAAAAGGATACATCCTTGAATTCTATGCCGTATTTTATCCCTGACAGTGTCACGGCATTCTTTTCTTCCAAAATTTTCTCATCCGCATCCAATATTTCATACAATCGTACTGCCGCCGCATTCGCTTTCTGCAAATTATAATACGCTGTGACAACTGACTGCAACGGGGAAATAATCCTCGCAAAAATCAAGGTAAATCCTATAAGTACGGCAGGCTGCAACTTACCAGTCAAAACCATCTCTCCTCCAAACAAAACAATGGAAACAAGTGCCGTTATAGCAAGAAACTCCGTAAGCGGAGAAGCCAGTTCCCTCTTGCGAAAGATCTTTATCATCAGACCCGTATATTTGTCATTGTTCCTTTTGAACCTGTCACTCATTATATCTTCGGCATTATACGACTTCACAAGTCTCAGTCCGTCAAGTGTTTCCTCAGCACACGAAAGCATTGTACCCATTTCCTTCTGTCCCTCCACCGAATTGGCGTTCAGACTATTGCCAACCCATCTTATAAGAAGATAAGCCAATGGCAGAACAATCAGAATAAATACTACCAGCTGCCATGAAGCAATAATCAGTGCTATGAAAAAAACTATGACCATCACAGGGTCCTTGACAAACATTTGAAGACTTGTCGTAATAGACCATTCAACATCACCCAAATCAGACGTAAGACGTGAAATAATATCTCCCTTTCGCTTGTCCGAGAAAAAACTTACCGGCAATATGGTTATCTTCCTGTACAAATCGTCCCTTATATCCTGAACTACACCGTTACGTATGGGTGTAAGAAAAAAAGTGCCCAAATATCTGAACAACGAAGAAAAAAACACGAAAACCATATAGATGCCCCCTATGTACAGCAGACAAGAATATATTCCGTGACGTTCCTTATAATCATTCAACTGCCATGAAAAATAATCTATCAAGACATCCTTGTCCATAGACGGTTCAGGACAGACGGGCGGTGCCTGTACAATACCGAAAAGAACAGATATGAAGGGTATAATCAGTACAAAAGAAAACAATGAGAAAAAAACGTATAAAGAATTACAAAACACATTCAAAATCACATAACGCTTGTAATTAAGAACATACCTCAGAATTCTGAATACGTTTTTCATTTGCTTTCAAACGGTTTTAGTAACGATAATGTTCAGCCTTATAAGGCCCGTTCACATTAACACCTATGTAATCAGCCTGTTTTTGCGTCAGTTTCGTCAGTTTTACTCCTATGTTGTCCAAATGCAACCTTGCAACCTCTTCATCCAGTTCCTTCGGCAGACGATATACACCCACTTCATATTTCTTTGTCCAAAGATCTATCTGGGCAAGAGTCTGGTTTGTAAAGGAATTGCTCATGACAAAAGAAGGATGTCCGGTTGCACAGCCAAGATTAACCAACCTTCCCTCTGCCAACAGATATATGCAATGACCGTCAGGATACAAATATTTGTCTACCTGAGGTTTAATGTTGATTTTCTTTATTCCTGGCCATTTTTCAAGTCTTTCGACCTGTATCTCATTGTCAAAATGACCTATATTGCAGACTATCGCTTCGGATTTCATCTGCGCCATATCCTCTGCCGTTATAACATCACAGTTTCCTGTTGTAGTAACGTATATATTGCCTTCTTTCAAAGCATCCTGCAATGTGGTGACCTCGAAACCTTCCATGGCAGCCTGCAATGCACATATAGGATCTATTTCCGTAACGAGAACCCTCGCACCATAGCCTCTCATGCTTCTTGCACAACCCTTGCCCACATCTCCATAGCCGCAAACAACCACAACCTTTCCGGCTATCATTACATCCGTAGCTCTTTTTATACCGTCTGCCAAAGATTCCCTGCAACCATAAAGATTGTCAAACTTGCTTTTAGTCACGGAATCATTGACGTTGATTGCAGGTATCAACAATTCTCCTCTTTCCATCATCTGGTACAAACGGTGCACTCCCGTCGTAGTCTCTTCGCTTACGCCCCTTAGGTTCTTCATTATCTTGTGCCACTTCCCACTGTCTTCCGACAAGACCTCCTTCAACGTTTTCAGGATGACGGCTTCCTCTGTCGTTTCGGCTTTCTTGTCAAGCAATGCGGGATTTTCCTCCGCCGCATAACCCTTATGAACCATTAGAGTGGCATCTCCCCCGTCATCGACAATCAAATCCGGACCTTCTCCTCCAGGAAAGGACAAGGCCTGATTGGTACACCACCAGTATTCCTCCAAAGTCTCACCCTTCCATGCAAAAACGGGAACACCTGCGGCCGCAATGGCTGCTGCAGCATGGTCCTGAGTGGAAAAAATATTGCAGGAACACCATCTCACCTGCGCTCCCAAAGCAACAAGCGTTTCTATAAGTACAGCCGTCTGTATGGTCATGTGCAACGAACCCATTATACGGGCACCTTTCAAAGGTTTTTCACTACCGTACTTGCGTCTCAAGGCCATAAGTCCCGGCATTTCCTTCTCCGCTATTTCTATTTCCTTTCTTCCAAAATCCGCAAGGTTGATATCCGCAACCTTGTATTTCAAACTGTAATCCGTCATCTGTAATTCAATATATTCGTTATTTAATCATCAAATTGTATATCTTCCAAAATATATCCGTATTCTGAATAACACCCCTGAATTGTTCACTTCCCGGACCGTAAGCATAAACCGGTACCGGTATTGCGGTATGATCGTCACTCGTCCATTCACATTCGGTTCCCTTATCCTTCGACTTCAAAGCCAGTCCACCCGTTTCATGGTCTGCAACAACTACAACAAGCGTATGTCCATCCTTTCGGGCAAAATCCAACGCAATCCTTACACAAGCATCAAAATCCAGAAGCTCATCCATCATCCTTTCATATCTGTTGTCATGAGACTCCATGTCTATCTTGCTGCCTTCCACCATCATGAAAAAACCTTCCTCATTATCAGAAACCACATCCAAGGCCTTTGTCATGCTCTTTTCCATGAAATTTCCTCTCTTGGCAAACGGCTCAAGATGATTTTCGGCAAACAAACCGACTATTCGGTCCGATTTGACCTCATCCAGTTCATTCATGTCCGTAACTATGGCATAACCTTTCTCCTTAAGGGAATCGGCTACGTTCAATCCGTCTTTCCTTTTGTCGGGCATAAAATTATCCCTTCCGCCTCCCAAAACCACATCAACGTTACCCGAAAGATAAGCCAAGGCTATGCTGTCCTGCAAATCACGGTCCGACACATGAGCCACAAAACTTGCCGGAGTGGCATGGGTAATGCTGCTCGTACAAACCATTGCCGTCGACTTGCCTGCACGCTTGGCAATTTCCAACAAAGAAATACGGGCATTGCCTTTGTCATCCATTCCTATGCATCCGTAATTGGTCTTGTGACCGGTTGCTATGGCCGTACCGCCCGCCCCTGAATCCGTAACCTTTCTGTCTGCACAAGAGGTTATTGCAAATGCAGTATAAGGCATGGTAAACATTACAAGACTGTCACCGTTGTAAAGATAAGCGGCATAAGAATGCGCCAATCCCATACCGTCCCCTATCATAAGGATGACATTCCTTACATTCTGCTGAGACCACAAGACAAACGGCAGAAAAAACAAACAGACCGCTATACAAAACCCTCTCATCCGCATCTAAATATCCAACTGTCCCAAAACGGTGTTGTACAACCACCTCGTATCCTTTCCCATCGCCCTTACCTGTTGAGGGACTATGCTCTGCTCGGATTGTCCAGGCGTGGTATTGACTTCCAGAAAATAAAGCCTGTCTTTGGCATCGTCATATATGAAATCAACCCTGCAAACCCCGTTGCAGGACAAACCTTCGTAAACATCTCTCGTCGCTTTTCTTATCCTTTCGCTCAATTCCTCGTCAACAGGCGCGGGAGTTATCTCCTTGGACAAACCGTTGTATTTGGCATCATAATCGAAGAAATCCGTATCGGGACGTATCTCAGTAACGGGAAATGCCTCAACCGAACCGCCAAGACGCATGACACCGCAACTGAATTCCCTGCCCTCTATGAACTCCTCGACAAGCACCTTGGGATGAACAGCATAAGCCTTGTCCAAAGCCTGAGGCAGTTCCTCCCTCGTCCTTACCTTGCTCATCCCTATGGAAGAACCTCCCTCGGACGGCTTTACGAAAACCGGCAGACTGACCCTTGAAAGAATCTGGTCAACACTCAAAGGCGCATCCTTAAACGTATGGACATTCTTTGCAACATCCACAATTCCAAGCTCCCTTACGCATGCATTGCAGACCGCCTTGTCGAAAGTAACGGCCGAAACCAAAGAAGAACATGTGGTGTAGGGAAGAGAAATCATGTCGAAATAAGCCTGCAACAGACCGTTCTCGCCCGGAGTGCCATGAACCGTTATGAAAGCCGCATCAAACGTTATTTTCCTTCCGTCAAGCCTTATCGAAAAATCATTCCTGTCAACCTCCGTCTTTCCCCCCTCATATTCACAATACCAAGACTGCCTTGTTATTACTATGCGATAAACATCATACTTATCCTTGTCCAAATTACGGAATATCTGCTCGGCAGACCGTAAGGACACCTCAAACTCCCCGGAATAGCCTCCGGCAACAAGCGCTATGTTCCTTTTCATAAAACCACTGCCTATTTTTTCCTGTCATTCCTCTTCGGAACGTCCACTATTCAACCTTGTTTTCAAATCCAACAGAAACCCTTTCATATTCTTCAATGTGGATATCACTTCCATATCAACCTCGTCAGTCTTTGTCTCCTGCGTTCTAAGAACCCTTTTCACTCCATCCAAAGTATATCCCTTGTCCCTCGAAAGATAGACTATTTGTTTCAGCAAAACAACATCCTCCCTTGAATAGCGTCTTATGCCCGTTGAAGTCCGACGTGGCTTCAAACGGCTTATTTCCTTTTCCCAATACCTCAAGGTGGAATACGGAACGCCCAATTCCTCCGACACTTCCTGTATGGTGTAAAACAGTTTATCTATCATTCCACAAAGGTATATATTATTTTTCAATTGATGGTAAAATTTAAAACGGTACTTGCAATCGAATGTTTCACCGACACTCGTCATCGGAATCAAATACGGGAAAAATGGATTCAGAAAAGAAAAAATTGTCTTCTGAATTCATTTTTTTCTTTTCAGAAAAGAATTTCACGGAATCAAATTGCAAGTCTGCGGCATAAAATACAGGCATATCATTCTTCCCACAAATCCAAATCACATGAAGATTCAAGATTTCTTATCCTTTCATCCTCTTCATATGCAGGGAAAAAATTCAGACCTGTCATCCGTTCTATTTCATCCACACTGCAGGAATATTCCCAGAACTGCCCCTCAAGAGGCCTGTTTTCCATTACAAAGGCCGCCACCTTGCGGGTAGGATGGGAAATGTCCACGACTATCTTGTAGAACTTGGAGGGGACACTCACTTTGTTCTTGCCGACATGTCCCAATAGCGAATCCAGGACTGTTCCCGTCACAACGATTAAACTGTCGTTATCCACGGCCCATTTCCTCACCCTGTTCTCCAACTGTTTCCAAAGACCGCGGTTAAGGCCCGGCGACTGCGGGGATATGTTGCTCATGTAAAATGTCGTCTGCATTGACTGCTCGCTCCAGCACATGTCATCACTCGGACAAAGATGTCCTCGGTCATAACCTGAATTCGTATAGTCTGACGTAAGTGCATAATCAGACTTAAGCAAAGGGTCTTTACGGAATTTGTCGCTGCGCCTCACTGTCTTGGCTCTTAGGTTTTCCCCTGTCAGAAGGTGAATGACCCACACGGCCTGTTTATGTATGCTGTCGTATCCTATTGCAAGACAACCGTGGTCCAATTCCTTTAGTCTGTCTTTTGACGCAGGTTTGATGTTCTCCAATGTAAACTGCCCGAACAGACAAAAGGACAGTCCCGAGAACACAATCAAAAAGACCAATCCCGACAATCGTTTCATTCTTCCTGCCATTTTCCGTCCTGTTTTATCATTTCCACAAGTCTGTCCACAGCTTCCTTTTCATCCACATTGGAACAGACCAGTTGTTTCGCCCTGTAAAGATGCACCTTTCCCTCCCGGCTTCCTATGTAACCGTAATGCGCATCCGCCATTTCTCCCGGTCCGTTCACTATGCAACCCATCACCGCTATCTTAAGTCCTTTCAAGTGACTGCAACGCTTCTTTACCTGTTCCAATGCCGACTGTATGTCGTATTTTGTCCTGCCACAGGAAGGGCAGGCGATGAATTCGGCCTTGTAAATCCTTTCTCCCGTTGCCTGCAATATATCTGCAGTAAGCTCACTGTCATTCAATTCAAGCGTTTCAACAGCCGATTCCATTATAAGCGCGGCACTGTCTCCCGCAAGCCTGGCAGTACTTATTTCCTTGTTCTTTCCCTGCACTATCCTCGCGGCAACAGGTTCGTTTTTTAAAGCGTACAGTATTTCCTCCGGAGAATGTTCGCTCAGGCTGAACTGTCGGCAAGAGGCGATGTCAACAGGTGTCCTGCGAATTCTGAATTCGGGTTTCAGTTTAAGCGTTACATCACCGCGACCAGAAATTCCGATATGGCTGTAAGCCTCCCTTATCTGTCTTGCAACGGGAATCTCGTTTTCGGGAGCCTCGGTCAAAGACACCCTTATGGTATCACCTATGCCCAAAGCGAGCAGACTGCCTATTCCGGTCATGGACTTGATGCGTCCTTCCCTTGCATTGCCTGCTTCTGTCACCCCCAAATGAATTGGATAGTCGAATCCTTCCTGCTGCATCATAGCCGCAAGCATGCGGGTGGCATAATGCATCACCTTTACATTGCTCGACTTCATGGACAATACCAAATCATTGTAATCCATCTGCCGACATATGTTTATGAATTCCATTGCCGCCATCACCATCGCATAAGGGGTATCTCCATAGCGTCCCATGACTCTCTCGCTCAACGAACCGTGATTTATGCCTATTCGCATGGCGGTGGAGTGTTTCTTGCATACCTGAATCAAAGGGTAAAGCCTATCTGCCGTCCGTTGCAATTCGTCAGCATATTCCTGCTCGGTATAATCGTACTTCCCAGTATTTCTGTCGGTATAGTTTCCAGGATTTATCCTTACCTTTTCCACTATTGCGGCCGCCACTTCCGCTGCCTTTGGATTGAAATGTATATCGGCAACAAGAGGAACGTCACACCCGCGTCTTGAAAGTTCGTTCTTTATATTGTAAAGGTTTTCCGCAGCCTGTACATTCGAGGCCGTAATACGTACAAGTTCGCAACCGACATCAACAAGTCTCAGACACTGTTCTACAGTCGCTTTCGTATCCATCGTATCCGTATTGGTCATCGACTGTATCCTCACGGGATTGTCCCCGCCTATTGCCAGTTTTCCCACCATTACCTCACGGCTCTTACGCCTTCGCACCGGCAGATCAATTGTCCAGCACGGTATGTTTTCATTTTCCATTTTCCATTATTTTTTTCGTTGACAAAAGACCGCAGGCCGCCAATATATCCTGCCCGCGGGATGCCCGTATCGTACATGTCAATCCTTTCGCACTGAGAAAATCTCTGAAATTTTGCATATCCTGCATATCGGCTCCGCAAAAAGGGCTGTCGGGAATTGAATGAAACGGTATGATGTTAATCCTGCAAGGCAGGTTTCCAAGCAGTCTGACCAACCCAAGCGCATGTTGTTTACGGTCATTAAAACCCTTGAAAAGTATATACTCGAAAGTAAGACGTCTTTGCCCCGTCCAGTCATAACGTTTCAGCAGTTTGATTACATCCTCCATTTTATAAGTCTTTTCTACCGGCATTATTTCCTTTCTTTGTGCGGGAAAAGGAGAATGAAGGCTGATGGCAAGATGCACATCCGTTTCTTCAAGAAATTCTTTCAAAAACGGAATATAACCTGATGTGGAGAGGGTTATCCGTCTCGGGCTAAATCCGAATCCCCATTGTTCCGTCAGGACCTCTATGCTTTTCTTTACGTTTGCGTAATTGTCCAACGGTTCACCCATTCCCATATATACTATATTGGTTATCCGATGAAATTCAGGCAGGGACCGTATTATGTTCAGAATCTGACTGCATGTAAGGTTGCGTTTGAATCCCTGTCTGGCCGTTGCACAGAAAGCGCAGTTCATTCTGCAACCTATCTGTGTTGAAACGCAAAGCGTGACGCGTTCTCTATCAGGAATCATGACCGCTTCAACATAATCATTGGCATTGTATTTGTACAGATACTTCCTTGTTCCGTCCGAAGAAACAGCACAATCCACCGGCGGAACGAGTCCGTAATCGTATGATTCGGACAATACCTCTCTATGTTTCAATGATAAGTCCGTCATTTGGCTTATAGATGATATATCCTTACCATAAAGCCATTTGGCAATCTGCCGAGCTGAGTACGAAGGCAGACCTGCCTTGGAACATATTTCTTTCAGTTCGGAAACGGTCTTGCCGAACAAAGGTTCTTTTTCTTTCATTTCTCGGAATTATATAGTCTTCCCTGATAAGTATTTCTTTCTCTCATCCTTTGCTCTATTTTGGAGACAAGGGTTTCATTTCTCAACAAATCCCAGTTGGGTCCTGCCTGAAAACGCGGAGGAATCTCTCCCGCAAACCGTTCTATGACTATGTCGGGATTAAACCTTTCAAGAAAATCGATAATAAACTCTCTGTATTGTTCAAATGAAAAAAAGACAAAATCATCGGGATGTTGTTCATAATCTTCAAGCATGGGAGTATTCCTGACCAACAACAACTGATGGAACTTTATTGAATTCAATCCGAGATTACTCAATATGTCGGCTTCCGCCAACATCATCTCCACACTCTCTCCCGGCAAACCAAAGATAATATGGCCTCCCGTTGTTATGCCTCTTTCTCTTGTCTGTCCGATTGCCTTGCAGGTCAAAGAAAAATCATGACCTCGATTTATCCTTTTGAGTGTTTTGTCGTAACAACTCTCTATGCCATATTCCACCGTTATATGATAATTACGCGATAATTCCGCAAGATAATCCAATTTATACTCATCGACACAATCAGGCCTCGTACCTATTACAAGACCTGCTATTCTGGGATGTGACAAAGCCTCTCCATACAAGCGTTTGAGTTTATCCAAAGAAGCATACGTATTGGAATAAGCCTGAAAATAAACCAGATATTTGTCAACATGTTTGTATCGCCACGAATGAAAAGCAATACCTTCGTCAATCTGCTCGGTTATTGTGTGAACCCTGCGACAGTAAGAAGGATTAAAGGCAGCATTGTCACAAAACGTACAACCACCGAAAGAAACCGTACCATCCCTGTTCGGACATGTAAAACCTGCATCTATCGACAGCTTCTGCAATCTTTGTCCGAATGTCTTTCTGAAATAGTTTGAATATGCGTTAAACGGACGTGAATTTCCCCAAGGATATGTCTGCTGCATACGTCAATTGTTGTACATTAGCAAATCAACCAAGTGTATAGTCTTTAGATCTATCTTGTGTTTGTCTATATAGGATTGCAGATGCAGCAAACAAGTTTGATCATTACTGACTATATACTGCGCTCCCTCATTCATGATTGCACTTATCTTTTTCTGTGCAAGCGCCGTACTGACAGGTTCGTTGTAAAGACTGAATGTCCCTCCGAATCCGCAACAAAAATTATTCGTATTGCTCTCAGTCAGTTCCAGTCCTTTCACATTGTTCAGAAGCAAACGGGTTTCTGCCTCTACGTTATACTCGTTCAATCCCCTGCAATTGGAATGCAGACTGACTTTGTATGGAAATTCCGCTCCTAAATCAAGTTTATGTTCGACCTCAACCAAAAATTCGGAAATATCCATAATCCTTTTACCTATGGATTTACTGTCCACGCTATGCATGGAATCCGAAAACAACTTGTTGAAGTTATTCTTTATATAGCCTGTACAAGAAGTAGAACAAGTGATTATATATTCACTACCTCTGAAATCTTCAATGAATTTATATCCCAGTTCTTTTGCTTCATTCCAATTTCCGTTGTCATACAACAAGCGCCCGCAACATGTCTGATTTGATGGATATTTCACATTATGGCCAAGTTTTTCAAGCAATTTTATAAGATTGGAAGCCGTCTTGGGCGTAAACTGATCAACACAGCAAGGGACAAAAACTATCAAATCCATTTCAAATCCTATTTTATACTCCGCAAAAATACAAAAAATAACTATCGAAAATGATATGGGGAAACTGACGAATCAAGACATAATTAAACAGAAAACCGTTTTGATTCTTACTTCATTCAAACAAAAAGTACAGTCTCTACGGTTCGTAGATATTGTTCCGTATAATTGTTGTCAATGTCTCTTATATAAAAATCCCTGACAATAATCTGACTTTGAGAATGTGCAAATACACTTATGATTCTTTCCAATGGTTTGTCATAACAAGTATAAATATTTATTCTTTCTATTGCATACAAAGAATAAACCGATAAACAATCCGACAACAAACCGTTTTGTTCAGGTGGTAAGATACATATTATCCGTGCATCATCCGTACAAACCTTTGATACACAAAATGCAAATTCTTCAAAAGACAATGTAGAGGTATGGCGTGCCAGATTACGTTTGCAATAAGGGGAATTAAGACTGTTGACAAAGAAAGGAGGATTACTGACTATATAATCATATTTATGGCAATTGTCTTTATTTGTGGCGAAATCCTGAAAACTTATATTCAAAGCAGTCAAACGATCATTCCACTTACTCAAATTGAAGTTCTCAGAGGCCTGACGTACGGAATTAAAATCCAAATCAATAGCAGTAATTGCAGCAGAAGAAAAACGTTGAGCCATAACAAGACTTATAATACCACATCCAGTGCCGACATCCAATATATTTTTGGGATTGGCTTCAGGTGCAAGAGTTGCGAGCAAAATAGAATCCGTACCGACCTTCATTGTCGATGCAGAATGATTCAAAGAAAACTGTTTACATCTAAAATCCATAAGCATACTTGAAAAAAAGAGCTGCCTTTTTAATGGGCAGCTCCTGTTTTTCATATTTTATACCATCTAATTTCTAATAGGTATCTTTTATTCTTCGTGAAGCGGCATACATTATACGCAAAGCACCAACTTTTCTAAGCTCTTGTTTTACATCTGTAACATCTCCCATCTTCACTTCCTTGCTACATTTAATAGTAGTCGTCAAGAAAGGCTTGTCTGCCTCATCTCTCGCGGCCCTTTCTGCCTCTATAAATGAAGCTATGTCCGATATCTCACCCAACTGATCGTTCAATTGGATACGTGTTGCCGAACCGAATTTGCGTTCATCTATAGGACTTCCTATATATATGTAACTAACTAAAGATTTCTTCTCCAACTTCTGTATTTCAGAAGCCTGAGGTACTTCTATATGCACCAACAGATTACTTTCCCTCATTGTGGTGATGACCATGAAGAAGAACAACAGCATGAATATTATATCGGACATTGAACCCATATTCAATTCCGGTGCACTGCCAGAACCTTTTTGTTTAAACTTTGCCATTATTTTGTCCCTCCTACATTTTTAGGTTCCGCTTCTGAAATAGCAGTAGGTATAGCCTTATCTATAGCCTCTCTTTGTTCAGAATTACAATCTACATAAGCCTTGGCAAACTTTGCCCTTGACAATTCGTCTTTCAATTCATTTATCGCTGCCGTAAGCTCATTTTGAACCATCAGATACATTTCATAGGAAGTTCCACGGTCGTTTTGCAATGAAATAACTCCTTTTGAAACATCAACGGTTCCCAACAAAGGAATGTCAGTCTTTTCTTTTTCCGGCAGATTAGGCAAATTGTTAGGGTTTGAGAGAAATTCTTTAGCTCTTTCCTTAAGCATATTAATATCACCTATCTCATTGTTGAAAAGAAGTTGATCTTCTTTGTTCACCAAAACCACAAAAGTATTTCTTCTATGAATATCTGGCGGCTTAACGTTCGGATCCGATGGCGGCGGCAAACGTCTCTGTATACCCATATCCGTATTGATTGATGAAGTCAACAAGAAAAAGGTCAACAACAAAAACGATATGTCGGCCATCGAAGAACTGTTAAGAGCCGGTAATTTTTTCTTCGCTCTTTTTGCCATAACCTATTTTATTTTTTTAGATATTTCAGCATACAATGCCGACAATATAACTCCAGCAAATAATATGTAAACAACATACATGCACGCACCTATCAACTTGGAATTAGAGTAATCCGAACCTGTCTTTTCGAATAGCTCTTTAGGAATATCAGTACCTGAAGACAATGCATAAGACACTATAAATACTACTATTAAAGCTCCTAATCCAACCAATATCCCCAATTGTTTCTTAGGATCATACATAAGTCCTTTCACTATCTGTGCAATAGCAAAGAATAAAGCGACCAACAAACTGGCACCAAAAAGAATTATGACACTCCAATAGGCTATATTCCATACGGCCATAGCAGTAGACTGTTCTTCTATAGGCATTGACGTATCAAACTTGATAGCATACACAACTGCACATACAGAAGCTACAACACCCCATATTATCGCTACTATCCAATATATTTTTCTAAAATCTCTTTTCATATTTCCTCCTTGGTTTTTTAAGTAATTACTACACACATCCTTGCAAACAGCAAAGACTATATTTCTCTATAAAAGAGAATAAATATTACTTCTTCAAGTTTTTAACCAAGATATCCATGAAAGTGATTGAAGAATCTTCCATAGTTGCAACTAAACCTTCTATCTTAGACAACAAATAGTTATAACATATCTGTAATGCCAAAGCCGTTATCAAACCGAAGACCGTAGTCAACAAGGCAACCTTCATACCTCCGGCAACGACAGTAGGAGATATATCACCCGCCTTTTCAATGTCATCAAATGCCTGAACCATTCCGACAACCGTTCCCAAGAATCCGAAAGATGGCGCAAGAGCTATAAACAATGAGATCCATACCATATTGCTTTCCAATCTTGCCATCTGAACTCCACCATAAGATGTCAACGATTTCTCTACATCCTCCAAACCATTGTTAACCCTGTCCAAACCTTGATAAAATATAGAAGCGACAGGTCCTCTAGTGTTACGGCATACATCCTTTGCACCTTCTATATCACCTGCAATAACACGCTCCTCTATTTTTTTCAAAAGTTTATCTGCATTTGTTGTCGCCAAATTTAGATAAAGGATACGCTCAATAACCAACGCCAATCCCAATATCAAACATATTAATATCGGGGTCATCCAACCAACTCCACCTTCTATGTATTTAGTTTTCAATGCTTGGTGGAATGATTGTTCCTCAGCTGGTGCAGGAGTTGTTGTCTCTGCCACTGCAGGTTCTGCTGTGACAGCAGTTTCTGTTGACGAAACCGTAGCAGTTTCACTTTCCGCGTCCTTTGCAGCATTCGCAAAAGCCACATTCGACAAACCTAAAGTCAATATCATTACTATTGACAAATAAGCACATACTTTTTTCATAGCGTTTTTAATTGTGTTGTTAATTATTTATTTCATTTTGAAAGTTGCAAATTTACAATGATATTTTTAAAATACAATTCCATAAGCGAAAAAAAATGCAATTAACTTCACTTTTCCTCTTCCATGCTTTCATTTGCATCCTTTGAAACCGTAACTAAAATCTTGTCTATTCTCAATGAATCCAAATCAACTATCTCAAACGTAAATATATTCCACTTTATCACGTCCCCTATCTTAGGAATCGTCCCGGTAATATCCAATATCAATCCACTAATCGTATTAAAATTGTTACTTTGATACAATTCCTCCAAATCGAAATGACTCAAAAAATCGTAAAAAGAATATTGCCCTCCAACTAAATAACTACCATCATTCCTCATTACAAATTCGTCCTCATCATCCTCCGTTTCCAACTCCGAAGCATTTCCTACCAAAGACTCAAGTATATCATTCATAGTTACAATACCTTCCACAACTCCAAATTCATCTATTATAAGAGCATAATGTATCTTATTTTCCTTAAATGTCTCCAAAGCATCGTAAACACTAACACTTTCATGCAGATATTGAGGTTCTCGCATTATCTCCCTAACAGTAGTATCGGGACTCATCTTACTGAACAAGTCCTTTAAATATACCACACCGACTATTTTATCCAAACTCTTTGAAGCAACTGGATATATATAATGAACATGCTGAGCCAACTTTTCTTTCACACAATCCAAACCATCATCAACATCAAGCCATTCAAACTCTGTTCTGTGTGTCATCAATGATGATACATCTCTATCTCCCAACGAAAACACTCTGTCAACAATATCATGTTCAACTTCTTGTATTTCTCCCAACTCAGCACTGTCATTTATAATTCCTTTAATTTCTTCCTCCGTGGCTACATTATTTTTCTTTTTAATTCCAAATATAGCCATAAGTGTATTGGTTGATATAGTAAGCAACCATACAAAAGGATAAAACAACCTGGTCAAAAAGTTCATCGGGCCAACAATAATTTTCGCTATCCTTTCAGGAGTATTTAATCCTATCTTTTTGGGGAACAATTCCCCAAGTACCAATGTCACATAGGTTATAGCAATAACTATTATTATGCGGGCCAAAACGTTGGACAATGATAAGTCTATTCCCAACGAACATATAAATTGTCCTAACGGTCCTATCAAGCTTTCTCCGGAATAAATACCGGTTATGAGACCAACGGCTGTAATAGCAATCTGGACTGTAGACAAAAAATTATCTGGATTTCCTATTACCTTAATAACCCTTTTAGCCGATTTACTACCCTTTTTCGATTCAACATCCAATTTGGATTTTCTGGCTGAGGTTATAGAAATTTCGGACATCGAAAACAACCCGTTAACGAGTATCAATATAAGTATTACAATAAGTTCCATCTATTATTTATCCTATAAACAGGTTTTATCTGTTATAATTTCCTTTTCCGATTTATTTTTATCGGATACCGAGTCTTTATTTATAAACAAAGAAAATATCAACATGAACAAACCTATAGTAATAGCCGCATCAGAAACATTGAATATAGCATTAAAAAATTCTATATGCATACCTCCCAAAATAGGCCATGATTGTGGCAATACCGTATCAATCAAAGGAAAATAAAACATATCTACAACCTTTCCCAAACCAAAAGAAGCATATCCTCCACCTGCTGGCAAAAACTCAGCAACTGAAAAATAAGTACTTTCCGAAAAAACAAGTCCGTAAAAGAGCGAATCTATCACATTGCCTACCGCACCTGCAAATATCAAAGTAAAACTATAAACGACAAGTTTTTTTTCTTTCCGCTTTATTATATTCGTCAAATATAAAAATACAAACACAGAAAGAACTACTCTAAACACTGTAAGCAATATCTTACCCACATCTCCCCCAAAAGCCATACCAAAAGCCATACCTTCATTTTCTATGAAATGAAGACGACACCAATCTCCCAACAAATTATACTCATGGCCTAATGTGAAATTCATTTTTATCCATATCTTGAGAACTTGATCCACAAGTAAGATAAAAAACACCAATAACAAAGGCTTCTTCATTGATATCACCTTTGATTTTGTTTCAGTTTAGCTTCCAGACTAAGTGTTGCGTGAGGTACTATACGCAACCTCTCTTTCGGAATAAGTTTACCTGTTACCCGACAAATTCCATAAGTTTTATTTTCTATTCTAACCAATGCCGCTTCTAAGTCCTTAATAAACTTCTGCTGACGAGCTGCCATATTGGCATTATCCTCCTTACTGCTTACACTACTTCCCTCCTCCAATATTTTAAACGTTGGTGCAGTATCACTAGCATCATTCGCATCATTTACAAACGCTTCAGTCAGCATTGCCAAGTTCTCTTTTGCCTTTGCTAATTTCTCAAGGATAATTTCCTTAAATTCCTGCAATTCTTCGTCAGAATAACGACTCCGTTTATTTTCGTCCATATCAACCAATAATAACGACCAAATTATTAAAACGCACTTTAAATGGACATTATCTCTTTTTCTTTAGCAGAAATAACATCATCAACTTCCTTTATACACTTGTCCGTAATATCTTGCAAACTTTTTTCCGAAGTTTTTATTTCATCCTCAGAAACTCCACTATCCTTCAATTTTTTTATTTTTTCAAGAATGTTGCGGCGAATATTTCTGATACCAACCTTTGCATTCTCCCCCTCAGCCTTAGCTTTTTTACACAATTCTTTTCTTCTCTCTTCAGTAAGAGGAGGCAATATAATCCTAACTACATCTGACTCCAATTTAGGCTGAAAACCCAAATTTGCAGCTTGTATAGCCTTGTCAATAGAATGTAATACAGATTTATCCCACGGCTGTACAACTATTTGCTTAGCATCAGGAGTACTAATATTGCCCAAGTTCTCTATTGGAGTAAGAGTTCCATAATAATCCACCTTTACTCCTCCAAGCATTGCAGGAGATGCTTTTCCCGCACGCAATTTACCCAATTCTTTTTCCAAATAAGCTACAGCTTCCATCATAGTAGCTTCAACTTCACTCAATAATTTTTTCGTCTCTTCGCTCATAATTTAGAATCTATATTCTTACAGCTGTCCTTTCATAGGACAACTTCTTATCTTCCAACGTAATATCAAAATCAAAAAATATTTCATTATCCGTTTTCAATTCTGCATTCCCTTCCAAATAATAACTACCTCCTACCATTTGAGAAAAGTCTGCCTTTCTATCATAAACCTTGGCTTCTATGGAAATCGATGAATTCATGCCAAACAATTCTCCACTTATAATGATGTAATCACTATCAGAAGGTTTGACCCGTATCGTTCCATTATGAGATTTTACAATAGATTTTGATGGAAAAACTATATCCTCTGTAATAACCCAATTACCAACCCAATCCGAGGAAGTTAAAGTTTCATTCTCAGGTTCACAAGAAACAATCAAGATAGAACAAACGACCAAAACCAATACCTTAAACCTTTCTCTCATAATAGACTATGATAACAATACTTCTGCAAAGATACACATTTGTGCTAATAACTCGCAAAAAACTATCTTTTTTTTCCTTTATTTGACAAGAAATGAGTAATTTTGAAACCTGAAAAAAGGTTAATATGATACGAAAGCAAATTCCTAACGGTGTAACTCTCTGCAATTTATTATGTGGTATATTGTCAATATATACTCTGTATAATTGCGAAGAAGGTATATTATTAGCACCGTTGTTTATACTATTGGGAGTTGTTTTTGATTTTTTCGATGGATTGGTAGCGAGACTGTTGAAAGTATCATCTGCAATAGGAAAAGAATTGGATTCTCTTGCCGATATAGTAAGTTTTGGAATTGCACCTTCACTTATAGTCGTTTCCATTCTTCAATCTCAAAGCTCAACCATAGGAATCATAACATTTCTTCCTTTGCTCATGGCTTTAATGTCCGCTTACAGATTGGCGAAATTTAATTTGGATAAAAGACAAATTGAAAATTTTATAGGGCTTCCGACTCCTGCCAATGCCTTATTATGGATTTCATTACCGATAATCAACTACACGGCTAATAACGATATAACATTGTGGGGGCTGAGCATGGAACACCTTTATTCCAATATAAACAGTATATTGTCAAACCCTATATTTCTCATTATCGGTTCTTTTATTACATCGTTTCTACTCGTTTCAGAAATCCCTATGTTCTCTCTTAAATTCAAAAATTTGAAATGGGGAAACAATAAAATAAGATTTATTTTCCTTGCAATCTCATTAATTCTTATACTTCTCATCAACATTTTTGCAATTCCGTTTGTAATCCTTTTGTATATAATCATTTCTTTAACAACAAACATACTTAACAATCATGAAATTTAATGCAGAAATCAACATAATGCCTTTAAAGGCATTATTGGACCCTCAAGGAAAGGCCGTAACATCTTCAATGCAAAGCATTGGCTTGGGCGTCATTTCCAATGTCAGAATAGGCAAACATATAACATTGGAAATAGAGGCCGCCGATGAAAATGAGGCCACTATAAAAATAGAAAAAGCGTGTAAAGAATTGTTATACAATCCAATAATGGAGAGTTATTCGTTTACGCTAAAAAAGGAATAGATCGTGCAAAAGAACCTTAATATAGATATCAGAGAATTCGATTATCCTTTACAAGACGAAAACATTGCAAAATTCCCTTTAAAAAATAGAGATGAAGCTAAACTTTTAAGACTGACCGAAGAGGGTAAATTGGCCGAAAATTATTTCTATGAATTGCCTGAATTACTTGACAATGACACTTTGTTGGTTTTGAATGACACAAAAGTTGTTTATGCACGTATTCTTTTTAAGAAAGATAGCGGTTCAACAATAGAAATATTTTGTTTGGAGCCAATGTTACCCTCCGATATACAATTGTCATTTGAACAAAAGCAAACATGTGAATGGAAATGTTTCGTAGGGAACAATAAACGATGGAAATCTGATACTATTTCAAAAAAAATTATAATAGAAGACAAGGAAATCATACTGAGTGCGGAAAGAAAAAGGAATTATGATGATTCATGGATTGTCTCTTTCAGTTGGACCGGAGAGGTTACCTTCAGCGAAATTTTGGATAAAGCAGGTGAAGTGCCTTTGCCTCCTTATCTGAAAAGGAATGCATCTGAACAAGACAAAACGGATTATCAAACGGTTTATGCACATTATGAAGGTTCTGTGGCAGCTCCTACCGCAGGATTGCATTTTACGAAAAAAACATTTGATGATATAAGTCAAAGGGGAATAGATACTTGTTTTGTTACACTTCATGTAGGTGCAGGTACATTCAAGCCAGTCAAAGAAAACAATGTACTTGATCATGTAATGCATACCGAAAGGATAAGCATAAAGCAAGATACCATAGAAAAACTATTAAATTACAGTGACAAGAAAATAATATGTGTTGGAACCACCTCGGTTCGTACAATAGAAAGTTTATATTGGTACGGATTAGACTTGATAACAAATGAAGTCTCTCCATCAGAGTACATGAACATTTCTCAATGGGAGCCATATAAAAATACATCATCTTCCGTTTCAAGAAAAGATGCTTTAACCGCAATACTGGAAGCAATGGATAAAAACAAGACAGATTGCCTAACGGGGCAAACTCAACTAATGATAATTCCTTCATATGAATATAAAATGACGGATGGAATGATAACGAATTTCCATCAACCCAAAAGTACACTGCTATTGCTTGTTTCAGCAATGATAGGAGATCAATGGAAAAAAGTTTATAACTTTGCCCTATCACACAAATACAGATTTTTATCGTTTGGGGATGCATGCATGTTCTCAAAAAGAGAGACAAAATAACATTGCAACATTGAATTGATATGAAATACAAAAAGATTTTATTGAAACTGAGTGGAGAATCTCTTATGGGAGATCAAGAATATGGAATAAGCCCTCATATATTAGAACAATATGTAAATGATATAAAGCAAGTCAAAGAAAAAGGTGTTGAAATTGCTATTGTTATAGGTGGTGGCAACATATTCAGGGGTTTGCAGGGTGCAGCCAAAGGCATGGATAGAATACAAGGTGATTATATGGGTATGTTGGCGACCATAATAAACAGCATGGCTCTTCAAGCAGAACTGGAAAAACAAGGTATTGCGACAGAACTTTTTTCCGGTCTTGAAATAGAACCTATATGTAAAGCCTGTTCTGGAAGAAGAATCCAAGAGTCATCCAAAAAAGGCAAAGTAGTGATAATAGGAGGTGGTACGGGGAATCCATTTTTCACAACAGACACGGCATCAGCATTAAGAGCAATAGAAATGCGAGCTGATATAATATTGAAAGGAACCAGAGTTGACGGTGTATATACTTCGGACCCGGAGAAGAATCCTAATGCAAAAAAATATGACATCCTAAACTATGATGAAGCCTTGACAAAAAAACTGAAAATAATGGATCTTACTGCATTTGCATTATGTCAGGAGAACAATATGCCAATATATGTATTTGACATGAACAAGAAAGGCAACCTATTAAAAGTTGTCAATGGAGAACCTATTGGAACAATAATTTGTGCACAAGATCATATAGAAAACGAAAAACAATAAAATAGAACAGTATGAATAAAAAAATCACAATCGCTGCACTAATAGCAGCCATGTTTGGATTGGTAACAACTTCATATGCTTGTACCAGTTTCTTAGTAACAAAAGGAGCATCAAAAGATGGTTCCACGATGATAACATACGCAGCAGACTCACATACTCTTTATGGAGAACTGTATTATAACAGAGCTGCTCAATATCAGGCAGGAACAATGATACAGATTATTGATTGGGATAGTGGGAAACCGTTAATCAAAATCCCTCAAGTTGCAAATACATATACGACTGTAGGAAATATGAATCAATGGGGACTAACAATATCTGAAACCACTTATGGAGGAAGAAGTGAACTAGTTGACACAACCGGAGGAATAGATTATGGTAGCATAATATATCTAACATTACAAAGAGCAAAAAATGCAAGAGAAGCCATTAAACAAATTGCCGAATTTGTTGAGACTTATGGTTACGCTTCATCAGGAGAAAGTTTTTCGATAGCAGACGAAAACGAAGTATGGATTATGGAATTGATAGGTAAAGGTGCTCCGGTTTATAACAAAAAAGGAAAGATAGACAAAAGATGGACGAAGGGTGCTGTATGGGTTGCTATGAGAGTCCCTGACGGTTATATCTGTGGACACGCAAATCATGCAAGGATAACAACTTTCCCTTTGGAACAAAAAAAGAGCTACAAATCAATCTCTTCAAAAAACATAAAGGAAATCTTTCGTCCTGAAGTAGAAGTAGTTTATGCCGAAGATGTAATAACTTTTGCAAGATTGAAAAACTATTTCAACGGAGAAGACAAGGATTTTTCTTTCAGCGATACTTATGCCCCACTTAATTTTTCAGCTGCAAGAGGTTGTGAAGCGAGAGTTTACGCTGCATTTCTAAGATGTAACAAATCAATGATAAAGTATCAAGATTACGCAATGGGATATGATTTAAAACCTGAAAGTCGCATGCCTTTATGGATCAAACCAGATAACAAATTAAGTGTAAAGGATGTAATGGAACTTATGCGTGACCACTACGAAGGTACACCAATGGATATGTCTAAAGATTTAGGAGCTGGACCTTTTGCATGTCCTTATCGTTGGAGACCTATGGATTTCGAAGTAGACGGACAAAAATACATACACGAACGCGCTACTTCAACACAACAGACAGGCTTTTCCTTCGTTGCTCAATCACGTTCATGGATGCCAAATCCAGCGAAAGGTATATTGTGGTTCGGTGTAGATGATACTTATTCCACTGTTTACGTTCCCATGTATTGTTCAATAAATGAAGTACCAGAATGCTTTGCAGAGGGTAACGGAAACATGACAACTTATTCTGAAACTTCTGCCTTCTGGTTGTTCAATGCAGTGTCCAACATGGCTTATTCGAGATATTCCGACATGATACAAGACATAAGAAAAGAACAAAGCAAACTTGAAGAAACGTTTTTAAAAGAATCGAAAGCCTTAGATGAAAAGATACTGAAAACAAAAGACGAAGCAGAAATAAAAAATATAATTACAAGATTTTCGAATGAAAAAGCACAACAAACTATGAAAGCATGGAAAAGTCTAAGCCAATTCCTTCTTGTAAAATATATTGACGGTAATATCAAAAAAGAACAAAATGGCATATTCGAAGAAAGCCCTTACAGAAAAGGACAATGTGTTTTCCCTGAACAACCAGAATATCCAAAACAATGGTATAAGATGATCGTCAATGATAACGGTAAAACTCTAAAAGTTCCGAGCGAACAATAAATCAAATCATTAAAAACAAAAAGTACGATAGCTATCGTACTTTTTGTTTTTATACATTTTATCTCAGAAAAAAAGAATAACTATATACAAATATGAAAAAAAATACGTTTACAGAAAAACATATTGTAGAACAAATGAAATTAGTGAGCAAAAAGATTCTATTCTTTTTTTCAAAACTTGTAAATCATATAAAGGCCAATAAAAACAGTAAATGGATATTAATCATCCTTTCCGTATTAATAATAGTACTAATTTTGGTATGGTTGTTCAAACAGAAAGAAAAAAATATCGTATATCCAGTAGTTCAAACAGAAAAAGTAAAGGCCGAGGATGTTGAAATATATGGTAACTATGTCGGTAGAATCAGGGCTCAGCAATTTGTAGAAATAAGGGCAAGAGTTGAGGGATACCTTGAACAAATGTTATTTGAAGAAGGAACTTACGTAGGAAAAGGTCAAACATTGTTCATTATAGATCCCAAACTATACAAAGCCAGGGTTGACAAGGCAAAGGCACAATTGAACAAAGACAAAGCCAATGCCGTAAAAGCGGAAAGAGATTTAGGCAGAATAAGACCTTTGTATGAACAAAATGCCGCAAGCAAACTGGATCTTGACAATGCAATTGCTTCTTATGAAAGTGCTCAAGCAGAAGTAGCAATGAGTGAAGCAGATCTGACACAAGCAGAAATGGCTTTAGGTTATACAACGGTATGCTCTCCAATTTCTGGATATATAAGTGAAAGATATGTGGACATAGGAACACTTGTTGGACCAAGTGGCAAATCTCTTTTGGCAACAATTGTTAAAAGTGATACAGTAAGAGTTGATTTCAGCATGACGGATCTTGATTACCTTAAAAGCAAATCAAGAAATATTAATATAGGACAAAAAGACAGTACAAGAAAATGGGATCCTTACATAACCATAACTCTCCCCGACAATTCACAATATCCATTAAAAGGGTTGGTTGATTTCGCAGATCCTCAGGTTGATCCTAAAACCGGAACATTCTCCGTAAGAGCTGAGATGCCTAACCCTAACCATATTCTTTTACCTGGACAATTCACAAAAGTTAGGCTTTTACTTGATGTAAGGGAAAATGCAATAATGGTTCCTACCAAAGCCATAATAATAGAGAAGGGCGGTGCATATGTATTTATCATACGCTCAGATAATGTAGCTGAGAAACGATTCATAGAAGTTGGGCCTGAAGTTGGCAACAAAACCGTAGTGGAAAGAGGATTATCTTCAAAAGAACAAATAGTAGTTGAAGGATTACATAAATTGAACCATGGTCAAAAAGTAACTGTCGTCAACAAAAAATAATAATCAATGAAGAGCAATTTTTTCATAGACAGACCGGTATTTTCAATAGTTCTTTCAGTACTTATAGTAATTGTTGGTATAATAGGTCTTACACTATTACCCATAGACCAATATCCGCAAATATCGACTCCGGTGGTAAAAGTCAGTGCATCATATCCCGGTGCAAGTGCACAAACAATAAGCCAGGCAGTAGCAACTCCTATAGAACAAGAATTAAACGGAACTCCTGGTATGTTGTACATGGAATCCAGCAGTACTAATTCAGGAAGTTTTTCCATCTCCGTAACTTTTGACATATCCACAAATCCTGACCTTGCAGCTGTTGAAATACAGAACAGAGTAAAACAGGCGGAATCAAGGTTGCCAGCTGAGGTTATACAAAACGGCATATCCGTTGAAAAACAGGCTTCGAGCAAACTGATGACTATAACACTACTATCATCCGATCCAAAGTTCGATGAAATTTATTTAAGCAATTATGCGACACTTAACGTATTAGACATGCTTAGACGAATTCCCGGAGTAGGTAGTGTATCTAATGTAGGAAGTAGATATTATGCAATGCAAATATGGGTCAAACCAGACCGTTTGGCTAATTTGGGACTTACAGTAAAGGATATACAGAATGCGCTCAAAGACCAAAACAGGGAATCTGCTGCAGGTGTTTTGGGGCAACAACCCATGAAAGACTTGGACATTACTACTCCCATAACGGCTCAGGGCAGGTTATCATCTGTAGATGAATTTGAAAACATAGTCATAAAAGCAAATGCGGACGGTTCAATAATAAGGCTAAAAGATGTTGCAAGAGTATCACTCGAAGCATCCTCTTATAATACGGAAAGTGGTATTAATGGAGGTAATGCAGCTGTATTGAATATAAATATGCTGCCCGGAGCAAATGCCATGGACGTGGCTGCAAGAGTAAGGGAAACCATGCAGGAAATATCATCCAATTTCCCAGAAGGTATTTCTTATGAAATTCCTTTTGACATGACATCATACATATCCACATCAATAAAAGAAGTATATAAAACCTTATTCGAAGCATTGGCACTCGTCATAATAGTTGTATTTCTGTCCCTCCAAAGCTGGAGAGCAACCATTATACCTTTAATAGCCGTACCTATTTCTCTTATAGGAACATTTGGAATAATGCTCATATTTGGTTTTTCTTTGAACATTCTTACTCTTCTCGGATTGATTTTAGCAATAGGAATAGTAGTTGATGATGCGATAGTAGTGGTTGAGAATGTCGAAAGAATTATGAAGGAAGAAAGGATTAATGCTTATGAAGCTACAAAAAAAGCAATGAGCGGATTAACCGGGGCGTTAATTGCAACATCTATGGTGCTTGCAGCTGTTTTTGTCCCTGTAAGTTTCCTTTCAGGAATAACAGGCCAACTTTACAGACAATTCACCATTACCATAGTAGTATCTGTACTATTGTCCACGGTAGTTGCCTTAACTTTGAGTCCTGTCATGTGTTCTTTAATATTACGGCCAAAGCAAGGTAAGACAAAAAATATAGTTTTCAGAAAAATAAATAATTGGTTGGCTCGAGGCAATAGAACTTATGAAAAAGGAATAAGATGGGGATTAAACTTTCCCAAAAGGATGTTTGTTGCGTTTTTCATAGCTCTTATAAGCATGTTGGTTATGAGTAAAATCATTCCGACCAGTTTTATGCCTCAGGAAGACCAAGGTTATTTTACGGTTGAATTGGAATTACCTGAAGGAGCAACACTCGAACGTACGCGTACAGTTACTGACAGGGCCATGAAATATCTATTGGACAATCCGAATGTAAAACATGTTTTGAACGTTACGGGAACAAGTCCTCGTATAGGTACAAGTCAGTCAAGAAGCCAATTGACGGTAATACTTAAAGATTGGGAGGAAAGAGAGACAAAAGACATTACAAAAATAATGAATACAATCCGCAATGATTTAAACAAATATCCGGAAAGTAAAGTATTCATCAGTACACCGGCTGTAATCCCTGGACTTGGTTCCTCCGGAGGATTTGAAATGGTGTTGGAAGCACGAGGTAATACGTCTTATGCAGAATTACAGAAATATACAGATACATTACTCTACTATGCGTCCAAACAACCAGAACTTTCCGGAATATCTTCATCAATGCAGACTGATATTCCACAATTATACTTCGACGTAGATAGAGATAAAACCCAATTGTTGGGAGTTCCTTTGGCTGATTTGTTTTCGACAATGAAAACATTTACAGGTTCTTTGTACGTAAATGATTTCAACATGTTTAATCGTGTATATAGAGTTTACATACAGGCTGAAGCTCCGTATAGGGCATACAAAGAGAATCTTGGCATGTTTTTTGTGAAAGGCAAAGACAATGCTATGGTTCCCATAACAGCATTGGGAACTACTTCTTTTACTACTGGAGCCGGTACAATAAAACGTTTTAATATGTTCAACTCTGCGAAGATACAAGGAGAGGCAGCAAACGGTTACAGTTCGGGACAAGCCATGGATGCTTTGGAAAAAATAGTTCAAGAACATCTTCCTAAAAATATAGGTGTTGAATGGAGCGGACTTTCCTATCAAGAAAAAAATGCAAGTGGTCAAACAGGTTATATTTTGGCTTTGGCATTCTTGTTCGTTTTCTTGTTTCTTGCTGCCCAATATGAAAGTTGGTCCGTCCCAATATCTGTCATTATTTCTTTACCAATAGCGGGAGTAGGAGCATTCTTGGGCGTATTGATATTCGGAATGGAAAACAATGTATATTTCCAAATAGGACTTGTAATGCTCATAGGCCTTGTGGCCAAGAACGCCATACTGATAGTTGAATTTGCAAAAAGCGAAGTAAATAAAGGTAGAGACATTGTAGAGTCTGCAATACATGCTTCACGGCTTAGATTCAGACCTATCGTCATGACTTCTCTTGCCTTCATATTGGGAATGCTACCTCTTGTATTGGCAAGCGGTCCGGGATCGGAAAGCAGACAAAGTATAGGTGTAGGAGTATTTTTCGGAATGTTGGTAGCTATAACAGTAGGCATTGTCTTTGTCCCTTTTTTCTTTGTTTGGGTATATAGAATAAAAGAAAGATTGAAAAACAACAAAAGAAAATGAGAAACATAAAATACATTATAGTATTAATATTTGTAATTTTAATTCCATCGGTATTCATTTCTTGTGCGGTTAAAAACAATTGTAAGTCTCCCGAATTAAACATACCTGAAAGTTACTATGAAAACGGTTTGGATTCCGTTTCATTGATTGAAAAAAAATGGTGGGAATTCTATACGGATCCACATTTACAAAGACTCATTGATAAAACTTTAGCCAACAACAGAGACATGAAGATAGCTCTGGCGAACATAACCAAAATGGCGGAACTAAACAGAATAAATACCTCTTATTTATTGCCTGAATTAAATGGAACAATTTCAGGATCACGTGAAACTAATGATTATTATCAAGAGAAAGAGATAATAGACGATGAATTAAGTGTAAAGGCTACTTTAAGTTGGGAATTGGATTTCAGGGGGGCATTAAGATGGGGAAGAAAAAAAGGAATATCCGAATATTTATCCTCAATTGAAGCAAAAAAAGCAATGCAAATGACACTTGTTGCAACCGTAGCAAGTGCATATTTTGAACTTGTAGCTCTTGATAACGAACTTGATATAGTCAAACGTACGTTAATTACTCGCCGAGAAGGAGTATCTCAGGCGAAAATAAGATTCGAAGGAGGTTTAACCTCAGAAACATCGTACCAACAAGCTCAGGTTGAATTAGCATCGACTGCTGCACTTATCCCAGAACTTGAAACTAAAATAGCAATCAAAGAAAGTGAAATAGCGCTTCTAAGTGGAGAACTGCCAAACGAACAAAAAAGGAGCATGGTAATGAACAACAAGGAATTACCAACGTATAAAAATGTCGGACTTCCTGCCGAATTGATTCTGAGAAGACCGGATGTACAACAGGCATTACAAGAATTAAATGCCGCCAAAGCGCAAGTTGGAATAAAACACGCTGAACGATTTCCAAAAGTCATTATAAGCATAACGGGGGGAGTGGAAAACGATGATTGGACAAATATTTTCAAATCTCCTTTCTCGTATACACTCGGAAGTATAACCGCTCCTTTGTTTAATTTTGGAAGAAACAAGGCAAAATTCAAAGCTGCCGTTGCAGAATACGAACAGGCAAGAATGAAATACGAAAAAAAGGTACTTACCTGTTTTAAAGAGGTTAATGATGCAATAATAACATATAACAATGCCCACAAAAGTTCCCTGCTGAAATCCGATTTAAGAGATGCCTCACGTAAATACGTCAACCTAGCAAGACTGCAATATATCAATGGAGTTATCAATTATTTGGATGTATTGGATGCCCAAAGAAAATATTTCGATGCAGAAATAGGACTTAACAACTCCATCAAAAACGAATATCTTGCATTAGTCCAATTATATAAAGCACTTGGCGGAGGATGGGAAACGCCATCTGAAACAGACAAACAATAATGTTTATATGGACATTAAAGCTACACTATTTGACCTTGACGGTGTATTGATAGACACTGAATTTTATTATACGGATTTCTGGAGAAGACAAGGAGAAAAGTATTTCCCAGAGATAAATGGTTTCGAATTCATAATAAAAGGGCAAAGCTTAAAAAGTATTTACGACACATACTTCAAAAATATGCCCAATGCCAGAGAACAAATTTATTTGGAATTGATTGAGCAGGAAAAAAACATGATATATGACTATATATCGGGAGCTAAAGAATTTGTCGAAGATTGCAAAAATAAAATGCTTACGGCATTGGTTACAAGTTCTTCGGAAAGTAAAATGAATAACCTGTACAGACAACTGCCTTCGATAAAGAATCTGTTCAATACCATTGTTACTGCAGAGGACATTACAAACAGCAAACCAAATGCCGAATGTTATTTATTGGCAGCCAAACGACTTAATCTGAAATGTGAGGAATGCATAGTTTTTGAAGATTCCATTGCCGGTATAAAAGCAGGAAAATCTGCAGGCATGAAAGTGGTGGGACTTGCGACAACCTGCACTGAAAAAGAACTGACCGGAAAAGCCGACATAATCATCAAAAATTTCTCCAACCTGAACATCAATGACATCTTTTCAGCCTTTAAGGCAAAAACATGACTGTATGCTTGTCATTTGTCTGTCTCTGATTGAGGTTTACCGGTCTTCTACCGGAAAAAAAGTTTGAGAAAAACTCAATAAAACAGTAGGAAAATTATGTAAGTCGTCAGGGGAACTATCAAAAAGTCCAACTTTTTACCCCAAAAAGTCTAACTTTTCATCCCAAAAAGTCCGACTTTTTGCATGCTATCATCAGGACTTTCAACTTTTAGTGCAGGAGTTTTCACTCTTCCCATCCTGTCTTTTAACTTTGAAATTTTCCAACTCCCGGTCTATTGCTTTGGTGGATAATCAATGTTATAGTGTAATCCGACACTTTCTTTTCTTTCCCTTGCCATCTTTATAATAAGATAACTGTTGGCTATCAGATTACGCAATTCACACAATTTTGGAGTCAAGACAGAGCGGTTATACAATTCTTCCGTTTCCTTATATATAAGACCTATTCTGTCGAATGCACGCTTCAATCTCAGATTACTTCTGATTATGCCTACATAATTGGTCATTATTTGTTGCAATTCTTTCATTGACTGTGTAACCAGACTTATTTCTTCGTTCAATACCATTCCTTCCGCATTCCAGTCTGGAATCTGGTCACAAAAATCTATCGTCTTTACTTTATCAACCGAATCCAAGTAAGCTCTATGAGAATAAACCAACGACTCCAAAAGAGAATTTGAAGCAAGACGATTTGCACCATGCAATCCCGTGCAGGAACACTCTCCCGAAGCATAAAGATTCTGAATGGATGTACGAGCATATTGGTCAACCTCAACTCCTCCACAACCATAATGAGCAGCAGGAACAACAGGTATCATTTCCTTTGTTATATTTATTCCTATCTCCAAACATTTGGCATAAATATTAGGAAAATGACGCATAATCTCCATCTTACTTATTCCTCTGCAATCCAAATATTCATGGTCATCCCCCCTTTTTGTCATTTCATTATTTACCGCTCTTGCAACAATATCCCTCGGAGCCAACGAACCTCTTTCATCATATTTTTCCATAAAGCTTTCTCCGTCAAGGGTTTTCAGTATTCCACCCGCACCTCTCATTGCTTCTGTAATAAGAAACGACGGTTTTTCCCGCGGATTATACAAAGATGTAGGATGGAACTGAATAAACTCCATATGCTTTAACCTGCCTTTAGCTCTATGAACCATGGCCTGACCATCTCCGGTCGCAATAACAGGACTTGTGGTTGTTGAATATACATTACCGTTACCACCGGTACACAACATCGTTACCTTTGCAATATAAGTATCTATCGTATTGCTGTCCTTATTCAAAACATAAGCCCCAAAACATTTTATATCTTTACGTCTTCTGTTAACCTCCTCACCCAAATGATGTTGTGTAATAAGATCTACCGTATATTGATTTTCTTTCAATTCAATATTTGGATGTTGACGTGCCTTTTCCAACAAAGCCCTTTCTATCTCAAACCCGGTATTATCCTGATGATGCAATATCCTGTATTCAGAATGTCCGCCTTCTTTTGCCAAATCGTATAATCCAGTCTGCTTTTTATCGAAATTGGTTCCCCACTCTATTAATTCCCTTATTCTTGCCGTAGATTCAGTAATTGTTATTCTTACGCTTTCCTCATCACAAAGTCCAGCCCCGGCAATAAGAGTATCTTTTATGTGTTTCTCGTAAGAATCCGGGCCATACATGACAGCAGCTATTCCTCCTTGCGCATATTTTGTCGAACTCTCTGATGCATCATCTTTGGTAAGTATGCAAACTTTACCGTATTGTGCAACTTCCAAAGCATAACTCAACCCGGCTATACCGGAACCTATAACCAAAAAATCTATTTTATATCGCATACTTTATCCATTCAAAGCGTCAGCCCCACTGCATATCTCTATTATTTCATTTGTAATTGCAGCTTGTCTGGCTTTATTGTATCTGAGTTTGAGATCTTTTAAAAGATTGGTTGCATTGTCCGTTGCCTTATGCATGGAAGTCATTCTCGCTCCATGTTCAGAAGCAAAAGAATCTACAAAACATTTATACAATTGTGTCTTTAGAGCCTGAGGAATGATTTTGTTGATTATTTCTTTTTTAGATGGTTCATATATATAATCGTTTACAGATCTACCTCTCGTATCGGCTACTGGAATATCTATGGGTAAGAACGTTTCACACTGCAAAATCTGAGTAGTAGCATTCTTAAACTGATTATATATTATTTCTATCCTGTCGTATTTTTTATTTGTGAATGCTTCTATCAACAATGCAACCTCTTTAGATACTTCTTCAAAATTAAGATTGTCCCAAATTCCATCTCCATCGCCAAGATACCTTATATTACTTTGCTTCTTAAAAAAATCACTGCCTTTTTTCCCAAAACTTTTAAGGTCAACCTTTATGTATTTATCACATTGATAATAGAAATTTATCCTTTTCAAGGCAGCTTTTATTACATTGGCATTAAAACCGGAACATAAACCCTTATTGGAAGTCAAAACAAGCAACAACACATTCTCTATCGGCCTTACATTAGCCAATGGTATATCTATCATCTCACTGTCACACACATTACGAACAATCTCCGTCATCTTTTCAGAATAAGGACGCAATTTCATTATTGTGTTCTGAGATTTACGCAACTTGGAAGCGGATACCATTTTCATAGCACTTGTTATCTGCTGAGTAGAAGAAACTGACGATATCCTTGTTCTAATTTCCTTGAGATTTGCCATAATAATTTACTCTTTGTACTTTTTGCCGATATTGACAGCTATTTTTTCCATCCTGTCAAGAATATCGTCATCCAATTTTCCATTTTTCAAATCATTCAAAAGGTCTTGTTCGTTACTGTCAAGATAATACAAATATTCAACCTCAAAGTTTTTAACCTTATTTACAGGTATATCCTGCAACCATCCTTTGGTACCACAGGCAATTATTGCGACTTGATGTTCAACGCTCATAGGCGAATATTGCGACTGCTTCAATATTTCTACATTTCTTTTTCCTTTCTCCAACACCAATTTTGTAGCAGCATCAAGATCTGAACCAAATTTTGAAAATGCTTCCAATTCTCTGTATTGTGCCTGATCCAACTTCAATGTTCCTGATATCTTCTTCATGGACTTTATCTGAGCCTTACCTCCAACTCTCGACACTGAAATACCGACATTTATAGCCGGCCTTATTCCTGCATTGAAAAGGTTGGTTTCTAGAAATATCTGTCCATCTGTAATGGATATGACATTGGTTGGTATATATGCAGAAACGTCTCCTGCCTGTGTCTCTATTATAGGCAATGCTGTCAACGATCCTCCACCCTTGACAAGATGTCTTATACTGTCAGGTAAATCATTCATTTGTTTTGCCACACCATCTTCACTTATTATTTTACCTGCTCTTTCCAAAAGTCTCGAATGAAGATAGAAAACATCCCCAGGATATGCTTCCCTTCCAGGTGGACGACGCAACAACAAGGAGACCTCTCTATAAGCAACAGCCTGCTTGCTCAAATCATCATACACAACTAAGGCTGATCGCCCCGTATCCCTGAAAAATTCCCCTATTGCCGCCCCTGCAAACGGTGCATAAAACTGCATGGCAGCAGAATCAGAAGCTGTTGCAGCCAATACCACGGTATATGCCATGGCACCCTTTTCCTTCAACGTCCTTACTATATTGGCTACCGTTGATCCCTTTTGCCCACAAGCAACATATATGCAATAAACAGGTTCACCCTGTTCATAAAATTCCTTTTGATTGATTATGGTATCTATCGCTATTGCCGTTTTTCCCGTCTGTCGGTCACCAATAATAAGCTCTCTTTGGCCTCTACCTATGGGAATCATGGAATCAACTGCCTTCAAACCCGTCTGAAGAGGTTCCACAACAGGTTGACGATATATCACACCTGGAGCCTTCCTCTCAAGAGGCATTTCAAAAAGTTCTCCTTCTATTGTACCTTTGCCGTCTATCGGTTCTCCTATTGTATTTATAACCCTACCTAACAATCCTTCTCCTACCTTGATGGAAGCAATCCTTTTGGTACGCTTTACTGTATCCCCCTCATTTATCGAATCGGCTTCTCCTAAAATTACAACACCTACATTATCCTCTTCCAGATTTTGAACTATGGCCTGTACTCCATTTTCAAATTCAACCAACTCGCCGGACTGAACATTGGTAAGACCATAAATTCTCGCTATACCATCTCCAACCGTTAGGACAGTACCCACTTCTTCCAAACTGCTTTCCAAATCGGCATTGGAAAGTTGTTTACGCAAAATTGCCGTTACTTCCGATGGTTTTATTTCTGCCATATTCCAATTGTATTAAAATATCTTCTCGTATATATTCTCACTAAACTCTTTCTTCAATCTGACAAATTGATTCAAAAAACTTGCATCGTATTGTTTACCATCAAAAAGCAAACAAAAACCGCCTATCAGTTTAGGATTAACCCTAAGTTCCAAATCCACTTTAGCATTAAGAGATTTTTCCATGTATTTCAACATTTCGTCAAAAAAAACAGAGTCCAATTTGTCAGCAGTAATCAACACAACAGTTTTTATACCTTTACTCTCCTTATATAACTCGGTAAATCTGTCCGCTATTTCATAAAGCAGTATATCCCGTCTTTTGTCTACCAACAAATCAAGGAACGATAAGGTCAGTTGTTGCACTCTTTCTCCAAAAATATCGTCTATAATAGCTTTTTTTCTGGAAGGCTTGATGATAGGATTTTTCAAAACCGCCTTAAGTTCCGTATTTTCCGCACATACTTTCTTAACCAACAACATATCTTCATACACTGATTCCGTCAAAGAATTTTCAACGGAAAGGTCAAACAATGATTGTGCGTAACGCATCTGCAACTTAGAACTCTCCATAATGATGAATCAAATGCTAATTAAAGTTTACTTCCGACATTTTTTTCTTTATTATCTCATTGCTTTTTTCCTTGTCGGTCAACTCATGCTTCAATAAATCCTCAGCTATTTCTATGGAAAGGCTTGCCACCTGGTTTTTCAACTCAGTCATGGCGTGCAGTTTTTCATAGTGAATATTCTCCCTTGCCGTAACCAATATTCTTTGAGCCTCTTCCTGAGCCTTGGCTTTGGCCTCATCTATTATTTTTTCCCTCATTTCCCTCGTTTCCTTAAGCATCTGATCTCTTTCCTGTTGAGCCTGCTTCAGCAATTGCTCATTATTGAAATGCAACTGTTGCATCTCCTGTTTTGCTTTATCTGCCGCTTCCAAAGACTGTTTTATGCTCTCCTCTCTGTCCTTCATCATCCTCAGAACAACAGGCCAACCAAATTTTCCCAAAACAAACAGTAATATGAGAAAAGTCAGAGTCATCCAAAAGAACAGACCCATATCCGGCGTTAATAGACCCATATCTCAAAAATTTTATTTTCATACAACCATTCAACGAAAACATAGCAACGCGGCAAAAAGTCGCATCGCTATGTAAATTCCTTTCAATGTCTGTCTATTTCATCAATATTACCAACAGACAAACAACGTTAGCAAACAAGGCAACCGCTTCAACCAAAGCAGCTGCAATAATCATATTGGAACGAATATCCCCAGTAGCCTCAGGCTGTCTGGCAATGGCATCCATACCATTTTTACCGATATTTCCAATACCCAATCCTGCGCCAATCGCTGCAAGACCCGCACCGATACCCGCCAAACCATATCCAATCGGTGCAAAATTGCTAACCGCATCCAACAATACCATTAAAGATGTCATAATCTAAAACAATTAGTATTATTAATAAACAAACCTCTATCCAAAGCCCTCGCCTTAAATAGGGAAGCCAAAAGTAGGTATTTTTCCCGAAGCAGTGAAATATAATGTTTTAAAAAAAACAAACGGTTTTCAAAACAACCTAATTATCAAATCATTAAATGATACATCAAAAACTTTTGCAATGAAAAAATTGTGGGATATAAACAATTTTGTATCTTTGCAACCGCAAATGTGACTCTGAAGAGAGTTTGATGCAATGTCTTCGTAGCTCAGTTGGTAGAGCAATTGACTCTTAATCAATGGGTCCAGGGTTCGAGTCCCTGCGAGGACACTTTCTTGTCTTAAGAAAAGCTGGGCACGCCACTTTAGCTCAGTTGGTAGAGCGCCGCATTCGTAATGCGTAGGTCTGCGGTTCGAGTCCGCAATGTGGCTCTATGGAAATTCAAAACAAAATCAGAAATTCAGCAATGCGTCATTACAATGACGTCATTGCTTTTCGCCGTTATTTTCATCAATATCCGGAATTGTCCAAACAGGAAAAAAAAACTGCCGACTTCATTTGCAATTATCTTGATACGCTTGAAGGCGTGTCATACAGAAGAAACATTGCAGGCAACGGCATTTGCGGATTTGTAGAAAGCCAAATCAAATCGGACAAATGTGTCGCCTTAAGAGCGGATATGGATGCTTTACCCATAACAGAAACAACAAACCTGCCATTCAAATCAAAAAACACAGGAGTAATGCATGCATGTGGACATGACGTACACATGTCCGTTCTTATGGGTGCAATAACCATTCTGTCCGAATTGAGAAACGAATTCGAAGGAAAAATCATGTTCATATTCCAACCATCTGAAGAACACTACCCGGGAGGAGCGATAACCATGCTGAACGAAGGAATATTCGAACCGATAAAGCCTTCAAGGATATACGCTTTGCATACGACTCCTGAAATGTATGCAGGGAAAGTCGGTATGAAGGAAGGAAAATATATGGCTTCGACAGATGAAATATACATATCGGTATTGGGAAAGGGCGGACACGGCGCAACACCGGATTTGAACATAGATCCAATAGTTGCAGCCTCACACATAGTTATCGCTTTGCAGACTCTTGTCAGCAGAAATGCAAATCCGACCCTGCCCACCACCTTTTCCATCGGAAAATTCATTGCAGAGGGAAGAACAAACGTCATTCCCTCGCAAGTGGATATGGAATGCATAATACGCACATTTGACGAGCAATGGCGCAAACAGGCTCATAAACTTATTCACCGTATAGTCGAGAACACTGCCAAGGCCTTTGGAGCAACGGCCGATGTCTTTATAGACCATGGCTATCCCTATGTATTCAATGATTCCGAAACTACAAAACAGGTACGTAACTGGTCAAAAGAATACATGGGAGAAGATAATGTGCTGGATATAAACATGAGAATGACGGCAGAAGATTTCGCTTATTTCGCGCAAAGAGTTCCGGCTTGCTATTTCAGACTCGGAACAAGAAAAAAAGACTCTCCCGTAACCAATCTCCACACCTCCGACTTTGATGTTGACGAAAGATGTCTGGAATATGGAATGGGATTATCCGCATACATTGCCATAAAGAGCCTGGCAAACACAGATTAAACAGATTCAAAAGCAGTTCTGACGAAACTTGATTTCAGGAAATTCTTTTCTGAAATCAAAAAAATGAAATCAGAAAAGAAAAAAATCTTTTCTGATTTCATTTTATCAGTAAACAAACTCTCCGAAAGGACTTCTGATTGTAAGTTTTTTTGCAGGACTTTCTTCCACATGTCCTACTATTTTAGCCTCCACATCAAAGCCTTTGCTTATTGCGATTACCTCCTCCGCCGTTTTCTCATCTGTATATATTTCCATACGGTGGCCCATGTTGAAAACCTTGTACATTTCCTTCCAATCCGTTTGGGACTGGGATTGTATCATTTCAAACAAAGGAGGAATGTCAAACAGATTGTCCTTCACCACATGCAGGTTGTCATTTATGAAATTCAGCACTTTGGTTTGCGCTCCGCCGCTGCAGTGAACCAGTCCGTTGATTTTGTCGCGATGTTCCGCCAATACCTTCGCCATTATCGGTGCATAAGTCCTTGTAGGCGACAATACCATTTTACCGGCATCAACACCGCTTACCGCAGTCGGTGATGTCAGTTCCATACCTCCGCAATATACCACTTCAGGATTAAGGTCCGGATCATAAGTTTCGGGAAAGTCCTTTGCAAGTCTTTTATTGAATACGTCATGACGGGCCGAAGTAAGGCCGTTGCTGCCCATTCCGCCGTTATAACAGTCCTCATAGCTTGCCTGTCCGAAAGAAGCCAGACCGACTATGACATCTCCTGCCTTTATATTGTGATTGGATATTATGTCGCTGCGTTTTGCTCTTGCCGTTACCGTACTGTCCACTATTATGGTACGGACAAGATCCCCCACATCGGCCGTTTCGCCTCCGGTGGAGTGAATGCCTACGCCCAAAGTTCTCATCTTTTCAAGGAATTCTTCCGTTCCGTTGATTATTGCGGAAACAACCTCACCGGGGATAAGTCTTTTGTTTCTTCCGATTGTAGAGGAAAGAAGGATGTTGTTCGTTATGCCAACACAAATCAAATCATCGATGTTCATAACTATCGAATCTATGGCAATACCTTTCCATACCGACAAATCGCCTGTCTGTTTCCAGTACGCGTAAGCAAGTGACGATTTCGTGCCCGCTCCGTCCGCATGCATCACAATGCAATAATCTTCATCTGCTGTCAATATGTCCGGCACCACCTTGCAGAAAGCCCTCGGGAACAATCCCTTGTCCAAATTCCTGATTGCGTTGTGAACATCTTCTTTCGAGGCACTGACGCCTCTCAAGCTGTATTTCTCAATATTCATTTCAGTTCGGTTTTAATTCCTTATGTTTTTGAATTGTGTCAAACACTTTTGCACGTCTTCATCTATTTGAAGGTAAATAGGGTAAAAGTATTCGTCACCGTATAAGTTTTGAGCCATATAGGCTTTCATAAGCAGTTTTATTTCCTTTTCTTCTTTGGGAGGAATGTTTTTCAATTCTATTTTCTGGGCTTTTGCCGAGGCAATCATGCTGTCGTATAAATCCTGACTCGTTTTAAAGTTTTTGAGAAATTCTCCTCCTGTTTCATATATGGAAAATTCCTTACGGTTTTTGTCCGTATAGTCGAAACAGAACTTGTATATAAGACCTTTTCTGAGAAGAGTTGTATAGTCCGTACTTTTCTTGTAAAGATAATATGGCAGTTCTATATCCGGTTCTATTCCACCGCCGCCGTAAACCGTTCTGCCTTTCTTGGTTTTGTATTTCAGGGAATCAGCATGCGATATGGTGTCGCTGTGATTTTCCATGTTGACATATCTTTCCAGAAAATCGGTATAATACTTTTCAGGGTCACCCGATATATAAGGTCTTTGAATGCATCTTCCGCTTGGTGTGTAATATCTTGACACCGTCAGTCTTATTGCGGAGCCGTCCGCCAACATTTTCTGTTCCTGCACCAATCCCTTTCCGAACGTTCTTCGTCCCATTATGCAGGCTCTGTCGTTGTCCTGCATCGCTCCTGCTATTATTTCTGAAGCAGAGGCGGATGCCTCGTCTATAAGGATTATCATCTTGCCCTTTGTGAAATTTCCGTCGGCTTTGACAAAATAATCTTTTCGTCCAGTGTACCTTCCCTTGGTGAAAAGTATCAAATCGTTAGGTTCAAGGAACTCTTCGGCTATGTTTATCGCCTGATCGAGATAACCTCCTCCGTTTCCTCTCAAGTCGAATATCAGTTGACTCTGTTCCGAAAGGTTCAGTTTTCTCATGGCTGCCGATACCTCAGCATGGGAATTTGCGGAGAATTGGGACAATTTTATATAAGCCGTATTCCTGTCAATCATACCGAAATAGTCAACGCTGTGTATGGGAATGGCATCACGTGTTATGGTATATTGTATAGGTTCCTTTATACCGCTTCGCCTTATGCTTATACTTACTTTTGTTCCTTTCCTGCCTTTTAGCAGTTTGAATACTTTTTCATTGGTTATATCCTTTCCGCAAACTGTTTTTCCATCCACCTTTATTATTCTGTCGCCGGCCATAATCCCCGCTTTTTGTGACGGACCCGAAGCAATAGGTTGAATGACCACAATAGTATCCTCAATTATCCTGAATTGGATTCCTATCCCGTCAAAATTACCCTGCAAGGATTCGTTTTCCCGTTTGATTTCTTCAGAAGTAAGATAAACGGAATGAGGGTCCAGATTTTTCAGAAGACTGCGTATTGCCTCATCCTCCAAAGAATCCATATCCACTTTGTCGACATATTGCTCGTTTACCAAAGAAACCACCTGATTTATTTTGTTCCGGTTTACTGTCAACGTACTTCTGCCCGGTATCAGGAAGAAACCCAATAGCAAACCCGCAACTACGGACAACGCAATGATTATCGGCGTTCTTGCTTTGTTGTTCATATTCGATATTATCCTGCTACTGATTTATCCAACCTTGTACCTGTTCAAGCTTAAGCGCTGGTATGTCGACTTTATTCTTTTTTCTCAAACCATTCAGGTCATTGAACAGTTTGTTAGGGTTTGCCTCCGCAAGCTCTTCCAACCTGTTTATCCCCGTTTTGCGAAGCAACGGAATCCATTCCGAAGGCACTCCTTTCTCCCTGAACTGTTCGTCTGTGGATTGAACAATCTTTTTCTCCGGTTTCATTTGCGGGAAAAACAATACGTCCTGTATTGAAACAGAATCGGTCATAAGCATACACAATCGGTCTATACCTATACCCATACCTGAAGTAGGCGGCATGCCATACTCCAACGCCCTGACAAAATCGTAATCGATATACATCGCTTCATCATCTCCTCTTTCCTGAAGCATCAACTGATCCTGGAATCTTTCCAACTGGTCTATCGGATCGTTCAATTCCGAGTATGCATTCGCAAGTTCCTTGCCGTTGACAAACAATTCAAAACGCTCGGTCAAGCCTTCAATCGTCCTGTGTTTCTTAGTAAGAGGCGACATTTCCTTTGGATAGTCGTAAACAAAAGTAGGTTGAATGTAATGTTCCTCACATTTTGCACCGAATATTTCGTCTATCAACTTGCCTTTCCCCATAGTCTGGTCAACCTCTATACCCAACTTCCCGCAAGCCTCGAAAAGTTGTGTCTCATCCATTTCATATATATCATAACCGGTATATTGCAAAATGGAATCCCGCATAGTGACCCTCGCAAAGGGACGCTTGAAATCCAGAACCTTGTCCGCCAACTTTACCTTAGTCTGTCCGTGCAACGCCAAGGCTACCCGCTCTATCATACGCTCGGTAAAATCCATCATCCAAAAGTAATCCTTGTAGGCTACGTAAATCTCCATGGCCGTAAACTCTGGATTGTGCGTACGGTCCATGCCTTCGTTGCGGAAATTCCTCGAAAACTCATAGACCCCTTCAAATCCGCCCACTATAAGTCTTTTCAAATACAATTCGTTTGCAATACGCAGATACAACGGAATGTTCAAGGTGTTGTGGTGAGTGACGAAAGGTCGGGCCGATGCCCCTCCAGGTATGGATTGAAGCACTGGCGTCTCTACCTCAAGGTAACCGCACTGGTTGAAAAACTCCCTTATGGTGTTTATTATCTTGGTCCTCTTTACAAAAACATCCTTTATGCCCGGATTAACTATCAAATCAAGATAGCGTTGACGGTATCTCTGCTCGGTATCGGTAAAGGCGTCATACACCTTGCCGTCCTTTTCCTTGACAATGGGCAAAGGACGTACGGATTTGCACAAAACGCAAAATTCCTTCACATGAATGGATATCTCACCCATCTGCGTAGTGAATACAAAACCCTTTACACCTATTATGTCCCCTATGTCCAGAAGTTTCTTGAAAACAGTATTGTACATCGTTTTGTCCTCACCGGGACAAATCTCATCGCGCTTTACATATATCTGTATCTTTCCGTAAGCATCCTGCAACTCGGCAAACGAAGCCGCCCCCATGATTCTCCTGCTCATTATCCTGCCGGCAAGAGATACGCTTTGGTACAGACCGTTGTCCTTTGGATAATTCTCCAATATGTCACACGTCTTCGCATTTACCTCATACAAAGGGGCAGGGTAAGGTTCTATGCCCAGTTTTCTCAATTGTTCTACGGATTGTCTTCTGAAAATCTCCTGTTCACTCAATTCGTTGTTCATAACCTCGTATTTGTCACAAATTTATCCTGCAAATTTACTTATTTATTTGGAAAAACAAGAAAATATCTTTCCTCCGCCAACCTCTGTACCATATTTGACACGTATAAAATGCAATTTTGTGTCCGACATGCATTGTAGTATCGGAAAAAGCAGTAATTTTACAGAATTGTTTTGAGAGTTAACAATAAAGAATCAAGGATAAATATGAACGGGTTTCAGGAAGAACTGCATGCTTTGACCCAGGAATTTCAAAGAGCGTGCGAAAGGGTTTGTTCAAGTGAGGAGGTGTCACAACTGGATGTTGATGTATTGAGAAGGAAAATGCGCAAGATGTATGATTTTCTTTTGTCTGCCCCTTACGAAGCACAAAAACGTATTGCGCATCAGTCGCATGAGGATGAAAACATTGTGATTCAACGGATTGAAACGCCTGTGGCAGAGGAAGAACCGGCAATTCAGAATACTGTTGCAAATCAGGACATTAGCGAAACAAAGAAAGAAGAAAACGAATTCAGAAAAGAAAAAATCGAAATCAAGAAAGAAAACGACGAAACAAAGAAAGAGGAAACGCAACCTGTAATCGAACAGAAGGAAGAAGAACCCGAACAGGAGGAAATCAGAAATGAGGAGCATCAGAAGCAGGAATCCGCTTCGGTTTTGACTTATCTTCACGAGAACATAATGAAGGAGCATTCCGACAGGTCAAAATCAGGAGGTTCAACCCTGGATTTGTTTATCGACAAACCTGTTTCCATTGCGGAAAGATTTGAAAACAAAAACAGGAGTGACCTTAGGACAGCTATAGGAGTAAGTGAGAAGTTCCTTTTCATAAACGACCTGTTTTCGGGAAACCTGAAAGACTACACGGATTTTATAAGTCAGTTGAACCAGGCCTCCACATTGGAAATGTCCATGACCGTAATAGAGGAAATGAGGCATAAAAGGAAATGGGCAAACAATTCTCTTGCATATACAACATTAAGAACATTGATAGAAACCCGTTTCAAGAAGTAGCAAATGAAAGGAGTTCTTATATTTTCCGCTCCTTCGGGAAGTGGCAAGACAACAATATTGAAACGGATATTCGACAAATATCCCCGTATGTTCGGCTTTTCCATATCGGCCACAAACCGGCCTGCGCGTCCCGGAGAAGAAGACGGAAAGGATTATTATTTTCTGTCCGACGAATTGATGAAAGAAAAAATCGATAGAGGAGATTTTCTCGAATGGGAAGAGGTTTATCAGGGCAGATATTACGGTACGTTGCGTTCGGAGCTTGACAGGATTTGGTCGGAGGGAAAAGTCGTGGTGTTCGATGTGGATGTAAAGGGCGGAGTCAACATAAAAAGAATGCTTAAGGACAATGCGTTTTCAATATTCATAATGCCACCTGGTGTTGAAGAGTTGGAAAACAGACTGAGACTGAGAGGAACGGAAACGGAAGAAAGTATAAAGGAAAGGATATCAAGAGCGAGGATGGAGCTTTCTATGGCCTGCAACTTCGACAAGGTGATTCTGAACGATGATTTGCAGGAAGCGGTAAAGACCGTAGAGGAGACAATACTGCAACAAATGGAAAAATGGAACGTTAAGTTTGAAACGAATTTATGATATATGATTAACAGAAACTACCTTTGCTCGTTGGAGCTTATAGCCTTTGATGATAATGTAATGAAATACGGGGCTGACATGCTGAAAATAAGACTTGAGAAGATAATAAAGGACATAAATTACGCTGCATCACAACGGAAATGTCCCATAAAGAGTTTCAATATGGGCAGTCGTCTTGTTTTCATGACGCATGGGGATGATGATGAGACATTATCCGATTTTCTGTCTTTTCTTTTCGATTACAACAAACAGGCTATTTTGTTCGGTTATCCTCACAAGGGGGTATTGCTGTTGCAGGAGCAGACAATGATGAGCGGTAACGGTGTTGAGGTTGTGAATTCCAAGGCTTTGATAGAATCGGAAATACTGCTCGGCAAACAGAATATTGCCGGAATATCAACTTGTCCGGATTTGTTTGAGCGTAAGAAAGACATCATGGGCAGATATTTTTCATTTTTTGACGGTTTTATTCTTTTGAATCTGATAAGACACAAGTTGGCGGACATTGCCTTATCGGGAATGACAAGCAGTGTAGAATCCAATTTCGCCAAGATAGGTATAAAAGATTCCTTTTGCGGATTTTCCGACCTGAAAGATAATGTCTGCAAATTCCTGAGAGAACAAAACAAATAGGGACAGTTTATGGATTATGATTCCACCTTTTATGTAGAGACGGCGTCCTGCCAACGAAATCACAAAGGCGAATTCATATGCGGCGATGTCTTCCTTTCCAAGAAACTGAAAGAGGAAAAAAGAACACTGGCCGTGCTTGCCGATGGCATGGGTCACGGAGTGAAGGCGAACGTATTGGCCACATTGACCTCTACAATGGCAATCAATTTTGCCGAAGAACACAAAGATGCCAAGACTATCGCCGAAATCATAATGAGAACGTTGCCTATATGTAGCGAACGCAAGACAAGTTACGCCACTTTTACCATAGTTGACATAAACAACAGGGAAGTAAACATCTTGGAATATGACAATCCCTTGTGTCTTGTGATGAGAGGGGGCAATATTTTTGAACCAGAATGGAATTGTCTTATATTGGAAGGCGTTGACCAACAAGGCCGCGGTCAGGAAATAATGACATGCAGTTTCCGTCCCATGAGAGAGGACAGAATCATTTTTATTTCCGATGGAGTCACGCAGTCGGGGATGGGAAACGACAACATGCTTTTGGGATGGGGACGTGATGCCTATGTAGATTTTGTAAGGGATACCATACTTCATGAGAGGTACATTTCGGCTTCAAAACTGGCACAGAGAGTTGTAAACAGGGCTTACGGCAATGATAATTTTGCATCGAAGGATGACACAAGTTGCGGAGTTATTTACTTCAGGTATCCGCGCAGACTTATAATCGCCACAGGTCCTCCCTTTGACATGAGCAAGGATGCGGAGTATGTTCAAAAGGTAAAGGATTTCAACGGATACAAAATAATTTCCGGAGCGACTACGGCAGAGATTTTCTCAAGACATTTGGGAGCTGAGATAGTTGATGACTATGAACACATGGATCCCACCCTACCTCCGATGAGCAGAATGGAAGGAGTAGACTTGGTGACGGAAGGAGTTTTGACCTTAAACAAGGTCTTAACCATATTGGATACTGAAAATGCAACAATGACAATACATGGGGAAGGACCTGCCGACAAGATTGTGGACATGTTGATAAACAGTGATGACATTCATATTCTGGTTGGAACCAAAATCAACCAGGCTCATCATGATCCGAGCCTTCCTGTGGAAATAGAAATAAGGAAAAGCATTGTCAAAAGACTTGTTGATTTATTGGAAAAGAAATACATGAAAGATGTGTCGGTGGAATATTTGTAGTATCTGCAAAATGCGTTTGTTATAATCGGTAAATATTTTTTTTATATCTTTGTTTTCTGAAAATGACATAAGGTAATGATTAAAAGAATTCTATTAACGATATCCGTTTTGTTTTACGCAATAAGTCTGTTTTCACAAACATACGTAAGAGATGCAGAACAGGGGAGTGCCAATGCACAATACAGGCTGGGAAGAATGTATGAAAGAGCTGACAGAATGCCGAAAGACATAAGCAAGGCCGTTTACTGGTACAAGAAGGCAGCTGAACAGAATCATCCTAAGGCCATAATGGCTCTTGGAGAGTTATATTATTATGGCGTAGAGGTTAAACAAAACATGCATCTTGCTTTCAAATATTTCAATGAGGCGGCAGGATATAACAATTACGAGGCTTGTTATTGTCTTGGTGAGATGTACGAGCAGGGAGTGGGTGTTGCAAAACATCTGCCTACGGCCTACAAGTGGTACAAAAAGGCTGCGGATGAAGGAGGTTTGGCAAAAGCCCAATTCAAAGTAGGAAAAATGTTTTACTTCGGAGATGGTGTAAAACAGGATATAGCACAAGGAATAAACTATATAAAGTTGGCATTCAACAACGGTTATCCGACCGCAATGGAATTTTGGAATGAAAATCAGTTATGGCGATATGAACAATAGACTGAATATATCAATATTGTTTTTGGGCATCTTTATTTTTTCAAACATTGCCTTACAGTGTCAGAATCTGCTTTTGAAAGCGAAAGGCGGCAACATACAGGCACAATACGAACTTGCCACCCAGTATTACGACGGTATAGGTCAGATACAAAGTTACAAGGATGCTTTTGTTTGGTATAAGAAGGCAGCAGAGAAAAATCATGTGGAGTCTTGTTACCGTGTAGGCGAAATGTATGAAAAAGGTTTGGGATGTACTGCAAGTGAACGTATGGCTTTCGGCTTTTATATGCAAGCCGCAGAAAGAGGTCATGCCGCATCCCAGTTGAAAGTGGCGCAGATGTTTGAAGAAGGTACAGGCACAATAGAAAGCAAATCGAGAGCTTATCTCTGGTACAGATTGTGTGCAGACAGAGGAGATGCGTTTGCATGCAGAAAAATGGGAGACTTTTATTTTAATGCCGAAGTTGTGGAAAAGGATTTTGTGGAAGCCAAATATTGGTACGAAAAGGCAGCTAATAAAGGTGACATATATGCCATGCAAAATCTTGCATACATATATGCTGTGGGCGAAAGTGTTGCTCCCAATTATAAAAAGGCATCGGAATTGCTTGAAGAACCGTTGAAACACAACATGGCTCTGGCTCAATACGTCAAGGCGTATCTTTTGGAAAACGGTTTTTATGAATCACGTAACAAAACGAAAGCATTGGAATATTATGCCAAGGCTGCAGCACAAGGAATCGAACAAGCGCAGGAAGTGATAGCGATACACGCCTATCAAACCCAGGGAAACATAGATGAACTGTTGCAATTGAAAAAAATAAACAGGATAGAGTCCTATTATATTCTGGGTAAGGCTTATGTTGAAGGGCATTTGGTGAAAAAGGATATAAAGAAAGGCATGAACTATCTTTCCATTGCGGCCGACCAGAACAGTGCTGAGGCTAACTTTGAACTGGGAAGGTTGTACAAGGAGGGAAAAGGTGTCAGACGCAATATCAAGAAAGCAAATGCTTATTTGGAATCGGCCGCGGCATTGGGCTCCGAACAGGCAAAGAATTATCTGTCCGAAAATTAAAAATCATCTTCTGAATTTTCAAACCTTCATAAATCATAATCATGGCACAATTGGATGTCGTTGCGTGCAGAAATGCCGAAAAATGGCTTAAGAGCAGCATAGAGGAAAGCATCAAGCAAGAAATACGTTCAATGAAAGAGAGCAATGTTGAAGAATTCAATGATGCTTTCTATAAAACTCTGGAATTCGGAACGGGAGGATTAAGAGGTATAATGGGAATCGGAACCAACCGCATGAACATTTATACCGTTTCAATGACTACACAGGGTTTTTGCGACTACATAAAAGAGCAGAATCCTGGCAAGGAAATAAAGACTGTCATTTCCCATGACTGCAGAAACAACAGTAAGGATTTTGCCTTGATAACGGCAAGAGTCATGGCAGCCAACGGATTCAAGGTTTTTTTGTTTGAGGACTTGAGACCTACACCAGAACTGTCCTTTGCTGTTCGTGAGCTTTGCGCCGATGCGGGAGTAATGATTACGGCATCACACAATCCCAAAGAATACAACGGATACAAGGCATATTGGAACGATGGCGCACAACTGACCGCCCCTCACGACGTCCTGGTAATAGAAAAAGTCAACGCAATAACGGATATCGCCCAGGTAAAAATACAAAACGACAATTCCAATATAACGTTCATAGGAGAGGATATGGACAACAAGTATCTGCAAATGGTCCATTCACTTTCAATGAACCGCAATGTAAGTGCAGGAAACAAGAACTTGAAAATAGTCTATACCCCTTTGCACGGTACGGGAATAATGCTTGTGCCAAAGGCTTTGAGGATGTACGGATTCAATAGCGTCCATCTGGTTGAAGCCCAAAGCATATGCGACGGCAATTTTCCTACCTGCGTTTCTCCGAACCCTGAAGAACCTGCCGCTTTGGACATGGGATTGAAACTCGCCAAACAAATAAACGCCGATATGTTGCTTGCAACCGACCCCGATGCGGACAGAGTTGCAACAGCCGTAAGAAACAAACGTAACGAATGGATTCCAATCAACGGAAATCAAATGGTTTCCCTGTTGACCTATTATCTGTTGGAGCGGAGAAAAGAACAAAACATGTTGAAACAAAACGATTTTGTCATAAACACTGTTGTAACGACAGATCTGGTAAAAGAAATTGCAAAGAGTTTCGATGTGAAATGTTACAGCGTCCTTACGGGATTCAAACATATAGCTGCCAAAATCAGGAATCTGCAAGGCAAGGAAAAATATATTGGAGGCGGAGAGGAAAGTTATGGATATCTCATAGGTGATTCCGTAAGAGACAAGGATTCCGTTTCGGCTTGTTGTATTTTGGCCGAAATGGCGGAATGGGCATCAAAAAAAGGCTGGACACTATATGAACTGCTGTTGGATATTTATATGAAATACGGCTTCTATCATGAAGAACAGGTTTCCATTGTACGCAAAGGAAAAAGCGGAGCAGCCCAAATAAAACAGATGATGTCCGATTTCAGAAACAACCCTCCAGAAAAGATAGACGGTACAAGGGTTGCGGATATCATAGATTACCTTAATACCGATGTCACACACCTGCCTGAATCCAATGTGTTGCAATATCTTTTGGAGGACGGCTGCAAAGTGTCCGTAAGACCTTCGGGAACGGAACCTAAAATAAAGTTTTATTTCAGTGTCAGGTTGGAATGTGATGCACAAAGCGACTTCCAATCTCTTAAAACAAAGGCATTGGAAAAAATAGACCGGATAAAACGGGAAATGAATCTGTAAACGATACATGGTTCGTTTATTGTGCTAAAAAACATGTAAAAACAGTCGAGATATTGCAAGGATAAAAAACCTGCAAACAAGTTTTGGCACATTGTCTGTGACATATTGGAAAACCAAACTCTCACAACTGTTTAACGGAATTTGATTTGGGAAAAATGGATTCAGAAAAGAAAAAATTGTCTTCTGAATCCGTTTTTCCCAAACTTTATTCCATAAAACCGGTATCCGATTCCGGTTTTGCAAAGCCTGCATTCAATGAAATGCGAATAAATTTACTATATTTGCAATTCGGAAGAAATAATGGTTGAAATTAGTAAAAAAATACAGATATGACAGAAAGAAAATTGATTTTGGCTATCAATCCGGGCTCGACCTCGACCAAGATAGCGGTTTATGAAGAGGAAAAACAGCTGTTTATAAAGAATATCAAACATTCTGCGGAAGAAATATCCAGATATGCGAAGATAGCGGACCAATACGAGTTTCGCAAGGCCATTGTTTTGCAGGAGGTTAAGGATGCAGGATTTGACATAAGGGATTTTAAGGTTATAATAGGACGAGGTGGCCTTGTAAAACCCATATCTTCAGGTGTATGGGCTGTAAATCAGGCAATGATAGAGGATTTGAAAAAAGGCGTTTCGGGAGAACATGCATGCAATCTTGGTGGACTTATAGCCCATGACATAGCAAGCAGCCTTGATGGTGTGCCTGCAATAATAGCCGATCCTGTGGTTGTGGACGAGATGGAGGATTTGGCAAGAATAAGCGGTCATCCCGAATTTCCACGCCGTTCAATTTTCCACGCCTTGAACCAAAAGGCCATTGCCCGCAGATATGCAAAGGATCACGGCAAAAAATATGAAGAACTCAGTCTTATAGTGGTACATTTGGGCGGAGGAGTTTCCGTAGGTGTTCACAAGAACGGTCTTGTGATAGATGTAAATCAGGCTCTTGACGGAGAGGGTCCTTTTTCACCTGAGAGGACAGGCTCTTTGCCGGTAAACGAAGTGGTGAATGCATGTTTCAGCGGCAAATATACCAAGGAACAAATCAAGAAAATGATAGTAGGAGGAGGCGGATTTGTTGCCTATCTCGGCACGAACGATGCCTATACGGTTGAAATGAAAGCCAAGGAAGGTGACAAAAAATATGCATTCATACAATCTGCCATGGCTTATCAGGTTGCAAAGGAGATAGGTGCGGCAGCCACAGTACTCAACGGCAAGGTTGATGCCATAATACTTACGGGAGGCATAGCCTATGGAAAACCTTTCGACGAGGAAGTAATTGAAAGGGTAAAGTTCATTGCTCCTGTTGAAGTGTATGCGGGAGAGGATGAGATGGGAGCCTTGGCCATGAATGCCACAATGTTCCTTAACAAGGAGATAGAGTGTAAGGAATACAGATAATCCTAACAATGGAGAACAAAAAAGCCGAACAAATGTTCGGCTTTTTTGTTCTGTGGCATCGACTGGATTTGAACCAGTGACACAAGGATTTTCAGTCCTCTGCTCTACCAACTGAGCTACGACGCCTTTGCATTTCTGTTGTGCAAAAGTACAATGAGTTTTTCATTTGACCAAATTTCGACCGAGTTTTTTTGTCTTGAAGTATTTACGGACATTATTGTTCGCTATTTTTTTGTACCTTTGCAGTCTGTTTTTCAACAAGAAAAGGAATAATATCCAGATTATGGCAGAGAAATATAAAGAATACAAGCAACTTAATTTGACGCGGATAAACGAAGAGGTATTGTCCGAATGGCAAAACAACGATACATTCGCCCAATGTCTGAAACTGAGAGAAGGGAAAAAGTCTTTTGTTTTTTTTGAAGGGCCTCCCTCGGCAAACGGACAGCCGGGCATTCATCACGTCATTGCCCGTACGATAAAGGATATCTTTTGCAGATACAAATCTCAAAAAGGCTATTATGTAGCTCGCAAGGCCGGTTGGGACACTCACGGATTGCCCGTTGAGCTCGGGGTGGAAAAAAAGCTAGGAATAACCAAAGAAGACATAGGAACAAAGATATCCGTAGACCAATACAATCAGGCCTGTCGTCAGGAGGTGATGAAATACAAAGACATGTGGGACAAACTGACCGTTCAGATGGGATATTGGGTCGATTTGGACAATCCTTACATAACCTTCAAAAACGAATATATAGAAACGCTTTGGTATCTTCTATCCATATTGTATAAAAAGGGTTACCTATACAAAGGATACACGATACAACCGTTTTCACCTGCTGCAGGCACGGGATTGAGTTCTCACGAGCTGAACATGCCAGGATGCTACCGTGATGTGAAAGACACGACGGCCGTTGCACAATTCAAAGTTGTTGACCAGGAAAAAACAAAGGCAAGATTTTTAGGTTCGACCGACATAAAGGATGAACTTTACTTTCTTGCATGGACCACAACTCCGTGGACGCTTCCGTCAAATACGGCCCTGGCTGTCGGACCCAACATAGATTATGTATTTGTACGGACTTACAATCCTTACACTTCAAACAGGATGATAGCCGTAATTGCAGAGAATCTTCTGGAGTCTTATTTCCCAAAAAAGAATGCCGAACTGGACTTTGACTCATACAAACAGGGGGACAAGGCAATACCATTTGAGGTATTGGCACATTGCAAAGGAAAGGATCTTGTTGGAATACGTTATGAGCAGTTGTTGGACTTCGTTACTCCTATGGGCAAAGCCTTTGAGGTTATCGCCGGTGATTACGTCACAACCGAGGACGGTACCGGCATAGTTCATATTGCACCAACTTTCGGTGCTGATGACGACAGGGTTGCCAAACAGGCCGGAATAGTTCCTTTGTTTGTGATTGACAAGGATGGCAAGAACCAACCTATGGTTGACAAAACAGGCAAATTCTATAAAATAGAGGATTTACAAAAGGAATTTGCGGACAAGTATGTAAACAATGCAAAGTATTCAGAATTTGCAGGCAGATATGTGAAAAACGCTTACGACGAAACACTCTCTGAAAACGATGCTACCTTGGACGTAGATCTTTGCGTACTGCTTAAAAAGGAAAACAAGGCCTTTAAAATAGAAAAACATACTCACAACTATCCTCATTGCTGGAGAACTGACAAACCGATATTATACTATCCTTTAGACTCATGGTTTATAAAGACCACGGCGGTAAAGGAAAGAATGATAGCACTGAACAAGACAATAAACTGGAAACCTGAAGCCACAGGTAGCGGACGCTTCGGCAACTGGCTGGAAAACCTTGTCGACTGGAACTTGAGCAGATCACGTTATTGGGGAACGCCACTTCCTATTTGGAGGACGGAAGACGGAAAACATGAGTTGTGCATAAGTTCGGTGGAGATGCTCTCCGAAGAAATAGAAAAGAGCATAAAGGCGGGTAACATGAAGGAGAATCCTTATAAAAACTTCAAAGACTACAACTCCTACGACCTTCACCGTCCATACATAGACAATGTAATTCTTACCGCTCCAAACGGAGACAAAATGAAACGTGAACCGGATTTGATAGATGTCTGGTTCGATTCTGGTGCCATGCCTTATGCCCAGGTTCATTATCCGTTTGACTGCAACAGAGAACAATTACAGAATTGTTTCCCTGCCGATTTCATAGCCGAAGGTGTGGATCAGACAAGAGGATGGTTCTTTACGTTGCATGCAATCGCCACATTATGTTTTGACGATATTGCATACAAAAACGTGGTTTCAAACGGCTTGGTATTGGATAAAAACGGCAACAAGATGTCCAAGCGCTTGGGCAATGCCGTTGACCCATTCGACATATTGAATACCTACGGAGCGGATGCCACCCGCTGGTACATGATAACCAATACGCAGCCATGGGAGAATCTTAAGTTCGATGCGGCCGGCATAGACGAAGTTCGTCGCAAGTTTTTCGGAACCCTTTACAATACTTATTCATTCTTCGCCCTTTATGCCAATATTGACGGCTTCGCGTACAAGGAAGAGGACATCGAAAACAGTTTTCGTCCGGAGATAGACCGCTGGATATTGTCCGAATTGAACTCTTTGACGGAGTATTGTGACAAAAACTATGCCGACTATGAGCCTACAAGAGTAGGAAGAGCCATTTCGAACTTTGTGGATGAATATTTGAGCAACTGGTATGTGCGTCTGTGCCGCAGAAGATTTTGGAAAGGAGAATACACTCAGGACAAGATATCTGCATATCAAACACTTTACACCTGTCTTGAGACGATAGCCCGCCTTGCCGCACCGATAGCTCCTTTCTTTTCGGAAAGACTGTTCGGCGATCTAAACAAGGTAAGCGGAAGATTTAATGTTATCTCAGTACATGCAACGGATTTTCCGACATGCAACCGAGATTTGATTGACAAGGAGCTGGAAAACAGAATGCAAACAGCCCAGAAAATCTGTTCACTCGTGCTTTCGCTTCGTAAAAGAAACAACCTGAAAGTACGTCAACCTCTTTCCAAGATAATGATACCTGCAAAGGACTCTCATCAACAAAGCATGATAGAGGCGGTCAAAGATCTGATTCTTTCGGAGGTAAACATAAAAGAAATAGATTTCCTTACCAAGGAAAATAACGTGCTTGTAAAGAACATCAAAGCCAATTTCAAGACCTTGGGACCTAAATACGGTCCTAAGATGAAAGCCATAGCAGCAGCCATAGCAAACTTTACTCAGGATGATATTGCAAAAATAGAATCCGAAGGCAGATATGTTCTTGCCATAGAGGGAAGCGAGGTGGAGTTGTCATTGTCGGATGTTGACATTATCACACAAGACATACCGGGATGGGTGGTTGCAAACGAAGATGACCTGACAGTGGCTCTCGACACCACAATAACGGATTCCCTACGCAAGGAAGGCATAGCCCGCGAACTTGTCAACAGAATACAAAACATAAGAAAAGAACAGGACTTCGAGGTTACGGACAACATAATAGTCGAAATAGAGAAAAACGACCTGCTTTGCAGCGCGGCAGAAGACTTCAAAAACTACATCTGCAGCGAAACACTTACAAAAGAACTGGTTTTCTCCGACAAGATTGACAATCCGACACAATCAATCGACATTATTGACAAAGCAAATCTGGCAATAAAAATAACAAAAGCATAAGACATGCAACCGATCTTTGAGGACTGGGGACTTATTCCCTACGATGTCGCTTTGAAAAAGCAGGAAGAAAAATTCAATCACAAGATTGAACAGAAACTGCTTTTCCAAAGCGACATACCTCAAGAGTTTATAGTATGCCGGCATCCTCACGTATATACCTTGGGCAAGCATGGCAAAAGCACTAACCTGTTGGCAGATGAACAATTTCTGAAAAGGATAGACGCATCTTTTTATCACATAAACCGCGGAGGTGACATAACATATCACGGACCCGGTCAGATTGTCGGCTATCCAAGCCTGGACATTGACGCATTAGGCCTTACTCTAAGGACATACATAGAGGCGATAGAGGAAAGCGTTATCCGTCTTATGGATGACTATTGCATAAGATGCGAAAGGCTGAAAGGAGCTACCGGAGTATGGATTGATGCCAACTCTGACAAGGCAAGAAAAATATGTGCAATCGGCATACGGGCCTCAAGAGGAATAACAATGCACGGCTTCGCCCTGAACGTCAACACAAATCTCGATTATTTCAACTACATCAACCCCTGCGGCTTTACCGACAAGGGAGCAACCTCCATGCAAAAGGAACTGAACAGTCATTTCGACGAAACAACGGTGGCAAAGCAGCTCTACGAAAAATTCATCGACCTCATATAAAAACCGGAACAAGCAACCAAAACATATTTTCATAATGAACAGAGCAAAACTTACGGAATTGATAAGACGCAAGAAAAGTTTCCTTTGCGTCGGTCTGGACAGCGACATCACAAAACTGCCTGAATGTGTTATGAACAGCGAAGACCCCGTATTTGAATTCAACAAGGCAATCATAGACGCAACCATGCCTTATGCGGCAGCCTACAAACCAAACCTCGCATTTTATGAGGCCAACGGCTTGAAAGGATTGAACAGTCTGAAAAAAACAATGGATTACCTTAAGAACTTCAAGGACGAATGCTTCACAATAGCCGATGCAAAAAGAGGCGACATAGGCAACACGTCGGAACAATACGCCAAAGCGTTTCTTTCTCCCGAGGGGGATTTCGACTTCGACGCCATGACCATAGCTCCTTACATGGGTGAAGATTCTGTAAAGCCTTTCACGGTTTATCCGGACAAATGGGTCATATTGCTCGCTCTCACATCAAACAAAGGAGCCAACGACTTCCAGTTCACAGAAGACAAAGAAGGACTAAGACTGTTCGAAAAAGTATTGAAACAATCGCAGCAGTGGGCAGGAAAGGATAATCTCATGTTCGTTTGCGGAGCTACTCAGGCAAGCATGTTCACACGAATAAGGGAAATTGCGCCTGAGCATTTCCTTCTCGTTCCCGGTGTAGGGGCACAGGGCGGCTCTCTTGCCGAGGTCTGCAAATACGGATTGACAAAAGACTGCGGACTTCTGGTCAATTCCTCAAGAGGAATAATCTTTGCGGACAAAAGCGAAAACTACGCCACAGTTGCAGCTCAAAAAGCCAGGGAATTGCAGGAAGAAATGGCCGGATACCTGAAATAAAGGTGAAAATCCGTCTCAAATTTTGTCAGAACAAAAAAAAATACTACTTTTGCAAAATGAAAACAGGATGCGGGGTGGAGCAGAGGTAGCTCGTTGGGCTCATAACCCAAAGGTCGTAGGTTCAAGTCCTGCCCCCGCTACAAAAGAGAAAAGGGAATCAACAAATTGATTCCCTTTTCTCTTTTGCACATTATCGCCTTTTCTAAAAGCCTATCCTTATGCCAAATTCCCTTAAACCGTCTCCTTTCGTTCCAATCTTATATGTAGGTAAAAGATTATAGTACAGCTCAAAGCCAAGGAAAAATTTAAAACCTAAAAGCAATTCCAACCTCCACGGATTCACATTGTCAACATCAATTTTGGAAATAGACCAATCATTGTTTGTAGTTATATATTTACTCTTAAGCACACTACCTACATTATACCCAGGAGCGATACCTAAAGAAAAAAACACTGTTTGAAATAAATTATATTCGAATTTAACTGGCAACATCAAATAATGTGTATGCAAACCACTCCTGTAACCTTGAGGTGTATCATCCAAAAGAGTAAAATCTCCATTTGAATATTCCACAGGATTTCTAAGGTCATTATAGATATATCTGTATTCTAAACCTATACGCATAAAATAATTAGGATTAAAATCATAGCGATAAAAAATACCTATACCAAAACCAAAGCCTTTTGTCGAATTGTAAGGACTGTTGTAAATGCTGTTATCTATCAATGTCGAATGATAAGAAAAACCGTATGACAAAGAAAGCGTATGTTTGCTTTCCTCTTTGGAAGAAAAATTAGTGACGCTATCTATTCCTTTACAATTTTCCACAGCATGATCTCCCAAACGAATTTTGGTAACAAGTCCTCTAATCACACTGTCTGCCTCAATCAACCCATAATCATCAACTTTTATCCTGTTTATATTTTTTCTCATTTTTATGGTATCTGCATACAACTTTGCAAAAGAAGAAACATGTATCTTATTAAAATCCATCGAACTGTACAGTGTCAGATTTGTTTCATCAGGGTTTTCCGACTTGTAATCCAGCGTCAGAACCCCATTCTTCAAGGTGCATATTCCGGAAATGTCAACCGAAGTGTCCCTAAGGCTTATCTCAAGCACATCCTTGTCACTCTTGACAAGACGCAGACTGGTATAAGGTTTAAGATTCAACTCATCATATTCCTTTTCAACCTTTTGGGAAATGACATACTTTTTGTTTGTCTGTGCAAAAACGCCGAAAGTCAACAGCGTCATCAAAACGTAGAAATAAATTGTTCTCATAACATTATGTTTTTTTGATTAATGACTAAAAATTTCTGTTTATGGCCCATATAAAACCCGTAAGCGTCTCCGCTTCCATGTTATCAAGCAGAAATCTTATGGTTCTATCGTCAAGCTTCTTTTTGTTGTCATACACTATCATCCTGTCGGTTTCCAGCCGTATAATCTGTTCCTTAGGTTGATGATATGCTTCCGTTGACAAGCTCTCATGTACAAAACGGGGCTTTTGCATTTCAATGTCACTTTGCACATCCTCTATATCAAACGGCCTTACGGTTATTTCATCTGCTTTTGCAGTCGTCTGTTTATCAGCAACTTCATAGAGGTCGTAATGAAACGGCGTTTCATTTTTTTCTTTTCTGAATCCATTTTTTTCTTTCTTTGTTTCAATTTTCCCAAACGCCGTTTCATTTCCTCCCTCGGGGATTTGCTTCTCCCCCAAAGGGACAACAAGCACAAACAACAAGGCAATACATGCCGCAGCCGAAATCACGCCGCCCCAAATCAGTTGTCTTTTCCTTTTCTCCGCAACTTTGGCCGATTGTTCAATCCTGTCGATTATCTCCTGTTGTCTTCTTGCATTGTCCGAACGCCTGCCAAGGGCGCAAAGCGACAGAAACAATTCCCTGTCAACGGAATATCCCTCATACTGTTCTCCGGAAGAGCCGGTAAGATATTCCTCCAGTTCTCTCTGTTGAGACTCGCTCAGTTCACCCTTGTAAAACAATTCGAACAATTCTTCTATTCTTGTTTTCATAATTCTTCTTCCTTTATCCAGTTTCTCAACTTGCTGTATGCTCTTGACAAATTCGTCCTGACGTTTGCAGGACTTATTTTTATCCTCTGCCCTATCTGTTCCGTCTTTTGCCCTTCCACATATTTCATCATCAGAATCCTACGTTGCATTTCGGGCAGACGTTCCATCATTTTCAATATATTGTCGCATCGTCTTTCCGATTCGGCTTCCTGCTGTGCCGTTTCGTAGAATTCCATGTTGTCCACCGTTTTTTCCCTGCCTTTACGCCTGAGGTGATCTATGCACCTGCATTTGCAGATATGAAGCACATAAGCCTCAAAGTTGTTTATCCCGTCCAGCTCCATGCGTTTGCCATACAGATATACGAATATGTCCTGTACAATATCCTCTGCCGTACATTCATCTCCCAATATTTTCCATGCAAAAGAATGCAGTTTGGGTTGCAAGTTGACAATATGAGTTCTAAATATTTCGTCATTCACCTTTCAAAGCAGTTTTGTGGCATGTTCTTTACAAGTAGTCGCGGCAAAGTGCAAAATGTTACAAAACTTTGCAAAAAAAACACCAACCGAATGGAAAATCCGTCCGATTGGTGTCTGTTTTCTATGCCACAAACGTTGTTACAATCAATAAGACTTGGCGAATATGACCCTTTGACGCGAAGGCTTTCCGGTCAACACGCATCTGCCTTCTTCCAACGGGCTGTCGAAAGGAATGCAACGTATTGTTGCCTTGGTCAGTTCCTTTATCCTTTCCTCAGTTTCAACCGTTCCATCCCAATGAGCGGAAATAAATCCGCCCTTGTTTTCCAAAATGTCGGTGAATTCCTCCCATGTATCGGCTTTTCTGGTGTTTTCGTCCCTGAAACGTCTTGCCTTCTCGAACAAATTGGCCTGTATTTCAACCAGAAGCCTTTCGACTGCAGGCACAACCGCATTCAAATCCGTCAATTCCTTCTCAAGGGTGTCGCGTCTGGCTATCTCGCACTTTCCTTCCTGTAAATCCCTTGCTCCCATCGTAATCCTGACAGGCACTCCCTTGAATTCGTATTCGTGGAACTTCCATCCCGGCTTGTATTCCTTTCTTGCATCATACTTGACACTTATTCCCTTGTCCTGAAGGGCTTTTTGGATTTTCTCGACCTCGCGGTTGATTTGTTCCAACTGCTCTTCCGTCTTGAATATTGGTATTATGACAACCTGCAACGGGGCAAGCTTAGGAGGAAGCACCAGTCCGTTATCGTCGGAATGGGACATTATCAGCGCGCCCATAAGTCTTGTGGAAACGCCCCATGATGTCGCCCATACATATTCAAGTTTGTTTTCCCTGGAAAGGAACTTTACGTCGAACGCCTTGGCGAAGTTCTGCCCCAAAAAGTGGGATGTGCCGGCCTGAAGAGCCTTTCCGTCCTGCATCATGGCCTCTATGCAATATGTATCTATCGCTCCGGCAAACCTTTCATTTGGTGATTTTACTCCCTGCAAGACAGGCATGGCCATATAGTCCTCTGCAAAGGAAGCATATACCTTAAGCATTTTTTGAGCTTCCTGTTCGGCTTCTTCCTTTGTTGCATGGGCAGTGTGGCCTTCCTGCCACAAGAATTCGGCAGTGCGCAGGAACATCCTCGTTCTCATCTCCCAGCGCACCACATTGGCCCACTGGTTGCACAGAATGGGCAAATCCCTGTACGATTCTATCCATCGTTTGTATGTATCCCATATAATCGTTTCGGATGTTGGCCTCACTATCAGTTCTTCTTCAAGACGGGCATCGGGATCTGGTTCCAATCCTGCCGTTCCGTCTCTTTTTGGCGTCAGTCTGTGGTGTGTAACCACTGCACACTCCTTTGCGAAGCCTTCAACATGCTCGGCTTCCTTCTCAAAAAAGGATTTGGGAATAAAAAGCGGGAAATAGGCATTCTGATGTCCCGTTTCCTTGAACATATTGTCCAATACGGATTGCATCTTTTCCCATATGGCATATCCGTAAGGCTTTATCACCATACAGCCTCTTACGGACGAATTCTCGGCCAAGTCAGCGCGTACGACTAATTCATTATACCATTCGGAGTAGTTTTCAGAACGTTTTACGAAATCTTTTGCCATTACAATTAAACTTTTAACGTATAAAATCGGTCTCAATAATTGCAGCAAAGGAAAAAAAGAGTACCTTTGCCCCAGATAGGTATGCAAAAGTACAAAATATTTACGAATTCATTTGGAAAGGAGTGACATTATGAAAATCAGGCGTTCATTTAAGCAGGCAGTATTGAATATTGGCTTGTTTGCCTTTATTTCCATACTGTTTTGGGGTTGCGGACTCTCTTTGAGTACCGTAAGTTACGATGATGTCTATTCGACATCGGATGATGATATATACCTTCGGGAAAAACCAGTAACAAGAAACGGAAACTTGGTTTATCAGGATTCAAACTATAAGAGGGATTCCAGAGTTTACAGAGAGCTTGTGACAGAGCCTTCGGAGGTTGGAACGGAATCTGCCGGAGAGGTAGCGACTGAGGATTACAGCCAGTTCGATGAGGATGACTACTACGATTATGCCTATACTGCGAGAATACGCAGGTTTTACAGACCGATAGTTTATGTTGACTATTATGCGGATTATTATACCGACATGTACTGGTACACTTACGATCCGTTCTATTGGGGAACGTCCATATATCTTGGCTATTCCTGGTGGTATCCTTCCTATTACGCAAGATGGTACGACCCATTCTATTGGTCTTTCTACCGTCCTTGGTATTACAATCCTTACTGGCACGGTCATTGGTGTTGCAATCCGTGGTATCATCACCATTATGACATCTGTTATTTCAACAGCAGGGATCACAATTCAAATCTATACAGAAACAATCCTACGGGAGGAAGCATAAGAGGCTTGAGTCGTGGCCTTTCTACGGCGGGATACGTGGAGACAAACTCATTGAAAAAGAACCTTTCCCGCAGTTCAAATGTCATAAAGGGAACATCATCCGCCAATTCGGGATTGAAAAGAGCAGACAACATGACAAAACCAACAGCTATGGGAAACAAACAGGTGTCTTCCCTTAAAAGGAACAACGGAACTACAACCTCAACAACACGGAAGTTGGCAAAACCTAACAAGACATTCAATTCAAACAGTACCCTAAACAAACAAAACAACCTTACAACCCCAAAGAATACGATTAAGAGAAACAACAACTCATACAATCCTCCTACAACGAGAAACAGAAGCAGCAACAACACTATCAACAGAAGAAACTACAACAACAATAGAAGCATCTCGACTCCTTCTCGCAGCATGAACAGAAGCAGCAGCATAAGTTCACCTTCCCGTTCCTCGTCCCGTTCATTCTCAACAGGCAGAAGCTCCTCATCTGGTACAAGAACATTAAGACGATAACAAACAAGAAAAACCAAATTCTTATGAAAAAGACGATAATATTGACATTGAGTCTGTTTGCTTTTTGCAGCGCCATGTCACAAAGTGCGGATTTTCCATTGTATTTCAGCAATCTCGGACTGAACGGTACTGCCAACTACATAAGCAGGGCAGGTGCCTTGGGTGCTGTAGGAGGTGACATAATGTCCTCAAATTACAACCCTGCAGGACTTGGTATCTACAAAGGAAATGAGGTGACCTTTTCTTCAGGTATAAACTTCAATTTCATGGACGCCAACAGCGACGGACTGAAATCGGATGACAACAGGACAAGTTACAATTTCGGCAACTTCGGAATGGTAGGCACGTTCAGAACCGGCTCAAAGGGATTAAAATACATTCAATTGGCTTTCGGCCTTAACAGACTGAAAAACTTCAGCGGAAGAACGAAAATAATGCGTAATGGAGTCACTACCTCATACATAGACCATACGGTAATGGATGCAATAGTAGCGGCTAATGATGCAGAAAACGACTTCATACAGGCAGGAGTGATAAACGTGGCAGATGACGGCACAATATCCTCTGTATATGAAAGCGGAACATTCAACCAAATAAAGCAGATAACTCAAACAGGTTACGTAAACGAAGTAAGCTTCTCGTTCAGCGGAAACGTAGACGACATGCTTTATTTTGGTGCAACAGTAGGTATTCCTTACGCAGAATACAAAAGTGTAAGCACTTTCTCGGAAGAAAGAATTAACGACAACGGTGAATCCAACGGTCATTACAATTATAACGAAGTTCAGGAACTGAGCGCATCAGGTGTCAATTTCAAATTGGGTGCAATCGTCAAACCAATAAACTTCTTGAGAATAGGAGCTGCCATACATACTCCTACATATTACTACGTGGAAGACGACTATTACTCCAAGGTGGTTTACAATTCTGCCTCCGGAAGCGTAGGCCCTACATTCGTCTACGACATTCAGACTCCTTTCAGATTTTTGGGAAGCCTCGCTTTGGTCTTCGGTGACAACAAAAGCAAGGTGGCAGGAACGATAAGCGCCGATTACGAATATGCAGACTACAAGGCAATGAAGTTCAGAATGGAAGACGATGTGATGTTCGAAACAGACCTGAACAATATTATAGACAACATATTCAGACCTGCCAATACTTTTAGATTTGGCGGTGAACTCAAACTCGGCGTCTTGAGTCTCAGGGCAGGATATGCCATGATGGGCAACCCATACATAGAAGAACAGAACGATGCATCATTCAACTGCATCACGGCAGGTATAGGATACAAAACAGCCTCTTACAGTTTCGACCTGGCTTATGCAAACGTCAGCGGAAATTCCAGATACTATTTCTACGATGACTTCGCAACGGCTTTGTCAAACGTAAATCATCTCGTACAGGCTACTTTCGCAATAAGATTCTGACAGATTCAAAATACAGGAAAACGGATTCAGAAAAGAAAAATTTCTTTTCTGAATCCGTTTTTTTATAACTTGATTTCATTACGGCCAAATCAAATTCTGATTTTTCCTTTGCTTTTTACGTCATTTCCATTTGAGAAAATAATACAGTTCTATGACAAAAGACACCGTATAGGAAGCCAAAGCAGTTATTGCAGCTCCCGTTATGCCATACCTCGGAATGAGACAAAAACCGAGAAGAAGCGTTATTGTAAGACCAATCAATGAAGCACAGGCCGTTATCTTGAAGTTGCCCCTCGAAAAAAAGTACTGCGTGAAATTGCTCGAAATACTCAACAGCAGTATGCCCATTGCGAGCAGGCGTATGACCGTTACCACATCCTCAAAACCCTCTCCGAACAAAAAGACATAAAAAGAAGAAGGCAACAGACACAAAACCGTCAACGCACAAAAAGTAAACAAAGTGTTTATTTTCACCATTTTCCAACTGAGAGCCTTGGAATCCTTCTCATCCTTGCGATTTGAAAGCACGGAATACTGAACCAGGGCCAATGATGTGCCGAAAAGCATGACGGCCTCGCCCAAGGAAGCTCCGTTGGAATAAACCCCGAGCAGTCTGTCTCCACAATAAAAACTTATCAGATAGAAAGACAGTCGGTAATTCAGACTTTGAGCAATGGAACCTATCTGTTTGGTGGCTCCAAACTTAAACAGCATTCTGAAACTGCCTGACAATTCCCCTTTGTTCAACCATCCGAGCCTGCCGTAATCCTCTTTCAACAGATACATCCCGTAAAACAGCGAACACACATAAGCAAGCGATATGCCCACCATACAGTCCCAAACCGAATCGAAAGCGTTGAAAACGAACAGAATACCGATATAGGCAAATGATATGAGAGGATATATCATTTTCAGCCTGTTCGCCTGTTTTATCCTTTGTTGTCCGAGCAGTATAAACTGGTTTATTTCGCTTATTGCCGCCAACACCGCAACCGGTATGCACACAAGAATGTATTTGGGTGCCATGGAGTTGAAAACGATGAAGAACATGACAAGTGCAAGTGACAACACACCAATCCACAGAAAAGAAGGAAGCATTATGTCCTTGAATCTGTTTCTCGGATACAGATACACCAGGGTCGAATTTCCCACAAGTGTAAATAAAAGCAGAAGAACGTATATGTTGTACACCACTATCGCCTGTTCTCCCTTGCCCTGGGCACCCAAGGCATGGCTTACCAGAACGATGGTGGCAAAACCCAGAAGGGCGGATGAAAACTTGGTAAACAACGTATGTACTATATCCTTGAACATAACAGACAATGAATGAATCCTGAGCAAAAAACCGTGACGTACTTCCTCCGTCCTCTTGTCATACGTCCCGGTTTCACATTATATGTTGGCCGTAAGCTTCTTTATGAACTTCCATTTGTTGAAGAACTCCTTTGCGATTATCCTGAACAAAGTATAAAGCGGAATTGCGAAAATCATTCCGAGCACGCCCCCTACTTCTCCCGATGCCAGTATCACTATGAATATTTCCAGTGGATGAGCCTTCACGCTCTTGGAATAAATAAGTGGCTGAAGGACGAAGTCATCTATCAACTTCACACAGGCAAACACGCTTACGAACTTGACAATGACAGGCACTATGTCTAGACTTGCGTCTATACTTAAGAAACTTGTCAGACATATAAGCAGGCCTATTGCACCTCCTATCAGAACACCTATGTACGGAAGAATGACCATAACTCCGCAAACAAAGGCTATGAGTATGTAATTATGTATGCCGACAAGATAAAAACCTGTCGACAAAAGAATAATCATAATCAGTATCTCAAAAAATATGCCCAGAAAATATCTGCTTATCAATGAACGAGATGTACTCACTACTTTCTTCACCTCTTCGAGATATACATCGGGTGTAACCGCATTGATGAACTTGCCGACAATGTTGTTGTCCTTAAGGAAGAAAAACGTGATGAACAGAACGATGAACGTACCCATCACGAAACTGCTTCCGGCACTTAGAATAACATCAGCCATGTTTGTCAGCTTTATGGAGTTGAACATCCTCATTATCTCTCCCGACAATATGGCACTCAGGTTCTTGTCATCGGGCAGAAGCTGGTATTCATATAAAAACTTGTCTATCTTGCCTATCGGTTCGGCGTAATAATCGGCTATCTTGTATATGTCCAAATCGGCAAACGCCATGGCCTGTTTTATTATCAACGGTACGAGAAAATAGAACAGCCCGGAGAAAACCCCTATGATTACTGCCAACGTGATTGAAGCGGAAAGCGTCTTGCCTATCCTGAACTTTCCAATATGAAGTTTGGAAAGAAAGCTTTGAATTGGTGCCCCCATAAAGGCCAGTATCAAAGCTATGATTATGCATCCCACAATAAATCTGAAGTACCATACCAGGTAAAACACCAAAGCGACAATCAGGATTGAAACAACCCATTTGGCCACTTGCGGAAACTGAAACTTGTTTACATCCATAACCTTATTCATTGTCTTTTGCAAACCACTCCGCAAAGGAGGTTGCAGTCTCATGCAACCTCAAACTCACCAATTCAATGCCTTGCGGCAGTTTGTCTGAAATCCGTTGTGCAAAATCCGCGAGAAAATTCTCGCAAGTCGGCTGATAATCCGACAAAACCATCTTGGTCTCTATATCCTTGGCGAATTGTGCGAACGAACTGTTTCTGTTCAGGACGAGAGCATGGTCGTATTTGTCTATGATCTGGCTTTCGACTATTCGTTTCAAGTCTCCGAAATCCATTACCATGCCGCACTTAGGGTTATCCCTATCTTGAATGGGTTCTCCCTTGATTGTAACCATAAGTTTGTAAGAATGCCCATGTATGTTTCTGCACAATCCATCGTAATTGTCAAGGGCGTGGGACATTTCAAAGCAAAATTCCTTCGTTAACCTTATTTTCATTCAACAAAAGTACTCTTTTTTCGCAAGATACGTCCAAAACCATGCGAATTTTGTAATTTTGCAGAATATGGATAAGAACAGATTAGAGAAAGTTGCCCGTCTGATACAAAAGGACATGGGAGACATTTTACGTCTTGAAGCGAAGAATCTTTTCAACGGGGCAATGATAACGGTAACAAAGGTAAGGGTATCGGCGGATTTGTCGATAGCCAGGATATATGTGAGTATTTTTGCTTTGGGAGGAACCAATGGCGAGAGTATACTTAATCTCATAAAGGAAAATACAAAATCCCTAAGGAACAGTCTTGCAACAAGGGAAAGGAATCAACTGCGCATTATTCCCGAACTGGTCTTTTTCATTGATGACAGTTTGGATTACAGTGAGAACATAGACAGATTGTTAAAGTCTTAGTCGTTTCATTCCGATGAGATTCAGTTGCTTTGTCGCCTTACGCTATTTTTTTTCAAAGAAATCACTCAACATAATACACATCATTTCTTTGATTTCACTTGTAGGAATAGGTGTGCCCACCATGGCTCTGCTTATTGTACTGTCAGTTTTCAATGGTTTTACACAAGTAGCATCCGACATGTTGAGTTATTCAAATCCGGATCTGATAATTGAGAGTAAAAACGGCAAAAGTATTCGTAAAGACAGTATAGACCTGGCCGGAATGTCAAGGATAAAAGAGGTGGAATCATTCAGTGCTGTCGTTAAAGAATCTGCTCTGTTGACATGCGGAGAAAACCAGAGGATTGTCAAAATGATGGGCATTGACGACAATTATGTAAAAGTAAGCGCGATAGACACGACAATGCGTATAGGACAGTTTGAACTGAAGAATGACTATGGCGACAAAAGCATTTTGGGCTATGCCCTTACGATAGATCTCGGTTTGGGCAAAGGTGCGGAGAAAATGAACATCCCACTGAAATTTTATGTTCCGAAACGTGAAGGCAGGGTTTCCATAGTACCGGAAGAGAGCCTTAACTCCAAGAAAACCGTATACGGAGGCAGCTTCTGCACTTCGAGCGAGATAGACAAGGATTTTGCTTTCGTACCATTGGAATTTGCTCAGGATTTGCTGGACTTTGACAAAAATCAAATAAGCAGTTTGCATATAAAACTGAAGGAAGGCAGCAATGCCGACAAGATTAAGGAAAAGATAAGAGAATTTTTGCCGGAAGGAATGCAGGTAAAAAATCGTCTTGAACAGGATCCTTTGTATCACAAAGTGGTAAAAGCGGAGAAGTTTGCGATATACTGCATATTGAGTTTTATAATATTCATTGCAAGTTTCAACATAATGGGCATGCTTTCCCTTCTTATGATGGTAAAAGAAAGGGATATATTGATTTTACGTGCAATGGGTGCAGGCAAAAACAGCATAAAACGCATATTTTTCATCAATGGTTTGCTGCTAGGAACAATGGGAACTCTTGCAGGTCTGTTTGTCGGCGGAATATTTTGTTGGCTTCAGGCAGAATTCGGTCTAATAAAAATAGGGTCTCCTTCGTTCATAATAGAGAGTTTCCCCGTTCAGGTCAACTGGCTTGACGTAGTGCTCATATTTTTCATGTCAATAATCATAACGGGATTATGCATAAGTATGACGGTGAGAAAAATAAAATTTGAAAAAAGACAATAAAAGCATGATAAAAAACAATAACGACTTATCGGTATATAATACCCTTACAAGAAAGAAAGAAATATTCAAAGCCTTGAATCCTCCTCGTGTGGGGATGTATGTATGCGGTCCTACGGTATATGGAGATGCCCATTTGGGGCATGCCCGTTCCGCCCTTACATTCGACACCGTTTACAGGTTTTTGCAATATCTGGGATACAAGGTCAGATACGTGAGAAACATAACGGACGTAGGCCATTTGGAGAATGACTCCGACAACGGTGAAGACAAGATAGAGAAAAAAGCCAAGTTGGAACAATTGGAGCCTATGGAAGTGGCTCAATATTACACTAAACGATATCTGGATGCAATGGATGCGATGAATGTTCTAAGACCAAACATACAGCCTCATGCAACCGGACACATAATGGAACAGATAGAAATAGTGGAACAGTTGCTCAAAAACGGATATGCCTACGAGAGCAACGGCTCCGTTTATTTTGATGTGAACAAATACAACAACGATACCCATAAATACGGAATATTGTCCAACAGGGTGATAGAAGAAATGATTTCCAACACGAGAGAACTGGACGGACAAGAGGAAAAAAGACATCCTGCCGACTTCGCATTATGGAAAAAAGCCTCTCCGGAACATATAATGCGGTGGAAGTCTCCATGGAGCATTGGATTCCCGGGCTGGCATCTGGAATGTACGGCCATGAGCAAAAAATACCTCGGCGAAAGATTCGACATACACGGTGGAGGTTTGGATCTGCTCTTTCCTCATCACGAAAGCGAAATAGCACAGTCGGTATGTGCTTTCGGAAGCGAACCTGCAAAATACTGGCTGCACAACAACATGATAACGGTTGACGGTCAGAAAATGGGAAAAAGCCTTAACAACTTCATAACTCTAAACGAATTCTTCTCAGGTTCTCATCCCAAACTGAACAAGGCTTACAGTCCAATGACAATACGCTTTTTCATACTTCAGGCCCACTATCGTTCCACATTGGATTTCTCAAACGACGCCCTGAGTGCTGCAGAAAAAGGAATGAAAAAACTGCTGGAAACACAGAAAAACATAGACAGGCTACCCGTTTCAAAAACTTCTTCGATAGACACTGCTCCTATTTTCGAAAAATGTATTGAAGCCATGTGCGATGACTTCAATACCCCTGTGGTTATTGCCAACCTGTTCGAAATATCCCACATGGTAAATCAGATAATGAATAAAAAGGAATCAATAAGTGAAAAGGACAGAGCCGAACTGAAGGAAAACTTTGCAATTGTGTTCAACCATATATTGGGCATGCGAAACGAACAGACCGACGACTCTTTGAAAACAATGGAAAAGCTCATGGACATAATAATAGAGATGAGAAATAAGGCGCGTGCCGAAAAAGACTGGGCTACAAGTGACAAAATAAGAGACGAACTAACCAAGGCGGGAATATCAATAAAAGACGGCAAAGACGGCGTTAGCTGGGATTTGATGTAACTAACGATAAAACATAAAACATGAAGAGATTTTCTTTCTGTATTTTGGTTTGTACCTTTGTCTTCTTAGGAATCTCATGCAAAAAAGGCGAAGACAAACCTGCCATTGACAAAACGGATTATTCACAAATAGAAATACCTGTTTTCAATGCCGACTCGGCATACAGTTACGTTGCAAGGCAATGTTCTTTCGGTCCGCGCATACCTATGAGCGATGCAGCCGAAAAATGCGGAGACTACCTGATAAGTTTCTTAGCACAATACGCCGATACGGTATATGTACAGGAATTCGAATCAAGGCTTTGGGATCAGACAAGCGTAAAAGGCAGAAACATAATAGCTTCCTTCAACCTTGCCTCAACAGACAGAGTACTGATGGGAGCCCATTGGGACAGTCGTTCATGGGCAGACAACGACAAGGACAGTTCTCTGCACAAAACACCTATTGACGGAGCTAACGACGGGGCAAGCGGCGTGGGAGTACTGATGGAAATCGCAAGAGTATTCAAACAGAAGAATACAAGCCAAGGCTTGGACATTATACTGTTCGACCTCGAAGACCAGGGCTCTCCAAAATGGGCGGAAACAGAGATAGAAGACCAGACGGACTGGTGCCTCGGCTCGCAATTCTGGTCTCAGAACACTCATATCCCTTTTTATACGGCAAAGTACGGAATACTGTTGGATATGGTCGGATACAAAAACCCGCGTTTCACAAAGGAAATGCAGTCCATGAATTATGCTTCCTCAATAATGGACAAGGTGTGGGATGTAGCCGCTTCAAAAGGATACTCCAACATATTCGTAAACGAAGAATCATATCCGATAATGGATGACCACGTATGGGTGAACGTATATGCCAAAATACCTATGATAGACATTGTTCAGAACGACCCTTCCTGCAGTTTCTTCCCCTATTGGCATACCACAAAGGACAATATGGACATAATCAGCAAGAACACCCTCAAAATTGTGGGAGATGTATGTCTTGTCACTATTTTCTCGGCTCAATAACCGCTCAGAACAATGAAAAGCCTGCAAAAAATATTCCTGACAGTCATTCTGTCCGTAACGTTCATCTCCTGTGAAGAAGAATATCCATATTACGGATACGTCAACTTCTTTATAGAACCCGATTCGGCCGAATACTTCAACCTCAACTACGGAAACAGAGGCTGGGAATACTTTGAAGGCGGAGCAAGAGGCGTGGTCATCTTCCGGAAAAACTGGGAGGATTTCATCTGCTTCGAACGCAGTTGCGTGGCAAAAGACTGCAACGGACGCCTTGAAGTGGATACGACAAACAATGTAATATTGTTATGTCCTGAATGCAAATCGAGATACCTGTATTTTGACGGCTCTCCGCTCGAAGGAAGCAAAGCGACAAGGTCTCTTTATTACTACTGCACATACTTCGACGGATTCAAGCTGTGGGTAAGCAACTGCGAATAGGAAATGTACGGCATAATAACACATATACGCAACATTCTGTTCGATATAGGCATACTCCGGTCGGAAAGTCACGAAATAAAAACCATATCGGTCGGAAATCTAAGGGTGGGAGGAACAGGCAAGACCCCTTTTGTGGAATATCTTGTAAAAAGACTGTCACAATCCCATAGTATAGCAGTAGTTAGCAGAGGATACGGAAGAAAAACCAAAGGATATGTCGAAGCAAACCCTTCAAGCACCGCAGCCCAAATCGGTGACGAACCCTTGCAGATTGCAAACAAGTTCAAGGGAATACTCGTAGCGGTTTGTGAAAACAGAAATCTGGCAATAGAAACAATACGGAAAAATCATCCGGAAATAAATCTCATACTGCTCGACGACGCTTTTCAACACAGATATGTAAGACGGGACCTTAACATATTGCTCACGGAATACAACAGACCGTTCTTCAAGGACCGCATTATACCTTTCGGACGGCTCAGGGAATATGCCTTCAACTACAAAAGGGCTGACTACATAGTGGTGACCAAATGCCCTCCGCTGACAGCAAAGCAAAAGGAAGACTTCGTTACGAAACTGAAACCTTACGGTAATCAGAAGGTTTTCTTTTCCAATATAATATACAAAGAACCTTATCTTATAACAGACAGAACAAAAACGACCAACATAGAAAACAAAAGCGTGGTTTTGCTTACGGCAATAGCCAACAACGGTCATATAGTGAAATATCTCAATGGTATAAGTCACGTCCAGGGAGTAATATCCTTCAAGGACCATCACAACTTCACCGACAGAGACATCAAAAGGATAACTGAAAGGTTCTGTCAGCTGAAGACGGATGATTCCATATTGCTCACAACGGAAAAGGACGCAACCAAACTGCGTGCATTTCCCATTCCGTTGCACGTACTTCCGATAGACATAGAGGTAAGTCTGTATCCAAATCAGGAATGTTTAATAGAAAAAACGATAGAACAAGATGTACGAAATGATAAATGAAAGTGCGGCTTTCATACGTTCGAAAATAGACCTGGAGGTTCAAACAGGCATAATACTCGGCAGCGGTTTGGGCAATTTCGTCGACAATATCCGGGTGTACAAAAGAATTCCTTACAGGGAAATACCCCATTTTCCCGTATCAACTGTACAGGGACATAAGGGAGAACTGATTTTGGGACAAATAAACGGCAAGGGAATATTGTGCATGCAGGGACGTTTCCATTACTACGAGGGTTACAGCATGCAACAGGTAACCTTTCCGGTAAGGGTCATGAAGCAACTGGGAGTGAAACTGCTGATAGCAACCAATGCTTCTGGAGGAGTGAATCCGGATTTCAAGGTAGGAGACATAATGTTCATAAAGGATCACATAAACCTTATGCCCAATCCCTTGATAGGCCCCAACGACGAACGACTCGGAACACGCTTCCCGTCAATGAGTACAATATACGACAAAGACATACTTGTAAAAGCCGAGAACATGGCAAAACGCATGGGTATCGCTTACAGAGAAGGAGTTTATTTGGGAACGAGCGGACCAAGTTTCGAAACACCTGCCGAATACAGATTTTTCCGTACCATAGGAGCGGATACTGTGGGAATGAGTACGGTACCGGAAGTAATCGTTGCCTCTCACAGCGAACTTAAGGTTTTGGGAATGTCCGTCATAAGCAACGTTTTCAGAGAGGAAACCATAGTTGACTGCACCCACGAAGAGGTATTGCAGGGTGTGAACAAGGCTGGGAACAGCATGAGTCTTATAGTGGAACAACTGATAAAAGAACTGGATTTCTGAAACTTGATTTCAGATTTTTCTTTTCTGAATCCGTAAAAACAGAATCAAGAAAGAAAAATCTGAAATCAAATTCCGTTTATCCCTTCAGATGCAACTGCCATTTCCATGCCGAGGAAGTCATCTGGTCGAGGGATTTTTCGGCTTTCCATTTCAACTCTTCGGATGCCAGTGCGGTATCGGCCCATATCCTTATTATGTCTCCATGACGCTTTGGGCCAAAAACGTAGTTCAGTTTCACGCCCGTTGTCTTCTCGAAGCTGCGAATAACTTCCAGAACAGAATATCCGCGTCCCGTTCCTATGTTGAAATACTCGAAAGCGGCCTTATTACCATGCTCAAAGAACCTGTCCATTGCGACCACATGGGCTTTGGCCAAATCAACCACATGAATGAAATCCCTTATACACGTTCCGTCAGGTGTCGGATAATCGTTTCCGAAAACCGTAAGCCTTTCACGTATTCCCGCGGCAGTCTGTGTTATGTACGGCATAAGATTGTTGGGCACTCCGTTGGGCAACTCCCCTATCAAAGCACTTTCGTGTGCACCTATAGGATTGAAATAACGCAGCGCCATAGCCTTTACCTTTCCGGTATCGCTCGCAAAACGCAATATATCCTCGGCCATCTGTTTTGTGTTGCCGTAAGGCGAGGTGGCTCTTTGAATTGGACTGTCTTCTCTTACTGGCAACGTCTCCGGTTCACCGTAAACGGTGCATGATGAGGACTGTACGAAATACTCTATCCCTCTTGCAATCATCTGTTCCAAAAGGTTGAGGATTATGTTCAAGTTGTTTCTGTAATATTCCACCGGTTTGTCGCAACTCTCCCCCACTGCCTTGAATGCGGCAAAGTTTATGACGCCCTCTATTTCGGTAAACAACTCGAAGACCTTTGCACATTGGTCCGCAAGGCTTAGATCCGCCTTAAGAAAATGCGGTTTCACTCCCGTTATCTTCCATATGGAATCCAATACCTTTTCATTGGAATTGGACAGGTTGTCGACAATAACAACCTCATAGTCCTTTTGCTGCAATTCCACCACGGTATGGCTTCCTATATATCCCAAACCGCCCGTTACCAAAACCGTCCTCATAAATCATTCCGTTATTCGTTAAAAAATTCCTTTACTTTGGATATGATGTAATCCTGTTGTGAAGCATCCAATTCGGTATGCATCGGCAGGGAAAGCACTTGTTCGGCAAGCAATTCCGAAACCTCGAGAGAGCCGTTCTGCAATGCTATATGCGAAAAGGCCTCCTGTTTGTGCAAAGGTATAGGATAATATATCATCGCAGGGATATCGTTTTTCATAAGGAAATCCCTTAGTGCATCTCTTTTGCCGTCCTTTATCTTCAACGTATATTGATGATACACATGTGTAGAATAATCCTTTTGTTTTGGGGTTACCACACCCTCAATCGACTCGAGAGCACGGTTATATACTTGTGCCGCCTCGTATCTTGACCTATTGTACCTGTCAAGGTAAGGAAGCTTTGCATCCAACACTGCCGCCTGTATGGAATCCAGACGAGAATTTATGCCGAGTCTTTCATGATGATAACGTACCCTCATGCCGTGGTTTGCAGTCATCTTCATGATTTGTGCAAGATTGTCGTCATCGGTAAACAATGCACCTCCGTCGCCGTAACAGCCAAGATTCTTGGATGGAAAGAACGAAGTACAACCTATTGTGCCTATCGTTCCGAGTTTTTTTCTTGTTCCATCCCTGAAAATGTATTCTGCACCTATTGCCTGCGCCGTATCCTCAACCACATACAAATCATGCTCTCGGGCTATTTCCATAATCTCCTCCATGGGTGCAGCCTGTCCGAAAAGATGTACTGGAATTATGGCTTTTGTCCTTTCGGTTATGGCATTTCTTATGTTTTGTGCCGTAATGTTGAAGGAATCGTAATCCACGTCGACAAGTACCGGCCGATAGCCCAAAAGTCCTATAACCTCAGCTGAAGATATGAATGTGAAGGAAGGACATATCACCTCGTCCGAAGGTTGCAGATTCAATGCCATAAGAGCTATTTGCAAAGCATCTGTTCCGTTTCCGCAAGGAATTACATGCTTTACGTTCATATAAATCGCAAGATGATTGGAAAACTCTTCCACTTTTGGTCCCTTGATAAAGGATGTACTGTCTATAACCTGAGATATCGCACCGTCTATTTCCTCTTTTATTTTCTGATACTGTGTACCCAAATCCACCATTTGAATTTTTCTCATGCCGTATTTATCGTTTAATTTTCCTTTTTGCAAAAATATGTATAAAAAACGGAAAACCATTACATTGTCCTTCTTTCTTTCATGAAAGAACCTTTTGTAGAAGGTTTGAAATCAGAAACTGAGAAATAGTTTTTTCAACAAGTTACATGGCCTTATTATAAAGGAGTTTCAAGTATTCACGACCTGCCTTGTGTTGAAAACTAAAAGTTAAACGAAATTAAGCGGATAGAATAATATTTGTAAGTTTGCTCAATGAAATTCTACACTTTTGGACAATGGAATTAGATTTGTTTTCTTCTTTTGACAATGTTTCCGGAAGTATCTCTAAATCAGAGGAAAAAGGAAGAAAAAAAAGTGTTAAAGGCAGAATAAATGGAAATGAGATTATGACAAATGATGTTCTGAACAAAGAGGATGTTTTGCGCTCTTCTATAGAGTACTTCAAAGGGGATACTTTAGCAGCTGACGTTTGGGTTAACAAGTATGCCTTAAGAGACGGAGACAATATTTACGAATTGAATCCGGATCAAATGCACAGGCGTTTGGCTAAGGAATTTGCAAGAATAGAAGGCAAATATAAAAACCCGATGAACGAAGATGAGATATATGAACTGTTGAAAGACTTCAAATACATAATACCTCAAGGCAGTCCGATGTCGGGAATAGGAAATGATTTCCAGGTCGTTTCCCTGTCCAATTGTTTTGTAATAGGCAATCCTGCCAACTCCGATTCCTATGGTGGAATACTGAAAATAGATGAAGAACAAGTCCAATTGATGAAAAGAAGAGGTGGTGTCGGACACGACCTTTCTCACATAAGGCCCAAATACAGTCCCGTAAAGAATTCTGCTTTGACATCCACTGGAATAGTTCCGTTCATGGAAAGATATTCCAATACTACAAAAGAAGTGGCACAAGGAGGCAGAAGAGGAGCTCTCATGTTGTCCATATCAATAAAACATCCTGATGCGGAGGATTTCATAGATGCCAAATTGGAACAAGGGAAAATAACCGGGGCAAATGTTTCCGTAAGAATTGACGACGAATTCATGCGCTGTGCAATAGAAGGGAAACAATACAAGCAACAATTCCGAATAGACGATAAAAAGCCAATTGTAGAAAAATTCATAGATGCAAAAAGCCTGTGGAAAAAGATAATACACAATGCATGGCTTTCTGCCGAGCCTGGAGTATTATTTTGGGATACTATCATCAGAGAGTCCGTTCCCGACTGTTATCAGTCTTTCGGATTCAAAACAATATCGACCAATCCTTGCGGTGAAATACCTCTTTGTGCGTATGACAGCTGCAGGTTATTGGCAATCAATCTGTATTCTTACGTTGATAACCCTTTTACGGAACAAGCATCATTCAATTTCGATTTATTCAGGGAACATGTTCAGAAAGGGCAGAAACTTATGGACGACCTCATAGATTTGGAAGTGGAAAAAATAGAAAAGATACTAAAAAAAATTGATTCTGATCCTGAACCTTCCGATATAAAAAGGGTTGAAAAGAATTTGTGGTTAAATATAAAATTGAAATGTTTGGAAGGCCGTAGAACTGGTTTTGGAATAACGGCTGAAGGAGACATGCTCGCTGCAATGGGATTGATTTACGGAACAGACCAAGCGACAGATTTTGCCGTTAAGGTACAGAGAGAATTGGCTTGTGCAGCATATCGTTCTTCTGTCGTGATGGCTAAAGACAGAGGAGCCTTTCCATTATATGATTATAAACTGGAAGAAAAAAATCCATTCATTCAAAGGTTGAAAAAAGCTGATGGTGAACTATACGAGATGATGTGTAAATACGGCAGACGCAATATTGCTCTGTTGACAATCGCACCTACAGGAAGTGTAAGTATATGCACACAAACATCTTCCGGCATAGAACCAGCATTCATGGTGTCTTACAAACGAAGAAGAAAAGTAAACTCCAACGACAATAAAGCTGTCGTTTCATTTTACGACAATGAAGGCCAGGCTTGGGAAGAATACAACGTATTACACCATAAATTTGCCACATGGGCGGAAATCAACGGCTATAACATAGAAGATTTAAAATACAAATATTCTGAAGAAGAAATACAGAAAATAATAGAGAAATCCCCTTATAACAATGCTACTGCCAATTGCATTAACTGGGTTAACAAAGTAAAAATGCAGGGTGCCATTCAAAAATGGGTTGACCATTCAATATCGGTTACGGTCAACATTCCTAAAGAAACGAGTGAAGAGGTGGTAGCTCAAATCTACCAAACCGCTTGGGAATGTGGTTGCAAGGGAATGACCATTTACAGAGATGGTTCAAGAAACGGTGTATTGGTGGCCAACGAAGGCAAGAAAGAATACTCGTTCACTGAAACCAAAGCTCCAAAACGTCCAAAAAAACTGGACGCAGAAATAATTCGATTCCAAAACGACAAAGAAAAATGGATTGCAGTCGTAGGATTATACGAAAAAAGACCTTATGAGATATTTTCAGGTAAAGCTGACAACTTTGCTCTTCCCGCATCTGTCGACAAAGGTTGGATTATAAGAGTAAAGGAAGGTTCCGCACCGGCAAGATACGACTTTCAGTTTTTGGATTCCGACGGATACAAAGTGACAATCGAAGGTTTGTCACGAATGTTTAAAAAAGAGTATTGGAATTATGCCAAACTGATATCCGGAATCTTGAGACACGGAATGCCTATTCAAAATGTTATAGAACTGGTTTCTAAACTAACATTGGATACAGACTCAATAAACACATGGAAAAACGGAATAGCAAGAGCTTTGAAAAGATATGTCAAGGACGGAACAGTAGTTGAGGGTGAAAAATGCCCGCAATGCGGTGAACCGGTAATATACACAAGCGGCTGCAAGCAATGTTCGTCCTGCGGATGGAGCAAGTGCAGTTAACAATATCAGAAAACACAAATACAAACATGAAATGAATAATCGGAAAATCTATATCCTTATTTGTTTCATGTTTTTTGTTTCATTCAAATGCAACGCTCAGGAAATAAACTCATTCATAGAAAACAGGCTACGACAAATAGAAGAATCGGATATAAGTAACCAAGACAAAGAATTGCTTGTAGAACAATTATATAATCTTTACACAAATCCGATAAACCTAAACGACGCAGACGAAAACCAACTACAGGTATTGGGGCTTGATGATTTTCAAATATTTTCTCTACAACACTATATAAAAGAAACCGGAGAGTTGCTAAGCATTTACGAGCTGAAATACATCAATGGATTTGACAGTACAACAATAAACAACATTTTACCTTTTGTACATGTCAGCCAAACAAAATACAAACCGCCCCTGAGACTTGACTCCATATTCAAACACTCTTCCCATGAAATAAGACTACAATACAAACAGGTGTTGGAAAAATCAAGGGGTTATACACGAACGGACAACAAAGGTTATCTGGGAAAAGGATTCGCTACAACATTCCGATATTACATGGATTATTTCGACCGAATGCAGTTCAGCATAGTAGGAGATAAAGACGCAGGAGAACCATTTTTCAATTCCATGCAGAAAAAAGGATTCGATTATTACGCCATACAACTGACCCTGAAAGATATAGGTTTTATAGAACAAGTAACATTGGGAGACTACCGTTTGAATTTCGGGGAAGGACTTGCCATTGGACAAGGGTTTTCACTTAATTACCTTACAACGGACGCAAACATAAAGAAACGCAATTTCGGGATACAACCACATCGCTCCACAACCGAATACGGATATAACAGAGGTATTGCGACAAACATAAAAATAGGCAAATCAAACCTGTTTCTGTTTGCAAGCTATGACAAGGTAGACTATTCCGGAAGCATACTCACCGAAGGACTACACAGAACAGTGTCCGAACTCGAAAAGAAAGATTCCAACGCAAACAGAATGGCAGGCGCCCATTGGACACATCAAAACAAAGGATTCCAAATAGGAGCAACAGCCCTGTACTATGACTACAAATATCCTATAAAACACAGTAACGCAACCTATCAGAAATACTACTTTGAAGGTAAACACAACAATGTTATGGCAACAGACTTTTCATATCTGTACAAAAGATTAAGACTTTTCGGGGAAATAGCCGTAAGCAGAAACAAAGCCTTCGCCTACATAGCTGGACTGCAAATAAATCTGGCATATAAAACAACATTGTCCCTCGCTTACAGGGATTACAGTTCAAAATTCCAGAATGTCTATTCCGGCGCCATAGGAGCACAATCAAGAAACATGAATGAAAAAGGGGTGAACATAAATTTCGCACACAGAATAAACGACCACCTGTCATACTACGCCGGAACGGATTTTTTCCACTTCCCATTCAATACCTACAGAAGTTCAAGTCCTGCCAACGGCTTCAAAATAAGAAGCGAAGTAAGATATACACCTAATGACAATAATATGCTGAGACTGACCTACAAACTAAACAACCGTCAGGAAGACGAAAAGATAAGCGACACTCAAAAAATATTGACAGACAACACCATACAGCAATTGCAGTTTTCATACATATACTCAATCAACGAGTACTTCCAACTGCAATCCCGCCTTGGATATTCATTTTCTTCAACTTATCAGTCAAATCAAAACAACGGATATTTCACCTATCTTGAAACCATATACAAAGGCAAAAGAATACCCCTGCAACTGAATCTCCGTTATGCTTATTTCAACACAACGGATTATGACAATCATTTCTCCATATACGAATACAATCTGCCGTTGAATTACAGTTCCGCCATACTTAACGGAAACGGACACCGACTATACCTGTACATAAAGACAAAACCGTGGAAGAACATGGAACTGTCCGCACGCTATGCCGTTTACATATACGAAGACCGTGACGAAATATCCTCAGGCAACGATCTGATAGCCTCATCCCACAAGCAAGACATAGGAATACAGTTGTTTGTCAGGTTCTAATGGAAATAGCGCCGTATCTGAAACAGTTTATGCGAGTAAAGACCGTCCTCTTTTCTGATTATGCCCTTGGCATCTATATCATCTATCCTCACCCAGGCCGAAGCATGAACAATCCTTGTAGGTGAAAGCAATATCCCGACATGAACCACTTTTGCCTTGTCGGATACAAAAAAAGCCAAATCCCCAGCCTTGGCCTCTTGCAACGAATCCACCTGCTTACCTTGAGTTACCTGCATGGAAGCATCGCGCAAAAGCCCCACACCGAACAACTTGAAAATGCTTTGTACAAACCCGGAACAATCCGTGGCAAACACCGTTTTGCCACCCCATTGATATGGAGCATTCAAAAAAAGGTTCACATATTTCATCAGGTTTTTCTCCGAAAAGGCAAGCTCCGTAGACAAAAGAACATTCTTGGCCCGTACCATAAAATCCCCTACAACATATTCATTTGAGAAAAAACGGCTTCCGAAAGGCACATTTACACGTCTCTCCAAACCGATACGTAAATCCCTTATTAAAATCTGAGAAACGAAATCAACTGAATAAAGAGGCTTTGACCTTGTCAACATGAAATAATCCCTGTTGTCAATCATTATAATCTGTTTTCTGTCTACCCAACCTCTGTAACCGTCAAAAGTCAATTCAACATAAGCTCTCTGGTCGTTTAATTCCAACACTGAGAACGAATCTCCAAAGACCAACTGACTGACCTGCTCCGAACTCTCCCTCGGTTCCGCTCTCAAAGGCACAACAGACAACAGACACACTCCATACAACATACGCCTAAAGTCGTTTGGTTTCTATTCCATATATTATTCTCTCTATCATCCTGTCCTCCTCGTTGTTTACAGGGTCGTATTTCGAACGCAGATTGTAACCGAACAGCTTCCCGAGCGCCTGATAGAAAAACGCTCTGAAATTCCCCCTCAACTCCTTGACCAAAGCATAAGAATCACTGCCCGTTTCCCTGTCTATAAGCTTTATCAGTATCTTGCCTTGAGAACGATTCAACTTTTTCAACCTTGGTCCGAATTTGTATTCTATCTCCTTTTCTGCCTGCTTCATTATCTTCTTGCGTTGTGAATCGTTCTTGGCCTGGGCAAGAACGATATTGTATCTGTCCAAAAGCACACCTGCCTGTTTCGCATAAGGATAAACTATTTTCACATTGCGTATAAGCTTCCTGTATTTTCTCTTTTCCTCCTCGGTCAACGGGCTTACATAAGCTCGTACGCAAACCGCATCCAGGTACATCATAGGTATGGTATCCCCTTCGTATATGGTACCGAATACAACAATCCCTCCCCTTTGCTGAGCCTTAACAAAAACCGAACACAACAGGAAAAACACTACAAGAAACCTCTTCATAAACAAAACACGCTACGATTATCCTCTATTCCTATCTTTCAAAAGACCTTTTCCATTAGCCTCAAACTGTTCCTGTGCATATTGCCTTGTAACGACAAAACTCTTAAGCGTTTTCTTGCTTGGAACCTCAAACATCAGATTCATCATCACCGCCTCCATTATGCCTCTCAAACCCCTCGCTCCCAATTCATGCTCCACAGCAACATCAACAAAATAATCCAATGCCTCAGGTTCAAAACTCAAATCGACTCCATCCAGTTCAAAAAGTTTCCTGTATTGCTTCGTTATGGCATTTTTCGGCTCTGTCAATATCTTTTTCAGGGCCTTTCTGTCCAAATTGTCCAAATGAGTGAGTATCGGAAACCTTCCTATCAGTTCCGGAATCAAACCGAAACTCTTCAAGTCCTGCGGCTGTATGTATTGCAACAGATTGTCCTTGTCTACCTCCTCCCTTTTGGTGGAGTTGGAATAACCTATCGCATTGGTATTCATCCTCAACGCTATTTTACGTTCTATTCCGTTGAATGCGCCGCCTGCAATGAACAATATGTTGCGGGTATCGAGCTGTATGAACTTTTGTTCCGGATGTTTCCTTCCACCCTGAGGTGGAACATTCACCACGGTTCCTTCCAACAGTTTGAGCAAAGCCTGCTGTACCCCCTCACCGCTTACATCACGCGTAATGGAAGGGTTGTCACTCTTTCTTGCTATCTTGTCTATCTCATCTATGAATACAATACCTCTTTTGGCCTTCTCCACATCATAGTCCGCAGCCTGCAACAATCGTGTCAGAATGGTCTCCACATCCTCTCCGACATAACCTGCCTCGGTCAAAACAGTCGCATCAGCTATGCAGAACGGAACATCCAACAGTCTTGCTATCGTTTTGGCCAACAAGGTCTTGCCCGTACCGGTCTGTCCAACTATTATCACATTGGATTTGTCCAATTCAACCTCATCCTTATCCTCTCCGGAATGGAAATACTTAAGTCTCTTGTAATGATTGTAAACAGCGACCGACAACACTTTCTTTGCGTTGTCCTGCGATATCACGTACTGATCCAGATATGCCTTTATCTGCTTTGGGGACTTCAACTCGGAAGACTCCAAAGACTCTATTGCCTCACTTCTTTTATGCTCCTCGACCAGTCTGTTCAACTCTCCTATGCAATCCGAACAGACACTGCCCAAACCAAACTCGGAACCTATCATCCAATCCACCTGATGTCTGTTCCTTCCGCAAAAAATACAAAAATCCTTAGGCTTGTCCTCTTTCATAAATCTAACTCGTTTATTCTCAATTCCAATATCAAACCATCCAAACTATTTCTTGCCGACCTTGTGACCCCATACGGAGAAATAGAAAATGACCACATAACACGGCAACAGTATCACATAAGGCAAATGTCTGTTTCCACCCATACAGTCCACCAACGCACCGTAACACAAAGGCAATACCGCCCCTCCCGCTATCGCCATGATAAGCAAAGCCGAAGCGGTGGCAGTATGAGAGCCCAGTTTCTCTATTGCCAAAGGCCATATGCCGGGCCATATCATGGCATGGGCAAAACTCAACAAAACAATGAAAATTATGGATGTCATTCCGTCCGTAACCAAAGCCAGAACGGTAAACACAAAACCCAAAACGGCCGAAATGCTCAGCGCCCCGGACTGGGAAATACGCTTCGGTACGAGAAATATTCCCAAGACATATCCCGCCGTAAGGGCAATTAGGCTGAACGTACCCAATTTGGGAGCAACATCCTTTGAAACTCCCTGACTTTCGGCGTACAATCCCAAAGTATCTATCGCTATCACCTCAACACCTACATAAAGAAACAGCGACAAAACGCCTATCCACAGATAAGGTATCCTGAAAATGGACTTTCCGTGTACGGATTCGGAGGCCGATTCCTCATTTTTTACCTCAGGCAGTTTTGCCAAAAGAATCACAAAAGCTATAAAGCACAAAAGGACCGTCATAACCACATAAGGCATTATGATTCTATGCGCCAGATTGTCCAGTTCCGCATCCAGTTCCGCTCCCGACAAAACGGTTATCCTTGCCGTAAGCTCGTCCATTCCCGTAAACAGAACGCCGCTTATCAGAAGTATGCCTATCATTCCCGCACACTTGTTGAACAGTCCCATAACGGACATGCGCTTTGCGGCCGATTCTATCGGACCGAGTATGGTCACATAAGGATTAACCGCCGTCTGCAACAGGGCAAGTCCCATTCCCTGGGCAAACAGTCCAAGAAGAAACAGGGCATAGTTCCTCGACAAGGCGGCAGGAATGAATATCACAGAACCCAAAGCCATGACGAACAGCCCCAGGCTCATTCCCTTGGCAAAACCCGTCTTTTTCAATATCCACGAAGAAGGTATGGCCATGACAAAATATGAAATGTAAAAGGCAAACGTCACCCAATATGCCTGCGCATCGGGCAACTGACAGGCTGTCTTCAGAAACGGTATCAGCAGGCTGTTCAACCATGTCACAAAACCGAAAACGAAATACAGCAGTCCTATTATCGAAAGATTGAAAACGTAACTGTTTTTCCTCATGTCAGTCATTTGTTTTTATTGTTTTCCAAAAGCCTTTTCACCAAATCAAATTACGGAAAAACGAATCTTGATTTCATTTTTTTCTTTTCTGAATCCATTTTTCTGAAACTTGATTCCGATACGACGACTCCATTTTTGCAAAAATAGCTATTTTATCACATACAAAGAATACCGTTTCCAGTTTTTATCCTTACCTTTGCTCAAAATTAGGTTTATGAAAAAACTCGTCTGTCTTTTCTGTTGCATGCTAGGATTCGTCCTGACCTTTGCCCAAACCACGACAAGGGACAAGGTTAATGCCGTCCTGCAGAAGAAAGGAGAGGCGAAACTTCTGATAAAAGCCCAAGAACAAGACCTTGAACTTTTAGCCAGAACGGTAAGTCTGGACTACAGGTACGGTGAAGAATATCTGGCCTATGTAAACAAAAAGCAGTTCGAACGTTTTTGTGAAACGGGATTGGATTACAGGCTTTTCGAGGACAACGGACCCAAAACGGTGCTTATGGCGGAGACAACCGATGAGATGCTTTCGTGGAACAGATATCCCGTTTACGGTATTTATGTGGAGATGATGCAGGATTTCGCGCGGCAATACGGCACATTGTGCAGACTGGACACCATAGGCTTCAGTACGGACAACCGTCTTATCCTTGCATTGGCTTGCGGCAGCGACGTGCATTCCGACCAAGGCAAACCAAAATTCTTTTACAGTTCGAGCATTCACGGTGACGAACTGTTGGGAATGATAATGCTTCTGAGGCTTGCGGATCATCTTCTCGGCTCTTACCAAACGGATGCTTCCGCAAGGCGTATACTCGACAGCATCGACCTTTTCATTTGTCCTTTGGCAAATCCCGACGGTGCCTACGGTTGGAACGAAAACAGCGTCACGGGAGCAAGGAGATACAACGCCAACTACGTGGACCTGAACAGAAACTTTCCCGACCCTGTTTACGGAGCTCATTCCGACAACGAGGAGTATCAGGACGAGACATTGGCCTTTATGGATTATGCGAAAAAGAACCGTTTCGACATATCTATCAACATTCACGGCGGAGCGGAGGTATGCAACTATCCGTGGGACTGCTGGCCGACTGATGAGAGGACTCATCCGGACAGAGAATGGTTCAGAAAAATATGTTCCTCGTTTATCGATTCCGTCCGAGTCTATGCGCCTTCCGCCTACTTTACCGGAATAAATCCCGAGGGAATGACGGACGGTTCAGACTGGTACAACGTCTTCGGTGGCAGACAGGATTATCACAACTGGTTTTTACGGTGCAGGGAACTCACGCTTGAGATAAGCAACACCAAAACGCCTTCGTCCGACATGCTGACGACATATTGGGATTATCTGAAAGGCGGTCTCATTAGTTTTATGGAAAGCACCCTTGAGGGAGTAAACGGAACGGTGACAAGTGCAGAAAACAATCAGGCGATAGACAGTGCAAATGTAGAAGTGATAGAACTGGACAACTACAATCTCAATATAATCACCAAAGCCGACGGTTACTATTACAGGGGTTTGCCAGCGGGAGAATACACACTTAAGATAAATGCGGAAGGGTATCGTGACACTCTGATTCAAATAACGGTGCCTTATAATGAACTGTTGAGGCTGGATATCCGGCTTCAACCCTCGGATGTGGGTATAAAGGATACAAGGATTGCGGAAAGGGATGTAAAAATATACCCTAATCCTTGTTCAAAAAGCCTTTGCATAGAAGCGAAAAACGGTATAGCATTTGAAATACTCGACATGAACTCCCGAACAGTTCATAAAGGCAGACTGGACAACAGCACACATACGGTCGATGTGTCGTTCCTTCCGGCCGGTTACTACATAATGAATCTGTATGGAAGGGATAACAAACTCAAATGTTCAAAATCATTTGTAAAACGCTGAGAAGATGAGCATGAGTGAAAGACAAGCAAACAAAGGCAGGAACGGAAGTATCAATTGGAGTATACCCGTAATTTCGTTAGTCGTTCTGTGCAACATTATCGCATGTATTTTTTTTACGAATGAAGCAATTGCCGTATCCGTTGTTCTATTGACGGACAATGTTGTCCTGATTTGGATTGCTATCCATATGAGGCGGATGAACAAAAGAGCCGCACACCGTAAGGATTACCTCAACGACATGACACATGAACTGAAAACGCCCATATCAAATGTAGGTCTGATATGCGATATGCTCAAAGACGATTCCGTACATTTTGACGGGGAGCAGACAAAGCACTACCTGGAGGTAATAAGATATGAGAACAAGCGTCTGAACCTGTTGGTCAATCAAATGTTACAGGCCGCCCGTTATGAAAACAAGGGCATAAGTCTTGAGATTTCGGAAACTAACGTAAACGAAGTTCTGACCGGAGTTGCCAATACCTACCGCATAACGGTGGAGAGAAACAACGGACATATCTATCTGGAAACGGACAGGGAGAACACCTGCATTATGGCGGACAGGTTGCATTTTACCAACATTGTATCCAACCTTATAGACAATGCGGTCAAATATTGTGACAAAGAACCAAAGATAGTGATATCAGCCTTTAAAGGCAGTAACGGATATATCGTAGAGGTAAAGGACAACGGTTTGGGAATAGAGGAGAAGGAACAGGAAAAAATATTCAGAAAATATTACAGGGTCAAATCTTCCAACAAGATAAAAAATCTGACGAGTTACGGCATAGGTCTTTCTTATGTGAAGGAAGTGATGAAAATGCACGGAGGGGAAGTGAAACTGAAAAGCAAGCCAGGAGAAGGAAGTATCTTTTCCCTGGTTTTTCCACTTGATAAAATATGTAAAGCATAATTTTTCGGGATATATGAAAAAGAGTTTTGTATTTTGTATTTTGATTTGTCTGGGGTTCTGCTTGTCGGCTCAGAATGAGGAAAGGGAGGTGATTACAGGGGAAGATGAAAAAATAAGTACCCCTTTTTTCACTGCGGTTGTAGGCTGGACGTTGCCTTACGGGGAAATGGGCAACAGGTACAACTCGTTCATGAATGTGAATGCCAATCTGGGTTGGAAGACTACCGGTAACTGGATATACACTCTGGAATTCGGATTTCAGTTCGGCACTGATAACGTAAAGATAAAAAACGACATATTATCGGGACTGATGACCTCCACAACGGATCCTTTCATCATATCAATGGAGGGGTCTGATGCAGGCGTTGTTGCCTACAACCGTAACCTAAGCCTTTCTTTTTTTGCGGGCAAAATCATTCCTCTATGGTTCTCAAACCCCAATTCGGGATTGATGATAAATCTTGGAGTAGGCTTTCTGCAACATCAGATAATCTATCAGCCGACACTTAGCGAAGCTCCTCAGATTCAGGGAGACTATGCCTACGGTTACGACCGGCAGATGAGGGGACCTATGGTTTCGGCCTTTTTGGGATATATCCACATGAGCAAAAAGAAATATATAAACTTTTATGCAGGAATACAGTTCGACAACGCATTTACAAAAATGACAAGAAAATATCAGTTCGATCTTCATTCCGGTGATGACAAACTTTACATAGACCAAATGCTTACGCTGAAAATCGGATGGATGTTCCCGTTCTTTGGACGGAAAGCAGATAAGATATATTTCTAAACCCGAACCAAATGCACATTCTGTACAACCTTTTCATTCATCTATACATTTTTCTGCTTCACTGCCTCGCATTGTTCAATGACAAAGTGAAAACAATGCTCAAGGGCGAGAAGCAATGCTTCGGGGTTTTGAGAACGATACCCCGGAATAAAAAAGTGATATGGTTTCACTGCGCTTCGCTCGGAGAGTTCGAACAGGGAAGACCCCTGATTGAGAAAATGAAAGAAACACATCCCCAATACGGCATACTGCTTTCCTTTTATTCTCCCTCTGGATATGAAATACGCAAGAACTATTCCTTTGCGGACTGGGTCGTTTACCTTCCCAACGATACCAAACGCAATGCGAAGAAATTCGTAAGCCTGAGCAATCCGAGTATTGTCTTTTTCATAAAATATGAATTCTGGTACAATTACATCAGAGCACTGAAAGGACGAAGATTATTTCAGGTATCGCTTATTCTCAGACCAGGCCAATATTTTTTCAGGCCGTATGGGAAATGGTTTGTCAGGCAGTTGTCCCATTTTGAATACTTTTTCGTTCAAAACGAACAAACAATGAAGTTGCTCAATTCAAAAGGTTTTGAAAACGTTTGCGTAACCGGAGACACAAGGTTTGACAGGGTTGCAGGCATTGCAAAACAGGCAAAAAGATTTCCATTGATAGAGACGTTCTGTCAATCGGACAAGAAAATAATCCTTGCAGGCAGCACATGGGAACCTGACGAAAAAATATTGGCAAAGGTGTTCGACAAAATGGACTTCAAACTAATAATCGCACCTCATCTGATAAACAATTCGCATATAAGTTTCATAAAAAGCCTGTTTGAGGATTCCGTTCTGTATTCAGAACAGGATGAAAGGAATCTTGCGGACAAGAAAGTCCTTGTCATAGACTGCATAGGTATATTGTCAAGTCTGTATCAATATTGTGACATAGCATACATAGGTGGAGGCTTTGGTGATGGCATACACAACACTCTGGAAGCGGCGACCTTCGGAAAGCCTGTGTTTTTCGGACCTAACTACCACAAATTCAAGGAAGCGATAGAACTGATTGAGAGGGGGGCAGCATTTCCAATAAAAAACGTTGAAGATCTGCAGGACGGATTGAAACGATTGCTGAACGATGCGGATTTGTACCGCGATTCCGCCGAATCCTCAAAGCAATATGTGGAAGAAAACCTCGGAGCGTGCGAAAGAATCACAAGCTACATAGATACATATCAATGCCATGAAAACAAACTATAATAAAGCGAATTATTTATTTTTGTTTTTGTGTGCGACTATCTGTGCATGTTCGCCTGCAAAACACCTGAGCGAACAATCCTATCTTCTTTCCAAGAACGAAGTGGTTTGCAACAGCAAACTCATAGAAAAATCCGATTTGAAGAACCTCATACGGCAAGATCCGAACGGAAGATTCCTCGGCGTCAAATGGGCGATGTATTTCTATTCCATGTCGGAAAAAGGCGAAGATTCGACCGTCAACTACATCTCTCGCAATGTTTTCAGGAAACTTGGGTCCAAACCGGTGGCCATAGACGACAAACTGACAAAACGGAGCGTTAAGGAAATGCAGACCTTCCTGCAAAGCAAAGGCGCATTCAATGCTTCGGTCAAAGACACCCTGGAACCGGTAAGACGATGGTACGCACCATGGTCTTACTACAAAAAAAGAAGAAAGGTTGTCTACCGTGTCGATATCCCGAACCGTTATACCATAAACAGCTTTTCTCTTCTTACCTCCGATACCTCAATAAACAAGATAGCAACCGAACACATAAACAATTCCGAAATAAAGAAAGGCAACTACTACGATGAAGAAAAACTGAGCAAACTGAGAAGCACATTGTACAATGACCTGAGAGAAAAAGGCTATTATGCATTCAGCGAGAAATACATAAGCTTTCTGGTGGATACCAACCTGAACAGCAACTCGCTGAACATAGAAATGAACATATCGAATCCATACACAAAGGTCAACGATTCACTGATTGAAGGCGTTCATAAACTGTATAAACTGCGCGACATATTCGTCTATCCAGACTATTACCCGCCTACTTCCGCCCTGTACACACCACCGAAAGACACCATAAGGATACACCACAAACAAGGTCGCAACGCAGTACTTTCCAACTACTATTTCATACGGTCGGACAAGAACTCTCTGAAAGCAAAGCCAATAATGCGAAGCATCCTTTTGCAGAAGGGCCGGCTATACTCCACAGAATCGGCCAAGAATACCTTCACGGCCCTTTCGCAACTGAAGAACTTCAAATACATAGACATATCGTTTATCCCGGACAACAGTTCCACGGCCGATACCCTGCCACTGGACTGTCTGATAAAACTGTCCATGTCAAAGCCCGTCAACCTGCTTACATCTTTCGAGTTCAACTTTTCGGCAGCCAACAACAGCGTAAACACACAAAACACCTCCAGTCTCGGTTCCGAAATAAACATAGGATTTTCACACAGCAACCTGTTAAAGGGAGCTGAAATATTCTCAACAAACATAAAGGCCGCCGCAGAGGTTAGAAGCGACATATTCAAAAACTACGACAAGCTCGACAAATGGAACATGTTCAACGCCTTCGAACTCGGTTTCGACATGGGCATAGAACTTCCCCGCTTTCTGATACCTTTCAGCACCCATTTCTATTCAATGAGATTCAGACCTCATACGTCAATCAAACTCGCCTACAACACACAGAAGAGAACATATTATGACAGAAACATATCCACCGTAAACTATGAATACACCTGGAGGACAAAACCTACAAACAATTTTTCTTTCATACCTCTGGAAGTTAACTTCGTTGACATAGAAATAACCGATGACAATTACAAAAACATGCTTTCAAGCCTCGACAAGAGAATCCAATACCAGATGACCGACCATATGGTGATGGCGGCAAGGTTCGGATTCATCTATAACGGACAAAACGTAGGCAGCAAGCAGGACTTCACATATCTGCGAGCCAATCTGGAATCGGCAGGCAACCTTCTGTTTCTGATAAGCAACCTGAGCAAACAGCAGAAAAACGATCACAACGAATACGAATTCATCTCCGTTCCCTATTCACAATACATACGCACCGACTTCGACCTTGTACACTACATGTATCTTGACAAGAAGGACGTACTGGTCGCACGCGTCTTCGGTGGAATGGGATACTTCTACGGCAATTCCAAAAGTCTGCCCTACGAAAAGAGTTTCTTTGGAGGCGGAGCGAACAACAACAGGGCATGGCAACTCAGAGAATTGGGACCGGGAAGCTCCAAGCCTTACGGACAGCTGCAATACGACAGGGCAGGTGACATAGCTCTCGGATTCAACCTTGAATACCGTTTCCCGATAGGAGGAGTGTTTGAGGGTGCGGCATTCATAGACGCAGGCAACATATGGACCCTGAGCGAGCAAAAAGGTCTGGAGGGCGGTCAGTTCAAATTCAACAAATTCTACAAGGAAATAGCCGTGGGAGGAGGATTGGGTCTGAGGATAAACATAGAATTTCTGATAATCCGTTTCGACCTTGCAATGAAACTGAGAGACCCTTCCCAGGAGGAAGGAAGCCGTTGGGTGATAAGAAATACCACATCCAAAGACCTGCAACTGCAGTTCGGAATAGGCTATCCGTTCTAAAAAGACACACAAAGGAAAAAAGAAAAAATACTTTTAAAATTTGGTCCGTATGCAAAAAACTTTTTACCTTTGCAAAACGAAAAAATCACGGTGTTTGTAGTTCAGTTGGTTAGAATATCAGATTGTGGTTCTGAGGGTCGTGGGTTCGAGTCCCACCAGGCACCCATGAGAGAAAGAGTCCTTCGTTCGGAGGACTCTTTTTTTGTACTTACGCTTTTTTTGCGTTACTTTGCATCCGGCGAATCAAAATGCAAGACCCGATGGATTTGAAACTGTTGAAGAAACAAACGAGAAAACAGATAAGGGAACAAAAAAAACTCTTCCCTCAGGAAGAAAAAACAAAACAATCCTCACAAATATTCTCCGCAATAGAACAATCGGACATGTTCCGCAAGGCAAAGGTCATATTGTTGTACTGGTCCATGGATGACGAGGTGGACACCCACGAATTCATCCTTAAATGGTACGGAAACAAGACCATACTTCTGCCCTGCGTTTCGGGCGATGACCTTATACTGAGGCGTTTCGAAGGCATGCAGAGCATGAAGGAAGGAGAACAGTTCTCCATACTGGAACCGACGGGAATGGTTTTCGATGATTATTCCGCAATAGAACTGATGATTATACCCGGAATGGCATTCGACAGAGAGAAAAACAGACTCGGAAGAGGCAGAGGATTCTATGACAGACTGCTTTCGGTGAACCGATGCACCAAAATAGGTATATGTTTCGATTTCCAACTGTTGGACAAGGTGCCTGTGGAGGACTTCGACGTGAAAATGGATTATGTATTCTCTTATAACACGCTTATAGGCAATGAGTAAATCGAGACTGTTTCTTGTTGCCTGCTCCTCCGGGGTGCTTCTGTCACTGGCATGGCTGGAACTGAACTTCGCACCATTGATGCTGATTGCGTTCGTACCACTTTTGTGGATGGAGAACATCTTAGCGGAGAATAAAATCGGCGGAGGCTTCTCCAAAACGGCCGTTTTCCGTTATTCCTATCCCGCCTTTCTTATCTGGAACGCCACCACAATATATTGGATAGCCTATGCAACTCCCTTTGCGCTTGTCCTTCCGTTCTTTCAGGCCGCACTGATGTCGCTGGCCTTGCAGTTGGCACACTGGACCAGAAAGGCATTCAACGCCAAGGGCGTGGCGGGAAACCTTTTTTTTGTCGTCTTCTTCCTTGCCCTTGAATATGTGGAACTGCACTGGGACCTCAACTTCCCGTGGCTTAACCTGGGCAACAGCTTTGCAAAATACCCTGTCCTTGTACAATGGTACGAATACACCGGAGTGGGCGGCGGAAGCCTTTGGATAATGCTTTGCAACATAGCATTCCTGTACCTGCTCCAACAGAACTTGAAAAGAGAAAAACGGATTCAGAAAAGAAAAAATTCTTTTCTGAACACATTTTTCTGTCTTTTGATTCCGATTTTACCCGTCTGCCTGTCCGTCATTCTTTTCGTTTCTTTCAAACAGCAGAAGGCGGAGCCGTCGGAGGTTGTCGTCATACAACCCAACCTCGACCCTTACGGCAGCCAGTACGATTTGAGTCCCAAAGACGTATGTGACATAATAACGGACCTTGCCGACAGCAAAGCGGGAAAGAATACGGACTATATACTTTGTCCCGAAAGCTGTCTTCAGGACTACTCCTGGGAGGAAAGGATAGAACGGAGTCCGAGCGTCGCCCATCTTAGAAAATACTCTAACAAATACCCCAAGGCCGAGATAATAGCGGGCATGTCCTCAAGGAGGATGCTTTCGGCGGGACAAAAGACAAGTGCGGCAAGAGAATATCCCTACATGAAAGGCATGTATTACGAGAACTGCAACATAGCAATCAAGATAGACCGGGACAGTATCATGCCCGAGAGCCAGATAAGACACAAGAGCGTACTGACACCGGGAGTTGAGAAGATGCCATTCAAACAGTATCTCGGCTTTATGGAGAGATTTGCGCTGGATTTGGGCGGAACGGTCGGCAGTCTCGGCGTTGACGAAGGTTTTGTCGTATTCACCGGCCGCGACAAGCCCAAGGTGGCCACGGCAATATGCTATGAGTCGGTTGACGGGCAATACATAGCGGACTTGACCAAAGAGGGAGCGGAACTGTTGTTCATAATAACCAACGACGGTTGGTGGAAGGACTCGCCGGGACACCGTCAGCATGCGGCCTTTGCAAGACTGAGGGCGATAGAGAACAGACGCTATGTGGCAAGAAGCGCCAATACGGGCATATCCTGCTTTATCGATCCGAGGGGAAAGGTTCTGCAACATACCTCCTATTGGACACGCGAGGCAATCAGCCAGAAGCTTGTACCGCAAAAGCGTATTACGTTCTACACCCGTTACGGCGACTATATATACAGACTATCGGCCGTGACGGCATTGATGAGCCTTATGCTCGGCTTTGTAGTTGACAGACTGAGAAGGGCGGACAGATTGAAAACAATAAAAAACCATAGATAATGTTCAGAAAAGTACCACACACATACGTTATAATTTTTTCGTTGATAGTGTTTGCGGCGGTTGCGACATGGTTCGTACCCGCGGGAGTCTTCGAAAGGGCCGAGGTAGTCACCGAATCGGGCAAGACGGTCAACCAGATAGTTCCCGGTTCGTTCCACTCTGTCGAACAGTCTCCCCAGACATGGCAGATAATGTCGGCATTCTTCAAGGGGTTTCAGAAAGCACCCGCCATCATAGCCTTCCTGCTTATTCTCGGAGGGGCGTTCTGGATACTGAACGAAACGAAGGCGATAGACATGGGGGTACAGTCCTTTCTGAAAAAGTCTTCCTCGCTGGAAAAATACGGACTATTCAGGTTCATAGGTGTGAACAACCTGATTATCATAGTAATCATGACCATGTTTTCCTTGTTCGGAGCCATTTTCGGCATGAGTGAGGAAACCATAGCCTTTGTGGCCATCTTCGTTCCTTTGGCAATATCCATGGGATACGACTCCATAACGGGCGTATGCCTGTGTTTCCTCGCTGCGGGGCTCGGTTTTGCGGGCTGCGTACTCAATCCGTTCACCCTCGGCATAGCTCAGGACATAGCAGGTGTGAAAATGTTCTCGGGAATAGAGTACAGAATCGTGGTATGGTTCATAATAACGTTCATCGGCATAGCCTTTGTGCTGATGTATGCAAACAAAATAAAAAAGAATCCGAAAAAATCCATAATGTACAATGAGGACGAATACTGGAGGAGAAACAGCGAGTCGGCATACACCCTCAAGGCCGTGAAGGCATCGGTGACCTGTTGGGCGGCTTATCTTGCGACGCTTGCGGTTCAGATTGCCTTCTGCATATGCACAAAGCATCCGGCGCTTGTAACGACGACTGTCCTGTTCGGAATCATATCCTTTTTCATGATACGCAAGTCCATGCAGATGTTTTCGCTTTCGCTGTTGATTTTCACCATAGTTTATCTTGTTGTTGGCGTTATGGTGTTCGAATGGGGCTTTGAACAGATAGCGGCATTGTTTTTCGGAATGGCTGTAATTACCGGTATGGCCTTGGGCAAATCGGCAAGCGATATAGCCAAACTGTTCATTGCGGGAGCCAAGGACATGCTTTCAGCCGCACTGGTTGTGGGACTGGCCTCCGGAATCATCATAATATTGGAAGATGGCAAGATAATAGACACATTTCTCAATTCTTTGGCGGGGGCCATTTCAGGAAGCGGCCGGATAGGAGCCTTGAGCATAATGTACGGATTCCAGTCGGTATTGAACGCAATCATCACTTCAGGCACCGCAAAGGCCGCAATGCTAATGCCCATGTTTGCGGAGATAGCCAACATGACGGGCATATCGTTGCAGGCAGCGGTGACGGCCTTTCACATAGGGGACGGATTCACCAACCTTATAACCCCTACCTCGGGAGTATTGATTGCGGTATTGGGACTTGCCAGGATACCTTATGCAAAATGGGTAAGGTTTTCGTGGAAGTTTCTTTTGGCTATGGTCATACTCGGCTGGTTGCTGCTGATACCTACGGTGACGATGAATCTTCCCGATTTTTAGGAATGTATTTACGGTTTCGCGGCCCGACTGATGACTTTCACAGGGTTGTTTGCACAATATGCGTAAGGCGGTCTCGGGAAAAAAGTAATAAGTCGTCAGGGGAATTTGAAAAGTCAAGAGGAAAAAATAATAAGTCAAGAGATCAAC
>CALUHJ010000003.1 GCA_944320415.1 uncultured Bacteroidales bacterium
AATTTATTTTATACTCAAATACTACAATCAACCTTAATTCCCATCCAATAACACATCTCCTAATCCTTCTCTGAAAACATTTTTTTGTCTCCTGAAGACAGAAATGCGAAACAAAATTACAGATTCCCATGTCTTCACAAAACAATATCATAACGTATGGTGTCTATATCACGAATTTTTATTAGTTTTGCATTTACTGTTGTTTGTAATTGATAATACATATATAGACTATGAAGATAAGAAACGGAATAATCATTTTGCTGACTGTATTTATTGCAGGTTGTTTTTCAAATGTTTTAGGTCAAGGTTGTGCTGCAATATACCCCAAGAAGATAGAAATAAACCAAACCGGAGGAATGGATACCATTGATTATTCTGCCGAAGAGTTGAACAACGGCATACAGATGCAGTGCGGAGAAACGTATTACGTGGGAGCCGATATATTCCTGCCTGGAGGAGGAACGACAGAGTACATGGTAGAATCCATTCCTTATGAACCACCGTTCCCATTCAATTCCGGAACTTCCTATGCGGCAAGTTTGTGTAACAGCGATGACAAATGGGGCGCTTTAGTCAATCTTAACTATACTACAACAGACCCCAACGCTCCACCGTTTACATTCGATTTCTATGGAACTACCTATGGAAGTGCAATAATAGGTGCAAACGGATTGATATCTTTTGACATTACGAACCCTGAAGTAACAGGAGGTGATCCTTATGCCGGTTGTCATGGTTGCAGTTTCACACAGGAAGGTCTGGGACCTATTCCGAATCCGGCAAGATACAAGAACTGCATAATGGTTCCTTATTATGACATTACTTTCAGCAGTCAGGGAGAAATCTATTTTCAAATCATAGACGAATATCCGTGCAGAAAACTGGTTTTGAGTTATTATCAAGTTCCCATGTTTAGCTGTACTTCGGAGATAGCTACACATATGTGTGTATTGTATGAAACTTCCAACGTAATAGAGTTTTACTTGCAGAACAAACCTATTTGCTTGGCATGGGAAGACGGCTTGGCCACTCTCGGCATACACAATGCGGACGGAACTCAGGCCACAACTGTACCAGGATACAGCAACAGTGTCTGGGAAGCTCAAAATGAAGCATGGAGAATAAGGCCAGTCGGAGAATTGGAGTATACGATGAACTGGTATAAAAGAAGCGCTACCGACTATTCTCAACCATTGGAACAAATATTGCCGGATGCACAAGGACGTGTAGTTGTTGACGCTACCGCAGAATCAGGTCCCATGAAATATTTTGTGAAGGCTGAAGTTTACAGAAACGATGGAAACATTTTCTACATAGAAGACAGTACTGCTGCATACCTTCCAGTTGACCTGCCTGGCGTTGTCATATCTCATAACGGAAATATAGGCTGGCAAGATACGGTTTGCCGTGGCGGTGAAATAAACTTCGAACTCAGCGGAGGCGGAGACAACGGAAAATATCATCAAACCGCACCTACGGAAATGTCTGACATAGGAAGCACATTCACAAGAACAAACGACCCGAATGCAGATTCAGTCGTATATGTCTTCAAGGTGGAGAATTACGATGGCAACGGAGTATTGGTCTGCACAAGATATGACTCCTGCGTAGTTTACAATCAGAGTTTCAATGTAAACATAGGAGAAGACCTCGTGATATGCCGTAATGACGAAATAGAGTTGACGGACCTGCTTAAGGAAAGCGAAGGCACCTCAACATGGAGTACGGGATACACGGGCGACACATTGAGGTACGCACCGCAGCAAACGGAACAGATAATCCTGACAAAAACCGACGCATTGGGCTGTCAGGCGATGGACACCATGACCGTAACGGTCAACGATGCCCCCGATGTAACCATAAGCGGGATAATGTCCATCTGCAAGGGAACATCAACCACACTGACCGCAAATTCGTCTATAGGCGGTTGCCAGTTTGAATGGAACACCGGCGAAACCACACAATCCATAACGGTAACTCCTGAGGATGATTCGACCTACAAGGTTAGCGTAAAGTTGCCTCCTGCTATGTGTGAAACGATTACGGAAACAACGGTGGACGTTCAGGAAATACCAACCGTTCAGGCAAGCGAGGACAAGTTGATTTGCGAAGAAGAAACCGCTCAGATAAGCGTAACGGGTGATGCTTCAAGATACATTTGGGAAACATTGGACCCACAAGTCAACGGAAGCAATCAGACCAGTCTGGTAGTAAGTCCTAAAGGAACGACAAAATACACGGTGCATGCCTACAACGAAATAAACTGTCACAATTCTGATGAAGTAATGGTTGTTGTACAGGCAAAGCCTACCCCTGTAATCAATCTTGATCCGGGAGTGATAGATGCACTTGACCCTGTGGTCATAGTGACCGATGCTTCAAGCGGCAACACCTCAAGAGAATGGACAATAAGTGACGGTACGACTTCTACGGACGAACAGTTCCTGCACAGGTTTGAACTGAGTGATACGTCCATGCGTTTCGACATTAAACTGGTTGCAGTTTCAGAAAACGGTTGCATAGATTCCACTTCTACATTCATAAGAGTCAAGAGAGATCATTACCTTTGGGCTCCTACCGGTATTTATCTGCATGATACGGACCAAAGGAACAGGGAATTCAGACTGTGGATAGACAATATAGTGGAGTATGACCTTATGATATTCAACCGCTACGGCGAGATGATATTCAGAACGAACAACATTGAACAAGCATGGGATTGTACATACAAGGGAGAAACGGTACCTCAGGGAGTATATACATGGATTGTGAAATACAGACACAACGATGCTCCAAACAGAGAGGAAAGCCAAAAAGGTACATTCATGATTTACAACTAAACATACCTTAAAAACAAAGGGAAACATGATAAATACAGAAGACATAGAAACATCCAGAGCCTTGTTGGAACAAGGCAGAATAGAGGATGCAATAAAAAAACTTGAAGAACTGACAAACGACGAGTCGGACGAACTGAAGGATGTGGCTTATTACTTGTTGGGAAACGCGTACAGAAGAGGCAACAACTGGAAAGATGCCATAAACAACTACACCCGCGCAATAGAACTGAATCCTGACTCCCCCGCAGTCGCGTTGCGGAAAAACTGCATAGAGATACTGAACTTCTACAACACGGATATGTACAACCACTGACAATAAAAAAACAACATCGGCAAAAATGTCGATGTTGTTTTTTTATTCCGTTATTTTCGCATAAAGATCAAATTCCACCGCATCCATAATCTCAACATTGACGAAGTCTCCTGCTCCTACTTTACTGGTAAACGGTACAAGCACCTCGTTATCCACTTCCGGAGAGTCGTATTCCGTACGACCTATCCAATAGTCCCCTTCTCTTCTGTCTATGATTACCTTGTATGTTTTGCCTATCTTATCGCGGTTCAACTCATAGGATATACCCTCCTGCAAAGAAACCAACTCATCCAACCTTCTCTGCTTTTCCTTTTGCGGGACATCATCCTTGAGTCTGTAAGCCGGAGTCCCCTCTTCTGGAGAATAGGCAAAAACTCCAAGTCTGTCAAATCTGGTCTTTTCAACAAAACTCTTCAGCTGCTCAAACTCCTCTTCCGTCTCCGAAGGATAACCGACAATGAGAGTGGTACGCAGACAAACACCAGGCAGTTGCGTCCTTATATCATCTATAAGACTTTCTATCTGCTCGGATGTAATGCGTCTGTTCATTGATTTCAACAGACGGTTGTTTATATGCTGCAAAGGCATGTCTATATAAGAGCATATCTTTTCCCTGGTTTTCATCAACTCAATGACATCCCGAGGAAATTCATTAGGATATGAATAATGAAGTCTTATCCATTGAATGCCGTCTATTTCCGCCAACAAGGACAACAAGTCGCCAAGACGGTTGCGACCGTACAAATCAATTCCATAAACACTCGTATCCTGAGCTATTACCATCAATTCCTTTACACCCATAGCAGCAAGGGCTTCGGCCTGTCTTACAAGCTCTTCCAAAGGAACGGATCTGTGTCGCCCCCTTATATTGGGAATGGCACAAAAGGAACAATGCCTGTCACAACCTTCGGAAATCTTGAGATAAGCATAATGTTCAGGTGTACTCAACAGTCTTTTCGTGCAATCATCACCCTCCAACGACAAACGAAGATACGAAGCCATTTGCTCAAGACTATCAACACCGAAAAAAGCGTCAACCTCCTTTATCTCCTTCTCCAATTCCTCCTTGTAACGTTGTACAAGGCAACCGAACACAACAAGAAGCTTTATCCTGTTTTTCGAACGCAAATCGGCATATTGAAGGACGGAGTCTATCGATTCCTGCTTGGCATCCCCTATAAAACCACAAGTATTTATTATAACCACATCGAACGTCATGCCGTCCGAATCGAACATCACCTTGTATCCGTTTTCGGAAAGCATTGCTGCCAAACGTTCACTGTCAACCAGATTCTTGGAACAGCCCAAACTGACTATATTAACCCTTAAAGCCATCCGGAAACCTGCTATAATCTTATACGTACTCCAAAGGCGATATTCATCCTGCCGATATTCTCCTTGTCGGAAGAAATATCGAAAGAATCATCTCCCGCTTTCAGACTGGAAATATTTCCTCCCAAAAAGTCGGCAGACAAACCCACGGAAATAAAAGAAGTCAAGATATAATCCACACCTACACCCAAACCGTAAGCAAAACAATCTCCCTTATAAGTTTCTGTCTGCACCTGCTTGGATGTATTACGCATGTTCATGTATCCCACCGTACCCCTTGCCCAGATGTCATAACGTTCGGCAATGGTCGGCAATTGAAACTTGAATGTAGGACCGACATAAAACAGATTCATGTCATCGGAAAACGACGTTTCGTCTGCGACCGCACCATCATCACCAAGGACTTCAACATCGACACTATGCAAAAAATTGGCCATAGAAGCCTTGAAACCGACTGAAAAGTACTTGTGAAACCTGTAATCGTAGTCAAATTCCAATTCATATCCGTGTTTCATGCCGTCAGAATGAGATTTGTCATTCATATTGCTGAATACGGATGTATGATCCGAAGCAAACTTGTATGCATATCCTGCATTCATCGAGAAATTATGTCTTTCAAAATCCGTCTGGGCAAATACGGGTAAACCCAAGACAAACAAACACAAAAGCAAAACTATTCTTTTCATAATTCAATTCAGATTATCATGTCATTCAAACAAACTTTCGACAAAAGCCTTGCGGTCAAACAACTGCAAGTCCTCCATTTTCTCTCCCAAACCTATGTATTTGACAGGCACTTTGAACTGGTCGGATATTCCTATCACCACACCCCCCTTAGCAGTACCGTCCAACTTGGTCAAAGCCATGGCATTGACATCCGTTGCGGCAATAAACTGCTTGGCCTGCTCAATGGCATTCTGCCCTGTGGAAGCATCAAGAACCAACAAAACCTCATGGGGAGCATCTGGCACCACCTTCTTCATCACATTGCGTATCTTTGACAGTTCGTTCATAAGACCGACCTTATTGTGCAAACGTCCGGCCGTATCAATTATGACGACATCCATGTTCTTTGCAACGGCCGACTTGAGCGTATCGAATGCAACGGAAGCGGGATCTGCCCCCATTGCCTGACATACAATATCAACGCCGACCCTGTCCGCCCATATCTTCAACTGGTCAACAGCCGCTGCCCTGAATGTGTCAGCCGCTCCCAGCATAACCTTTTTGCCCGCCTTCTTGAACTGATATGCAAGTTTGCCTATGGTAGTTGTCTTACCTACACCGTTAACGCCCACAACCATTATAACATAAGGCGAGGAGGTTTCAGAAAGGGAAAAATCATCCGACCCCTTCATGTCATTTTCTTCCAAAAGCGAGCATATCTCCTGTCTGAGAATGGAATTCAACTCCGCAGCTCCCAGATACTTGTCCCGAGCCACCCTGTTCTCTATACGCTCTATGATCTTAAGCGTAGTCTCAACTCCAACATCAGACTCAACCAACATCTGCTCCAGATTGTCCAATACCTGCTCATCAATCTTGGATTTACCCAATACGGCTTTGGACAACTTGCTGAATACACTTTCCTTGGTCTTGGACAAACCTTTGTCCAGAGTTTCCTTGCTACTCTTGGTAAAAAACGAAAACAATCCCATCACTCAAACATTTTGATTCGTAAAAATTAAACTCTTGCCACAAGCAAAGATAAGAAAATCTTCTTTAAACAACAAAAGAAGTTGTCGCAACCCCACGCGAAGGTACAACAACTCCTCTCAAATATGTTAAACCGTCAATATGTCAAAAATAACCTACATATCAAATCGTAACTATTTCTTTGCGAAATAATCCTTCACATTATCGGATGGTATGATTTCTTCTTTGAAAACATAAGCCCCCGTTTTCTCGGAACGCAACGTCCTTATAACCTTAGCATAGTTCTTTCCCGTCGTCGTCTTAAGCGTCGCAACTACTTTCTTTGCCATACTCTATATACTCCTATCTTTATTATTTTATTTCCTTGTGTACAGTTACTCTCTTCAATATGGGGTTATACTTCTTCAACTCCAAACGTTCGGGAGTATTCTTCTTGGACTTCGTCGTAACATAACGAGAAGTGCCGGGCATTCCTGATGCCTTATGTTCTGTACATTCAAGTATCACCTGTACTCTTACGTCTTTCGTCTTCTTTGCCATTTTCTCTACCTTTTTGAGGGTGCAAAATTACACACTATTTTGTTCTTAACCTAATATTACCGCAAAAAAAATATCATTTTTCATCTTCACGCTCTTTCAGAACAGCTTCAACTCTCTCTATTCCCGACTGTTCCGAACAAAGATTACCATAATAAAACGCTCTGTTGTATTTCGTTTTGGTATAGTCGCGTATGAAGCCGTGAATTGTAGTGTCCCCCTTTTCGAAAGAATGGGAAATGGACGCGCTGTAACCGTCCCTGCAATCAACCTCCATGGACAGAAAATATATGTCGCCGTCCTCTCCCCTTATCACGTCGAATTCGGTGAACCTTATGGAAGAGTACTTCAACAGATTTTTCCTTACGTCCAACAATTCAGCATCGGTGGTCTTTGCTCCAACCCCAACAACGACATAATCCTTGCCTATATAATAAGGAAAAGGCGACTTGGGTCTCTCCTGCGCAAACACGCCACAGGCAAAAGCAAAAAACACCGCACAAAACAAACATATCCTCCTGTACATATCTCATTGCCGTTTTTGGATTTGCAAATATACGAAAAATCATCGGAAAGCCTCATATTCAGTCAAAAAAAAGCGTCCGCACGAAACTTGATTCCGGAAAATTGGAATTTGATTTCAGAAAACCGGAATTTGATTCCAATACGGCAAAATCAAATAATAAAAATATGAAAACTAAAATTGCTCACATTAAACAATATTATTACCTTTGCAGGCTGAATGCTATGGAAAGACAGACTACAATAAGAGAGACGATAAGGATAAGCGGTAAAGGCTTGCATTCAGGCAAATTGGTAAACGTAAGCATACTGCCCGCCGAGGCGGACACGGGCATAGTCTTCAGAAGAGTTGATTTGGAGGACAAACCCTTGATAAAGGCCTCTGCCGATCTGGTAACCGACACGTCGCGCGGTACTACAATAGAATACAACAAGGTCAAAGTAGCCACAATAGAGCACCTTATGGCATCCCTTTATGCAATGCAGATAGACAATGCGGTAGTGGAATTGGACTCGGAAGAGATACCGATATTGGACGGCAGTGCAAAGTTTTGGGCAGAAGCCATAGAAAAAAGCGGTAAAACCGAACTGGACAAGGAAAGGAAATACTTCGTTCTGAAGGAAGCGGTATCGTATTCCGATCCTGACAAGAAGACAGAACTTCTGGCCTTGCCTTATGACGGATTCAAAGTAGAGCTTGCAATAGATTTTGCACCCAGATTGATAGGAGAACAATTTGCAGAGTTGGATTCACTGGAACAATTCAAGGACGAATACAGCAATTGTCGCACGTTTGTATTTCTGGATGAAGTTGAGCAATTGCTGAAACTCAACCTCATCAAAGGTGGAGACCTTGACAATGCGCTCATATTTGTAGATAAGGTTTTGGACGGAGAACAGACTGCCCACCTTGCAAAACTGTTCGGAATGAATCCCAACCAGGTCAAGGTCGAAAAAGGGATTCTGAACAACATAAAGCAAAACTTCGACAACGAACCGGCAAGACACAAGTTGCTAGACTTTCTGGGAGACATTGCTTTGACAGGCCGTCCAATCAAAGCCCGTTTCATAGTAAAACGTCCCGGACACAGAGTAAACAATCAGTTATCAAGAAAAATAAGGTTTATAATGGAAAATACAAAAAATGCTCCTGCATACGATCCGAACAAGGAGCCGGTCTACGACATCAAAGCAATAAAAGAACTGCTTCCCCACAGATTTCCAATGCTTCTGATAGACAAGATAATAGAAATAGGAGACGATCATGTCATAGGCTTGAAGAATGTTACCGGAAACGAAGACTTCTTCAACGGACACTTCCCTCAGGAACCTGTAATGCCCGGAGTGTTGATTGTGGAGGCACTCGGACAAACCGGAGGGGTACTTGCTCTGAAAGACATTGAGGATCCGGAGAATTACAGCACCTATTTCATGAAGTTTGAAGAGGTTAAATTCAGAAACAAGGTTGTTCCGGGCGACACCCTTCTGCTTAAGCTTGAATTGTCAGAACCGATAAGAAGAGGCATCGTAAAAATGAAGGGAACGGCTTATGTGGGCAATAAGGTGGTTGTTGAAGCGAACCTTATGGCACAGGTGGCTAAAACAAAAAAATAAGCGAAGATGAACGAACATTTGTATTTTGTGCATCCCAATGCCAAAATTGGTCAAAATGTCAAGATAGAACCGTTTGCCGTAATATATGATGACGTGGTTATAGGAGACAATTGCTGGATAGGACCGCACGTCACTGTTTTCCCAGGTGCAAGAATAGGCAACAACTGTAATATTTTCCCGGGTGCAAGCATTGCGGCAATACCGCAAGACTTAAAATTCAACGGAGAATACACTACGGCTGAAATAGGAAACAACAACACGATAAGAGAATTCGTGACAATAAACCGCGGAACAAATGCCAACAAAAAGACCGTTGTGGGCAACAACAACCTGATAATGGCATATACCCACATAGCTCACGACTGTACGATAGGCAATAACTGTATCCTTGCCAACTCTACAACTCTTGCAGGACATATATCAATAGACGACTATGCCATAATAGGAGGACAGAGCGCAATACACCAGTTCACAAGAATAGGCAAGCATGTGATACTGATGGGAGGCTCTCTTGTCGACAAGGACATACCGCCTTATGTAAAGGCTGGCAAATTCCCCGTATCCTATTGCGGAATCAATTCCGTCGGTCTGCACAGAAGAGGGTTCTCCCAAGAGACAATAAACAAAATACAGGAGCTTTACAGAATAGTATTCCAACAAGGACTGACATACACCAACGCCTTGAAAGAACTGAAAGACAAAGCGGACTGTGCGGAAGCAAGGGAAATAATATCGTTCATGGAATCCGCCGAAAGAGGTTTGATGAAAGGATTTACTTCGGTAAGAAGATAAACAGACGAAACAAAGAAAGAAAAAATCAGAACTTGATTTGAATAAAACAGAATTTGATTTGAATAAAACAGAATCAAATTCTATTTTTTTTGTTGCCCGTTCAGTTTCTAACGGGTAGTCTTTCCCAAATGCAGGAAGGTATCAAACGCCACAAAAACACCATTATGGCATATCGGAAATCTATCACGGCCACCCTCTTTTTGCTTTTAATGGCCTTGACAATAAGTTTGGCCACTCTCTCCCTTTTCATAAGCATGGGATAATGCCTGTTGTCGTTAAGCAAATCGGTTGCCACAAATCCGGGTCTTATGTCCGTAAAACGTATGTTGTACTTCATCATGTTGGAAAGCTGGACAAGAGCCTGCAAATAAGTGTTCTGCATGGCCTTTGTGGCCGAATAGGCAGGTGCTGCGCCCAAACCCCTGGTCCCTGCTATGGAACTGATGACCGCAATATGCCCAGACTGTTCGGGATGCTCCTTGAAATAGTTGAATGCACAATCAACCATCCTCACAAAGCCCTCGCAATTGGTCCGGACAGTCCGCAACTCCGTTTCCTTATCCAAACCGTAATTCTGGAATCCGATTCCGGAGGCATGAAAATAAAGATTCATTCCACCCATCTGCCCTATCAATTCGACAAGAGAATCATCCGCATGTTCATCCGTAACATCTATCTGCATTATTTTCACTCTTTGCGGCCCGTAATTCGACTGCAATTCCTTCAGTCTGTCCATCCTTCTTGCCGCAACGGCTATCTGCCATCCTTCCTCAAGCAGAAGTCTCGCTACCTGCTCTCCTATTCCGGATGAAGCCCCTGTTATTATTGCCTTTTTCATATAGCTTTACATTTGTCTTTACCAATGTTTCACCCAATTCTCCATACTGCAAAGGTAATCATTTTTTCAGCAAGTTTTTCAGCGGCGAAAACAACAGAAAAAGGGAGAATGCAAAAGCACTCTCCCTTTTCGGTTACATATATTGAACTCACTCCTTTATTTCACTTCCTCAAAGTCCGCATCGGTAACCTCTCCGTCCTGTGAGTTCTTACCTGACTGTTGCTGTCCGGTCTGCTGTTGCGACGACTGACCGTTAGCACCACCTGCCTGCGAGTACATGTCTGCCGAAGCAGCCTGGAAGACAGTATTAAGCTTCTCCGTAGCCGAATCTATCGCGGATATGTTCTTGGCCGCATGAGCATCCTTCAAATCCTTCAAGGCTTTCTCTATTTCCTCTTTCTTATCCTTTGGCAGCTTATCCCCATTCTCCTTCAAGGCTTTCTCAACCTGGAATATCATGGCATCGGCTCCGTTTATCTTGTCTGCCTCTTCCTTCAACTTCCTGTCGGCATCGGCATTCGCTTCGGCCTCTGCCTTCATTCTCTTTATCTCCTCTTCACTCAAACCGCTCGATGCTTCTATCCTTATGGACTGCTGTTTGCCCGTAGCCTTGTCCATTGCAGACACATTCAAAATACCGTTTGCGTCTATGTCGAACGTAACCTCTATCTGAGGAACTCCCCTTTGTGCAGGTGGCAGACCATCCAATATGAACCTGCCTATAGTCTTGTTGTCCACAGCTCTCGTTCTCTCGCCCTGCAAGACATGTATCTCAACCGAAGGCTGGTTGTCCTGTGCCGTGGAGAAGATCTGCGACTTCTTGGTAGGGATGGTGGTATTGGCCTCTATCAATTTGGTCATAACACCTCCCAATGTCTCTATACCCAATGACAACGGAGTGACATCCAACAACAACACGTCCTTTACCTCACCTGTCAAGACACCTCCCTGTATTGCGGCTCCCACTGCAACAACCTCGTCAGGGTTTACTCCCTTGGACGGAGTCTTGCCGAAGAAGTCTGCAACTATCTGCTGAACGGCAGGTATACGGGTGCTTCCTCCGACCAATATGACCTCGTTTATCTGACTCTTGTCCAGACCCGCATCCGACAATGCCTTCTTACATGGTTCTATCGTGGCCTTTATCAAGTCGTCACACAACTGTTCGAACTTGGCTCTCGACAACTGGCGTACCAAGTGCTGTGGAACACCGTCGATAGGCATGATATAAGGCAGATTGATTTCCGTTGTGGTCGAAGAGGACAACTCTATCTTGGCCTTTTCCGCCGCTTCCTTCAAACGCTGCAATGCCATAGGGTCCTTTCTCAAGTCAACATTGAAATCCTTCATGAATTCCTCCGCCAACCAGTCTATTATCCTTTTGTCAAAATCATCACCCCCAAGGTGAGTGTCTCCGTTGGTGGACTTAACCTCAAAGACTCCGTCTCCCAACTCAAGGATTGAAATATCGAAAGTACCACCTCCAAGGTCAAATACCGCTATGTGGGCATCCTGATCCTTCTTGTCCAATCCATAAGCCAAAGCTGCGGCTGTAGGCTCATTGATTATCCTTCTGACCTTCAGGCCTGCGATTTCTCCCGCTTCCTTGGTCGATTGACGCTGTGCGTCGTTGAAATATGCCGGAACGGTAATAACCGCCTCTGTAACCTCCTGTCCAAGGTAATCCTCCGCCGTCTTCTTCATCTTCTGCAAGATGATGGCCGATATTTCCTGAGGAGTGTACAAACGACCCTCTATCTCAACCCTCGGAGTATTGTTGTCGCCCTTGACAACCTTGTAAGGAACGGCATCTATCTCCTTGGCAACCCTGTCATAGGTCTCTCCCATGAATCTCTTTATGGAATATACCGTATTGTGAGGGTTGGTTATCGCCTGACGTTTTGCAGGGTCTCCGACTTTTCTTTCTCCCGATGAAACAAAACCTACTACCGAAGGAGTGGTTCTTCTTCCTTCACTGTTCGCTATAACAACAGGCTCATTGCCTTCCATTACAGCCACACAACTGTTAGTTGTTCCCAAATCTATTCCTATGATCTTTCCCATATTCTATTTGTTTTTATTTTTCCAACCTTAATTTGAACTTTACGCCCTTAATGTTTCAACTTCCGTGCCAAAAACAAAAAACGAACATTTCATGACATATTGTCACCAAACAACGAGGGATTGCTGTCAGTATGGAATACACAAGGACTGTGTTTCAGCCCCTTAAACCGTATCTTAATTCCGTCGCAATGGAATCAAATTCCGGCAAAACGGATTCAGAAAAGAATTTTTTGTTTTCTGAAAAGAAAAAAACGGAATCAAATTCCGTCAAAAGGCCTATTGCGCCTTGTTTTCCTCTTTCAATTTCTGTTCTTCCATCTGCTGGCGCGACTTGCTCTTGGTTACGACATAAACGCCGAGGAAGACCAGAAGCGCGGCCAAGGCCTTGTGCCAGCCAAAGGTATCAAGTCCCATATAAACCGCAAGAAGGGTTGTAACCACCGGCTGAAGGTAGTTGTACATCGTAAGGGTTGTCGGACGTATCCTTACCTGTCCTATCGGTATGAGAAGGTAAGTCAAAAAGGTTGCGACCAGAACAACATAACCTATTCTGAGATATATGTCCAAAGGAATGGAGGAATAAGGCACATGAATCACCGAATCGTAAGAAAAAGGTAAAAGCATCACGGTGCCGAAAAGAAACATCCATTTCATCAATGTAAGTGGATGGTTGCGTGCTATGAGGTTTCTGAAAAGCGTAAGGTAGAGTCCGTATGACAGGCAGCTGAGCAGGCAGAGCATGTTGCCGAAAAGCGAACGTGGAGCGTTGCCGAGAGTATTTGAGGTAAGTATGAGGAGCAATGCTCCGGCACAACCTATGAGCACGCCGACGACTTTCTTGGTCGTTATGGGTTCCTTGATGAAGATTGCGGCGAAAATCATGGTTATTATAGGTGTAAGCGTAACTACGATTGAGGCATCGACTGGTGAGGTTGTGGAAAGTCCCACCACAAAGGTAGTCTGGTTCAGCACTATGCCGAAGACGGAGGCAAGGACAAACAGAAGAATGTCTTTTCTGCTCGCTTCGGGAGCACGGAAGACGAGGGCGGCCAGCCAAAAGGCCACGGCCGCCCCTATGTATCTGAAACAGGTAAGTGCCAGCGGTGATATGTCATAGTCAGACAGCAGTATCGTCTTGGTTATTGGGGTGTTCAGTCCGAACAAAAGGTTTACCACAAATATGGCAAGGTGTCCTATATGGGTTTGTTTCATGATTCAATTGTTTTTCAGGCTGCGAAATTACAACTTTTTGAAATTCGGCAATCACGCCTTACTGTCAAAATTCCTATCTTTGCCGCGAAAAACAAAAGGAAAGAAAAGGATGAAAAAAGCAATACTTATAATATTGTTTGCATTTTGTACAGCAAACCTTTTTTCGGTGCCTGCCGACAGAAAACCCGTCACCATAACACAGCCGAACGGCAAAACGCTTACCTTCATGCTTAAGGGAGACGAACGGCTTAACTGGTGCGAGACGATGGACGGTTATACCCTTCTGAGGGATAAGGAAGGTAATCTTTGTTATGCCTGCATCGATGAAAACGGAGACATGACAAGTTCCGGCATATTGGCATGCAATGCCGAAGAAAGGGACGTTCGGGAACTGCTTTTTCTGAAAAAGATTGAACGCGGTCTGTTTTTCTCTTCTTCACAAGTGGAAAAGGCGAGGAAAAGAAATATGTAAGAACGGTGCGTCAAGCATGAAAAGCGTTGCAGTCAGTTTTTTTTCGTATATTTGCAAATCATGTCGACAGAAAACACAACGAACAGAAGTTCTTATACCGAAGACAACATCAAGTCGCTCAAATGGAACGAACACATACGTCTTCGTCCTGGAATGTATATAGGAAAGCTCGGAGACGGTGCCTCTTATGATGACGGTATTTACGTACTGCTCAAAGAGATAATAGACAACTCGGTTGATGAGTTCGCATCAGGTTGGGGAAACAGCATAGAGGTTGACATAGACTTTCAGACAAACAGGGTCAGAGTGAGGGATTACGGTCGCGGAATACCGTTGGAGAGTGCCGTGGACTGCGTTTCCAAAATAAATACGGGAGCCAAATACGATTCCAAGGTGTTTTACAACTCCGTCGGCATGAACGGTGTAGGTTCAAAGGCTGTCAATGCCCTTTCATCCTTTTTCAGAATTGCCTCTTTCAGAAGCGGAAAGATGAAATGTGCCGATTTCTCGGCCGGAGACATAGTCAAGGACTATCCTGTCGAGGATACGGACATGGCAGACGGCACATGCGTTGAATTCATACCGGACAACAGTCCGGATATATTCGGCAACTATTCCTTCCTAAATGAATACGTCGAGAAGATGATATGGAACTATGCCTACCTTAACAAGGGGTTGTCAATCGTTTACAACGGCAGGAAGATTTACTCAAGGAACGGTTTGTTGGATTTGTTGAACAACAACATTAACGAGGGAGAGAATCTGTATCCAATAATACATCTTTCGGACGGAATGTTCGAATATGCTTTCACTCATTCGGACAAGGTGTTTACCGAGGAACATTATTCCTTTGTAAACGGACAGCATACCACTCAGGGTGGAACCCATCTGTCGGCGTTCAGGGAAGCGTTGGTCAAGGTGGTGAAGGATTTCTACAAAAAGGACTATGACCCTTCGGACATAAGAGCAGGACTGGTTGCGGCCATAAGCATAAAGATAGATCAGCCTATCTTTGAGTCGCAAACCAAAACCAAGTTGGGTTCTTCCACCATAAAGGCGGAAGGCAACGGGCAAACGATAAAGAATTACGTCCTTGAAGCCGTGCGCAATACTCTGGATGACTATTTGCATATTCATACCGATGTTGCGGAAGCGCTTTTGCAGAAGATAATGCGTAATGAGAAAGAACGCAAAGGTATGCAGAACGTCAAAAAACTGGTCAAAGAAAGCGCGAAAAAGGTAAGCCTTACCAACAGAAAGCTCAGAGACTGCCGCGTACACTACAACAGCAAGGACGAACGGAGACTCGAATCGACCCTTTTCATAACGGAGGGAGACTCTGCTTCAGGTTCCATAACAAAAAGTAGGGATGTGAACACCCAGGCCGTTTTCTCACTCAGGGGAAAGCCATTGAATACATACGGAGAAACCAAAGAGGTGGTATATAAGAACGAGGAGTTCAATCTTCTTCGCAATGCACTTAACATAGATGAAGACATGGACAACCTGCGATACAATAACATAGTGATAGCAACAGATGCCGATGTTGACGGAATGCACATAAGGATGTTGCTGATGACCTTTTTCCTTAAATTTTTTCCTGATCTGGTAAAAGCCGGTCATGTTTACATATTGCAGACGCCTCTGTTCAGGGTAAGGAACAAAAAGCAGACGATTTACTGTTACAGCGAACAGGAACGCGATGAAAACCTTGTCAAGCTTGGCAAAGATGCGGAAATAACAAGGTTCAAGGGACTTGGAGAGATTTCACCTGACGAGTTCCGATATTTCATAGGCAAGGACATAAAACTTGACCCTATCATTCTCAACAAGGAATCTGGAGTTGGTGCGGTGCTGGATTTCTTTATGGGAAAGAACACTCAGGAAAGACAGAATTATATAATAGATAACCTCCGTTACGAGGAAATGCAATAAAATTGTTTATGATGAAAAAGAGTTTGTATTTGGTTTTGATATTCATGGTTTTTGGAATCAACGGTTTTGCACAACTGGAGTTGAAACCATGGACAGATGTAGTGGTTGATGACAGAGACCCGTCGCAATGGAAATGGAACAAGAACAATTCGTCCAGATTCAGCATAAGAGGGGATTTTGACGGTGACGGATTCGAGGAAAATCTGTATGAAACGGCAACTGGCTTTTTCTCTGACAATGAGGAGTTGACACCTTTGAAACTGGACGGTGACCTGGGAGTATATTTTCTTGTCAATGAAGGAGATCTTGACGGCGACGGAGGAGATGAGATTTCTTTCATGACGGTTTACAGAGACTATTCAAACATAAATTATTTCAGAATATGGACATATACCGGAACAAAATGGAAAGAGTTGTTCTGTGTTCAGGTTCATGAATATGACTGTCCGAACTATCGCCCATCAAACGCAGAAGAAGAATTTACTCACGAATGGAAAAGGAAGAACGGCTACAATATGAACAAGGTTGTATTGAAACTGCATGACGGGGTTGTGGATATAATAGGCATACATCCTTGTGAGCGCTACGCGATAGAACATATAAAACTCGTGGGAAAAACTGCCGCCAAACGGGAATGGGGAACAATCATACAGCCGAGAAGCGACTATTGATCCTTTTCTATCCTATAACCTTACAAGCAAAGTGATAAAGTTAGGAGAACCGTAGCGGTGGTATTCGTTGCGGGAATAGGCAAGTCTGAACCGTTTGTAGTTCAATCCAACGCCATATGATAGCCCCGCAAGAGAAAAGGTATCATCTATCTCCATTTCTCTGTTTTGTTTCCAGGAATAACCCAATGCAAGATAAAAATACTTGGATGGTGTAAACTCAACTCCGACCTGCAAATGTCTCATAGCATTGTCCATGATTCCGACAAACTTGTTTTCTTTTCTTACCTCTCCGTTTAAATCCACCTCATCCCTTGGATTGAGTTCGTCATCCTCCCTTATGTTCCATTTGTGCAGATTGGTTATGGAGGCATATATGGACAGAGGAGCATGTTTTAATTTCTTATATAAAGCCAACTGCAAATCGAACGGCAGGGATTCTTCCCGAGTTGCAAATGTGCTTATCTGCTTTCCAATATTACGTGCAATCACGGAAGCAGCCCATGAACGGTTATTAGACTGATAGCTGACCGCAAGGTCTATTGCCAGTGCAAATGAGGAATATGTTTCATATTGGGAATAAATCGGCTTAAGGCTGGCACCGATATACACATTGGAATCCAACATCTTTGACCATGCAAGAGTGAAAGCATATTCATTAGCCCTAAAGCGCCCTACAACATCCCCATTTTCCTCCGTCATCTCAAAATCTCCGTAGTTCAGATATTGTAAACCCGCACCAAGATTACCAAATGCACCGAGCGAATAACTGTATGCCAAACCCGCCTGACTTATTCCGTCGAACAAAGCCGTATATGTCAATGCAAAATCATTGTGGTTATCAGTGCTTATTATAGATGGATTGGTCATGATTGCACTTACATCGTCAGTAAAACAAGACAATACATCTACCCCCAAAGCTGCAGTTTTTGCACTATTGCGTAGATTCAATATGGAATAAGCATGTGTACCACCCAATTGTGAATAAACGGAACCTGATATCAAAACAATCAAAAGTAAGTAAAACAGCTTTCTCTGCATACATGCTAATTTTTAAATGTCTTCAACTGTATATTGACCGTTTTGGCAGTACCGGACAACACTATCTTGGCTTTGTCAAATTTTGGTATGAATCCATCGTTTGAAGAGAAACCATAATCTTCTTTCGGTATGCCCAGGAAATTTGTGTCAAACTTGTTATTTTTGTTTTCATCATGACATGCAACTATCGCATACGTTCCATTTGGCACTTCAAGACTTATCTTTACATTCCCTTTTTTTGAAGGCATTGCTTTGTAATACTTTGGCATCTGTTTTCCCAATAACTGTTTTTCATTCTCACACACACCTACAACAATATTACCTTTATTGTTTTTTACTCCCATGACATTGATCGTTAGTTTTGTAGTCTGAGAATACAAAGAAACAAAAGACAAAAGCAAAACAATGATTAAACTAATCCTTCTCATAATCGTATGAAAACATTCACTAATTTATAACTGCTATTTTTGCTTTTTATTATACAAAACGAGGAGGGACCGAAATACTTCCTCCCTCCTCGCTATCTTATTATGACTATTTTCCGTCAAAAGTTTACTGAACTATCAACTTTGCAGTCTCAACAGAATTCGAAGTTAATATCTGAATCATATAAACTCCCTTGCTTAAAGAGTTCAGGTCTATGATTTGAGTATAACTTCCGGCAGACTGATTTCCTTTATCCATTGTTGATATAAGTCTTCCATTCATGTCAAATATGTTAAGAGTAACTCTTGAAGAAGACGAAAGCGTATAGTTCAAAGTAGTTCTGTTGTCAGCAGGATTAGGATACAATCTTATGGAAGTTTGACCGGCATTTTGCTTTACATCAGCCAAGCCAACCTCAGGAAGACCCTCTACAAGATTGTCCATGTTCATGAACAATCCCTTTCCATATGAAGCAGCATAAATTGCTCCAGGATATTTCGTAGCTTCAAAAACATTTTCCGTAACATTGTTAGACATATATGTCTTAAACTGTATTTTTGGTCTGTTGGCAGTTTGTTGATACAAATCATAAATAGGAACATTAGGAATGTTATCCTCCTTAACCCAAACAACCTGAGATGCCTTGTAGTTTTCAGTCTTGTAGATACCGTCATCACTTCCTATGTAAGCACATGAAGTATTATCCGGATTCATGCATTCTATCAATGAAGCAAATACCGGTTTGGAGTTATTGTCTGTTAAAGGTATGTCTTCAAAAACAACATCATCTACAGGGGCCATTATATTCGTTGAACGCATTACGTTGGAAGTATTTGCACTGTAATCAGAGAATGTTATTATTACGGAATTGTTGTCCTTCTTGTCAAAAACAATTGATGATATAGTTCTGTCAAATGTAGCCAAGGTATCGGTAGTTACTCTGTCAACATCACCATTGGTACATTGAGATATGCTATAATCAATACTGTTTATACCCGAAATTCTCAAAAGTTTTGTCTGTCCCGGTGTACCTTGAGACGCTTTCACGTCTATGGTTACAAGTAACGCGTCTCCGTCTGGAGAAGGTGCTAAAACATGGAAAGGTCTCGTCAAGGAAATCGTTGAATCATTTCCCCTGCATAACTTAGCCCAACCAATAATCTCAGGATAGTGCATTCCAGAAGTGTAAGTCTTTGTGAAGTTCATTATCTCAGGACAAACGAACGTTCCAATAGCTCCGGACAAATACAACCTCGTCTGTACAGGATCAACAACCAAAACCGAAGTATCCTGAGTAGGGAAAAAGTCCAAAACCATCTCACCACCCTTATCAACTTCACCATACTGCTCTTTTGTAAATTCATAGAAAAAAGGATAACCCAAAGTATTGCTTTGAACAATAACAGAATCACCGTCATACAAATATACACCGGTTCTGTATGCTCTTGTCTTATCACCATTTCTCAATACAACAGTAGAATCCAATACCACATACACACTGTCTTTCGAAGTATCGTAAGCATCGAATGATTCCCAATAAGCCATAGGCGTAACAAACGGAGCATTCGTAGCTCCAGAAACAACATTGGCATGCATCAACGTCAAAGGATTTGCTCCCGAGAATGTCCAGGTCTGGTCGTTGACAGTAGTATAATCGTTGCCGTCACTATAAGTTCTTGCAACAATCGTATTAGGACGTGACAAGACAAATGGCTTACGAACAGAAGGTGAGGTCATATGTATGGCCGATGCCTCTACTGCGGTACCGGTTTGAGACTCTAACGTACTTGACAAATTGCTTATGATATAATTAGAATAACCGTCACTGTTTGGAGACCATATGGTTTCAGCAGATTTCAACTCATCCTGAGAAGGAGTAGGTATATAACTTATAGCATTGCTCTGTCCGGCTGCAACTACAGAACCGTCCGCTGCTGCCGCAACATTGTAGTATTGCGAAGAGACAAGACCCTTGTTACGGAAATGCCATTGCGAAAACTGAGTAACAGGATCCGTTCCATACATGAAAACACCAGCATCGGTTGCCAAATATATTCTCAATGAATCCTCTGCAGTCTGTGGATTTTCATCAAACAAAATACTGTGAATGTTAGGAGAAACATACATGCCGGAAGTGTACGGCACCAAGTAAGAGGTCTGGCTTTCCCAATAATATATAGGAGAACTGTTTGCATCAAAACCTCTTTGCAATACGGCACTGGCTGCATATATATACTCTCTTTCTCCCAAATCATTGACAGCTATGCTCATAGAAGTATTCAAATCATATCCTGCATAGAAAGAACTTGGAGAAGCCTTTTCCCATACGATGTTTCCAGCCTGACAGTCAGCCGTTCTGTAAATGCTTCCGTCTATCGTATATCCGCCTTCACCCGTCATCTTGTAAGCATAAACAAAAGCAACCATCACATTAGGGTTCTTCACACCGAATGCAAGCTCTATTCTGTTGATCATGTCGTTTTCAGTATAATCTGAAATTACAGACTTGGAAAATATGTCGTTGAAAACCTCTTCATCACCATCCGCCCTCATCGCTATTCTTGCCTCTGTTCCGTTCTTGTATGCAATGGCCACTTTTCCGTTTTTGGAAACCTTTATGTCGGTAACGTTGAACATAGTGCTTCCCCCTACAGAAGCTGCCGACCATGTAGCACCTCCGTCCTTGGAATACTTCAATCCTCCCATCTGTGTTGCAGCATATACTGTATTTCCTACACACAACATGTCGTTTACATATGTCCATTCGTGCATAAGGTCGTATAACGCAGGAGCAGTAGCCTCCAGACGATTCATTACCAGAGAAGTCGCATATTCATATTTCTGTTCGTCGGTTGAAAAGGCGGCCGCCCATTCCTTGCCCTGCGCTCCAAGTTGCATCTTGTAAACACCTGTACCGGCAAGTCCCGTTTTCAAATGGCTGACACCTGTTGAATTTCCTTCCTCGGCATAAAATCCTTCACCGGTTCCCACATAAATGACACCCTCGTCATCCTGAGCGATGGAAGTAACCGCATAACCGGTAGTCGCTCCCTCTCCCAAAGGTATTTCCCTCCAGTTAAGACCGTCGTTAACACTGACAAACAATCCGCCTCCTACTCCTCCGGCATACATGACACCATCGTTGAACTTGTCAAAAATTATGGAACGAACACGTCCCGAAACATTGTTCGGTCCTATGGATGTCCAACCCTCCTTAACAGGGTTTTCCTCTTCTCCTTCCGTTCCAAAAACAGGAGAAGCATACGTCGGAACAAAGACTCCGACAAGAAAGAAAACTGCTAAACTCAAGAGTAACTTTCTACTTTTCATAATCTTTCTACTTTATTTCTTACTTTTACTTTATATCTATTTTACGGCTGACGCCTTTAAGTCGGCAAAGGTATAAAAAAAACATCATACGGCAAAATACCGCAAGAAAAAATCAAAAAAAACCACCCGTCACTCCAGTCCTGATTCCTGCAGATTCTTTTCAGAAGACATTTTTTTCTTTTCAGAAAAGATTTTTTTGTCTTCAGAAGACATTTCCACAGGATTTGATTCCGTTGTCATCCCCCTGCATGACACGTATTCTTGAATGCGGAACATACTAAAAATTATGCGTTTTCGTTTAAGCAGAGAAAAAGAAAGTTTGTAGATATTATGGATATAATAGAGTTGAACAAAAAGATAGAGCAGGAAAGTGCTTTTGTCGATACGATAAACTTCGAGATTTCCAAAGTGATTGTAGGACAGAAGAATATGGTTGAACGTCTTGTCATAGGGCTTTTGTCAAACGGACACATATTGCTTGAAGGTGTTCCGGGTTTGGCAAAGACCCAGGCGATAATGGCGCTTGCAAAAACCATAAATGCAAGATTCAGCCGCATACAGTTCACACCCGACCTGTTGCCTGCCGACATAATAGGAACGATGATATATTCGCCCAAGGAGGAATCCTTTTTCGTAAAAAAGGGTCCGGTATTCTCCAATCTGATTCTGGCCGATGAAATAAACCGTGCCCCTGCCAAAGTACAGTCTGCCCTTTTGGAGGCGATGCAGGAAAGACAGGTGACAATCGGAGAAAACACCTACAGACTGGAAGAACCGTTTCTTGTACTTGCAACACAGAATCCGATAGAGCAGGAAGGTACTTACCCTTTGCCTGAAGCCCAGATGGACAGATTTATGATGAAGGTCGTCATAACATATCCGAACAAGGAAGAAGAGAAGGAAATACTCAGAGGTCAGATAGCTGCAACGAAAAAGGATATAACCCCAGTCATCAAGCCCGAAGACATAATGCATGCGAGGGAGGTGGTGAAAGAGGTTTACATAGACTCGAAGATAGAGAACTATATTACCGACATAGTCTTTGCAACGCGTTTTCCTCAGGACTACGGCTTGAACAACATGAAACCTTTCATAAGCTACGGAGCATCTCCGAGGGCTACGATAAATCTCGCGCTTGCGGCAAGAGGACTGGCGTTCATAAAGAGAAGAGGGTATGTCATTCCTGAAGACATAAGGGCAATATGTCTTGATGTTTTGCGTCACAGAATAGGTCTTACCTACGAAGCCGAGGCCGAAAACGTCAAGGCTGAAGACGTAATAACGGAAATAGTAAACAGAATCGACGTTCCATAAACTAGCGATGACCACCGAGGATTTACTTAAAAAGGTTCACAGAATAGAGATAAAGGCTAAAAAGCTGTCACAGGAAGTTTTTGCCGGACAATACCACAGTGCCTTCAAGGGAAGGGGCATGACGTTCAGTCAAGTGAGGGAATATATTTACGGTGACGACATAAGGAACATAGACTGGAACGTAACGGCCAGAAGCAATCACCCTTATGTAAAGGTTTACGAAGAGGAAAGGGAATTGACGGTGATGCTGTTGATAGACGTCAGCGGTTCGACCCTGTTCGGTTCCAGGAATGCACTCAAGACCGAGGTCATTACGGAGATAGCTGCCGTTCTTTCCTTTTCGGCAATACACAACAACGACAAGGTTGGAGTGATCTTGTTTTCCGACAAGGTTGAGAAATACATTCCTCCCAAGAAAGGTTCCTCCCATATTCTCAGGATAATAAGGGAACTGTTGCAATACAGGCATGAGAGTTGTTCGACGGATTTTTCAAGCGGGCTTATCTTTCTGAACAATGTCATAAAGAAACGCTCCACCTGTTTTCTGATAACCGACTGTTTCGGCATATTTGATGACAGTCTGCAAATTGTCGCACGCAAACACGACATGTGTGCCGTTTTGGTGAACGATGCCGGAGAGTACGAACTGCCGGAAATGGGAATTGTTCAGTTCAAAGACACGGAGACGGGAAATACCATGTGGATAGACACCGGCAACAGGGCAACACGCGAGACCTTTGCTGCCGAAAGAAGAAGAAAAGAAGAGGAAAACGTTTCCAAGTTGAAGAAATACGGTGTTGACACCGTCAAGGTTTTATGCGGAGAAGATTACATCAAACAATTGAGCAAATTGTTTGCTATGCGGTAAAAACTGAAATATGAAAGTAAAAATTGTTTCACTGGTTTTATTGTTTCTTGCAGGCTTGTCGCGGGTATCCGCTCAGGAAATAGAATGCATGACCGACAAAAGGGATTATATAGTCGGAGACAGGATAGAGTTGTCTTTCAAAATACCTTTGCAAGAGGGAGATATTCAAGACGTTATTGTCGGAAGAGAGGATTCTGATACTTTAGAGCTTCAGCAGACAGTAATTGACACTATAGTGGAAAACGGAAAGAAATATCTGAATTACAGACAGTACTACATGAGTTTTGTAAACGGAGAACACTATTTGACGGGTTGTGTGAATATAAGGAGCTTCGGAAAAAACGGAGAAAAACTCTACAAGTTGTCACCTCTGACAATAACGGTGTCTGATTACCCTACAGACAGTACGAAAACAGAAATCAAAGACATAAAAAACGTCCTTGACGAACCTTTTTCCTTCAAAGAGGTATTACCTGTCGTTTATATCATACTGATTGTCGTTGCCGTTGCATTGGCCGGTTGGTTTGCATTCCGGTATGCAAAAAACCACAGAAAGCCAAAGCCGAAAGATGTTCCGGTACAGAGAAAGGAATACGTTGCACCTCACATAAAGGCATTGAATGCCTTGGAAGAATTGAAGAAGGAAAGGCTTTGCGAACAGAAAATGCAAAAACGTCATTACAGCGAACTGACGGAAATTCTTTGGACGTATCTGCAGGAACGCTTTGCGATAAATGCGTGCGAGATGACCACGGAAGATATATTGAATGCCATGTCCCGTGAAAAGGATATAATGAAAGAAAGTGTCGATACCGCATGCAAGATTTTCAGAACGGCGGATTTGGTCAAGTTCGCCAAATATCATACGGACAGTTTCACCGATGAAGACACCATGTCACTTGCAAGGGATTTTGTAAATTCAACAAAACAGGAAGAGATCACAAATACAGTGCAACAATGAGTCAAATAAGTTTTCAATATCCTTATCTGTTATTATTACTGCTGACAATACCTCTGATGATTGTTTATCAGTGGTATTTCGACAAAAAAAGGAATACTCCTGTTCTGTATTCGGATCTTTCGCAGTTCAATGGAGCCAAGACCACCCTAAGAATAAGGTTGAGGAAACTGCCGGACTGGCTGCGCATGTTGGCTGTTGGTCTTTTGATTGTTGCGATAGCACGTCCCCAAACACATCTTTCCAAGGATGAAAGAAGCATAGAAGGCATAGATATCGTCCTTGTGCTTGATGTTTCAACCTCTATGCTGGCCGAAGACTTCAAACCGAACCGTTTGGAATCGGCCAAGGAAGTGGCGGAACGGTTCATCAAGGGACGCAAAAGCGACAACATAGGAATAGTGGTATTTGCCGGTGAAGCCTATACGAAATGTCCTTCGACCATAGACCACAATATTCTGCTGGAACTGCTTGCCGGAACAGAAAGCGGTCTGATAGAAGACGGTACTGCAATAGGAGACGGACTTGCAACGGCAGTAAACAGAATCAAGGACACGCAAACCAAAAGCAAGGTCATAATCCTGATAACCGACGGGGTGAACAACATGGGCGCAATAGACCCTCTGACCGCTGCAGACATAGCAAAGGAATACGGCATAAGGGTTTACACAATAGGTATAGGAAAAATGGGATATGCCCCCTACCCTTACCAGACACCTTTCGGAAAACAATATCAGAATGTGGAAGTAAAAATAGATGAACAACTGTTGAAACAAATAGCCTCCACAACAGGCGGAAAATACTTCCGTTCCACAAAAAAATCTTCTTTGGAAGAAATATTCAATGAAATAGACTCAATGGAAAAATCCAAGATAGACGTCTCATTTTACAAGCAGACAAAGGACGTAGGTCAAAAACTTATACTCCTTGTCATTGCAATATTGATTGTGGAAGTACTGTTGAGAAAAACATATTTGAAAACCAATCCTTAAAACCCTAAGCAATGTTACGTTTGGAACATCCTGATTTGTTGTATTTATGGATTCTAATACCTGTATTCTACCTGTTGTATTTTTTTCTGATGCGTGCGAAGAAAAAAACACTAGGACGATTTGCTTCCGCAAGAATGCAGGAATTCGTAATACCGGATCTGTCCATAGGCAAACAATATCTTAAGTTCACATTATGGAATGCGGCTTTTTTCTTTCTGGTTCTGGCTGCGGCAAATCCGCAGATGGGTACTTCACTTGAAAAAAAAGAGCGTTCAGGCACCGATCTCATTGTATGTCTTGACGTTTCAAACAGCATGCTTGCCGAAGACATAAAACCGAACAGGATTACAAGAGCAAAACAAGCCCTCAACCAACTGGTCAATCAGCTTGAAGGAGACAGAATTGGCCTTGTGGTGTTTGCGGGTACATCGTTCGTCCAACTGCCTCTAACGGCCGACTATACGGCTGCAAAAACATTCATAGACGTCATCGACACCAAAATGATACAGACACAAGGCACTGCCATAGGCGAAAGCCTGGAAAAGGCCTTCCTTGCATTCGGAGAAGAAGAACAGGAAAACCGCTCGCGCAGCATAATATTGATTTCGGACGGAGAGGACAATGAAGAGGACGCTTACGAAACAGCCTCTTCCATAGCGGACAAAGGCGTTGTGATAAACACCATAGGACTGGGATTGAGCGAAGGCGCACCCATACCGATAGAAAACAACGGAACAAATGTACAATACAAAAGGGATCACAACGGCAACATAGTGGTGACAAAACTGAATGAAGAACTCCTGAAAAACATTGCAAAAAAAGGTAACGGCATATACATACGGGCCAATAACGCCTCCATAGGACTGGAAAGCATACTGGCAAGAATAAATAAAATGGAGAAAAACGAATATGAAGCCGTTGCATACAAGAACTATGAAAACAAATTCCATGTCTTCGGCGCTATCGCATTGGTTTTGCTTTTACTGGAATACGTCATATTCGACAAGAGAAACAAGTACATAAACAGAAAATTTTTCTTTGGTAAATAAATTTGCGACGATGAAACGGTTTATGGTTTTGACATTGGTGGCAGGTCTTTTTTTACTTGGCTGCGACAAGGAAAAAAACGCATTGAGGGACGGTAATGAAAGTTTCGGGAAAAAAGAGTTCTCCAAGGCCGAGGACTTTTACAGACAGTCTCTTGCCAATGATTCCCTTTACTCCAAGGCTCAATTCAACCTTGCCAATGCAAGTTACAAACAGAACAATCAGGACAAACTTCAAACGGCATTGAAATACTATGAACAATACCTGACCAACACGCCTGCAAAGGATACGTTGCATTATGCAGATGCCTTGTACAACATGGGCAATACTTATTTTCAAATCGCACATCTGGACAGTAACATAAACACTCCCAACTATACAAGCAACCTGAAAAAGGCTTTGGAAAACTACAAGCAGACACTTAGACTCAACCCGCAGGACACTAATGCCAAATACAACTTAAGCCTTACACGTAAACTGCTGAAAGAGAATGAAAATCAGAACCAGAATCAGCAGAACCAACAACAAAACCAACAGAATCAAGATCGGCGAAATCAGAATCAGGAAAGAAAAAATCAGAATCAAGAAAGAGAAAATCAAAACAAAGAAAGAGAACAGGACAAAAATGACACTCCTCAACCGCAAAGGCAAAACAAGGATGAGAAAGAAATGAAAAGAATGTTGGAAGCACTGAAAAACAACGAAAAAGCTACATTGGAAAAACTTAAGAGAAAAGAGGACAAACAGGCTCAAAAAAAATATATAGAGAAAGACTGGTAAATCATGAAGAAAAGTTCAATAATATTTCTGTTGAGCATATTCATTGCCTTTGTAATACAAGCCCAGCAGATTACATTCCGGACACAGGCACCCAAGGTTGTGGGAGTTGACGAACGTTTCAAGGTAAGTTTTACGGTAAATGCATCAGAACCGAGCAATTTCGTTGCACCCACATTCCGCAACGTGAACATACTGAGCGGACCCAATACTTCAAGAAGTTCTTCCGTGGTAATAACCAACGGTCGCAGGGAAAGCTCTCAGTCAACCACTTTCACATATTGGCTTCAGAGTCTTGGTGCGGGAGAGATTTACATACCGGCGGCAAGAATCATAGTTGACGGAAAGACTTACAGTACACAACCGGTCAAAATCAAAGTGGAAAAGGACCCGAGTCTAGGACAACGTTCTGCAAACAACCCCAATTACAACGGCAGGCAGCAATACAAACAGGAACCAGTTAAGGTAATTGACGACAAAGCCGTGTTTGTCAGGGCCATTCCAAGCAAGACCAAAGTAGTAAAGGGTGAAGAGATAGTCATTTCCTACAAGATATACACTCTGGTACCGGTTTCTGAATACCAGGTGGACAAGTTTCCCTCCTCACAGGGCTTCTGGGTTGAGGAATTGGACAATCAGTCGACACCTACATTGGAAAGAGAGGTCATAGACGGAAAGGTTTATCAGGTTGCCACACTTCGCAAAGTGCTGGTTTACCCTCAAAAATCCGGTTCTTTGCATATAGACCCCATGGGACTGGAAGTCGTGGCTCATGTACAGACCGGTACAAGACAAAGACAGAGACAGCTGACGGGGGATCCTTTTTTTGACGCCTTTTTCAACGATCCTTTCTTTAGCAATATCACTCCTGTATTCGAAAGGGTAAGAAAAAAACTGAAAACAAATGCATTGACCATACAGGTTGAAGAACTGCCCAAGACGGATGAAGTCTTTTCGGGCGGAGTGGGTCAATTTGAAATATCTTCCGAAATCGATACCTCGTACAGCAGCACAAATGAAGCGATAACATTGCAATACACCATAAGCGGAAAAGGCAACCTCACCCTTATAGAAGGTATGGATCTGAAGCTTCCGGAAGAATTCGAGGTGTACGACCCTAACATAACGGACAAGATAAACAGAACGGAATACGGACAAAGCGGTTCGAGAACATTTCAATATCTCATAATACCAAGAGTTGAAGGCGTGTATGAGGTTCCATCTGTCAAATTCACCTATTTCGATCCCGAAAGCAGGGAATACAAGACCATATCGGCTCCTTCCTACAAATTGAACATCAAAAAGGGAAAGGAAAACAGTGATTTTTCAAAACAACTGTCGGAAAGGGAAAAATACAGAAACATGGATATAGACGACACACCCGAGAATGAAGGATCCAGAACGCCATTGCTCAAACCGTTCAATACCGTCGGCACGTACGTCTGCCTGTTTGCCGCAATCATCCTTATGATTCTGGCAATAAAGATCACTCAAAAACAAAAAGAAAGGAATCAGGACTTTGTAAGCGTAAAACTGAGAAAAGCGAATAAGGTGGCGATAAAAAGACTAAGACGGGCCAAAAACTATTTGAACAACAACATGGCGGAGGAATTCGAGACGGAAATAGGGCAGGCATTGTGGAATTATTTGTCGGACAAGTTCAAAATACCGACATATAACCTCACCCTTGAAAAAATATCCGTGGAACTGCAAAACAACGGACTGGAAAATGATGTCTTATCTGAAACAACAGATACCTTGACGCAATGTGAATACATACGCTTTTCGCAAAGTAAAGAAGAAAAGCCATACAGGGAACTGTACGACAAGGTGGAAAAGGTTATAACCGAAATAGAATCTCAAATGACTAAAACAAAGAAAAACAAAATGAGTGGAATTGTTGTCATACTTGCAGTGTTCATGTTGTTTTCCTGTTCGCTTGCGGCCCAGAACATGCAACAAGCCAACAAACATTTCAACAACAAGGAATACGAAAAAGCTCTTTCAATCTATCTGCAGCTTGAGAAAAACAAACCGAGCGGAGAGTTGTATCACAACATAGCCAATACATATTTCCGTTTGAGCGATTATGCAAACAGCATGTTGTATTATGAGCGGGCACTGAAGCTGAACCCAAATGACAAAAGACTGATAACCAACTGCAAGATATGCAATTCAAGACTTATGGGCGAGGTTTATGTACTGCCGGATTTCTTTCTGGCAAGATGGGCAAAGACTATTGCCAATATTTTTCCGCCTGTTGTCTGGTTTGTAATCTTTCTTGTGTTGCTTGTCGTAAGTTGCGTATTGTTTTTCGTATATCGTTTCAATACCAACCGAAAAGCCATGTTCTTTTATCTGAGCATGTTTTTCTATCTGCTTACATTTTCGTCTTTGGGACTGGGTACCTTCAGACAGAATATGATAAACGGCCACAAATATGCGATAGTATTCGAAAACAAAGGTGTAAAGGAGAACATTGAAAACGGAGAAAAGTCGGACATAAAATTATTCAAAGGTCAAAAGATAAAAATATTGGAAAACAGAAACGAGTTCATCAGGATAAGAACTCAGGATGGAAAGGAAGGATGGGTGGAAAGAGAAACGGTAAAAATAATTTAGACAAATGGAACATGCCGAGTGTACTGAACAGAAGGGAATCGTCACAGGAAAACAAGAGAATAAGGTGATAGTAAGAATTGAGCGTAAATCCTCTTGTGCATCCTGTCATGCAAGGGGTGCATGCACAAGCCTGGACAAACAGGACAAGGAAATAGAGGTGATTTGCGACAATGCGGATCAATATGATATAGGAGAAGAAGTCACTGTTTCAATAAGTACCAGGTTGGGACTAAAAGCTGTTGTAATAGCATTTGTCATTCCATTCGTCATTCTTTTTGTCACTTTGCTGTGTTGCATATCCCTGTTCGGTTTGAAAGAAGAGGTTGGCAGTCTTTTGGCTTTGACTGCAATAACTGTGTACTATGTCATATTATTCAAGGCGAGGAAAATATTGAACAGACAATTTGTTTTCAGCATAAGGAAAAATTTTGCATAGACGCCATACTTTATTACCTTTGTAGCAAACTTTGGTCTATAAAAGATCTGATTATGAAAAGAAGAGTATTGTTTTTTTGTTTTGCATTGTTGTTTTCGGCATTGGGGATTTCACAAACATCGACATTGCCGCCTCCGTCCAATCTTGTAAGCAGCGACATAGATGCAAACAATGCGACATTGAGATGGAATTCTGATGAGAATGCGTTGTCCTGGATTGTGAACTATAGTGTTACGCAGTCGGAACAGGTTTTTTCTATGGAGGTTACCGATACCATCGTCTATATAACCAATCTTATAGAAGGAACAAGATACAATTGGAAGGTAAGGATGATAGACCTGCAAGGCGACACTACAGCTTGGAGTGAACTGGCGAGTTTCTTTACCTCAGGATTCGACAACAATTGTCCAAAAGTAGAGAACCTGTCGGTGAGTGACATAAATACGAACGGGATAACCATACAATGGGTTCCTGAACAGGAAAACGGAACATGGGAAGTGGTGTACGATTTGGCAGGAAGCAATCCCGAACATGAAGGATTTTCCGGAACCACTCAAAATCACGAATTTACCGCAAACAGAGATCTGATAGAACATACCCGTTATCAATTGGCCATACGCACACATTGCACCAATACAGTGAGTGACTGGACATATCTTTATGCCCGTTATCTAACAGAAAACAGCATACATGAACTGCCAATACAGTTGGACTTTGAGGATGAGAGCGATAATTTAAACATAGGTTTTGTAAATTCGGTCAATAACCCTTGGGAAATAGCCGATGCCGAAAACGCAAGCAGTATAGGAAGCAAGGCCATGTATATTTCCAACGATTCCGGTGAAACATTCGGATGTGATCCTTCTACAGCTTCGGTAAGTTACGCTTATATGGATTTCTACATACCAGATTATGCCGTTAGTTATTATATAGATTTCAAGTACAAATCACAGGCACCGCTTCAAAATGCAGGTTTAAAAATATACATGATAAGTACTGGTGAACCATTGAACCTGACAAACTTGCCTAATGAAGAATTCAGGGTCGGAAGTATCATATATTCAGGTTCTGATAACGAATGGATAAGCGAACATATAGAACTGCCTACCCAATACATAGGAACGACAAGGCGGCTGTTGTTTGCATGGAGTAACCAACCAGGTGCGGACAACAACAATGCAATAGCAATAGACGATATTTATCTTACTGCAAGATATTGTGCCATACCAACAAACCTGTCGGTTCCTTCGACAGATGACAATTCGGCTTTGATTACATGGGATTTCCAAGAGAACCAAACATCTTTCAATCTGCAGTATAAACCCACCCAAAGCACACAATGGACTGAGTTGTCAGGGATAAGTCCTAATTATGTCTTAAATGACCTTCAAGCCAGTACAAGCTATACTTTCCGAGTACAGGCCGATTGCGGCCAAGAACAAAGTTTCTGGTCCGATACGGCCGTATTTTCAACCAACATGCTGATAGAAAACCCTTCAAATGTAGAATTGACATTTGTTGACGAATCATCGGCACAATTACGTTGGAACAATGATCAAAATGCTTCCTTATGGATTGTGGATTTAAAGGATATGTCCACTCAAAACATACAGTATTTCAATTCTACAAATAATTCAATCAACATTAACTGGTTGATGTCCAACACTCTTTACTCAGCCAAAATACGAGCGGTCTCTTTGGACGGCGATACAAGCGATTACTCCTCCGAATGTATTATCCATACATTATGTAATGCGACAAACGATTTTCCTTATGTGGCAGAAGATACGATACATTTCAGTTCCTTAAGTTCTTTCTGCACAGACATTGAATGTTGGAGGATAATGAATGATACTGTTTTCAGTCCGGTATTTGACTTTTCAGAGATGGCAAACCCGAGCCTGACATTTAACTATCATTCTGAAACGGGGTCTTATAACAAGTTGCTTGTTTCCACGGATAACGAACCATTCATTCAGATACCTTTAAATTTCTCTAATGGTAACAATTGTTTGCTGTTAAGCAATTTGTTGGCAACTGAAAAGGTACGGTTTGCAATACAATCACAATTGGAAGATGGAGCAGAAAGGACTTATATCATAACCGATTTTACAATTAAAGACAGTTGTTCAACGCCTTCGGATCTGACCGTCAATCAAATTGCCGACAACCAGGTAAGGGTCGATTGGACGCCTTATACTAACAATACTTCATTTAATCTTAAACTGATAAATTCAACAGACGAAGACACAATATTCTACAATGAAGTAACCAATCCTTTTGACATTGAAGAACTTGTTTCTGGTAAAGATTACAAGATACAATTATTTGCATTGTGTGGACAAATTAATTCCAATGATTTTTCTGAAGCAGCATTCAGCATAGAAAATTCTTCTGACTATTGTCCCGTTCCTACCAATTTCGTATGTCAACACTATCAAAACAAGGGAGATGAAACAATTGTGTGTACGTGGGACGACGTTGAAGAAAACCCTTTCATACAATGGGAAATAAATTACAAAGAGCAATATGCCTTAGAATACACTTCAAGCATTGTAAGCATTTATCCTCGTTTCAGTCTGAGAAATCTGGAAATGGGACAGGTATATGATTTCAGGTTGAGAGCCATATGTTCTCCAGGAGAAATGTCGGAATGGACTGATGTACAGCAAGTAATTGTAGGAGAACAGTCATTGGATGTAAACGTTTATGCAGACAAATACATAAAACTGTTCCCAAATCCTGCGGATTCAACCCTATTCATTGAAACTAACGCTCTGGAAATGAAAGATGCCCAACTGATAGATGCCAACGGAAGAGTGATAAGGGCTTGGGACAATCTGCCTACGGAAATAGACGTATCGTCAATAGAAAGCGGAAATTATATTTTAAAGGTCTTTCTGGATAAAATGCAGGTATCAAAAAAAATAAGCATATTGTAAACTTACAAGGAACCGAAAAGGAACTACCGTTGTCCTATCTGTTCCTTGTAAGTCTTTATGATAGAGTTCAGCATCTTTTCTGTCCTGGCCGCACCTTCCCCCAATATAAATCCTATCTGCTGTACTTGAAGAAGATTTTCCTTTATGACATCATTTACCCTGTGAATTATTTCCTCGGGTCTTTCCTCTTCCTGATAAAGATTTCGGAATATCATACAGACAGACTTGTTGGCAACCAGGGAAAATATGGATACGTTAATAAAACGGTCATTGTATTCAAAGTCCTTGTTTATTACATCTTCGGCGTATTTTATCACATATTCCAAATGATTAAGCATTTCATTAGGCAACAATGTCTTAATATCCGCCCCTATCAATCCCGGAATGACCTCATCTATCTCTTTGGCATCATCACCCAATATTTCAATAAAACCTGCATTGGATTCCACTACTTTAAATTCCGAATTTATTATGGCTATACCTGGATAAATGTGATGTATCAGTAAAGAAAGCGAACGGTTCAATTCTCCATTGGTATTTTTCTGAATGCCGAATTCCTCCTTAAGTTTATCAAACCTCGATTGCACTTTCACCAATTCCTCTTTGGTTGACTTCAACTGATTGTTAAATATCCTTGAGCCTTTCTGCGCATAAGAAAAACACATGTCGGCCGAAGCTATTCCCTGCGCTATTGCGATTGCCAGTTCCGTACAAGTATCATAACCGCACGACTTGCAATTGGTATGTTTGGATTTTTCATCCTTACCCAAAAGTGCAAAAGCATCCATGATCTGCTGTTTGCTCGGGGTCTTCAAACGTTTGTCATCCGCTCTGTAAAATGCTACCAGATCAGATTTGTTGGAGAACCTGTCCATATTCTCCTTCCATTTTTCTTTATCCAATGTCTTTATCCGTCGTGCCGAATAATCGGTGACAAGATTATGCCTTAAAAATTTCTGTCCTCTGGTAGTACCGGGAGCCATAAGACACCCTTTACAGAAATATATGTTCAAATGAGAGTTGAACTCGTTTCCATGCTTTGAAAACTGTTTCAAGACATTTATGGCATCCGTTTTACCCTCCACGCTCAAAAAATGCCCTTCTATCAACGAATTGCTCAATCCGCAAGCTTCCACAAAACCCTCCGGTATAGGATACAAGGAACCTTTGCACCCCAAAGGCTCATCAAAATCCGAATATTCAAGAGTCTCTTCCCTTATATCATATTTTTCAAACAGTTTTCTGAGCTCCACAAATGACAGAAAGGCATCTATCCTTGCACTATCGCCATAACGCACATTGTCTTTCTTCATTCCCAGACATGGAGTTATATTCACTATCTTTACATGCTGACCATAGTACTTTCTTACCGTTGAAGCCATAGCAACAGCGGGAGGAACTATCGGAGCCAGATTGCCAACCATCTGCGGCACATATTTTTCCACATACATATTTACTACAGGACAATGCGACGCAATATAAGTCTTGCCTCTAAGATTCTGACATAATTCCGCCTGTTTTCTGGACACCAAATCGACTCCAAAACTGACCTCACAAACAAAACTGAATCCAAGACGACGAATCATACTGACAAACTTCCTGTAATCCCTTACGTCAGAAAATTCACCGGCTATGCTGGGGTCACATATCGCAGCAACTTCCTTTTCCTGTTTCAGCAACTGTTCAACCGCTTCCATATTGCTTACGGCCGAGATGGCAGTATAGGAACAGGCAGAAATACAGTTGCCGCATGCTATACATCTCTGTTCATCTATGCGAGGAACCGCACTGTTTTCTTCAACTATTATAGCTTTGACCGGACAGGCCCTTACACAATTGTAACAGGAAACACACTTGTCTCCATCCAAAAACAAAACGGCATCATTCATAACTCATATACATGTATTCAAGTTTCAAAACTACATTTTTTTTACCTTTTGACAAAACAAACACCCCAAAAAAAACGTTATTGTCTTGCGCAAGGTGGAAAAAACATGTAACTTTGCAATCGTTTATAATGCAAGTGAAAATAGACATGAAGTCTTTAAGGGTATTTTTTGTGGTGTTTGTCATCATCTTCTGTGTTTTCGATTCTCAGAAAGTGACGGATGCATCATTTATTTACTCGAATTCCTGCACCAAGAGTTCCTACTTGCTGTACGAAAGTCAGAATCACAATCATTCCAACGGTTTTTTGGAGCAAAAGACCCAAAACGGGTCTGCAAACGTGGAGTTTGCAATCCAGGAAAATCGCATAAACATAGGACAGAACGATTATTCCTACGTGTCAAATCTGCAAAACCATGCGATAAAATCATTTACATGTACGGAAAAAGAGTATCTGTTGTCTGCAAAAACCAGTTTGTCCAATGCCAAAAAGCTGTCGGAACTTAAAGTATTGATTATATAGATTTTATACGTCCCGATAATTCTTTTGATTTTAACACTACTAACATTGGGACTATAAAAACTACTATTTAAGGAGAAATGATTTCAATTCAATTTTCATAAATAATGTTTTTGACTGCCTTTTCCGTAAAGGCAGTTTTTTTGTTTTAAAGAAAAACAGTACCTTTGCCGCCTGATTTTTCAGAAGGTTTTATGCAAAAAATAAGCTACTATTTCAAATCGTGGAAAGCCTTCGGCAAAATGTGCTACACATTGGCCCTTTACGGCTTTGCAATTGCGGGATTCCTTATAATCGGAGCATGGGCCGCATATCAGTTGGGATTGAGTAACAACAGCGGAGGCGTAGACAAAAACAACCGCTATCTCAGTCAGGTTTCCGAAATGAAAAAAAAGAAAACCAAAGAGCAGAATCCTCAACAAATATTGGACAACTGCATCAAACTGGCAGCCATAGCAAAATGCTATCCATTGAATGCCCGTTTGATACTTGAGGGATATGATTTCTCTCAGGGAGGTACTGAACTCGAACAAATGATAGCGGCATGCGAATTGTACATGGCCAATGACGAGAATTACAAAGCATTGCTCCAACAGTTCAGAGCGACACCCAACGCAACAAATGACAAATCCTCAAACGCCATAGAATGGATGAATCTGGAGGAATGGTCGGCATTGAAAGACGCAATAGTAAAGGACAAACATCTGATAGACAGTGCCGCCAAAGTATGTGGAGTAGAACCGAGACTTATAGTAGGATGCCTTGTCGGAGAACAGATAAGGCTGTTCAATTCCAAAAGGGAAATGTACAAAAAATACCTCGGTCCAGTCAAGGTACTTTCCGTACAGTCCCAATTCTCATTAGGTGTCAACGGAATAAAGGATTTCACAGCCCAAAAGGTGGAAGAAAACCTGAAAAACGACACAAGTGTCTTTTATATGGGCAAAAAATACGAACACATTCTCGATTTCTCCACTCAGGACCATCAGACAGAACGATTCAACCGTCTGGTAGATTACCGCAACCACTACTATTCCTATCTGTATACCGGTTGCATATTGCACCAGACAAAGAAACAATGGGAACGTGCAGGCTATGACATATCGGTACGTCCTGAAATACTTTTCACGCTTTTCAACCTTGGATTCGAACAGTCAAAGCCGAGTGCAACCCCAAGATGCGGAGGTTCACACATAAAAATAGGCGACAAGGTATATACTTTCGGCAATGTAGGTTTCGATTTCTATTATTCTGGTGAACTGGCAGAGGAATTCCCTTTTCACAAACAAAGATTTGAAAACTGACGGGATTCAACCCCTGCAACAAGGTCTTGAACGGATTCTGAATTCATTTTTTTCTTTTCAGAAAAGATTTTTTTGAATTCAGAAAAGAGAAAAATGAAACGGCGTTCCGAATTTCTCTGTTTTGTTTTTAGTATCTTTGCACCAAACTTCATCGAATAAAATGGCGGAGAAAAAGAAAGAGGATTTTGTTTCGACACCTCTTATGAGGCAATACTACGAGTTGAAGAGCCAATATCCTGACACGATACTGCTTTACAGGGTCGGGGACTTTTACGAGACTTTCGGAGAGGATGCTGTTGAAACGGCAAAGATACTGGGCATAATATTGACAAAAAGAGGCAAGGGAGACAAAAGCGAACTGGCAGGATTTCCCTATCATGCGATAGACACCTATCTTCCGAAATTTCTCAAGGCTGGCAAGAAGGTTGCCGTATGCGAACAATTGGAGAATCCCAAAGAAACCAAAGGAATAGTAAAACGCGGAGTGACCGAAGTGGTAACCCCTGCCCTTTCCTATAACGACAAAACGGCCGATACGAATGAAAACAACTATCTCGCCTCCGTTTATCATTCCCCTACCCTTTCGGCTGCGGCCTTTCTGGACTTGTTCACGGGTGATTTCTTTTTTTGTGAAGGAGATACGGAGGAGGTGTACCGCATGGTTCAATCCATGTGTGTAAAGGAGATAATAGTCGAAAAAAAATATCTCAGGGAATTTGAGCGCAACAGCGGGCTGAAACTTCCCGTCAAGACATACGAAGACTGGGTTTTCGTTGAGGATTTTGCGAAGAAAATCCTTAACCGTCACTTCGGCACACTGTCTCTCAAAGGTCTCGGCATAGAAGACAACACTGCCGGACTGATTGCGGCAGGTGCAATAATGAACTATCTGAACGAGACGAAGCACACACAAATCGACCACATATACAGACTGTACAGCATTGACAAGAGCGAATTCATAAGGATGGACAATTTCACCGTGGAGAACCTCGAACTTGTCAACTCCTCAAATGAAAAGGCCACAACCCTGTTGCAGGTTTTGGACAAGACACAAACCAACATGGGACGAAGGCTCATGCAACGCTACATACTGCTGCCGCTTTTGGACAAAGAGAAGATAGAGCGTCGTCAGGACATTGTACAGTCGTTTTTCGACAACAGGGAATTAAGCGACAATGTGTCAAGCATTCTGTCCGGAATAGGAGATGTGGAACGCGTCATATCCAAACTGGCATTCCGCAGGATACAGCCTTCGGAACTTTTCAACTTCAAAGACGTATTGAAATCGATACGACAGTTGAAAGACACCCTTTTGGAATACGGCAGCGACATACTTAAGGAAGATGCCTTGCGGCTTGATTGTTGTGAGGGAATGCTTGATCTGCTTGACAGGTTCATTGCCGAGGATGCTCCCAACAACGTAATCAAGGGAAACTACATAGCAAGCGGGGTTGACTCCCAACTGGACTATTACAGGGAAATATCGACCAACGGCAAGAACTACATAAACAAGACGGTTGACGAGCTGATTGAGAAAACGAATATTTCTTCATTGAAATTAGGTTACAACAACGTCTTCGGGTATTATCTCGAGGTGACCAACACCCACAAGGACAAGGTTCCGGAATCATGGATAAGGAAACAGACGCTTGCCAATGCGGAAAGATACATCACCGAGGAGCTAAAGGAGATAGAGGACAAGATATTGTCTTCGCAGGAAGAGATAAGACGGTTGGAAAGTGCCATATACGACAATCTTCTGAACGATTTACTGAAATTTACCGAGCCTTTGCAGAATAATGCCAGAATAATATCAAGGCTTGACTGCCTGAACAGTTTCGCATGTGTTGCAAGGGAATACGGCTATGTGAGACCGACGGTTGACAACTCAATGGAGATAGATATTGTTGCAGGCCGTCATCCGGTTATAGAAAGAACTCTTGGTGCAGGAGAGGAATACATATCGAATGATCTTCACCTGGACTGCGACAAGGAGCAGATAAGAATACTGACAGGGCCAAACATGTCGGGAAAAAGCGCGTATCTGCGTCAGAATGCACTGATTGTCCTATTGGCTCAAACAGGCAGCTTCGTACCTGCACAAAAAGCAAGGATAGGAATAGTGGACAGGATATTCACCCGCATAGGTTCAAGCGACAATATCTCAAGAGGTGAAAGTACGTTCATGGTTGAGATGAACGAGGCGTCAAGAATATTGAACAACCTTTCGGAACGGTCTCTTATTCTTTTCGATGAACTCGGACGAGGCACCTCAACCTTCGACGGTGTTTCGCTTGCATGGGCCATTTGTTCATACATACATTCTTCAGAGACTAAAGCCAAGACGCTTTTTGCAACACACTACTATGAACTCACCGGATTGGAGAATGTTTACCGCAGAATAAAAAACTATCACGTATCGGTAAAGGAGATAAACGGAGACATCGTTTTCTTGCGGAAGGTTACGGAAGGCGGCTGTACAAAAAGTTTCGGTATCAATGTTGCGGTTCTGGCAGGCATTCCAAAAACCGTCATACAAGAAGCAAAACGCATATTGAACCTGCTGGAAGGAGGCTGTTCAATTGGAGAATTGGCGGAATATTCCAAGGGTAATCCCGACAGGAAAAAAGATGAGAAGCACAACAAATGCCTTCAATTGAGTTTTGAGGGTTTTGGTGATTCAGGTCTTTTGCAATTAAAGCAGCACATCCTACAACTTGATATTGAAACAATTAGACCGATAGATGCTTTAATGAAACTGGACGAATTGAAAAAAATGGCAGAAAAGTTGTGATTTTTTTTGTCATGAACAAAAAAGGTATTATCTTTGCAAAGCAATTAAGCGGAAATAGCTCAGTTGGTAGAGCACAACCTTGCCAAGGTTGGGGTCGCGAGTTCGAGTCTCGTTTTCCGCTCTTTTTTTATTTATGGAGGTTGCTCCGGTGGTGGAATAGGTAGACACGCAGGACTTAAAATCCTGTGATCATTGCGATCATGCGGGTTCAAGTCCCGCCCGGAGTACAGAAAGTTTCCGATAGTTTTCTTCAATTATCAGAAACTTTTTGTTTTTTTGTATCCTGATTACGTTTTAATTATATTCTTATGTTTTTAAGGCCGGGAGATACAGTTGCCATAATATCGAGTGCAAGAAAGATTTCTCATCAGGAAATTGACTGCGCAATCCGTTTTCTTTCATCCAAAGGGTTAACGGTCAAGGTTGGAAAGACAATAGACAGTCAATGCAATCAGTTTGCAGGTGACGATTTTCTGAGAGCCAAAGATTTGCAATGGGCAATAAATGACAAGGATATAAAAGCTGTTTTCTTTGCCCGTGGCGGATACGGTTCCGTAAGGATTGTAGACAAGGTGGATTTCACGCCTCTTGTTTCAAATCCGAAACTGTTCATAGGTTACTCGGACGTATGCGTATTCCTGAATCATCTTTATTTCCGTTACAATATTCCTTCCGTACACGGAATAATGCCGGTAAACATAAATGACGAAACGTTGAACTCCGAGGCCATACATTCCCTTGAAAATGCCATTTTCGGCAAAGGCATAAAATACGTATGGGAAAATGAAGGAGGACTTGCAAACTGTTCTGTAAAAGGCACTATCGTAGGAGGCAATCTTTCAATACTGTATTCCCTTTTGGGAAGTGAAAGTTTCGGTTCCACCGATGACAAGATACTTTTCATTGAAGACCTAGATGAATATCTATATCACATTGACAGAATGATTCAATCTTTGAAAAGAGCGGGTAAATTGAGCAAACTCAAGGCTGTACTCGTAGGAAGCATGACTCAGATGCACGACAATACAGTACCATTCGGCAGAAGTGCGCTACAAATAGTAAAGGAAGCCGTTACAGAATACGGTTATCCCGTAATATCGGACTTCAAAGCAGGTCACATTGAAGGTGAAAACCATGCAATAATAATAGGAAAAGAAGCGAGGATAGACATAACAGAGAAAAACATATCATTATGTCAACAATAAACAACAAACAGTTAGGCAACAAAGGTGAAGAACTTGCTACAGATTTGTTGGTATCCAAAGGGTACAAGATATTGGAGCGTAATTTCTTCTGCGGAAAGAATGAAATAGACATAATAGCTCTTTCTCCTTGTAAGGCATATATTGTATTCGTCGAAGTAAAGACCCGCAACACTGATTATTTCAATCATCCGTATGAAGCAGTGAATGCCAACAAACAAATCTCAATAATAAAAGTGGCCAACAGTTACATCAGAAGAAACAATATAGACTTGGAGGCAAGATTCGACATAATCTCCATCGTTGCAAATGAGTCCGAATACTCACTGGAACACATAATCAGGGCTTTTGAACCTGTTCTGTCATATCAATCCAACTGGCATAGGTAGGATAAGCGTTGGATATACGCTTCACTGTACCTTCCAGACGATTTTGGTCAATGTCTTTCACCTTTTTGGCAGGGCAACCCGCATATACAGAGCCTGACTCACAATGAGTATTTTCCAAGACGACAGCACCTGCAGCTATAATACAATTGCTTTCTATCACACAATTGTCCATAACTATCGCTCCCATGCCTATGAGAACGTTGTCTTTTATTACACATCCATGAACAACTGCATTGTGTGCAATTGAAACATAATTGCCTATCTCAACAGGGGCAGTCTTATACGTACAATGAATCACCGCTCCATCCTGAACATTAACATAATCCCCCATCTTTATATAGTGAACGTCTGCTCTTACAACCGCATTAAACCATACGGAACAATTATCACCCATCTCTATATCTCCAACGAGCGTTGCATTATCCGCCAAAAACACATCCTTACCAAATCGAGGGACCTTTCCCTTTACTGTTTTAATCAATGCCATAATACCTATCTTAAATAATGAATATCTCCAATATCTCTACCATTGACTTAGGCTCTATCACAGTTTGTGTGCAAACGGCAGGAAGCATTACGACCTCTGCAGCCTTCAATGTAACCTTTTTGCCCATTGAATGAACTACTGCACTACCTCCTATACAGAACAACAAGACAAAGGTGTCCAATCCAGTGTAATCTTTTTTCAACGGTTGAGTCAAATGAATATGATTCGTCGTAAAAAAAGGTGTATTTAGTATATTGTTTGTCTCATTCAAATGATAATGAAAAGAAGTCTTTGCCGAACCATTAAGCCCGGAAAGATCCATGACCTGCAACGCCTGTTCTATATTCAAAGGCCTTGAAGTTAGATTTGTGAAACTTCTGTCCCAATCGTAAATTCTATAAGTCAAATCGGAACTTTGTTGAATTTCAGCAAGCAAAACGCCTTTGCCTATTGCATGAATTCTTCCTGCAGGAATGAAAAACACATCTCCCCTGTTCGTTTTCTCTTCATGTAAAACCTGCATGAGAGTCTTGTCGTTCAATCGGTTTATAACTTCAGCCTTAGTTATCTTTTTATTGAATCCGTCATAAATCCTTGCATTCTCATCCGCATGCAAAACGTACCACATTTCATTCTTGCCATTCGGCATACCTTCCTTTTGTGCGAACTTGTCGTCGGGATGAACCTGAACGGAGAGATTGTCATTTGCATCTATAATCTTCAACAATAACGGAAAATCCTCGGAAAATCTGTCATAATTTTCCTGACCCACAAGTTCATCCGCATACATTTCTATTGCTTCCGGCAATGTACACTCCTCCAAATAACCATTCGATATTACACTCTCGTTTCCCTCCAATCCGGACAAAGTCCACAACTCTCCGCAATTGGGCAACGGAGAATAATCCACATTCAAAATATCCCTTATCTTGTTTCCGCCCCATATCTTGTTCTTAAACAGAGGAAGAAACTTCAACGGATACAAACCCTGTTCCCTATTCATACCTACAAGCTATATTACAAAACCACTTGGTCAAATGTTTACCTGTCCTATTCTTTCCACTATCTCCCGTCGAATATTCTGCCATCGCTTCTCATCCATTTTTGTTCCCATAATTTCTATGACATTACCTGCCAATATACTACCCATTATACCACACTGTTCCAAGTTATAACCTTGACACAAACCTGCCAGGAAACCTCCTGCATATAAATCACCCGCTCCTGTAGTATCTATCTTATCACGCCTTACCTCCTGTACCTTTATTTTATTACCTCCGCAAGAAATCAAAGAACCATTTTCCCCTAATTTTACTACTGAAATATTGGCAAAACTGGATATATCATCAACAGCTCTCACCGCATCAATACCGCTGAACGCTTCTGCTTCCTGTTCATTTGCAAAGATTATCTCCACACCTTTACAAACATTTCTAAGAAAATCCACATTCTCCTCAACAACATTATAACTGGCCAAATCCATACTGATTTTTGCACCAATACTTTTACCCAATTCCAATATCCTTGAAAAAAGACTGCGATTTGAAATTAAATAACCCTCTATATGAATATAATCATAACCTGTAAACAAATCCTTGTTCAAGTTTTCGGCATTCAGTTCAAGTGCTGCACCCAAATATGTAGCGAAAGTTCTTTCTCCATCCTTAGAAACAAATGCAAGAGCCAAACCTGTTTGAGTTGTTGACGAACGGAAAAATTTAGTTTCTATATTATTTTTCTTCATGTCATCTACATAGAAATCTCCAAGTTCATCATTCCCAACCATACCTATATATGCTGTACCAACTCCTAGATTAGCCGTACCACTTGCAGTATTTGCAGCAGAGCCTCCTGTTGCCATCTCGGATTTTAAAGACCCGGCGATTTCTTGCAATCGCTTAGATCTCTCTTCTGTTATCAACTGCATACTACCCTTTGGCAAGCTCTCATTGATAAGTAAATCATCATTTTCCAAAAGACACACTTTATCAACAAGTGCATTACCTATGCACAATACTTTCTTTCCCATATCAATTAAAATCTTTAAATCCTTACGGTATTCTTATAAAAGAAGCTGAAATTTACCTTACCATATCTTCTATGCTCGGTGAAATAAGGATTTTGTATAAAATCATGTTCTTTTGAGTGTTCCAGAACAAACAGTCCGTTATCTACGACAAATCGTTCCAAAACCAAATCCGGTATAATATCAAATTGTTTCAAATCATAAGGAGGATCTGCAAAAACGACATCAAACTTTTGACGACTTCGTCCCAAAAAATTAAATACATCATTCCTTAAGGCGAACACATTATCCACTCCGAATTCCGAACATGTTCTTTTTAGGAAATCAATACATCTGGGATTCGAATCAACACTCGTTACATGTTTGGCTCCTCTTGATATGAACTCCAAACTAATCGCACCAGTACCGCTGAAAAGATCCAAAACACTGACTTGTTCAAAATCAATCCTACCTCTTAGAATATTAAACAAACTCTCCCTCGCGAAATCAGTCGTAGGTCTTACCTCCAAATTTACCGGAGGATGCAACCTTCTGCCTTTCAAATCTCCCGATATAATTCTCATCCTATGCCAAAACCAAAAAATAAGACTGTAAATCAAGTCCGTCAAACTCACAACCGACTTTTATATTTTCCATAGGATTTGCATATGAAACATCTCTAACATATTTACGTAACAGGTTTAATTCATCATCAGCATATCCATCTCCGGTCAACAACAATTGAACCTCGCCCGTATCTATTCCCAACTTATCCATGGCAAAAAGAATATAATACACCAAATCGGATGCCTGCTTGTATTCATAACTGTTGCTTATTTGGAAAGTATTTCCCTTGAAAACAACAAAATCACACGCTTGTCTGCGTTTGTACATCAAAAACGTATTCTTGGAAAAACTGGATATATCATAAGCATACTCTGCCATTACCTGATGTTGACAGCAATAAAAAGCATTTGGCATAAGTATCTTTATACCACTGTATGTGTGCATAGGATAGGCAAATACAGAAACAGCATCCAACTTTTCCACAACATTGGCAATAACCGTTTCACTCTCATACAAATGAGTAACACCATTCAAATAATCCCTATTGTTACGGGAATCGTACAATTTATATGGCACCCAAACATTCCTTGAACTTTGGCAAACTACTCTGACGTTGGCAAACTTAAACATGAATATGCCGATAGATGCAAAACATTCCCTTATTCGATTCATCACCTGCGGAATACTACCAGAAAGTCCGCACTCAAAACGTCCCAAAGACAAAAGTTTAAGAGTCCTGTCATTTATCAATGAAAAAGAAAATCCATTCGCCTCTAAGCAAATGGATAGTCTTGTTTCATTGGAAACGACACTTTCTTCAACCTTAACGAGGTTCAATAATTTGTATGTTTCCATCATCTATACTACTATAATGACTATATGATTATTCCCAATTTCCGTCGGTTATAACCTGTTCCAAATCACCTACTTTCCAACCGGCATACTTGTTTTTGGACTCCAATTCAGCTTTCTTGTTAACAACATCCTGTCTGTCCATTCCAAAAGTATAGGTATCTATAGGCGCCTCTACCAAAAATACAGAAACTTCTATTCCCCCCTTATTTATTTTCTTAGCTGACATCTTAAACTCTGTTTTACCGTCAGAATAAGGTATATATTTCAAATTTTTCAAGTCCTCTTTCGCAGTAAGCATCTTACCTTCTTCATATAATTTCTTCATAGGATTCACATATGTGGTATCCCTTTTCAAAACTCCTGCAGCCAATGCCTGTGCCTCATTCATTCCATCAGGTATTTCTCCAAACTTCTGAACCATAGGAACTTTACCTGTTTCCAAAAACAGTAACAATGAGTCCATATCATTACAAAATTCTCCCTTGGATGAACGATAAGTCTCTTGTATCATCCTGATATCCTTCAATTTTGCAATAACAGCATCAGAACGTTTATTATATTCCTGATCAAACTTAACCGGATGCATTATGGAATTATACAATACCACTGCCAAAACAACCACCGCAGCTATAAGCACTACCGAAATAATCAAATTCCTTACTTTCATCTCTTTATACTTTTACTTTTTTTTATTCATTCTAAATTTAATGTTGCAAAGTTAGAAGATTTAGTTGAAATTCCAATACTCTTTTTCAGTTTTTTTATCCGTCCTGTTCAACATGCTGCAATATCACATTCAAATTGTCATCCGAAGCCAGCTCTTCTGCCAAACGACAAGCAAAATACACAGAACGATGTTGACCTCCAGTACAACCGAAATAAACAGACAAAAATGTAAAACGCCGTCTCAAATACTCACTGCAACTCTGCCTAACCAAGCCCAACACATTCCCATAAAACCTCTCCACCTGTTCATCCCCCTCCAAAAATTTCCTTACCTCATCATCCATACCCGTCTTATCCTTATACCTATCATATCTTCCCGGATTCGGCAACGCTCTGCAATCAAACACAAAACCACCACCATTACCCGAAACATCATGAGGATAACCTTTCTTGTATGAGAAACTTTTTATCCTGACCGTCAGCTTGTGTGAATCACCTCCCAAAGAACGCAATTTCTCACTGCATATCATCTGCCTGAACAAATGGGAAATATAATTCAACTTAACAGGAAGAACAACATTATCCTGCAAATAGGACAGATTCTTCAAAGCAAACGGTATACTCTTCAAAAAATGTTCCTTCTTCTGAAAATATCCCCTGTAACCGTATGACCCCATGGCCTGCATGATACGAATATAAACATAGGCATAAAACCTGTCCGTAAATTCCCTTTCGTCTACACTTACGTATTTCTTCAATTCATCAATATAAACTGAAAGAAGTTTTTTCCTCAACTGTTCGGACAGATTGGCTTTTGCATCATAAAGCAACGAAGCCAGGTCATATTGCAAGGCTCCCCGTCTTGCACCTTGAAAGTCTATAAAATAAATATCACCATCCTTCAACATGATGTTTCGAGACTGAAAATCCCTATACATAAAATACGAACAATCGCAATCAAGCAAATAATCCTTCAATATGGCGAAATCCCTTTCCAATTCCTCCTCATTGAAAGGTATGTCCGCCAACTTCAAAAAATAATACTTGAAATAATTCAGATCCCACTGTATCGACTGGGAATCGAAATCCTTGCGCGGATAAGCATTGGTATAATCGAATTCCTTACCTGCTTCAACCTGTATTTTTGGCAGGATTTTCACAACCCTCGTGTAAACATCCTCTATTTCCTTGTAATTGGATGCGGAAACGAAATCAAACAAAGTTTCATCGCCAAGATCTTCCAAAAGATATATACCGTTTTCCATGTCAACGGCAAATATCTCAGGCACATTGATTCCCTTTGCCCTCAACTGTCCGGCATAATCCACAAATGCCATGTTTTCCTTTCTGTCGGCATTGTATGCCGCCAATACCCTTACAGCTCCCGATACGCACCTGAAATATCTTCGCGAAGAACCGTGAGCCGATATTTCCTCCATTCTGTCAACGGAAAACGAAAACGTATCGTAAAACAATTTCTCAATTTTCTCCCGCATCCAACAATCCTTTTGCCATCAGAAAATCCAAAGGCGTAGTTAATTTTATATTCTTTCTATTCCCTTCAACAATCGTTATCATCGTTCCGAGAGACTCCACACATGAAGCATCGTCAGTAAAGGACGAATTATACTCCTGATTGTATGCAGCCCTTAAAATACCATATTTGAAACATTGCGGAGTCTGTACCGAGAACAATTTGTCTCTGTCTATCGACTTTCCGTCATAACGTACCGATTCAACGCTTCTGCATGCGCATATCGCTGCACCATACCTTTCCGCGTTAAAGAAACAATCGTCAAACATTCTCTTGTCTGCAAAACATCTAACCCCGTCATGAACAGCCACAAGGTCTTCATCCGAAAAATCCAGCGAATCCAAACCTGCCTTTACCGAAAAGAACCTTTCCGTTCCCGCCTTGGCCAAAACATGCGGCACTTCACATGCATACTCCTTGCACAACTCCCGCCAATATCCAAACATGTCTTCTGCTATCACCAAAACAATATGCGCCTGCGGCACACTCTCATGAACCATTTCCAGAGTCCTTATCAAAACAGGCCTTTCCCCCAACAGCAGATACTGTTTCGGCAAATCGGAATTCATCCTTCTGCCCACACCTCCCGCAACTATAATGACAGCCTTCCTATATGATGAGCATTGCATCACCGTATGTCAAAAACTTATACTTCCTCTCTATTGCCACCCTGTAGGCTTTCATTATCAAGTCATAACCTCCGAAAGCAGCGGCCATCATCAGCATGGAAGACAATGGCGCATGAAAATTGGTTATCATCGCATCAGCTATTGCAAAATCGTACGGAGGAAATATGAACTTGCTAGTCCAGCCGTCATAAGTCTTGACCCTGTTGTCTATTATGGCGGCAGTCTCAACAGCCTTCATTGTCGTGGTTCCCACTATGCACACCTTTTTGTGATTTGCCTTGGCATTGTTAATCAAACCTGCATTCTTTCCGTCCAAAAGCATTTGTTCGGAATCCATCTTGTGCTTTGTCAAATCCTCAACCTCAATGGCACGAAAATTTCCCAATCCGCTGTGAAGTGTGACAAAGGCCGAATCAATGCCTTTTATTTCCATTCTTTTCAACAGCTCCCTTGAAAAATGGAATCCTGCCGTAGGAGCCGCCACAGCCCCCTCATTCCTCGCATAAATCGTCTGATATCTGTATTCATCCTCAGGCATAAGACCCCGCATTCTCAACAAATCGTCCGGCAATGGCGTATGTCCAAGCTTCTTGAGCAGGGCATGAAATTCCTCATTGGTTCCGTCGTAAAGAAATCTTAGAGTTCTGCCTCGCGAAGTGGTATTGTCTATAACCTCCGCAACCAGCTCGTCATTTTCCCCAAAATACAACTTGTTACCTATGCGTATCTTTCTTGCAGGATCAACCAATATATCCCACAAACGGGTATTCTCGTTTATCTCCCTCAACAAAAAGACCTCTATCCTTGCCTTGGTCTTCTCCTTTGTACCGTACAAACGTGCTGGAAACACTTTCGTATCGTTGAAAACAAACAAATCCCCCTCGTCAAAATAGTTCAGAACATCCTTGAACACCAAATCATCTATTTCACCCGTCTTTCTGTTAACGAGCATAAGGCGGGATTCATCTCTCTGTTTTGCGGGAACCTCCGCTATCAACTCTTTCGGCAAATTATACTTAAACTGAGAAAGTTTCATATGTCTATTCCGGTTTTAATTACAAAAATGACAAAGTGTGCAAAGATACATCCCAGCAGCACGAAAGTCAAGCGTTTTAACTAATTTTAATTACATGATACCTTAATCTTGTTCCGGAAAATTCTTTTCAGAAAAGAAAAAAATGAATTCAGAATCCGTTTTTTTCTTTTCTGAATCCATTTTTCTAGAATTTGATTTCGTTTTCACAGCTTGAAGGAGTATTCTTCCGCTATGTCCTCCAATTGCAGTGCATCCTCAAGGGAATATTCCCCTATGCGCGTCCTGCAAAGGGAATCCAGATAAGCGCCGCTCCCCAAAGCAAGACCGAAATCCCTTGCAAGACTCCTGATATACGTCCCTTTGCTGCACACTATGCGGAAACCGACACGAGGCATTTCGATGTCCGTTATCTCAAAGCTGCTTATCGTTATCGTACGCGGTTTTATCAATACCTCCTTCTGCTCCCTTGCAAAATCGTACGCTCTCTTACCGCCTATCTTGACGGCTGAAAAGACAGGCGGAATCTGTTCCTGTTCCCCTAAAAAGGATTGGGCCGTGTCCAAAATCTTTTGCCCGCTTATATGTTCCGTATCATAAACACGGTCCACAGGTTTTTCCCTGTCAAAACTGGGAGTGGTGGCTCCGAGGAAGAATGTCCCGGTATATTCCTTTTCCTTGGCCTGGAACATCTCTATCTGTTTGGTATATTTTCCCACACAAAGAATCAGAAGGCCCGTAGCCAAAGGATCCAACGTCCCCGCGTGCCCTATCTTTATTCTCTTGGTATGAAAATGGTTCTTAAGGATATACTGTACTTTCTTTACTGCCTGAAAGGATGTCCACCCGTAGGGTTTGTCCAACAGGATAAAGCCTCCCTGTTCAATATCTATCATCGTACTGTATTTTAAGCCACCGAAAGGTCAATGCCACAAAGCATCAGTATTATGATTGCCGCTCCAACGATTATCCTGTAATAACCGAACAGTTTGAAACCGTGTCTTGTCAAAAAGCTTATAAAAAACTTTATGGCAAGGATTGCAACGACAAAAGCGACTACATTACCAATAATAAGAGTGGACAAATTGTCCGAAAGCATTTGTAGTCCTCCTGGTTCCAAAACGGCCTGCATGAGCTTGTATCCTGTTGCGGCCAGCATCGTTGGCACTGCAAGAAAGAAGGAAAACTCTGCTGCGGTCTTTCTTGAAAGTCTCTGGCTCATTCCTCCGACAATAGTAGCCATCGAACGGCTCACTCCCGGTATCATGGCTATGCATTGTGCAAGTCCTATAAAAAAACTCTTTTTATATGTTATCGTTTGGTCGGGGTCGGTTTTGCCGAAAATCTTGTCAACAAACAACATGAATACTCCACCGGCTATAAGCATTATGGCAACGACCAGAACATTCTCAAGAACCGAATCTATAAAGTCTCCTGCAAGGAATCCTACAACGGCGGCAGGAAGAAACGCGACCAGCAGTTTCCAATAAAAATTCAACGTTTGGAAGAATCGTCTCCAATATATCACCAATACGGACAATATGGCTCCAAACTGTATGCAGACGGTAAACAATTTGACAAAATCGGTACTTTTTACACCCAATATCCCTTGGGCTATTATCATATGACCTGTTGATGAAACAGGCAGAAATTCGGTAAGACCTTCTACAATGGCTATTATTATTGTCTCCAGAATATCCATTCCTCTATTTGTTTCTTGTCATTATTGCAAAAACCTCAACTATCAAGCCCGTTATTATAAGAAGCGGAGCCACTACAAGCCTTCTTGCATTGAACAATGCTTCATTGAAATAATTCGGATCCTTGCTGCCCCCTCCGGAAAGCAGTATATAACCCGTTGCAAGTATAATCAATCCTATTGTCATAATTATATAATTCCGCTTTCCAAAAGCGAAATTCTTACTGTTTTCCTGCTTATTGTTTTCCATTATGATATCTTTGTTTTTTATCTGTACAACCTGCTGCTTTTCAAATTCATGCTTTTTCTTACGGCCGAATATGTAAAAGTAAGTGAGAGCAATATTCCCAAAACCATTATCAAAACGGCCAAAACGACATAGACCTTCACATGAGAGTTCAAATCGAATCCTTCAAACTGTTTATAAACCCATAACAATACACCTGCAAGCAACACATCGGCAGCAAGACCACCAATAAATCCGAGAAAGAAACCTCTTCTGATGAACGGTCTCCTTATGAATCCGGCCTTTGCTCCGACAAGTTCCATTGAACGTATCTGCAATCTCTTGTTATTTATAGTCAACCTTATCGTATGATTTATCAAGGTTATAGCTATGAAAAGCAAACATAAAAACAGTATGAATATAAAAGCACTTATATTATATATAGTGTCATTTATGTCTGTAACCAAGTCATGTCTGTAATCCACTATATCGACTATGTCCTTTGATTCAACCGAAATGATAAACTGTCTTATTTCAGATATGTTCAATGACTTGGCTTTAAGATTGACCTCTATGGACGGCTGATAAGGATTTACACCGTCCAATACGCTCAGGTGTTCCTCTCCCATGATTTTATTCATCATCTGGGCTGCCTGTTCGGACGAAACATACTTTGTCGACTTGACACGTGCATTTGTTGCAATTTCCTTTTCCAACTCCAAAGCCTGTTCCTTCGTAGTTCCGAAATTAAGATATACGGTAAAAGATACTTGTTCCCTTATTTCGTTGGATATGATGTAAGTATGATAAATAAACAGCAATATAAAACCCAAAAGAAACATAACGAGAGATATGCTCAATGCCGTTGAAAAATTTACGCTCCAAAGTATGAACGTCTTGTTCCTATGTCTTTTACCCATGACTATACCATTATTTCGGCAAAAGTACAAAAAAAATTATGAATTTGATTATCCGAATCTTTGTTTGGTGTGTTTTTTGTAGATTTGCAGATGTAAAAACATTTAACGACATGAACAATATAGTGATAGAAAAATTCGGTGGAGCCTCTATTAACAGTGCTGCGGCCGTAAAGAATGTCATTACAATACTTAGGCAACAAAATGATAGAAAACGTGTAATTGTAGTGTCTGCCATGGGCAAAACTACAAATGCTCTGGAAAAAGTCGTAAACATGTGGCATACGAACAAACGATTCAATATTGAGGAATTTGAACGGATAAAAGAATATCACAAAGGAATAGCAGAGGAATTGTTCGACACAAACACTCTTGTATCTGTATTGCAACAATTGGAGGATATTTTCGAACAGATAAAGGAAAGAATAAAAACATTGAATCCGTTAGATTACAACTTTCTCTATGATAACATTGTTTCGTATGGAGAAAGACTGTCAAGCACAATAATTTCCTTATACATGAATCATGTAGGTCTGAAACATCGTTTTGCTGACGCCCAAAACTACATCAAAACCGACAATACATTCAGAGCTGCACAGGTTGATTGGAAACAGACACAGAAATCAATAGACAAAGATTTCGATTATCTGTTTGATGGAAACGATTTGATTCTTACTCAAGGGTTTATAGGCTCCACTCGCGAAGGATACACAACTACTCTAGGCAGAGAAGGTTCCGACTATTCTGCAGCCATATTTGCCTATTGTCTGGATGCGGATTCCCTTACAATATGGAAAGATGTAAGCGGTTTAATGAATGCTGACCCGAAAAGGATGGACAATACTGTAAAACTGAATATAGTTCCTTACAAGGAAGCAATAGAATTATCTTATTATGGAGCATCCATAATTCATCCGAAAACAATAAAGCCATTGGAAAACAAATCAATTCCACTTTATGTCCGCTCGTTCAATAATCCCGAGCTTCAAGGTAGCATTATCTGCCATGGTGAACAAGTTGTACCTTTGGTTCCGAACTACATATTCAAGGAAAAGCAAACATTACTTTCAGTTTCGACAAAAGACTTCTCCTTTATTGCTGAAGACAACATAGCGAATATATTTTCAATACTGTCCAAACACGGAGTAAAAGTCAATCTTATACAAAATTCCGCTCTGACTTTTTCAGTGTGCTTTGAACACAGTGAATTTGTATTGCAAAATCTGATAGATGATTTACAACAGTTCTACAATGTAAAATACAACAATGACTTACATTTGATAACTATAAGACACTATACAGAAGACTCAATAAAGGAAGCCACTAAAAACTCAAAAATATTGATAGAACAAAAGAACAGGGTTACCATACAATGTTTAATCAAACCTGAAACCGAATCCGCTTAACAGAGCTAAAAGAGAAGGAAAATAGCTTTTCTTCAATTTCTCAACCTGTTGTCTTGTATGCCATTCAACCTTAACAATTCCCTCATCATATTGAGGAAACAGTCGCTCATTACTATACGACTCCATTCTATACCAGTGCGTCTCCTTTATTTCTCTTCTACATCCCATATTGTAAACATGATAGGTGACACCTATCTTTTCTTTAATGGCAAGTTTCTGTATCCCTGTTTCCTCCATGACTTCTCTCAATGCTGTAGTTTCAAGATTTTCTCCTTTTTCTCTGTGTCCTTTTGGCAAATCCCAATGTGATGCACGAAATATGAACAAATACTCTCCTTTTTCATTCTCAACAATTCCACCTGCAGCTTGAACGAATTTCAATTCCGCAGTCAATCGCTTAAATACATCTTCGACAGCGATATTTTTAACAATAATTACAATATTGTCTTTACAATCCTCTCTTAAAAAGAGAGGGAAATCTATACGATCGATAGTTGTTGGATCACAAACAATTAGATTTTTTCCTTCAGATATGGTCTCATTCAAACCATCTTTTATTATACAAACGTTGTTGTATTTATTGAAAATGTTGTACCTTTGCATCATGATTACAAATAAAGAAACAGCTGTTCAAGCAGCAAGATTTTTATTGCAAATTAAAGCAATAAAATTGAATAATGAAAATCCGTTCACGTGGGCTTCTGGAAGGAAATCTCCCATTTATTGTGACAATAGGGTAACTCTTTCTCACCCGGAAATCAGAACTTACATAAGACAAAGGTTCGTCTCTATCATCAATGATATTTGTGCTGACGTAGATGTCATCGCTGGTGTTGCGACAGGTGGCATAGCACACGGAGTGTTGGTCGCACAAGATCTGGGCAAACCTTTTGTATATGTACGCCCTGAAGAAAAGAAACACGGTTTGAACAATAAAATAGAAGGAGAACTAAAAAGCGGTCAATCAGTCTTTGTAATAGAAGACTTGATTTCAACTGGAAAAAGCAGTTTGCAAGTTGTGGAATCGTTAAGGGAACACGGTTGCATCGTAAAGGGAATGGCAGCTATCTTCACATATAATCTGGAAGTAGCAAAACAAGCCTTTGAACAAGCGAATGTGCAATTGGAAACAATTACAGATTATCACACACTTATAGATGTAGCTGCAGAAGAGAATTTTATAAAAACAAAAGATTTGGAGTCCCTAACCGAATGGAGGAAGAATCCTGAAGCATGGAGTGAAATGCAGTCAAACAAGTAGTCAATTTAATACAATAGTGATATTAAGGCGTTACATTTTGATGCGAACGCCTTTTTTTATAAGCAAACGATATGACAAAAATAGAAAGTAAAACAGTAGAAATAAAAAGAGATATTGAATTCGTATATAACTTCCTTTCAAGTTTTTCCAATTTCAATTCCATATCTCATGAGAAACTGGAAAACCTGAAAGTTTCGGACGACAAATGTTCCTTCACCGTAAAAGGCATGGGCGATTTCGGCCTTAAAATAATCGCACGCGTTCCAAACAACTCAATAACAATAATAAACGATCCAGATGTAAATTCTTCAATCCCTATGAATTTCATTCTTACCTTCAACTTCAAATCGACAGACTATTACGTATGTCAAACCACCATTACGGTTGAACTTGATGCCAATCCCATCATTGCAATGGCCGTGAAAAAGCCCGTTGAAAAAGCCATAAACACTTTGGCAGAGGCTCTAAAGACCCGTTTGGAAATGATCATTTAAAAATGAAAGTATCATCTTTTGTCTTTCTATTGTTTTGGAGTGTAACCGCAGTATTGGCACAAAAGGAAAATCCTTTGATGTGTGACCCTTGCTCGGAAGATATATCTACCTCTGTAATAAAAGACTTCAACAAAGCTTTCAAATACTTCGTAAAGAAAGAATACGATAAAGCAATACCGCAACTGAAAACAATAACCGAAACCGAGCCTGATTTTGCAAGTCCTTACTTTGTGATGGGTCTGATAGGTGTTGAACAGGACAATCCCAAGATGATAGAAAAATATTTCCCGTTGGTATACAGACTTTGCCCTCAATACAGTCACCCTCTGTTGTTTTATTACCTCGGACTGATAGACTACAGCGACGAAAAGTTCCAATCCTCCTCAAAACATTTTGAACAATTTCTGCAATTGAGCCTGCACCGGGAGGAATACTCTTTATTGCAGACAAAAGCCATAAATTACATACAATGGAACGATTTTTTGCATGAAGCCGTGGACAACGTGTTTCCTTTCAAGTCTGAAATAATCCATGAAATCTCCACGGACGAAGATGAACAGCAGGCAACCGTAAGTACAGACGGCAACCATATATTTTTCAGTCGAAAAGTCAAAACAATGGAAAACAGCCGTGATTCGTTTTACAAACAGAACGCTTTTACAATAACAAAGACCCTTTGTATGTCAAGCAAAAACGAAGACGGAGAATTTGACAGAGGATTTCCAGTACAAGATCTGAGAAACATTCATCCGTCATTCGGACGCGTCTGTCTGACGGCGGACAACAAAGAGATGTATTTCTCCATGTTTCACAAACACAACAACACTTCAAGCTACGACATATTCCGCTGTGAAAACATAAACGGATATTGGAGTGAGCCCGAAAGAGTAGAAATCATAAATTCTTCCTCAGCCAACGAAATACAACCACACATATCTTCCGACGGCAACACTCTTTACTTTGCAAGTAACAGAGATGGAAGTATGGGAGGTTATGACATTTGGGTAAGTCACAAAAGCAAAAACGGAACATGGATGCGTCCTTCCAACATGGGCAAAAGGATAAACACCCCCGGTGATGAACTGTCTCCTTTCCTGCATCCGGACAATCAGAGCTTTTACTTCAGTTCGGACGGATGGAAAACAATAGGCGGGAATGACTTGTTCTATATACGTATGAACGACAGACATATGACAGAGCCTAAAAACATAGGAGCCGCCATCAATACCGAAGATGACGAACTTGAAATATTCCTATTGAAAGACGGCATCACCACATACAAAACCATAAAACAGAATGGCAAAAAAGACTATGACATATGCACTTATCCCCTACCTCACTCCGTAAGGGCAAAAGAAGTCTTTGTACTTCCAGGAAAAATAACGGACAACGAATCCGAAGAAAAAAAAGCGCAAATCCTACTGACTGATTTATCAGACAACTCAACCGTAAGTTACTACAGCAATTCTCACGACGGGGAATTTGCATTGGCTCTGGTCAAAGCGGATGATTATTTCATAAGCATTAAAAAAGAAGGATACGCATACCTGTCCATGTTTCTGAATGCAGAACAAGACAGTATAAAAATGGAAATAAAGCAGATACAAACCGGCAGAACATATCCTCTAAACGGAATAAAACTTAACGACAAAGGCGAACTTACAGAAAAAAGCATCTATATATTGAATGATTTCATGACATTCTTAAAGGAAAATCCGAAATTGAGAATACAACTGACCGGAGAGAATGAATGTTGTGAAAAAGTATCATTTTATCTCATAAAGAGCGGTATAAGAAAAGACAGGGTCAACGAACTGTTTCTATCAAACGATTCTCCAACCCTGTCATACAAAATAGAATGAAAATAATACCGTCAAAACATATCCTGTTTTTTAATGAACTCAAGATAATTCCTGCCAAAAACAAGAGCATCCTCTTTTTTATACCTTACGTTTGTAAATACCTGAGCGAGGTTTTCCTGTCTTGATTCCTCTATGTATTTACGTATTTGCGGCAAATCTTCGAAATCCTTGTACAATTCATTTATATCTTCTGCGGAATAATCCTTATAAGATTCATAATGCACCACCGCCTGCAACGGCAACCGCTCCGTAAGTTCTGGTTTTTCTTTTGGATAACCCATCGTTATAGTAGTTATCGGCACGACCCCTTTGGGCAACTTTAAAAACTCGGCTATCGGTTCCGCCATATAAGTGACCGTTCCCAAATAACATATGCCCAAACCAAGACTTTCGGCCGCATCACACATGGCTTGGGTACATATTGTAGCATCAACAGTTCCTACATTCAACCATAAAAAATTGTTGTAGCTCACCGGTGCATTCCTGTTTTGACAATACTTGTGAAATCTGTTCACATCCGCACAAACCGTAAGCACAACGGGAGCCTCACGTACCATCGGTTGGTTAAAATGAAGCTTACACAATTCTTGTTTTCTCTGCTTGTCTTTTGTTACAATAATGCTGTATATCTGCATATTGCCGCAATTGGAAGCTCTTACACCTGCCTCAATAACGGTATTCAATACATCCTGAGGTATATCCTCTTCCGTATATTTCCTTACGGTTCTTCTGTTCAACAATGATTCTATCAGTTTCCTATCCATAACACACTCATAATTTTAATCCATAAATTCTTCCTTGTCTTTCAGTTTGGACACAAGATATTTCCACGAATAACTATCAGGTTTCAACACCTTGAAAGAATATTTCTTTCTGCTTTTGTTAGTCAGCCTGTTTGAACGTACGGTAGGATTCATCATACGAAAATACTTGTAAGAAGAATAGCCTATCTGTTTTGAAAAAGCTATCATGTCATTTATCGTCGTATCGATTGTTACCACATCGTATTCAAGCGGTTGGTGACAGTCTTTTTTTCTTACGTAAAAACCGTACTGTTTGGGATTTTCCATAAGAATCTTATAAGCCAATATTCTGTAAACATAACGGGATGTCTCAGTATTTATGCTCAATTTCCAATATGAGTTGCAGTTCTGCTGTTTAAGTCTCGAAGCCAGTCCGTTTTCCCCGCAATTGTATGCCGCGCAGGCCAACGTCCAACTGCCAAACCTGCTATAAGAATTCTTAAGATACTTGACAGCCGCAACAGTAGATTTGTCCAAATCATATCTTTCATCCCATTCATCATTCACCTCCATACCATATTTCTTTGCAGTTGCCGGCATAAACTGCCAAAAACCCGCCGCTTTGGCAGGAGATACAACATCGGCCAAAGCGCTTTCCGCAACAGCAAGATACTTCAAATCATCAGGTGCGCCCAAGGCCTTAAGATCCTTTTCTATATCAGGCATAAAACGCCATGATCTTTTAAGCACCATGAAAGTAATGCTGTGTTGATACATTATTGAGGTAAGTTCCCGGTCCAAGGCTTCTCTGACAAATACATTGTCCAATGGTACCCGCTCGCCGCAAAAACTCAAGCTTGAAGGAATTGGTGCGGAAAACTGGTGAAGATGTTTATTCAATACATCACGATATGCCTTATCCTCAGAGGGTTTGTCAGATGCCCTGATGAAGAAATGCATGCTTATCGCACAAACACTGAGTGCTATCGCACAAACACTGAGCAGATTGAAAACCGTATTTTTTTTCATAAAACCAAGTACTTTTCAATCAACAAAGATACGATAAAAAACAAAGTGACTGAATAAAAATTCATACCTTTGCCGAAAATAAAACCAACACAGGCAGACAATATGACAAAAAGACTATTCGGCTTGATTGTTCTACTGTTGACAACAAGTGTGATACAAGCACAGGTATTATCCGAAAGCAAGAAAAAAGAAATCCTGACCAATTACCAAAAACATATCAAAAACATATCCGCGATAAGCAGCGAAAACGTTGACATGATGCCCGTATATCAATATCAGCTTGAGTCTGCGAACATATTTATGGAAGAAAACCAGAAACACAACAGCGACAACGACATATACGCAAGATGGATAGAACTGAAGACACTCGTAAAACAGAACACCGAAGTGGTGGAATTCATGGTACCGAGGATGAGTGACTGGTACTATCGCAAAGCCGTATCGGCAAAAATAAACAAACAGCCAAAACAAGCACACGCATATATCCAAAAAAGCCTCGAAATAAATCCGCTGAATGTCATGGCCAACTATGAATTGGCACAGATAACGCTCGACAGCGGTCAGATAACCAATACTACCAATCGTTTGACGGATATTCTTCACAAAATGAACCCTTCCGAAGAGGAAAGCATGCTTTGCAAGAACCTGCTGGCATACACCTATGACAAGAACCTGCTTATATCCCTTTCTTTCATAAAACAGGGTAAATATGCCTACGCCGTAGACATACTTAAAGAACTGGAAGAATATTGTCAAAACGATCCTCTGTCCATATGCAACAATTCCGTCATAAGCAAAAACCTGAATATATGCCAGAACAACATATACAAGGACCACATAAGCATATCTAAAAAAGCCCTCGAGAAAGGACGGAGCGATGTTGCAGGAGATTTTCTGACAGATACGTACGACTATTTCCAAAGAAACCGCGAGGCCATAACCGACACTTCGGATTTTGACCAGATAGTCAAGGTTGTGGTCAACAGCTATATCGCTCAGGCAAAAAGCATGCCGGAAGCAAAGAACAACGAAGCAAGAATGGATCTGCTTCACAAGGCCACCGAACTCGCCGCAATGCTTTCCGGAGAGTTTGAGGATAACGTGCTCAAACAAATAGCCTCCCTGCAGGGAAGCATTCAGCCAAGCGACCCAGTCCTGGACTCGATAGAAGCGAACAGCCCCAACACGGGTTATGCCGAACAGTTTCCGGATTATATAAAGGATACAGTATCGGATGCAGACAAAATGGTAGAACAGATAGAAAAGGACTTCATTCCAAGCTCCGAAAACAAACTGCCGGAAAAAAGCGTGGCCGTTGCCAACACCAAAACGCCCAACCTGAGCAAGGCCATAAACAACAAGTTTTTCGAAACGCTTTCCTATCTCAAGGTAAACAACTACGACAAGGCTTTGGAAGTATTGGAATCGGCCAACGAACTGGCACAGATAGATGCCGAAAAGGCGGAAGTCGAAAAGATGTACATAGCGGCAATAAGGGAAGTGACCGCACGGCGTATGCACAGTGCCGAATACGCCATATTTCAGGGAGAGGTGGAAAAAGCCGACAGCCTTGTCAACAGGACGGAAGAATTGCTGACCAAATACGACATGAGAAACGACAGCGTGATTGTCACCATAATGAACGGATACCTTAGGGCTATAGACAAGAAAGTCTGCATGAAGAAACAGGAGGAGATAAACGTCATGGTGTACAACATAATAGACTGCATACGCAAAAACGACTTCTTTTTGGCGGAGGACTACATAAACAGAGCCATGCAGATAAAGGGAAGCAGCGAATGCCGTCTGGACAAAAGCCGTCTGAGAGCACTGAAAAGACAGATAGAGCAGCCTTTGGAATACGTAAGGAGAAAAGACGTTGTCATGGAAAAGCTATACGAAAAGGATACCATGGGATTCCTGAAAGACTATGCGGACCTTGAACAGTTCTATGTCGTTCACAATCTAAAGGAAATGAGCGTCCAGCACCAACCGGTAAGGTCTTTGCTATACGGCTTTGGAGACGACAATCTTGCAATACGCGCAATAGAGCAGTGCATGAAGTACCGACAGTATGAACAGAGCGTCGAGGCATTGGCCACCCTTAAGGATTTGGGCTACAAGGCAAGACACACAAAAAAGATACAAAGAAAGATAGGCGAGATGATGGGACTTGAGAACAGCAAGCACAGCGACAAGACCAACCAATACAACAGGATAACGGATAAATACGGTAATGACAAATGGTTCAAATACCTTATAAAAAGTTATCGTAAAAGTTTCGAAAAGTGGAAACGGGACAACAGATAAATCCAAACAAAGTTTCGGAAAAACGGAATTTGATTCTGACAAAATGAAATCAAATTCCGTTTTTTTATAATCAAGATTCATTCAATACGCATTCTGAATGAATATTTTTTCTTCTATTTTTCGAAAGTACAAAAGCACATATCTGTTATCCTATATCGCCCAATAAATACATGGGCGTTCGAAAAAAAATCCAAACTTGCAAAAACACATCCTAACACAATGATAATAAAGATATTAAATCTTATTCCAATACAAGATATGAATATTCTTTCGTCTTTTTTTTATTTTCATATTTGGTAATACGATAAAAACGTATTACCTTTGTCATTGCTTAGCAAATATTATTATCAATAAAAATTTAAGCCTTATGAAACGATTTTTATTATTTGCAATGGCAATAGTCTTTGCAATGCAGCTGTCGGCTCAAGAGACGACATATGCTGTCGGGGAATATGGTACGAGTACGTCTTATTATGTTCCTGTCAATAATTTTTTCAAGTACAGTTATACACAAAGTATTTATCCGGCCGATTCATTGGAGGCCGGATTGATTACTGCAATAAGCTACAAGTATGCTCATACTTCCTCTTGCTCTGTCAACCCGTCAACCATTTATGTTGCGGAGGTCAGTCGCAGTACGTTTGCAAGCAGTACGGACTATGAACCTTTGTCCAATCTGACACAGGTTTTCAGCGGCAGCGTAACCTATTCTCAAGGATGGGTGAGGATAGATTTTGATCAGCCTTTCAACTACACCGGTGAAGGCAACCTCTTGGTGGCTTATCTTAATGAAACGGGAGATTATCCCGGTTCGGCTTATGATTTCAATACTTTCAGTAGATCTTCCGGCAGTATTGATTATTATTCGGATAATTCTCCTATATCTCCGTCGAGTCCTTCCGCTACTAGTAATCAAAAAAGAGATTTTGTTCCTTGTACAAAATTTCATGTATGGCCTAATGATGGATATTGTTATCCTCCGGAGAATGTGACGGCAAGGAATATTACTCAAACTGAGGCGGAAATTACATGGACAACCAATGAAAATGCCACCTCGAGTGAATACGGCATTGCCTACAAGGCACAAGACAGCGACGAATGGATAGAGCTTGAGAGTTCTCTTTCGGCAGAGAGTTATACAATTACGGATTTAGATCTTTTTACAAGATACGATGTAAAGGTTTGGACTGTATGTTCGGATTCGAACAGCAGGGAAATCATTAGAAGTTTTGTGACCAATCCTGAAGAGAGTTTGATACAGTATACTCCTTATGAAGAGAATTTCGACAATATCGGAGACATATCCGAGTGGACGATAACCAACGGTACGGCACTCAATCAGTGGCATCAGGGTACTGCGGTGAACAATACTCTTGACGAATACGGAGAGCCTACATGGGAAGGTGGAGCAATGTATATAAGCAACGACAACGGAGTGAACAATAGTTATACTATTTCTTCTGCCTCCACGGTTTATTTTTCGACAATCATAGGTTTCGGAGATGCTCAGGGTTTTGAGTTGAGTTTTGACCGCAGGCAGGCAGGACAGCCCACTTACGATTATACGAGGGTTTATCTCTTGGATGCTGATGCGGAATTGTCCAATGCTTCGATTCCTAACACGGGAGCAATTACGGACATTTTGCAGTCTACCACTTCTTATGAATGGGAGAGAGATGAGGTGTTTATACCTGCCACCTATGCAAATACAGTCAAAAAGCTTGTATTCATGTGGACAAACAATGCCTACACTGGAACGCAGCCGCCGGCTGCAATAGACAATATTTCCATAAGGGAATTGAGTTGCGGAACTCTTTCGGATGTTGCTGTCGAAACTACGGACATGGATGGCTATGTGGAGACGGTTGTTACTTTTAATGATCCGAATGAAGAAAACATTTCGGAGTATGTTGTTGAGTACAAACTGGAAACGGAAAGCACCTATTCCTATTACACCACTACGGATTATCCTGTTGTTGTTCCTGATTTGCTATATGGCAGCAGGTACGAATTGAGGGTTATTGCGGTATGTAACGGTACGGATTCGTCTTTTGTATCCGAAACTATTGTATTCAATACGCCTTGTGCCGTGATATCCGAATTTCCGTATGTTACGAATTTTGAGGAATCGTTCATAGATGAGGACGGAGTGATAGGCAATCGTGAGGCTCCTATTTGTTGGTACAACATTAATGGCGGATATAGCTCTTATTATTGGAACAGGACTACTACGGCATCTAATGTGTTCAACGGGGCGGCGTCATTGTATTTGTCCGGATCGACATCAACGACTACGAATTACGATTTCTCCGAGTGGTTCATATCTCCAGTGTTTGCACTTACGGGAGGTGAAAGGCTTAACTTCATGGCCAAAGCTACCAATACAATCCATTCTCCGGTTTTGAAGATTTATGCCAAGGATGTTTCTGACGGAGACATAACAACCATGGCGGATACATCAGGTTTTACCTTGGTTCAATCCGTTCCTCTTACCATATCTGATAATTTCGAGTTTTATGAAGTGTATCTTGATGCTTTTTCGGGCAATACGCGTTTTGCCTTGGTTGTAAATCAAATGTCATCTTCATTTTATCTGGATTCCTTGGCTGTTAGAGAGATACCTGATTGTCCTGATGTTTATGATTTTTCCGTTTCTGCAGCGTCGCTTGAGAGTGCATCAGTTAATTTAAATACGGATAACTCGAATGGAAGCGGTTGGGTTATAGCCTATGGACAGGCTGAGTCCATTGAGGCGTTCGATCCTGAATCAGCAGAGACAGTTACTGTTTCTGATGCAGAAGAATTCCCTTACATTATAGAAGGATTGAATAGCGGTGAAACTTATTATTTCGCTGCCAAGCAGGATTGTGGAGGCAATTTCACATCCACTCTCTCGGCTCTTATTCCTACCTCCACTATAACATTGCCGTACTATCAAAATTTCGATGATCCGGAAAATATGGCAGAGATAACGATAGACAACGATACCGCTACAAACAAGTGGCATTACGGTACTGTCGTTAACAATACGTTTGACGATAACGGTATGGTTACATCAGGCGGTGGAGCAATGTATATAAGTGATAATGATGGTCAAACAAATAGCTACACAATTACATCCGCCGGTACCGTATATTTTTCTACGATAATAGAATTTGGAGATGCTGCTGGATATTTGTTGAGTTTTGACAGAAAACAGGCAGGTGAAAGTACCTACGACTATACGAGAGTTTATTTGATCGATTTGAATGTGGAGCTGGGTACAGATGTTCCTAATGTTTCCAATGCAATAACCGATAAATTGAAAACGACGGACGGTATGTGGGAAAGACATGAAATATATTTGGATGACAGTTGGTCCAACACGGTTAAGAGATTGGTGTTTATGTGGAGTAACGATGGCTCTATGGGAACACAGCCGCCTGCAGCCATAGACAACATATCTCTTGTATCTACGTCTTGCGGAATGATTTCCGATGTAAATGTACAGGTGGATGATGAGGAAGGTTCGTTATCGGCCACTCTCACTTTTAGCGACCCTAACGAAAGCACTTCCGAATATATTGTCGAGTACAAGTCAACGGAAACGTCAGGAGGTTGGACATCATTCATAACTACGAATTATCCTATAGTCCTTACGGATTTGGATTATTCCACCAATTATGATTTGTTGATAAGGGCGGTTTGTAATGATGCTGACACATCCTTTGTATCCGATACTGTTTCCATTTCCACTCCTTGCGGAGTCATAACCAATTTGCCTTATGTCATGTGTTTTGAAGATGCGTTCACTACGGCAGATGGAGTGATAGGTGATCGTGTAGCTCCTCGTTGTTGGTACAACATCAATGACGGATATAGCTCCTATTATTGGAACAGAGGAACGACTACATCGTATTTGTACGACGGGGATGCCTATTTATATTTTTCCGGTACTACTTCAACTTCCACTACTTATGACTTTTCGGATTGGGTGATATCTCCGGTGTTTGGTCTTACGGGAGGCGAAAGGTTGAATTTTATGGCAAGGGCTACCAGTGCTACAAATGCTCCGGTCTTGAAGATTTATGCCAAGGATGTATCTTCGGAAGATATATCGAGTGCAGCCGATACATCTTCCTTCACTTTGGTTCAGACCATTCCTTTCACGATGTCGGAAAATTATCAACTTTATGAAGTGGACCTTTCGGATTATTCGGGAAATACACGTCTTGCATTGGTCATAAACCAACCTTCGTCTTCCTTGTATTTGGATTCATTGGTTGTTAGTGCAATGCCTGATTGCCCTGATGTGTATGGATTTACGGTATACCCAGCTTCGTCTACAGGCGTTGAATTTAATGTCAATACGGATAACTCGGGTGATCACGGCTGGACTGTTGCATATGGACAAGCCGAGTCAATAGATGCGTTCGATCCTACTTCTGCAGAGACTGTTACTGTTTATGATGCGGAGGAATTACCTTACGTCATAGATGGATTGAATACGGGAGAAACTTATTATTTTGCAGCTCAACACGCTTGCGACGGAGCGTTTACCTCTCCTGTTGCAGTTACCATTCCTGCTACTGTAACAGTGCCGTGGTATCAGAACTTCGATGATGCGGAAAACATGGCGGAAATAATTATAGACAACAATGACGCTGTAAACCAATGGCATCATGGTACTATTGTAAACAATACTGTTGATGAGACTGGAATTCCAACAAGCGGTGGGGCGATGTATATAAGCGAAAACAACGGCACAACGAATACTTATAATACCACGTCTGCTTCAACTGTTTATTTTTCTACTATAGTGGAATTTGATGAAAGCTTAGGATACATCCTAACCTTTGATAGAAATCAGGCAGGACAGATCACTTATGATTACACCAGGGTTTATTTGCTTGATCTGGATGAGGAATTAAGCAGTAGCACTGTTCCTAATGTTGCCAATGCGGTAACCGATATTTTGCAGACTACAAATGGAGTATGGGTTACGGATACTGTCATACTTGATGGCAGTTATTATGCAAATACAACTAAAAAGCTTGTATTCATGTGGACAAACAATACATATACGGGAACACAACCTCCTGCAGCCATAGACAATATAAGATTGGAAGCACAGAATTGCGTAGCCGTTAATAACTTGGGATTATCTGTTTATGATGCGGATGGAAGCGTGAATGTAACCGTTCAGTTTGAGGATCCTAACGAGAGCGGTGATTATATAATAGAATACAAGGCTTCAGGAGATGCTGCATGGACTACTTTGACAAATATTTCCGATAATCCTTATACTATAGAAGGACTTGCATATGAAACTATTTACGATGTAAGAGTTCAAGCTCTTTGTTCCGAAGGATCGTCTGTTTTCACTTATGCAAGCATTAATACCGCATGTATGCCTTTGTCTCCTCCATGGGTTGAAACATTTGAGTCGGATGTGACATCAACACCTACTTGTTGGGGCGAGGGTGATGGATTGCTTACTGCAACCGGAACGATACAGACATCTTCTCTTACAACGCCATCAGGTTGGGCTTATAGTGATGTTGCTGTGGGTGGTATTACCGACGGAAGGATGAAGCTGAATGTTTATAGTACAGCTACAGCCAGGGATTGGTTGATAACTCCTTCCATAGATTTGGGAGACGGTTCCACTGTTTACCAATTAGCAGTGGATGTAATGTTGAAGGATTATGGCACTAACAATGATAATGATCCAGATCCTGCCCCTGATGACAGATTCGGCATATTTGTTTCTACCGACAACGGAACGACATTCTCTACCGCCAATGCCATAATATTTGCAGATGGCGATGAGGATACCGAACACAACTACTCTGACTTGGGACGTACACCTACAAGAGTTATATACAAGTTGGTAGATGCGGATGACAATCCTATAACCGGACAGGTTAAGTTTGCATTCTATGGAGAGAGTACGGTAACGAATGGAGATAATGACTTGTTTATTGATAACGTAGAGGTAAGTGAATGGACTGAATGTCAAGCACCTTATGGTGTGACAGTTTCAAATATAGGTTACAATTCTGCCAACGTTTCATTTGTTGAAGCGGGCGAAGCTACTGAATGGGAATATGTGTTGGTAGAAGAAGGCGGTGATATGGAAACGGCAGATGCTGTTGCTGTGTATGAGAATCCAATAGAATTGGCAGGTCTTGATGCTTTGACAACTTATACGATAGCAGTAAGAAGTGTTTGTTCAGATGGTTCAATTTCATCATGGTCTATGCCTGTAAGTTTCACTACTAAATGTGCGCCGTCAGAGTTGCCATGGACAGAAGGTTTTGAAGACATAACAGTCAACAATGAATTGCCTGCATGTATGGAAGCAACACGTTTGGGAACTTATGTACAAACATATACTTCTGCACAATCAAATTACAATAGAACGGCGAGAACAGGAAGCAAGTTTGCATCATTCAGATATAGCAGTAATGATTATATATTCACTCCATTGTTTGAACTTACGGGTGGCATAGAATACACATTCGCGTTCTGGTATGTAACAGACGGTCGGTCGGGATGGACAACACTTGAAGCCAAGTTGTGCAGCGGACAAACAGAATCGGATATCCTATCGACCATAGGTACATCCGTAACCTCTCCAGCAAATGAGACATACCAACAATACGTTGCGACATTTATCCCTGAAGAAGACGGCGTGTACAGTATCGCCATTCATTGCGCTGCAACAACTTCTCCTTGGTATCTATCAATAGATGATCTGTCATTGACGGAAGGTGGAGAGGTTGTAGAACCGGAACTATGTGTTGAACCGATAGATCTTACAGTTGCCAACGTAACCGAGACGACAGCCGAGTTGACGTGGACTGCAGGCGGCAGCGAGAGTTCATGGCAGGTAAGATTGGGAGAGGACGGAGAGGCTGTTGACGTTACTGCAACAAGCCACACCTTCACCGAATTGACGGCAGGCACGCAATACACGGCCTATGTAAGGGCTAACTGCGGCGAAAGCTATTCGTCATGGGTATCCGTGGCATTCACAACGGCAAGCGAAGGAGTTGTCAACCCTGTGGTGACAACGGTAGCTGCAAGCAACGTTACGGAGACGGAGGCGACCTTGAATGCAACGGTAGTTGAAGGCACGGAGACAATTACGGCAAGAGGCTTCAAGTACAAGACAACGGAATCCACTGACTGGACGGATGTAGCTGCAACGGGCACGACAACGCTTACTGCAACACTTACGGACTTGATCCCTGCCACTTCATACGAGTTCAAGGCATACGTAACTGTTGGTACGGAAGAGTTCGAAGGAGCTGTCTTGACGTTTACAACCGAGAGTGAGGAGATAGAAATAGTGATGGGTACGGTAGAAACGAATGAGGCAAGCAATATCAACGACCATACGGCAGTATTGAACGGTACGTTGACTTCCAATGGAGGAGACGACAGCTACACGGTAGGCTTCTTGATGTCTACAATGGAAGACTTTGACATGGAGACGCCGAATGTTGTGAACTTGTCTGCGACTGAGAATTCTGGAGCGTTGACGGCCAATGCTACGGAATTGGAATCAGGTACGAACTATTTCTTCAGAGCATACATCACGAACGATGCTGGTACGGCTTACGGTGAGGTCAAGACGTTTGTTACCACATCGGGCTTGAGTGATGCAGAAGGAGGATTGAGAGCAGTCATCTATCCAAATCCTGCGAGCGGCAAGGCTACAGTAGAGATAGAAGGCTTGAACGAATCGGCGAGACTGATTGTTACGGACTTGCAGGGCAGGGTATTGAGCAGTGACGATTTGCAGTCTGGAGCAAGCAGGTATGAAATGGATTTGACAGGCTTTGCGAGTGGAGTTTACTACATAAGGATAGTAACTGACAACTCGGTATCAACCCGGAAGTTGATAGTGAAGTAAGCAAATACATTCCTAAAAAATAAGGGCTGCGGTTGCAGCCCTTATTTTTTATTGTCAATCGGTTATTATCAACCAATTTGTTTGCAGATGCGAACTTTTCCAATTCTTACCTATATCAATTACCGTATTATCATTTTTTCTGTACCATCCCTGAGACCATGATCCCATATCCAAATATATGGCCTTATCCGCTCCTAATTCCACAAGTCCTCTTGAAAAATCATCTATATGCAGTTTTTCCTCACTTTCGATTATTGAAGCCTTTCCGTCTATCAAAACCAATGCCCGTCTTTCAGTCTTTCTATCCTTAAACACATCACAGTTTTTTATTTGAAAGTTCCACACAAGCAACATCTGTTGGAAGTAATCCCCTTTACGTCTTATCGCTTTCTTATAATTATAATTGCTGTTTTCATGCAATGGAAATATATCTACAGTGTCATTTATTATAATACAACAAGCAGTTTCTTCTTCTGTAGGATATATTTTTCCAATACCATTTGATACAGTCTTTCCGACAATCCTTTCTGGGGGACGTGACGTAAAAGCAGCAACAACCGACATATATACACCTTTATCTTCAACATCTGGTTTTTCCCTCACAAACCTGAAACGAGCATTTTCAGGAGTATATTTGATAAAATGCAAGTCAACCGTATCCCTATTCAATATCAACGTATCGACTGTGACTCCCTGCGAAAAAAGTTCAAACTGTACAGAAATGAAAAATACGACAAAAAGTATTTTCCTTACCCTCATCAAGCTTTTCCCATAGGATTTATCATCTCATAAGATGATGAAGCCTGCATGTCGGATATGGTTCCATGCGTTCTTTCGTATTTATTTATATTATCCTGCAAAGCAGAAAGCAATTTCTTTGCGTGTATAGGTGAAAGTATTACACGACTCTTGACTTGAGCTTTTGGGACCCCAGGCATAATTTGTATAAAATCCAATACAAACTCTGTTGGAGAATGCTGTATCAACTGAAGATTGCTGTATACACCTTGAGCAACATCAGGTGTCAATTCTATATCCAACTGTCCTTTCTTTTCTTCTTTCTGTTCCATATAAAAACTGTTTTAATCCATTTGAAAAAAAAGACGCTGCAAAGCAACAGCGTCTTTTCATGTTTAATCTTTATCCATACTATTCCGCTACCAACTTTTCCGCTGACTTTCTTCCTCGTCTTATCGGCTGAATCGTCTGAGTACCTTGTTCCTCCAACTGGTCCTTATTCGCAACAATCAAATCATTGTACTCGGTCAATCCTGTTCCTGCAGGTATAAGATGACCTACCAAAACATTTTCTTTCATTCCCAGCAAATAATCCGTTTTTGCATTTATTGCTGCCTCGGTCAATACTTTGGTAGTTTCCTGGAAAGAAGCGGCAGACAAATAGCTCTTTGTTTGCAATGATGCCTTTGTAATACCCTGAAGCACTTGCCTTGCTGTTGCAGGTTTAGCATCCCTTGCCTGTATCAAAGCCTTGTCCTTTCTCTTTAATGAAGAGTTTTCATCTCTCAATTTTCTCGCCGTGATGATTTGTCCGTTCGCATAATTCTCACTGTCTCCACGATCTTCCACAACCTTCATTTCGAATATCCTGTCATTTTCCTCTTGGAAATCCAATCTGTTAACCATTTCACCTTCCAAGAAATTCGTGTCACCCGGATCTTCTATCTCAACCTTCCTCATCATCTGTCTGACAATAACCTCAAAGTGTTTGTCATTGATTTTAACACCCTGCAAACGATACACTTCCTGAACTTCATTTACAATATATTCCTGTACCTTGGTAGGTCCTTTTATTGCCAATATATCCGCAGGTGTCACGGCTCCTTCACTCAAAGGTGTTCCTGCTCTCACATAATCATTTTCCTGAGCAAGTATCTGTTTGGTAGTAGGTATAAGGTAAGTTCTTTGTTCTCCCGTCTTATTCGTTATTATAACCTCTCTGTTTCCTCTCTTCAATTTTTTATTCAACGAAACAACACCGTCTATTTCCGCTACTATTGCAGGATCGGACGGATTACGGGCTTCAAACAATTCCGTTACCCTTGGAAGTCCTCCCGTTATATCCCCCGCCTTGCCAAACGACCTCGGTATCTTAACCAGATTCCTTCCCTGCTTTATCTTCTCACCATCCTCTACCGTCAAATGCGCTCCAACAGGTATGTCATAAGTCTTTATAACCTCACCTTTCTTATCAACTATACTGATTGAAGGATTCTTCGTCTTTTGACGTGTTTCTATTATAACCTTATCCTGCAATCCGGTCTGGTCATCCGACTCTACTCTGTAAGTAACACCTTCTATAATCGCATCAAACTTAACCTTACCTGCAACTTCAGAAATTATCACTGCATTGTAAGGATCCCATTCCGCAATAACATCACCCTTGTTTACCTCAACATTATTTTCAAAGAACAACTTCGCTCCATAAGGAATATTGGCAGAAGAAAGAATAGAGTTTGTGTGTTTATCAACTATACGCATTTCTGCCGAACGTCCTATTACAACATTGTAATTGTCGTTTTCCTCATCTTCAAACGGAACAGCCCTTAATTCGTCTATTTGAAGCAATCCATCATATTTGGCCGTTATCTTTGAACTTGTTCCTATATTACCTCCCGCAACACCTCCAACGTGGAATGTACGTAAAGTAAGCTGTGTTCCAGGTTCACCTATTGATTGTGCCGCTATGACACCAACAGCCTCTCCTTTTTGTACCAATTTACCAGTTGCCAGATTACGACCGTAACATTTGGCACAAACTCCACGTTTGCTTTCGCATGTCAATACCGAACGTATCTCGACTTCTTCAATAGGAGAATCCTCTATCTTCTGGCATATATCTTCCGTCAACTCATCTCCTGCCTTTGCTATCTGCTCGCCCGTTTGAGGATGTACAATATCATGCACTGTTACCCTTCCCAAGATTCTGTCATAAAGACTTTGAACCACATCCTCATTCTTCTTCAACGCCGTAGTAGGAATACCTCTCAATGTACCACAATCCTCCTCGGTTATTATAACATCATGAGCAACATCCACCAATCTTCTTGTCAAATAACCCGCATCGGCTGTCTTCAACGCAGTATCTGCCAAACCTTTTCTTGCTCCGTGTGTCGAAATAAAGTATTCCAACACCGACAAGCCTTCCTTGAAATTCGATATAATAGGATTCTCTATAATTTCCGCCCCGGTAGAACCTGATTTTTGAGGCTTTGCCATCAATCCTCTCATACCAGTCAACTGACGTATCTGTTCCTTACTACCACGGGCTCCCGAATCAAGCATCATGTAAACAGGATTGAATCCCTGTCTGTCTTCGGATATATGCTTCATCACTACATCGGTAAGCCTTCTATTGGTATCCGTCCATATATCTATGACCTGATTATATCTTTCATTATTGGTAATAAGACCCATCTGATAGTTCATCATAACCTCGTCAACGTAAGCATTTGCCTCCTTTATCATATCAACTTTCTCTTCAGGAACCAAAACGTCTCCCAAGTTAAACGACAAACCTCCCGTGAAAGCCATCTTATATCCCAAATCCTTTATATCATCAAGAAACTTAGCCGTTTTTGCCATACCACATACTTTCAAAACATCTCCTATTATGTCTCTAAGCATGCTCTTTTTCAAGACAACATTTATAAAACCATACTCCTCGGGAACAACCATGTTGAACAATACCCGTCCTACAGTGGTATCTATGATTTCTGTCTTAGGTTCGGAATCCTCTTTCCTTAAACGTCTAAGTTTTATATTTGCATGTAGATCTACGGCTTTTTCATTATAAGCTATCTGAACCTCTTCCGAAGAATAGAATATTTTACCTTCCCCCTTTACAGTTTCTTTGTCATCAGATACCTTGCCCTTTGTCATGTAATACAAACCAAGTACCATATCCTGAGAAGGCACAGTAATTGGAGAACCATTCGCAGGATTCAATATGTTGTGTGAGGCCAACATCAACATTTGAGCCTCCAATATCGCTGCATTTCCAAGCGGAACATGCACCGCCATTTGGTCACCATCAAAGTCTGCATTAAATGCCGCACATACCAAAGGATGAAGTCTTATAGCTTTGCCTTCAACCAATTTAGGTTGGAATGCCTGTATACCCAAACGGTGAAGAGTTGGCGCTCTATTCAACAGAACAGGATGTCCCTTGAGTATGTTCTCCAAAATTTCCCATACGACAGGCTCTCTTCTGTCAACTATTTTCTTTGCAGACTTAACCGTCTTGACCAAACCTCTCTCCAACATCTTTCTTATTATGAAAGGTTTGAATAATTCAGACGCCATATCCTTAGGTAAACCACACTCATGCATTTTCAAGTCTGGTCCTACTACTATAACGGAACGACCCGAATAATCCACACGTTTTCCCAACAAGTTCTGACGGAAACGGCCTTGTTTTCCTTTCAAAAAGTCGGATAAAGACTTTAAAGGTCTATTAGAATCCGATTTCACAGAACTAACTTTCCTTGAATTGTCAAAAAGAGAATCAACTGCTTCCTGCAACATACGTTTCTCATTACGCATTATAACGTCAGGAGCTTTTATCTCTATAAGTCGCTTAAGTCTATTGTTTCTTATTATTACCCTTCTGTACAAATCATTAAGATCCGATGTAGCAAATCTTCCTCCATCCAATGGAACTAATGGTCTCAAATCAGGTGGAATAACAGGCACAACCTGTACTATCATCCATTCAGGTCTATTTTCTTTCCTGTTTCTTGATTCCCTGAATGCCTCCACTACATTCAACCGTTTTAATGCATCATGTTTCCTTTGCTGAGAAGTTTCTTTATTTGCCTGATGTCTCAATTCATATGAAAGTGCATCCAAATCCAAATCCTTAAGCAATATATAAAGAGCTTCCGCTCCCATTTTTGCAACAAATTTATTTGGATCATCATCAGACAATAATCTATTTTCCGCCGGCAATTTCTCCATTATGTCGAAATACTCCTCCTCACTGAGAAAATCCATCTTATTTATCTCATATTGAGCAGCTATTCCGGGATTTATGACAATATATTTTTCGTAATATATTATCTGATCCAATTTCTTGCTCTGTATTCCCAACAAGGAACCAATCTTATTGGGCAATGAACGGAAAAACCAGATATGAGCGACAGGTACAACTAACTTTATATGACCCATCCTCTCTCTTCTCACTTTCTTTTCCGTAACTTCTACACCACACCTGTCACAAATTATACCCTTATAACGTATTCTTTTATATTTTCCACAATGACATTCCCAATCCTTTACAGGTCCGAATATTCGCTCGCAAAATAAACCATCTCTCTCCGGTTTGTAAGTTCTGTAATTTATTGTTTCGGGTTTCAACACCTCACCCCTCGATCTTTCCTCTATCGATTGCGGAGATGCCAAACTTATAGTCATTGAACTAAAAACACTATTTATTTGATTCTCTTTCTTAGTTGTCATAATCTTTATCTTGAGTATCCGTTACCTCATTGATTTTCTAATCGAACGAAACATCCAAATTCAATCCTCTCAACTCATGAATTAAAACATTGAATGATTCTGGAATACCAGGAGTAGGAATATTGTCTCCTTTAACTATTGCTTCATAAGCTTTTGCCCTGCCCACAACATCATCAGACTTAACTGTCAATATCTCCTGCAAGACATGTGAAGCCCCGAATGCTTCCAATGCCCATACCTCCATTTCTCCAAACCTTTGTCCTCCAAACTGAGCTTTACCACCTAAAGGTTGTTGTGTAATCAAAGAATATGGACCTATGCTTCTCGCGTGCATCTTGTCATCTATCATATGATGCAACTTAAGCATATAAACATAACCTACCGTTGCAGGTTGATCAAATACCTCACCAGTTTCGCCATCCCTAAGATAGCATTTGCCATTATGAGGTAACCCAGCCTTATCCATATAGGAGTTAACTTCATCCAATGTCGCACCGTCAAAAATAGGGGTATGGAATCTCAAATTCAATTCATGACCTGCCCATCCCAAGACAGTTTCAAATATTTGACCCAAATTCATACGAGAAGGAACTCCCAATGGATTTAATACTATGTCTACAGGTTTACCATTATCCAAGAATGGCATATCCTCCTCTCGTACGATTTTAGCAACAATACCTTTGTTTCCATGCCTACCCGCCATCTTGTCTCCTACCTTCAATTTCCTTTTCTTGGCTATATATATCTTTGCCATTTGAACTATTCCTGTAGGCAAATCATCTCCTATTGTAGCGGCATAAGTTTGTCTAGCCAAAGATCCTTGCAATTCTCTGTTTTTTATGTTATAATTATTCAACATTTCCTCAACCAATTCATTAGTCTTCGGATCTGTCGTCCATGAATTAGGATTAACATTTTCATAATCTATTGCAAGTAAAAATTTCTGATTAAACTTGGATTTCTTAGGTATAATCTCCTCTCCATAAGAAGAATAGACCCCTGCAGAAACCTTGCCAATCAATAAGACAAACAATTTGTCAACAAGCTTGTTCTTTAATTCAGATGCCTCAGAATCATACTTAGCCTTTAAATTACGAACGATTTCACTATCTTTTTGTCTAGCCTTTTTGTCTTTAATAAAACGGGTAAACAATTTCTTGTCTATAACTATACCGCTAATTGAAGGAGGAACCTTCAATGAAGCATCCTTCACATCACCAGCTTTGTCTCCGAAAATAGCTCTCAACAATTTTTCTTCAGGTGTAGGATCCGACTCTCCCTTTGGCGTTATCTTTCCAACTAAAATATCACCCTCTTTAACATAAGCTCCAATCCTTACCATTCCATTCTCATCAAGGTCTTTCGTAGCCTCTAAACTAACATTTGGAATATCTCTAGTCAATTCTTCCAAACCACGCTTAGTTTCCCTAACCTCAGTAATAAATTCCTCAACGTGAACCGAAGTAAAAATATCTTCCTTTACTACTTTCTCGGAAATAACTATAGCATCCTCATAGTTATAACCTTTCCACGGCATAAATGCAACCTGCAAATTACGACCCAATGCCAAAACACCATTCTTGGTAGCATACCCTTCACAAAGCACCTGTCCCTTAACTACCTTATCCCCTTTGTTTACTATAGGACGTAAATTGATGGAGGTACTCTGATTAGTCCTTTGGAATTTAGTAAGTTTATACCTTTTAAGATCATCATCAAAACTTACCAAACGTTCATTTTCCTCCCTATCATATCTTATAACAATCTCATTAGCATCAACATATTCAACTATACCGTCACATTCTGCGTGAATCAACACTCTGGAATCATACGCCACAGAACGTTCTATACCTGTACCGACAATCGGTATTTCAGGGTTCAGCAACGGTACAGCCTGTCGCATCATATTGGAACCCATCAATGCACGGTTCGCATCGTTATGTTCCAAAAATGGTATAAGGGAAGCTGCTATAGAAGCTATCTGATTGGATGCTACATCCATCAGATCCACCTGTTCTGGAGGAACAATAGGGAAATCAGCCATCTGACGAGTTTTAACCCTATCCTCTATTATGCAATAGTTTTCATCCATCTTTGTTGCAGCTTGAGCAACTATCTTGTCCTCTTCTTCCTCTGCTGTCAAATAAACAGCGCCATCCTCTACAAGTACTTTTCCATTCTTAACCTTATAGTAAGGAGTTTCTATGAATCCTAAAGAATTAATCTTAGCGAAAACACTCAAAGAAGATATCAAACCTATATTTGGTCCTTCAGGAGTTTCTATTGTACATAGACGTCCGTAATGTGTATAGTGTACGTCTCTTACCTCAAAACCCGCTCTTTCTCTTGACAAACCTCCTGGTCCCAATGCTGAAATTCTTCTTTTATGAGTCAATTCAGACAGAGGATTAGTCTGATCCATAAATTGAGACAATTGGTTCGTCCCAAAAAATGAATTTATTACGGAAGATAAAGTTTTCGCATTTATCAAGTCTGTAGGTGTAAACACCTCATTATCCCTGACATTCATTCTTTCCCGTATTGTTCTTGCCATACGAGAAAGACCTACCCCAAACTGAGCGTATAATTGTTCTCCAACAGTCCTTATCCTACGATTACTCAAATGGTCTATATCATCAACCTCTGTTTTAGAATTAATAAGCTCAATAAGATACTTTATTATCGATATAATATCTTCTTTGGTAAGTACCTTTATATCTTTACTGACATTTAAATTTAATTTGGTATTTATTCTATACCTACCAACATCACCCAAATCATATCTCTTATCTGAGAAAAACAGTTTTTCTATTATTCCTCTCGCCGTTTCTTCATCAGGTGGCTCTGCACTACGCAATTGTCTGTATATGTATTCTACAGCCTCCTTGGCATTATTGGCTGTATCTTTTTTTAACGTATTGAATATTATAGAATAGTCAACTGCAGTAGAATCATCATTGTGTAACAATATCGTCTTAACACCTGAATCCAATATTTGTTCTATATGCTCTTGTTCAAGAACGGTTTCTCTTTCTATGACGGTTTCAGTCCTTTCTATGGAAACGACTTCTCCTGTATCTTCATCCACAAAATCTTCAATCCATGAACGCACAACCCTGGCTGCCAACCTTCTGCCTATTACTTTCTTAAGGCTGGTTTTTTGCGCTTTCACCTCTTGCGCAAGATTGAAAATCTCCAAAATATCCTTATCCGTTTCATAACCAATGGCTCTGAGAAGAGTTGTTATAGGCAACTTTTTCTTTCTATCAATGTAAGCATACATCACATTATTTATGTCCGTGGTGAACTCCATCCACGAACCTTTAAAAGGAATGATTCTTGCTGAATAAAGCTGCATTCCATTGGCATGTGTACTTGTACCAAAAAAAACTCCTGGAGAACGATGTAACTGTGAAACAACAACCCTTTCTGCACCGTTTATTACGAATGTACCCTTAGGAGTCATATAAGGAATCATTCCCAAATAAACATCCTGGATGATTGTTTCAAAATCTTCATGTTCAGGGTCCGTACAAAACAATTTCAGTTTTGCCTTTAACGGAACACTGAAGGTCAGTCCTCTTTCAATACACTCATCTATTGTATAACGAGGTGTATCTATAAAATAATCAAGAAATTCGAGAACGAAATTATTTCTTGCATCGGTTATAGGAAAATTTTCTGAGAAAACTTTGTATAATCCTTCGTTTACTCTATTCTCAGAATTTGTTTCCAATTGAAAGAAGTCTCTGAATGACTTCAACTGAATATCCAAAAAATCAGGATAATCAAAATGCTTCACCGAAGCGAAACTTACTAAAGTTGGATTATTTTGTGCCAAGGTAAAAAAAATTATAAGGTTAAAAAATAAGTTCGATACAAAACACAATGAAGGAATGGGTATTCTTTACCCAAAGAATACCTCATTCCCTTATCTTTTTAGATGTGGTGAAATGTCTTACTTAATCTCAACCTTTGCACCAGCCTCTTCCAATGCTTTCTTCAAAGATTCTGCCTCATCTTTTGCAACACCTTCCTTCAATGTTTTAGGTGCTGCATCTACCAATTCCTTAGCTTCCTTCAATCCTAAAGAACAAAGATCTTTTACCAACTTAACAACATTAAGTTTGGAAGCACCTGCCTCTGTCAAAACAACATCAAAAGCTGTTTTTTCCTCTGCAACTGCTGCTGGACCTGCTGCTGGACCTGCTGCTACTGCTACTGCTGCGGCTGCAGGCTCTATACCATATTCATCCTTCAATATATCAGCCAATTCTTTAACTTCCTTTACTGATAAATTCACCAATTGTTCTGCGAATGCTTTCAAATCTGCCATTTTATTTTCTGATTTAATGTTTTACAAATTATTTTTTACTCGGGTTTTTCCGACAACGTCTTTATTACGCCGGATAATGTATTAGCACCAGACTGTAAAGCTCCAATAACATTCTTTACAGGAGATTGAAGTGCTGCAACAATGTCTGCTATAAGCTCATTCTTAGACTTTATGGATATCAATTCATCCAAAACAGCATCTCCTATGTAGAATCCTTCTTCTACATAAGCAGATTTCAAAATAAGCTTATCACTATTTGCTCTAAATGATTTTATCAGTTTTGCAGGTGCATTGTTTACATTAGAAAGCATAATAGAAGTAGAACCCTTCAAAGTAGGAAATATATCCGAATAATCAATATCAGATTTTTCCAAAGCCTTTTTCAACAAGGTATTCTTAACAACCAATAATTTCACATTGTTACGAAAACACATCTTCCTTAACTTTGCAGTATCAACAGAATTCAATCCGTTCATGTCTACAAAATAAAGATAAGGATAATTCGATATTTCCGCTCCAATGCTCTCTATCAGCTGACTTTTTTCTTCTTTTCTCATATTCTATTTCTTTTCTGAGACTTATTTGCTTATAGATTTAGGATCAACTTTTACACCTGGACTCATAGTAGAAGACACTGTTACACTCTTTATATAAGTGCCCTTTGCTGCAGCCGGTTTAAGTTTTACTATAGCCTGCAATACCTCCATTGCGTTATCGTATATTTTTTCTGCATCAAAAGACATACGTGCAACACTGGCATGAACGATACCTGACTTGTCTACTTTAAAATCTATTTTGCCGGCTTTAACTTCTTGGACAGCTTTACCTATTTCCATAGTTACAGTGCCTGTCTTCGGATTAGGCATCAATCCTCTTGGACCCAACACCTTTCCCAAAGCTCCCACCTTAGGCATAACACTAGGCATGGTAATAATAACATCGACATCCGTCCAACCGCCTTTTATTTTGGTGATGTAATCATCCAATCCAAAATAATCAGCTCCGGCCGCCTTAGCTTCTTCTTCTTTATCCGGTGTACACAAAACAAGTACCTTCTTTGTTTTACCCGTACCATGAGGCAACGTAACTATACCCCTTACCATTTGATTGGATTTACGTGGGTCAACACCCAATCTTACATCCAAATCAAAAGAAGCATCAAACTTCGTATAAGTGATATCCTTTACAACCTTCACGGCCTCTTCCAAAGAATACTCTTTCGTCACATCGAATTTTGCTAAAGCCTCTTTTTGTTTTTTCGATTGTTTTGCCATCAATTTTATTTTTTTTACAATTAATCTTGTTGAAAAATTATTCTTCAACAACAATTCCCATACTCCTTGCCGTACCTTTCACGATACTTACGGCTGCATCCACGGTGAAACAATTCAAATCCACCATTTTTGCCTCCGCAATAGCCTTTACCTGATCCATTTTCAAAGTTGCAACCTTATTTCTGTTCGGTTCTCCAGAACCGCTTTTCAACTTGGCCGCTTCTTTCAATTGTACGGCTACAGGAGGAGTTTTTATTACAAAATCGAAAGATTTGTCAGTGTAAACAGTTATAATGGCAGGTATCAACTTTCCAGCCATATCCTGCGTTCTTGCATTAAACTGTTTACAAAATTCCATAATGTTAACACCCTTTGCACCCAAAGCAGGTCCAACCGGTGGTGATGGATTTGCCTTACCTCCCGGAATTTGTAACTTAATCAATCCTGCAACTTCTTTAGCCATTTTCTCAACGTGCTTTAAAAGATAAAAAACTAAATACTATCAGGTTACTTAACAACTTGAACAAAAGACAACTCAACAGGTGTCCTTCTGCCAAAAATCTTGACAACAACCGTCAGTTTCTTCTTTTCATTGTTGATTTCATCAATAGTCCCCGAAAAATTATTGAACGGACCATCTATTATTTTCACAGTTTCGCCAATAATAAAAGGTTCAAGCAATTCTTCCTCACTTTCCAACATTTCATCAACCTGTCCCAATATTCTTTTAACTTCAAATTCCTGCAAAGGAACCGGTTTACCCTCTTTCGAAGAAAGAAAATCAATGACATTCGGAATGTTTTTTATTATATGCGCCGTTTCACCTTCAAGAGAAGCCTCTATCAACACATAACCGGGAAAGAGAGTTCTATCCTTACTCACCCTTTTACCATTACGAACAGAAAATACTTTTTCGGTAGGTATCAAAACCTGAGAAACGTATCCGAAAAGATCACCATGAGACATCTCGTTTTCAATATACTCTTTGGCTTTCTTTTCCTTTCCCGCAATAGCCTTAACTACATACCACTTCCTAGGTTGTTCACTCATATCAGAGGATTATTGAATATTACCAAATAGCAAAATATAAATTTCCACTGTACCTCATGACGATAAACATCGCAGGGAAGCAAGGTACAGACGATATGAAATTTCCTATATAACCAATTTATTACATCATACCATAAAGATAGCCCAACAACCCCTTCCAGAACATTGTAGGATGAACTCCTGTCAACATATCCATAAGGAAAACTATGAAGGCAATTATCAACGATGCGACAAATACGACCACAGTACTATTGTTAAGTTCCGACATCGTAGGCCATGACACCTTGTTAACCAATTCATCATAGCTACTTTTTACATAATCAACTATCTTTGACATCTGTACTAAATTTTTATCGCAGGGGCAGAGAGATTCGAACTCCCATCAACGGTTTTGGAGACCGCTATTCTGCCATTGAACTATGCCCCTAAAAATCGGGGTGAAAATCATCTCACCCCGATCACATAATTATTTCAAATTATTATAGACTAGTCTAAAATCTTAGTAACCTGACCAGCTCCTACCGTTCTACCTCCCTCACGGATTGCAAAACGCAAGTTTTCGTTCAAAGCTATCTCAGAAATCAACTCAACAGTAATTGTCAAGTTATCTCCAGGCATAACCATGTCACGTCCTTCTGGCAAGCTTATCTCTCCAGTAACATCTGTTGTTCTGAAATAGAACTGAGGACGATACTTATTGTGGAACGCAGTATGACGTCCGCCTTCCTCCTTTTTCAAGATATAAACCTCAGCCTGGAACTTTCTATGAGGATGTACAGAACCAGGTTTCGCTATAACCATACCACGACGGATCTCATCCTTATCAATACCACGCAACAATAGTCCCACATTGTCTCCAGCTTCTCCTTCATCCAACAATTTACGGAACATCTCAACTCCCGTAACAGTAGATTTCAATTTTTCAGCACCCATACCAATGATATCAACAGCATCTCCAACATGGATAACACCTGTTTCTATACGACCTGTTGCAACCGTTCCACGTCCTGTAATTGAAAATACATCCTCTATAGGCATCAAGAAATCTTTATCCTTATCTCTCTTTGGCAAAGGAATCCATGTATCAACCGCATCCATCAACTCCATAACCTTCTCAACCCACTTAGGCTCATTATTCAATGCTCCCAACGCAGAACCTCTTATTATAGGAGTATTGTCACCATCAAATTCATAGAATGACAACAACTCGCGTATTTCCATTTCAACCAAATCCAACAACTCTGGGTCATCAACCAAGTCAACCTTGTTCATGAATACTACCAAACGAGGAACACCTACCTGACGAGCCAACAATATGTGCTCACGGGTCTGTGGCATAGGACCGTCCGTTGCCGCAACAACTAATATGGCACCATCCATCTGAGCTGCACCGGTAACCATGTTTTTCACATAGTCAGCATGACCCGGACAGTCTACGTGAGCATAGTGACGGTTCTCTGTTTGATACTCAACGTGAGCGGTATTGATAGTAATACCTCTCTCCTTTTCCTCAGGAGCAGAGTCTATCGAATCAAATGACTTAACTTCAGAAAGACCCTTAGCCGCCAATACAGTAGTAATCGCAGCCGTCAACGTAGTCTTACCATGGTCTACGTGACCTATTGTTCCAATGTTAACGTGTGGTTTTGAACGTTCAAATTTTTCTTTTGCCATAATATTGACCTATTTAATTGTTAGAAATCTATCTTTTTTTTGTTTTCAATATATCCAAATATCCGTCATTTTAAAAGAAAGAGCCATTGACGAGACTTGAACTCGTGACCCCTTCCTTACCAAGGAAGTACTCTACCACTGAGCTACAACGGCTTAAAACTATTCATTACGACAATAAGAACGAACCACAAGACATGATTCGCCCTTACATCCTTTTGAGCGGAAGACGGGGCTCGAACCCGCCACCTATAGCTTGGAAGGCTATCGCTCTACCAAATGAGCTACTTCCGCAAACATAACAAAGCAGATCAAAAACGACTCCACTTTTGTGGGAGAGGGTGGACTCGAACCACCGAACTCCGAAGAGGACAGATTTACAGTCTGTTGCAATTGCCGCTATGCGACTCTCCCTTCTCATCAGATATCAAGAGCCGATGGAGGGATTCGAACCCCCGACCAGCTGATTACAAATCAGCTGCTCTGGCCAACTGAGCTACATCGGCATATCTAACTAATGTCTCATCCATTCAAATACCTCTCATCCTTCAAGGAAGCCAATCAGCCGTGCAAAGTTACAAAATCCTATCCAATCCGCAAAATTCAACCGCACAATTTTCTTCCATCCCCTCTCTCAATAACAACAGAACAACACACTCCTTTCCAAATGCGTTTGCAAAGGTATGGCAAAACAAAATTTCTACCAAACTTTAAACTACTTTTTTTTCGGAAAAATCTGCAACTAACTCATTATTAAGCGATTTTTCTTTCGTCAAAATTTCATTCCCCAAAACCTGAATGAGTAAAAACCAACTCTTTGAGTTCCGCAGTATGTATTTTGCATGATTCATCTTGAAAAATCAGATGTCCGAAACTATTAACGCCCAATATCATTGCCTTTATTCTTTCCCCCTTGTAAACATATTCCGCCCAAATATTCCTGTAAAGAAGATGATTCAGATAATCCTCCTGCAATGCTTCTTTTTGATCGTTTCTCAACTGTTCGTACCGATTGTCTATACTCTTGAAAAGATTATCCATCAATGATTCAATATCATATTCCATACCCGTCTGCAAAGCCAACGACGTAGGATTGGGTGCAACACAAAAGCTTTTCTGATTGATGTTTATACCTATACCGCAGAAACTTTTTGCAAACAAACTACCCATAAGTTTGTTTTGTATAAGCATACCGCATATCTTTTCTCTACCGACATAAACATCATTGGGCCACTTTATCCAAATATTCCCGTCAATATAACAGGCCAGAAAATCAACTATTGACAAAGACATGCACTGCGTTATGGCAAACTGCTCGGAAGGATGAAGGAAATGAGGCTGCAATAAAATGGAAAAGACAATATTTTTATCATCCTCACATTCCCATACGTTTTGCCCTTGTCCTCTGCCATCATATTGCTTGCGGCTTATAACACAAGTACCTTCTCTCAAACTCTGTTCGGAATCCAAACTAAAAAGATAGGATTGAGTCGAATCAATCCTATCTAACCTTATCACAGAAAAGTCCATTTTAAAAAATCTATTCCTTTTCGTTAAGAATGACTGTTACCGTTCCCGTTTTTCTCTGTAATCTGTTTTCACCGTCCCTATACATTATATCATATATGTAAACTCCATTAGGAACATAATCACCTCCTTCATATTTTCCATCCCAACGTTTTACTTCAGGTGTAGACCGGAATATCTTTCCGCCGTTACGGGAATATATTACCAATTCATACTCCTTTTCCACGGAGAAAGAAGGTCCGAATGTAGCATTCACATCATCAGAACCGGGAGTGAATGCATTTGGAAGCCATATTGCAAACTCGGGAACTATCTGAACTACACCATAAGCCGTATCAGGACAGTCGGCCTGATTGTAGGCAATAAGACGTACTTCGTAAGTGCCTGTATCTCCCGCAGGATATACATTGTAACCGGACAAAGCTTCCGAAGTATTCCCGTCTCCGAAATCCCATTTCCTCGAAAAACTGCCCACAGTTCTGTCTTCAAAACGCACAGTAGTATTTGTTGTAGTCGTCCTGGTCGGAGTCAAAAACAGTTCAGCCTTAAGAGACGGTACAACGTTCACACTGACAGATGCCGTAGCCTTACAGGTAAATGCATCCGTTATTTCAACGGTATAAGTGGTATTTTGTTTAGGCTGTGCCTGCGGTTCTCTCACATCATTATTCGTTGCAAGCAGAGAATCCTCAGGTGTGGAAGTCCAAACATATTCAACAGCCTCCGGACATGAAAGGGTTACTATGTCACCTTCACATATATATGCCCTGTCGACCGATGCGGTTGTAGTCGCAGTATTTATCTTAAACTCAACAGTATCATACAATTCCCTGCCACAGGCATCTGTTGCCTTTACAAACAGTTCCATAGGATTGTCAACCACAAAGGTATTGGTTTCAGAGGTCGAACCTCCATTTGACCACTCATATGTCACATCACCAACCCCGCCCTGAGCATCCATTATCAACGTCTCACTAACAGGAAGAACATCGTTACAGTAAACGACCTGACCATCCAACTCCATAGTGTTGCCTTCATCGTCCGTTTGTCTGTACAATGTATGAATAAAAGGTGCAGGGGCAACCATATTCAATGTTACAGTATCCTGCTTGGCGCATTCATTTATGAACTCCGTCATCACAATCAAAGTCTTTCTCTCACCTTCCACATCAGCAGGTGAAGACAAAAACTCCACACGCACTGTGGCAGTGCTTTCCCCTTCAACAAAAGTTAACGTCTCCCCTACCGGATTTCCGTTCAAATCGGTAAGTCTGTAGTCTACATCCTTCACTGCATCACCTGCCAGTTCAAGCATATGGGTTTCGTTAGCATTTGCAGGACGGTTTATAGTCATCGTAAGATCATAATGGTCACAACCTTTCACAAAATCTTCCACAACACCGTCAGAACCAGGTTCCGGCCGCGACAATGACAATTCATCCACCCTGAATGAATTTGCCGACAAAAAAACTGCCGAATTATAGGCATGGTCACCAACATCGCATATTGCCAACTCCAACTTGTATTTGTAACAAGGCACCACAAATACCTCTTCCGTTTCAAGCTCTATCGTATAGCCGTTCATTTTGCAGTTGTTGTTGGTATTGGTTCTGAAATATTGCGTATTGGTCAATACGCAAGGCGATGCACTGCCGGCCGATGTTCCTCCATTGACCGTGTTGATAGTTACAGGGTCCGTGCTTCCGGGAATGACAGCTATATTTCTGAACTGATAAGGCGTATGCCCCATATCAACCGGATTTCCGTTTTCATCATAAGGACCGGATATAAAAAAGCCAAAAATATCATTAAAGGATGAGCATACAAAACCGGGATACTCTTCCGAGGCAAAGACATATTTGAAAGAAACATACTCTCCCGAAGGAATGAAATCGAACTGCAAGACAGCGACATCATTCATGTCTTGTGTATTTCCCTGTCCTCTCAAAGTGAGGGCAAGAGCAGGCGATACACCGTCTCCGTCCGAAGCAGGCGAAGCAGTAGAACCCTCTGTACCAAGAGACTGTCCCGCTGAAGCATCCATACAATCACCTGTCACCATAACTATGCCCGCAGACGAACCGACATTAGGAGCTTCCGTAGTTTCATTAGTAAATGTTCCTATAGCATTGCTGTTTATCACGGCCTGACCGTTAAACCTTGCATTGGAAATGACAACTCCCCCTCCAAGGAAATGGTCATTCAACAAATCCTCCACATTCTGTCCGTTGGCAGAAGTAACAGCAACCTGGGAATAACCGCCAAACGGCAAAATCAACGCAAACAATAATAATAACTTTCTCATAATATACCAAATAAAATCGAGGGTGCTAAGTTATGACAAAAAATAGAACCACCCAAATTTTGTTACAAAAAAAACTTTATCTACTTTTGCCCGCACAAAATTACTTTTAAAACATATCAAAAAAACATCCATTATGTTCGGGTCAACAGTCAAAAACATGACACTGTTTTGTCTTATTCTGTTTTGCATCTCCTGCTCAAGCGAACCACCCATACCAAAGCCAAAGACATACCTGCGGCTCGATACACCCCAACCCTCATACCTGCAATTCAGTCAAAAGCAAGTGCCTTTCTCGTTCGAATATCCTGATTACGGGCAGATAGAATGGTTGAAAAGCAATTCGGCAGAGAACAAATGGTTCAACATAGTCTTCGACAAATACGGCTTCGAAGCAAACGTCAGCTACATGCCGCTTAAAAAGAAATCGGACCTTGCATACATGGTCAACGACTGCTACACCTTTCTTGACAGACACAAAAAGTTCTCTTCAGGAATAATAGAACAGGAATACTCGGACAAAGAGGCAGATGTTTACGGCACTACCTTTGCCATAAAGGGGACGGATGTGGTATCTCCTTATCAGTTCTATCTTACCGACAGTTCAAAGCATTTCATCAGACTTGCACTTCACTGCCAGTCGTTGCCAAACAACGATTCCCTTTCAGCCTTCATCAAAAGAATAGAAACAGACCTTAATCACATGATAGGCACACTGCGTTGGAATGATTGAAAAAAAGATACCGACATCTTGTTTCAATGATGAAAAAAAACGTTTCCCTGTTCCGGAAAATCAAAACAAGGAAAGGGAAAAATGAAACAAAGATCCAAAAAAATAAAATCAAGATTCAGAAAAACAAAACGAAGAAACGGAAAGACTCAAAGAGTTTTTCCGTTTCTTCGTATGTCACATATCCTTATTCTTCCTTGTCTTCTTCCAGATCTATCAACTTGTTTGCATTCAGGATTCTGTACCACGAGAACAATTTTCGCATGTCAGAAAGATAAACCCTTTCCTTGTCGTAGTTGGGCAATACTTCCTCCATATAAGCCCTGATATCCTTTTCGTCAGCCTTGTTGTCTATACAGTCACCTCCGTTTTCTTTTCTGTAAATCAACTGCAAGACCTTCTTCAACGGAATATCATCCTCTTCGGTAAATATACTTATGTCTTCCAATGAGGATATTCTTTCATGGGCAAAGGCTGGCATACGTCTGGAATCCAACAGCGACTCGACCAAAGCACCTGTTTTTGTCTGGGATATCAATTTGTACAATCCCGGTTTGCCGGAAATAGATAGAATTGTGCTTAAATCCATTTTTGTTTCAACGTTTTGAGTTATACTTTTATTTAATATGTATCTGTTTATCCAATACCTCTACCATGTCGGACTGTCTCAACTTGGCCCTTTTGCGCATCTCGACCTTTCCGTTCACCTTCACCATAGAGTCTTCAACCATCTGCTGTGCCTGCGCACCGTTGCAGGCGATACCGACAACTTTGAGCAACTGTATCAGTTGAATGTAATCCTCCCCTTCCCTTATTTGAAATTCCATATTTCTAACGATTGAAATCTGAAGGTGCAAATATACTATATTTATCAGAAAACAATTGCAACACGTTCCACAAAAAAAGGTCTCCGAAACCATTTGGAGACCTTTTTGACAATATTCGTATTAACCTTTATTTGGCAACTCTTTCCAACCACTTGACCATTCCAAGCATTACGCCCATGGAAACAAGACATATTATAACGAACACCAGCCAACATACCCACAAAGGAATGGTATTGTACATCATTGAACCCAAGAAAAGGAATGCATTGCCCACAGCCGTAGCTCCGAGCCACAAACCCTGACATAAACCAAGCATGTGCTTAGGTGCAACCTTGGAAACAAATGACAGTCCTAGTGGTGATATGAACAGTTCGGCAACAGTAAGGAAGAAATAAGTTACGAAGAACACCCAAACGCCTGCTCTTGAAGCTTCCTGCTGCGCTTCCGGCCATGCAAGGAATTCATGTGCCGAAGGATATCCCATTACATAGGAAAATATCGAAAGGAATATATATGCCAAAGCTGCAAGACCCATACCTATACCTATTTTCCTAGGAGTGGATATAACCTTTCCTCTCTTTGCCAATATGGAGAAAAAGGCCATGATTATAGGAGTAAGAACAATCACGAAGAATGGATTTATGGCCTGAAGGAATTCAGGTGCAACTGAAGATGTATCCATAAAGTCTCTTGCAAACAAAGAGAAGGATGCACCGTTTTGGTGGAATGAGAACCAGAAGAATATAACTATTCCCAAAACTGCAAACAAAGCGTACATTCTCTGTTTGATTTCCGTTGCCATAGCGGCTTTTTCTTCCGGTGTATATGTAACTGTTTCGTTCGTAACTTTCTTTATAGGAGAAGGCAGTCCTTTTCTAGTTGCAAGGAATATGGTAAGTGAAATCAACATTGCTATAACGGAAGCTATAAACGAGAAATGAACTCCCTGATTGAAGACTTCAAGATATGCACTGGCATCAAAAGTAGTTCCTGCATCAATTACGGACTGTGCAGCCAATTCGTTGTAATTTTGTAATTTGGTTCCTTCCAATGTACCGTTTAACTGATCATGACAAAGGGCTGGAAGTTTTGCATTGTAAATAAATCCATTCACTTTAAGCCACCACGATCTTATAAGTGGTGCAACAAACGGAGCTATCAAACCTCCCACATTTATGAACACATAAAAAATCTGAAAACCGGAATCCCTTTTCTCTTTGGCTTTTTTCAAAGCTTCTTCACCTTTTTTTGCTTCTTCAGCTTCGTAATTGTCATACATCTGCCCTACGATTGCCTGAAGATTGCCCTTAAACAAACCGTTTCCAAACGCTATCAACAACAATGCAAAACAAGTCAAAGGCAACAACCACGAAGTATTCGTATCCGTAGCAGTAATAGGGATGGCCAAAAGTATATATCCCAATGCCATTGTCAGCAAGCCTTTCTGTATGGTTCCCTTATAGTTTTGGGTTCTGTCAGCGATGGCTCCTCCCACCAAACTCAATATATATATTCCACAGTAGAAAAAGGAATATATTATAGCTGCACTATTGTCACTCAAGCCGAACTTCGAGCAAAGAAACAACGTCAGTACGGCATTCATAATATAGTAGCCAAATCGCTCTCCCATATTACTGAGGGCTGCCGCTATCAACCCTTTAGGATGTCCTTTAAACATTTTTCTCTTTTGTTTTAGTTATTAATTATTTTCACTTTTTTGTTTGCGGTGCAAATTTACTATCTATTGTCAAATTATCCAAAACACAAATACATTTTTTCCAACAAAAATAAGGATGAGCACAAGAAAACAGACGACACTACATTTTTATCATTAACTTTGCATTTCCTTTCAATATAAAAGACGAATAACAAACTATGCAGGAAGAATCGGAAATAAGAATACTGGGTATAGATCCTGGGACAAACATATTGGGATACAGTATAATAGAATGTACTGGGAAAAACATATCCATACTGACGATGGATGTGCTTGTATTGGGTCAGAAGGAGGAAATGAACACTAAAATGAAAAAACTGTTTGACAAGATAGTGAATATAACAGATATTTACAAGCCGGACATATTGGCCATAGAGGCTCCTTTCTTCGGGAAAAACGTACAATCTATGCTTAAGCTCGGACGGGCGCAGGGATTGTGTATTGCAGCAGCATTCTCACGTTCAGTACCTTTCGTGGAATACTCTCCAAGGAAGATAAAACAATCCATCACAGGCAACGGTGCCGCTTCCAAAGAACAAGTGGCAAACATGCTTAAACGGATATTGGACTTCGACGAGATACCTCAATACCTTGACGCAACGGACTCGCTCGCCGTCGCGGTTTGTCATTTCTATCAGCAAAGCAGTCCTTGTCCAAAAACTACAGAAGAAACAAAAAAACAAAGAAAAACAAAATCGTGGTCATCATTCATAAGCCAAAATCCGAACAGAGTCAGACAATGACTCGATGTGATAGGTTTATCTCAACCTCAATCTCTGACCTGCGCGTATCTTTGTACCTTTAATATTGTTGAGTTTTGCAAGTTTCTTTACGGTAGTTCCGTTTCTTCTTGCTATCGTACTCAACGTATCCCCTCTTTTTACCTTGTAATATGTTCCACCCTTGCTTGCTTTGGCCGAAGTGGAGTTCTTGGCCAAGTTTACCCTCGAAGAAGATGGTGAACTGATTTTTCTGAAATAATCCTTTGTGAGCATAAGTGTCTCATCCTTCAAGGAAAAATCAGCGAAGTTTATTACCTTTTCGGGATTTATCGCCGCACCCAAATATCTTATCTCCAAATGCAAGTGAGGTCCGGTGGAGCGTCCCGTACTTCCTCCAAGACCCAAAATCTCTCCCGCCTTGATGTCCTGATTCGGTTTTACATTTATCTTGGACAAATGAGCATAATAAGTTTCCAAACCGTTGTCGTGACGTATCACTACCAGATTGCCGTATGCGCCCGCTCTCTTGGCTATCCTTACCTTTCCGTCAAACATGGACTTTATCGGTGTACCCGTTCTAAGTCCTATGTCCGTTCCATAATGCCAACGGCTTCTGCGAGGTCCGAAATGCGATGTTATACGACCCTCAACCGGGCACGCGAAATACTGTTTGGCATCTTCGTTTACAAGTTCTATCGGAATTGCTTCAGTAAGATTGGAATAATCAAACCGGCCTACATAATGTATGCTTCTCGTATCAAACGAAGCATATAAAATATCCTCTTCGCTTTCAGCCGCTATCTCATCCTCTATACCATTATTCAAAAACTGTATGAATGATTCCTGAAACTTTGTCGTATCCTTGATTATACCTATAGTGTAATTGGAACTTTCAACGGCAACATTGTTCCTGTTTCTCATCATTCCCCTTTCGTGTATCTGAGAAAAGCCCGCGAAAGGTAAAAACAAAAAAACCGCCGATGATATACTGACTAAACTTTTAAACATATTCAAAACTAATTTTCCATCAAAAAACCTACCCACAATTGGAAAGATTACCACTTTCAGACGCCAAAGGTACGTATTAAATTGTTCAGAAGAGTATTTTTTTTAATACAATAAGACATTTTTAACATTACAATCTACTGATGTACCTCATCCAAAAGATCGTTCAACGTCTTCACCGGAGTAAACGTAATCAACGGAACCTCAACAAAAACAGTATTCCATTTCGCCATTGCTCCATTCCACAATCCCGGTCTTTCCTGTACTTTTATCCGTTCGGACCTCTGGGTCTTTTCAGTAATGAATCCTGCCGTATCATCAACAAAATCACTCAAACAAAATCTGTCTCCCTTGTAATCCTTCATGGAACAAACCAAATCAACGGGATTGAAATGTGTTGCATTGTTCAATATGGTCATCTGATTTTCGTCCGCCTTGTTGACTTGAGAACTTTCTATAATTTGTCTACTCACATTGCCTTTTACGTCTTTCACCCAAAAAGGACCTCCTCCGGCCTGATTCTCATTTTTTACCATACCGCAAACCCTAAGAGGTCTGTTTAGCATATCAAACAGATAATCAGCATAATCATCTTCGGAAGGAAAATCATTTGATTGTCTAAGATTCAAACCAAGTTTTGACGAACACAGATTTTGAATTCGTAAAATTGTTTCCTGATTACATTTTTTTAGAATCAAGTTTCGTAAAAGCTCATCCAACTCCCGTTTCAAAACGATGAGAAAACCGCCCAATATCTTCTTGTAACGGTATGTTTCTGCCTTATATCTGTCGTGTGCCACATTGTCTATATTTTTTATGAATACGACATCGGCATCCAATTCCCCGAGGTTCTCTATCAAGGCACCGTGACCGGAAGGACGGAACAATATCTCACCGTCGCAATCCCTCACTATTTCATTCCGCATGTTTACCGCAATAACATCCGTTGATTTTTTCTGAACGGAATAGCTGACAATGTATTTCACATCATACATTTGTTCATAACAGGATTGCACCCTGCGGTAAAGAGCTTCAAACAAATCCCTGTGATTTTCCGATATCGTGAAATGAATTCTTACCGTTCTGTCCTTGCCAATGCAATAGTTCGCACCTTCAACAAGATGTTCCTCAAAAGCCGTTCTTATATCATGACCATATTTATGGAAAGGTATAACACCCTTGGGACTGGCACCGTAATTCAGACCTTCCGGCAAAAGTATATGACGCACTATTTCCCTGTAATCCCTTTCCGTCAAACAGTCATGAAGTTCCTTTCCGTCTTTACGCAAGGACTCCTCCAGCTGTCCTGAAAACGCAAAACGATCAATGTTGTCAATAGTTCTGCGTACATAAGCAGAGAGCATATTTTCTCCGCCCGTTTCACCGCAACTGTTCAGAAAATCATATAAATCCTTGAACATTCTGCTCGCTGCCCCAGAAGCCGGAACAAATTTCACAACCTTTGCATCCTTGGCGAAAGAATCATAAGCATCCGCATACTTCGATGCCGTTTTCTCATCAATTCTTTCTATGCCGTCACCTACGACAGCCGCCCTATCCAATTTCACGAAAGGATAACCTACGCAAAACCTGTGCAACTGGTCTTCTACCTGTTGCACGGTCAAGCCCTGTTCCTTTATACGAATCAAATCCTTTTCCGAAAACTTCATGTGTATATCAAACGAAAAGAAAAAAATTATTCAACCGTCACGGATTTTGCCAGATTGCGCGGCTGATCCACATTTCTTCCCTTTGCAACGGCCACATAGTATGAAAGCATCTGCAAAGGTATTATTGTAAGAAGAGGGCTCAGACATTCAATCGTTTCAGGTATCTCTATAACAAAATCGGACAAAGCCTTTATCTGTGTATCACCCTTTGTAACTATTGATATTATTCTTCCGTTTCTTGCCTTTACTTCCTGAACATTGCTTAATATCTTGTCGTACATGGCGAACTTCGGAGCTATGACGACTATCGGCATTTCCTCATCGATCAATGCTATAGGACCATGCTTCATTTCAGCTGCAGGATATCCTTCCGCATGTATGTATGAGATTTCCTTTAATTTCAATGCCCCCTCCATTGCCACAGGGTAGTTGAATCCACGTCCGAGATAAATGAAGTTCTTGGCATAAGTGAAGACTTTGGACATGCTTTCTATGGAGTCCTTCAAAGCAAGTATTTCCTCTATCTTGTTTTTTATAAAAGCTAGTTCCGTCACCAATTTTTCATATTCATCCTGCTTTACAGTACCAAGTTCACGTCCTATTGCGAAAACCATCATTGCCAAAACTGCCACCTGAGTTGTGAAAGCCTTGGTTGAAGCCACGCCTATTTCAGGACCGGCATGGGTATATGTACCTGTGTCGGTGGCTCTTGCTATACTGCTGCCTACAACATTGCAAACACCGTAAATAAACGCACCTTTACTCTTGGCAAGTTCTATCGCTGCAAGAGTATCTGCCGTTTCTCCGGACTGGGAAATTGCAATCATGACATCATTTGGGAATATTACCGGATTTCTGTATCTGAACTCCGAAGCCACCTCAACTTCTACGGGAATCCTGCAAAATTGCTCAAAAAGATATTTTCCTATCAATCCTGCATGCCACGAAGTACCGCACGCGGAAATAAGAATACGTCTTGCATTGCGAAAACGGTCTATGTGGTCTATTATTCCGCTTAACTTTATTTCCTTCAGCTCTTCATGAACTCTTCCGTTCATGCAAAGTGACAAGGCTCTCGGTTGCTCGAATATTTCCTTAAGCATGAAATGAGGATAACCTCCTTTTTCAATTTCACTCAAATCCATCTGCAACTCCGTTATTTCCGGAACTATGACAGAGTCAGAAAGATTCCTTATCTCCATTTCGCGGTCCTTTTCCATTCTTACAACCTCTTCATCTCCAACATAAACCACCTTGTTTGTATATTCTATTATAGGTGAAGCATCCGAACCGAGAAAATATTCCCCTTCTCCTACTCCTATTATGAGAGGGCTACCCTTTCTTGCCGCTATCAACACATTGGGATTTTGTCTTTCTATCACTCCTATAGCATAAGCCCCTATCACTTGCGACAACGCACGCTGAACCGCATCATAAAGAGATAATTTGTGTTCTTTTTTTACATATTCTATCAATTGAACCAAAACCTCTGTATCCGTTTCACTCTTAAAAATATAACCTTTGTCTTTAAGAAATTGTTTAAGAGACAGATAGTTCTCTATTATACCGTTATGAATCAAAGCAATGTCCTTGCTCTGCGAGTAATGCGGATGAGCATTTATATCAGACGGCTCACCATGTGTTGCCCAACGTGTGTGTGCTATTCCTATATTCCCACTCACATCCTTGTCACTACAATATTTTTCCAAATTATTGACCTTTCCCTTGGTCTTGAATATATGCAATTCTCCCTTGTTATTCAAAAGAGCAACACCAGCACTGTCATAACCCCTATATTCAAGTCTGTGAAGCCCCTTTATCAAAATGGGAAAAGCGTCCTTATCACCTATGTAGCCAACTATTCCACACATTATCTATTGATATTTATAATGAATAAATTAATCTATCTTGTTTTGCAAAGATAGTAAAAAAATAACACCCCCAAACTCAAATCTCTTTTTTTCATTGATATTCTTATTAAAGAACCAATAAGATTTAGTAATTTTGCAAGCATGGAAATAATAGTTAGTGGAATGCGCCCGACAGGAAACCTGCATTTGGGGAATTATTTCGGAGCGTTGAGAAATTTCATAGAATTGCAAAACAATCACAATTGCTTCTTTTTCATAGCAGATTACCATTCTTTGACCACTCACCCGAATCCAAGTGATTTACATTCGAGTGTAAAGAAAATATTATCCCAATATCTTGCATGCGGATTGGATCCTGACAAGGCGACAATATACATCCAAAGTCAGTTGCCTGAAACAGCCGAATTGTACATGTTCCTGAACATGAACGCTTATTTGGGAGAATTGGAAAGGGTAACATCGTTCAAGGACAAGGTAAGACAAAATCCAAACAACGTAAATGCCGGACTGCTTACATACCCTACGCTTATGGCAGCCGACATACTTATACACAAAGCGACACACGTTCCAGTCGGAAAAGATCAGGAACAACATCTTGAGATGACACGGACATTCGCCGCCAGATTCAACAGAATATACGACACATCATACTTTCCGGAACCTGTCGCATACAGTTTTTCCGGAGAACTGCTCAAAGTACCGGGGCTGGACGGCAACGGAAAAATGGGAAAAAGCGAAGGGGAAAACAACGCAATATTCCTGGTAGACGAGCCAAACGTATTGAAGAAAAAAATAATGCGTGCAAAAACAGACATGGGTCCCCAGGAAAAGAACTCGGCAAAATCACCCGAAATAGAGAACCTGTTTTCTCTCATGAAACTCGTATCAAAACCTGAAATCATAGAGGAATTCGACAGACAATACGCCGATTGCACCATAAGATACGGAGACCTCAAGAAACAGCTCGCAGAAGACATGGAAACATTCGTCGCACCGCTTAGAGAAAGAATAAAATCCGTAGAATCCGATGCGGCATACCTTTCAAAGGTAGCAAAGACAGGTTGCGAGAAGGCAAGGGAATCCGCAAAAAAAACAATAAAGGAAGTAAGAGAAATCATAGGATTCAAAACTTTCTGAGTAAAGACAGACAATAATAAATCAAATCAATAACAATATGTCAGGACATAATAAATGGTCAACCATTAAAAGAAAGAAAGGTGCCTTGGACAGCAAACGTTCCAAGATTTTTTCAAAAATCATAAAAGACATAACCGTAGCGGTTAAGGAGGGAGGTCCGGATCCGGACGCAAATGCAAGACTGCGTCTTGCGGTATCAAACGCCAAAGGTGCGAATATGCCGAAAGATACATTGCAGAGGGCAATAAACAAGGCAAGTGACAAAAACACTGCCGCACTTCAGGAACTGACCTTCGAATGTTATGCGCCGCATGGCATTGCAGTATTTGTGGAATGCCTTACGGACAACAACAACCGTACCGTCGCTTCAGTACGCTCCATCTTCAACAAATTCGGTGGAACGATGGGTACAAACGGCTCTTTGGGTTTCATATTCCAAAGAAAAGGAGTCTTCCAGATACCAATCAAAGACAGGGATGCGGACGAACTGGAGATGAGTTTGATTGAGGCAGGAGCAGACGAAATAGAACGCGATGATGATTACTTCACGGTGTACACAAAAATGGAAGACTTTGCCGCAATGCAGAAAAGTCTTGAAGAAATGAACATAGAATGCGAAAACGCGGAACTGCAACGCATTCCCAATACCACGACCGAGCTGCCTTTGGAAGAAGGATTGAAGGTAATGAAACTGATAAACATGCTCGAAGACGACGATGACGTTCAGGCCGTATATCACACCCTCGAAATGACGGAAGAACTGGAAAACGCGGAATAGACACATGCTTTACCTTGTCCCCACTCCGATAGGCAACCTGGAAGACATGACTTTCAGGGCGGTGAAAGTGTTGAAGGAAGTAAGCCTGATACTGGCGGAAGACACCAGAACATCTCGCACTCTGCTCAATCACTACGACATACACACGCCCCTGCAAGCTCATCATCTGTTCAACGAACACCAGACTGTAACGCCGATTGTCGAACGTCTCAAATGCGGAGAGGACCTCGCACTGATAACCGATGCAGGTACTCCCGCCATTTCAGACCCTGGATTTCTGTTGGTGAGAGAGTGCGTGAAAAACGGCATAGAGGTCAGATGCCTTCCCGGTGCCACCGCATTCGTACCTGCTCTCGTATGTTCGGCCCTTGCCTGCGAGCGGTTTTGTTTTGAAGGCTTCCTGCCACACAAAAAAGGCAGACAATCCAAACTTGAAGCCCTGAAAAACGAAACGAGGACAATGATTTTCTATGAGTCACCCCACAGAATCAACAAGACTCTGGAACAGTTCTGCTCCATATTCGGAGCGGACAGGCCCGCAAGTCTTTCACGGGAAATCAGCAAGAAATTCGAAGAAACGGCAAGAGGCACCCTGCAGGAACTGTACGAAAAATTCAAGGAAGGGGAAACTAAAGGCGAGATTGTAATCGTTGTAGGAGGCATGGAAAAGGAATCAAACGGAAAGTCAAACAAAAAACAAAAATATTCAAACGATGAAAATAGCAGTTCCAACGAGAGACAACAAGGTTGATGATCATTTCGGTCATTGCGAACATTACACAATCTATACGATAGAGAACAAACAGATTACAGCCAAGGAGACAATGCCCTCCCCTCAGGGTTGCGGCTGCAAGTCAGGCGTTGCAACCATACTAAGGGACATGGGAGTAAACGTGATGCTTGCAGGCAACATGGGCGAAGGCGCAAAAAACGTATTGGAAAGCAATATGATAGAAGTGTACAGAGGTTGCAGCGGAGACACGGACAAGCTGGTGGAAATGTTTTTGGAAGGCATGGTATCCGACTCCGGAGAATCCTGTTCAAGTCATCACGACTGTGCTCATTAAAAAGAAACAAAGAAAACGCTGTCGAAATATTCTGTAAATCAGAATAAGATGCTCAAAACAACACAGAGGGCTGAATCAAAAGAATTCAGTCCTCTGTTTATTTCTTTCTTGCAAATCATTTACAATTTAAATTCTACACTTACTATATTTTGCAAATAATATATCCGTCATTCATCTGGAAAGTTTAAGAAATCTGTAGCTGAAAGCAAGCAAAAATAAAAAGTATAAAGAATCCCAAAATAATAAAGCGAACAACCAAATCTTCTTTCCGATTTTCATTCTTTTCATTCTTTACATCCGCCCCGTCCCAAAGGCTTTAAAACTACAATTATTTCAATGACTTGCGGACATAAAAAAACGTGGGACTTTTCCTTATCGTATTGTGAGGTCTTCGACTACCTAAATAACCAAATAAGTAAAGCCCACGATTTTTTGATCGTGAGCGTCTACTGCTTAACTCTTTGGTTATTTAATGCGAAAGTGTCGAAGTTCCACAATACTAAAGATAAGCAAAAACGCTTTTAATATGTCAGATGCACCTTTGTGCGATTAATTCATACGTGTGTTTCTTATATCTTACTCCTTTCTTTTGGGTTTATATTGAAGGCAAAAATATACATTTTTACAATATCAACAAAATTTTCATCTCATCAAAAAACCGATAATGACACATTACTGCAATGCTCCAATCCAAACAATACGACATGTCAAACGAATGAAAACCATAAAAAAACAACATTCCGGCAAAATGAAATCAAATCATCATTTGCCGGAATTTGATTCCGTCTTTTTCTCTTCTGAAAAGAAAAAATCGGATTCAGAATTCATTTTTTTCTTTTCTGAATTCATTTCACCTTCTCTTCGAAGTATTGCCACAAAGGCTCCCGAGGTACCGGTGCAACTATTTCGAGTATTTCCTTTCTGACAGGATGTACAAACCGTACGCGTCTTGCATGCAGGGAAATGGAGGACACCTTGTTGCTTCTGCCGAAGCCGTATTTCAAATCCCCCTTTATCGGACAGCCCATGTGGGCCAACTGAACCCTTATCTGATGATGCCTTCCGGTCTTGAGGTCTATCTGCAACAGATTGTAATAATCGCTTTTGGCTATCAGCTCATAGTCCAGTTCGGCATAGTCCCCGCGGTTTACATCCTTTGTCACATAGGACTTGTTCTGTCGCTCGTTCCTCACAAGATAATCCCTGAGCGTGCCCGAGGGCGCAGGCGGTTCAGCCTTCACTATCGCCCAATAGGTCTTGCTTATCTGACGTTCCTTTATCATCTTGTTCAGTCTGACCAAAGCCTTTTCCGTCTTGGCAAAGAGGACAACACCGCTCACAGGTCTGTCGAGGCGATGGACAAGCCCGCAATACACATTGCCCGGCTTGTCATACCGACGCTTGAGATAAGCCTTGACCATATCCTCCAGGGACTCATCCCCCGTCTTGTCCGAATGCACTATCTGGGAATTAAGCTTGTTGACCGCTATTATATGGTTGTCCTCGTACAGTATCTGACTTTCAAAACTGCTCATGGTCTATAATGTGGCCAAAACAGACAATCCGCCTTTCACCTTATCCTCTATCTCTGCGTGAACCTGCGATTCAAGCGGTATGAACAAGTCAACACGCGAGCCGAACTTGATAAAGCCCAGTTCCGCTCCCTGCTGTACATACTCACCCTCCTTTGCATAGCACACAATCCTTCTTGCCAACGCTCCTGCTATCTGTCTGACGACCACTTTCTGCCCGTTGTCGGTCTCTATGCATATGGTGGTACGCTCGTTCAATGACGAACTCTTTGGATGCTTTGCTATAAGATATTTGCCCGTGTGATAATTGGTATATGTCACCTTGCCCGATATCGGATAACGGTTTACGTGGACATTGTTCGGTGACATGAAGGTGGAAATCTGAATACAGAGCGACTTTAGCACCTCAGGCTCATAGACCTGTTCAACAACCACCACGGTACCGTCCGCAGAGCTTATTATCTGGTTGGGGTTGCGCACCAGGTCTCTCGAAGGTATCCTGAAGAACCTGACTATCGTTCCGGCCAAAAGGACTATGACCGCAACCAATACAGTCCAAAACCAGTTCCATTCCTCCACAAAATAAACCAGAACGGCTATGACGGCTATCGCAACCGCTATCGCAACCGCACTTATCTTGTATCCTTCTCTGTGTATATACATATCCTATCGTTTTTTCAATTAACCGCCAGAATCAAGTAAACCCACGCCACGGGCAAAACGGCAAGCAATATGTCGAACCTGTCCAATATGCCGCCGTGACCGGGCAATATCCTGCCGCTGTCCTTGACTCCCATCTGTCTTTTGAACATGGACTCTGTCAAATCGCCGAACGTACCCACCACTGTGGTTATCACCGCCAATGCCATCCAGTCCCACCATACGAATCCGTCCACGCAGCGGTTCATTATCAGGGCCGCGGCGAGCGTTGCGGCAAAGCCGCCAAAGAAACCCTCCCAGCTTTTTTTGGGAGAATGCCTTTCAAACAATTTGTGTTTGCCGAGCTTGCTGCCGACAAGGTATGCGAATGTGTCATTGCACCATGCGAAAATGAAAACGGCAAGCAACAGATAGGGTTCAAAGCCTCCTCCGGTCTGTATGATGAAATTGGTGAGTGAAAGCGGCAAAACGATGTAAACCAATCCGCAAAGGCTGTAGGATATTGACGTAAACGGATTCTTGTCCTTGCCGTAAAGCTCCGTTATGAAAAGGGCAAGAATGCCCAACACTGCCAATGCAAGTGTAATTAGGTGATTCACCCCGAAGCTGTAAAGAGCCACCGTGGCATAAACCGATGCGGCCGTAAGGTATATAAGAACCGCGTTGAGTTTTTGCAGGTTTTTCGTTGTGATTGAAACGAACTCGTGTACTGCCAGCAGAGCCACAATGCCGAAATAAACGGAAGAAATCCTCGCATCAATACATATGGCAAGTATTACGCTCAATACATATACCGCTCCCGTTACGGTTCTCTTAAACAGGTCTTTCATTTCTACGCATCCATTAAAAACATGTACATCTCCCTTATTTCCTCCTGCACAAGGTCGCCCGACTTTATGTTAAGCACCCATTGCGGCCTTTTCTGGTCCAAAGTGTCAAGTATTATGCCGTAATCGTCACACAGTTGCGAGGCGAAAGCTATCACTATGAGTATGGGGGTAAAGCGTTTCAAGTGTGTTCCCACTCCCTGCTCGGAAGTGATGATTATGCTGCCTGTCCGTGCCATCAGTGCGTGACAAAGAGTTATTCCCACGGTCGTATGCTCATCGTCTATGTTGGTCTGCAAACCTATTCCGGCTAGATACGACTGCAGATTTTCGCTGAAGGACACCACATTCTTCCACTGTCTGTATTCTATGAGATTCTTTAGACTTGCAACCAGTTCCTGTCCCGTACGACAGTAGAAGAACTTGCCGTTTCCCTCCGAAAACTTTTCGGCAAACACGGTTATCATGTCCTGCTTCGAAATCTTGTAAAGAGGTTGCGCCGCCTCACCCAACTGTTCCGCACTGTTGTCCTTTTCCAATTGGGCATCCCTCAGCAGTTTCAGTACTTTTTCCTTTTCGGAACTACTCCTCATCTTTTTTATCTTCCGATTCATTGTCTTTGTCCTGAAGCTCGGAATCCTTGTTCTGTTCTTCCTCGTCCTTGTCCCAAGGTCTCTTGCCGTATATTTTTTCAACGTCCTCTCTGAATATCACTTCCCTTTCTATCAATATTGCAGCAAGAGCATCCAGTTTGTCTCTGTTATCCTTCAATATTCCTTTGGCCTGTGCATAAGCCTCTTCGACCAGTTTCCTCACTTGTTCGTCTATCTTTTCAGCCGTTTTCTCGCTGAAAGGTTTCTGAAGGCTGTAATCGCTTTGGCCTGTCGAATCGTAGAAACTTACGTTTCCTATCTCCGAATCCAAACCGTAATACACCACCATGGCGTAAGCCTGTTTGCTTACCCTTTCCAAATCGTTCAATGCACCCGTCGAGACCTCTCCGAACACCAGTTCCTCAGCGGCCCTTCCTCCCAACAACGAAACCATCTGGTCCAACAGCTGAGCCTTTGTGGTTATCTGTCTTTCCTCCGGAAGATACCACGCCGCACCAAGGGCAGAGCCTCTCGGAACTATTGTAACCTTAACAAGAGGATTAGCATGCTCCAAAAGCCAACTTACAGAAGCATGACCGGCTTCATGATAGGCAATGGTTTTCTTCTCCTTTGACGAAATAATCTTGTTTTTCTTCTCCAAACCTCCTATTATCCTGTCAACGGCATCCAAAAAGTCCTGCTTGCCTATTGATTTCTTGTCGTGGCGTGCAGCAATCAACGCAGCCTCATTGCAGATGTTGGCAATGTCCGCCCCTGAAAAACCGGGCGTTTGCTTTGAGAGAAAATCAACGTCAACCTCCTGCTTGTCATACTTAAGATTGCGCATATGGACATTGAATATCTCCTTCCTTTCTTTCACATCTGGCAACTCAACATGTATCTGCCGGTCGAACCGTCCCGCTCTCAGCAAAGCCTTGTCCAAAATGTCCGCGCGGTTTGTCGCAGCCAATATTATCACTCCGGCATTCGTACCAAATCCATCCATCTCTGTCAACAACTGATTCAAAGTATTCTCCCTCTCGTCATTGGAACCGGATGCCAGATTCTTGCCCCTAGCCCTTCCTATCGCATCTATCTCGTCTATGAACACTATGCACGGAGCCTTTTCCTTGGCCGTCTTGAACAAATCCCTAACCCTCGAAGCTCCAACGCCGACAAACATCTCAACAAAGTCCGACCCGGAAAGCGAAAAGAAAGGAACCTTGGCCTCTCCCGCAACAGCCTTGGCCAAAAGGGTCTTTCCCGTACCCGGAGGGCCTACAAGCAACGCTCCCTTGGGTATCTTGCCACCCAGATTGGTATATTTGGACGGCGAACGCAAAAAGTCAACGATCTCCTTGACCTCAAGCTTGGCACCTTCCAGCCCCGCAACATCAGCAAAGGTTATCTTGACATCATTGTCCTTGTCATACAGACGGGCCTTGCTCTTGCCTACACTGAAAATACCCCCTCCCATGCCGCCGGAAGAAGAGCCGGAACGCATCATACGGAAAAACAATACCCATATGAGTATCATGAAAACAATCGAAATAAGGAATCCGTAGTTCTCACCGAAGAAACTCTTCCTGGTCTCGGAGTCTACATTTATCCTTAAATCGGATATGATTTCCTGTTTCTTGACCTGGTCTCCAACTCCGACCGTATCCCTGGCTATCCATTGGTCCTCCACCGTCTTCAACTGGTCCCTGAAATCATCATAGTCAACAAACCTGTAAATATAAAAGCCTTCAACATCCTTAAGAGCTCTCGCGTCGGTAAACAATCCCGGTTTCACCCTCAAATCCTTGTAAGCCGTGTCGTTGTCTATCTTTTCCCGCTTGATGTAAATCTCGGCGAATTCCTTGTTCACAACATTTATACGAGTATAATCCCTGTTGACAAGAACATTTTTCAACTTGTCCCATTCAACCTCCTTGTACATGGCATCCTGTCCGCCACCGCTGAACCAAAGATAAACCAGAAACACCAGCACAATGCCGTATATCCAGTATAAATTGAACTTTAACTTCGGGGGTTTCATGCCGTTCTTCCCCTTCAACTTGTTATTTCCTTTTGTCATATCGTTTCACTGTAATTATTCAACATCCTCTATATGAGTCTGCTTGACATCCTTCCACATAGCCTCTATATTGTAGAACTCTCTTGTCTGTTGCAGAAAGACATGTATCACAACATCAAAGTAATCCAACAAAACCCATTGGCAGTTCTGAAGTCCTTCAACCCTCTTCGGGTTCAAGCCCGTCGCAATCTTTATTTCCCTGTCTATGGAATCGGTTATCGCATCGACATGAGAGGGAGAATTGGCCGTGCAAATCACATAGTATTCAAACAACGAGCCTTCAACATTCTCAAAATCTATGACCGTTATGTCCTTTCCCTTCTTGTTCTGAATCCCCTTTATCGCTATCTGCGTAAGAATCTCCGCTTCTTTCCTCTGTTTTCCCATCAAATCACATTTTTAGTTGCAAATATACGAATATATGCAGACATAATACAAAGCGTTATAAAAATAAAAGTAGCCAAACGCCATTCCGTAAAAATGAATCTTGATTCTGAAAAAATAGATCTTGATTCCAGAAAAACGGAATTTGATTTCATTTTACACATATATATAATGAAAACATGAAAATCTCAATGCAATATGGTACTCAACACGTTACGGGACTTTATCTCCCTGTTGTTGGTTATGTGAATCCTGTAAAACAGTACCAGACCGTCCAAAAGCATGTTTCTTTCGGCACGGCTGGCGCATACATTCAGAGAAGAATGTGATTCCTCACCGAGAAAGGCATGCAGAAGACGTGACTGTTCAACGGAAAAACTGTCCTTGTCCTGCGATTGTGAGACAAAACAGCCTGAGACGGGATTGAACACGGTCTGTTGTTCGTTGTAATTGTCCATGGGACTGAAGCCGAGCTTGCCGGCAAAATCTATAAGAAACCTTATGTGAAATTCCGCAAGGCGTTTAGAATCCGCCTGTTCCAGTTGTCTGATTGAGTCGAGCAAAAAGTCGAATAAAGGTCTGTTGACCGTCTCCTCCCTAATTGAAAGGTTTATTACCTCGCTCATGAATATGGCAATGCTCGTCTTGACTATGTCACAGTTTATTCCGTCGGAATTAAGCAGCTGGCAACTGGTCTTTACCGTTTGCAATGACGACTTCTTATTGTTTTGAGTCTCTATTTCTATCACTCTCAACGGTTGGAAATGAGCCGCCTTCGTTCTGTCGTTATGCTTTCTCACCCCTCTTACCATATAGGTTCCAAGCCCTGCCTGTTCGGTAAACAGTTTGCTTATTATGTTTGACTCGGAATAAGGTATGGAACTCAATACTATCGCCTTGGTCTTATGAAGCATCTCAACGAATGATTAACACCTTTCCGCAGGCTGTCTGTTTGCCGTTTTCAGCCGAAGAAAATATAAGGTAAACGCCCGAAGGGACAAGTTCGCCTTCATAATTCCTGCCATCCCATACGGCTTGTCCTCCTACGGATTTGAGATGGGCAACCGCCCTTCCCGACACATCGGTTATCCTAACGTCGGAATCTGCGACGAATCCCTTGATTGCAATCGTTCCGCTGTGATTTGGACGCAACGGGTTGGGATATACCGTCAGTTTTCCGGCCTCTTCGGCGGCCTTGAGCGACTCCGCTCTGTACGATATCAGACCCCGGTCCGTTCCAATGAAGACCTCTCCCGTCAATTCGTTCTGCGCCATGCTTACAACACGGTTGGAGAACAAGGGACTGTTCTCTGCCGTGAAATGATACAGCTGTTCGGAACCGTTAGGAGAAAAAACATAAACCCCGTTCCTCTCGGTACCTATCCACTTTCTGTTTCCGCCGTCTATCATTATGCAGTTCACATTTTCGAAATTAAGCAGATATTGCGCTATTCCTTCCTCCTGATATACTATGTTCTGACATTCCGTTGTCGAGGTCACACCATCGTCGGTGTCAAACACGTTTTCTATGTTGAAAGCGACCTTTATGCCCTTGTTTGTTCCTATCCACATTTCACCGTCCATGTCCTGCGTTATGCAGTTGACGGCTGTCGTCTGGTCAAGCGAGCCTCTGTTCGGATCCAAAAAGATTCTGTTGCCGTCATTGTCCATGACAAGTATCTTGTTGTTTGCAGTCCACAGAAACTTGTAGTGATAGTTTTTGTCCAATGTCATTCCCAATATGTCGTTGTCTCCTATCCACGAATACGTCTCGAAACTTCCCCACACTCCATGGTAGTTCAGATAACACAGTCCGTCCTTTGTCATGGAGTTTGCCACAAGCAGGTTTCCTGAAGCGTCGTAAGCAACATCGGCAATACGGAAACTGTACGGATGAGGCACCAGAACATTGTTGGTGTTATGCTGTGTGTACAGATTGACTATCTTGTTGTTGCGTATTTCCACAACGCCACTCCACCACGAGGCTGCCATGATGTGGTTATTGTCGTTTGGGTCTATCGTCAATCTCAATATATCCTTTATCGAATCCTGTTCAGGTGTTTTGTCCAAAGCTCTCCAATAATAACCGTCAAAAGTGTATATGTTGGCTGGAAAACCCCTCGCCGCATTCTGTATTGTCTTACCTCCGTGTGCAACATATATCTTGCCGTCCTTGGAGGCAGTAATGGAGAATACCTCGTTGGCCATCGGTCCGTCGGGATACAGTTTTTTCATCTGTTTGGAATCGTTCATATAGTCCGGATAATATATCACCCCTTCATAGTCGTGAGCTATCCAAAGGTCGTCCCCGTCAATCATCGCATCGTGTATGTCAAGTGAAATGCCGGGCAACGGATTCCATGTGTCACTCAAATGAAACAAGGAAGCGTCACTTTTGAAATTTTCAGCATCGTATATGTTCATGGAACGATATCCTAAAGTGATTATCTTGTCCCCACTCATTCTTATGTTCTCAAAATACTCCTCTTTGAAGACTGTGTCCCAACTTGTCCCGTCAAAGGTGTACACGGTTGAGAGTGTACTGCCATCCTTTGCGACACTAACCATCAGCTCTTTAGGATTTATCTGAATCAAACGGTCTACAGTCTTTTGTGAAGGATAATAAGGTGTCGGGATTACCTTCCACGATTCGCTCGCCGCCAAGGCTCCGCTATTGACAGGAGCATACATCAGTCCGTTGACAGTAGCCGCAAAAATAGCCGTATCGTTTATACTGACAGCATTGACACTTATGGCAGAACTGTTTGTTCCTATGTAATAGGTATCAAATATCTCCTTGCGCTCAAGGTCCAAAACGACTATTCCGAAACCACATGACAAATATGCCTTGCCGTCATGGAAATATATGGAGTTGATGGACTTGCTGCCCTCTATGCTTCTGTCCTTTATGTCCGAAACATTGTATACCTTTTCCTTGTGAACTATGTCTATGTTGGAATTGTCATATGTTATGACCATGGTCCGCGTTCTGGGATCATAGGCCGAAACCCCCACACCCGCATCGGACAAGCCGTTCACCTTGGAAAACCGCTCGGTCTGCATGGTATATTTGTTCACATAAAAAAGAGAGTAGTCCGAACTGACGAGAACCTTGCTTCCCATATCGTCAACCCTATGTGTGGAATAATAGGAAAGATGGTCTCTCCACTGTCCCAAAGATGCATTGGAATACTGCGGCCTTGCAACAAACCCACATGCGAACAACAGCAAAAAAAACAAAAGGTATCTTTTAATCATGTCCTGCAATATAAAACCTCACAGAAATGAAAACGAAGCAGACTTGCCTATTATTATGACCGGCCGCCTTTTATGAGCCCGTCAACTTACAGCTTCCTTGAGTCTTTCGGCATTTTCGGCCAGCTGCAAGGCATCAAGCACATCCTGAATATCCCCGTCCATAAACACTGGCAAATTGTACATCGTCCAGTTTATTCTGTGGTCCGTCACACGAGACTGAGGATAATTATAGGTACGTATCTTGGCCGAACGGTCTCCCGTGGATACCATTGTCTTCCTCTTGGAGGACACTTCTTCAAGATACTTGTTGTATTCCAATTCGAACAATCTCGAACGCAAAACCACCAACGCCTTGTCGAAATTCTTTATCTGTGATTTCTGGTCCTGACACGAAACTACTATACCAGTAGGAATGTGTGTAAGACGTATGGCTGAGTATGTCGTATTGACAGACTGACCTCCCGGACCGGAAGAACAAAACGTATCCTTGCGTATGTCGCTCATCTTCAAATCGACATCGAATTCTTCGGCTTCAGGAAGAACAACCACCGAAGCGGCCGAGGTATGTACCCTGCCCTGAGTCTCGGTCTGCGGAACTCTCTGCACTCTGTGTACACCCGATTCATACTTCATCTGACCGTAAACGCCTTCACCTCTGACATTCATCACTATTTCCTTGTAGCCGCCCACGGTTCCTTCCGTAAAATCAACAACCTCAACCTTCCAGCCTTTCTTTTCAAAGAACTTGGTGTACATTCTGTACAAATCACCTGCAAATATGCTTGCCTCATCACCTCCTGTTCCGGCACGTATCTCAAAAATGGCATTCTTGCCGTCCTGAGGGTCCGAAGGTATGAGCATAAGACGTATCTCCTCCTCCATTTCCTCTTTCTTTTTAGTCAAATCCGACAATTCCTCCTTGGCAAGTTCCTTGAATTCCTCGTCCTTCTCGGTGTTCAACACCTGTTTCGAACTCTCTATATTGGCCAGTATGTTCTTGTATTGCTTGTATGCGGATATTATGGGCTGCAAATCCTTGTAGTCCTTGCTGAGCTTGACATAGTGTTTCATGTCGTCCATCACTCCGGGTTCATTCATTTTCTTTTCTATGTCGAGAAACTTTTCGTTAATCGCTTCCAATTTTTCCAACATAAGCCTTCGTTTTTGAGCAGGCAAAGTTACAAAAATTACTTCACAGCGCAAGTAAGCATCAATGCAAGAGTTCGATTTGACGAAACTTGAAAAGAGCATTTTCCTTTTCAGAAAAGAAAAAAATGAATCTTGATTCCGGAAAATTCTTTCTTTGTTTCATTTTCGACTAACGGCGTTTCATGCCTTGCGAGGCTCCGTAAGGCTTATTTTTGTTTTGAAGGAATTTATTATCTTTGCAATCTGTTAAAATGTTTGAAATATGAAGAAAGGAAGATTGGTCAAGTATTTGATGTTGTTTTGTTTGCCGATGACAGTATTGGTATGTTGCAGCAAGAAAAAAACACAGAGTGACAATGAAAGCATGGGATTGCCTGCCTCGGGCGGAAAAACACTCGAGGTGGTATTGGTCATACCAGATGACATTTACAAGGGAGACATAAAGGACACCATAGGAAAATATTTCATGAAAGCCTGCAAGGGTCTTCCCCAGGCAGAACCGCTGTTCGACGTGGTTCAAATGAATCCTAGCGGCTTCTTCAATTCCGACATGCTAAAAAAACACAGAAACATCATAATAATAGATCACAAGGCAGGCAATCCGAACAAACTGACCAAACAAATAAACTACAAATCCTACCCTCAGGCCTATTTCCAGTTTTCAACAAGCGACAGGGATAGTCTTTACAGTTTGATTGCCCGCTATTCCAATACGATAAGGGAACAGTTCTATCTCAACGAATACAAGAGAGTACAGGCTGCCTTCAAGAAACTGGAAAACATAAACATCACCAAGACACTCAAATCCAAGTTCGGCTTTTATTTAACGGTATCGGAGGAATTCTATCTTGCGACCAATGACGACGACTTCGTATGGTTGAGAAAAGAACCCAAGGACGGCAGTCTGGGATTGATGATATACACCATGCCTTACAAAGGGGAACAAATGTTCGAACAGGAATACATCCTCAGCCTCAGGGACAGCATAACCAAAAAGCATATACCGGGACCGCGTAGGGGTTCCTACATGGGTGTGGAGCGCAGGGCGGAATTCGTAAGGGACACTACGGTTATAGGAAATGACATAAAGGCAATAGAAACAAGAGGACTGTGGCGTCTGTTCAACGATTTCATGGGAGGTCCTTTTGTCAATTACTGCTTTTTGGACAAAAAGAACAACCGTTTCGTGATGATTGACGGCTTTGTTTACTCGCCACGTAATCCGAAAAGGGATCAACTGATACAACTGGAAGCCGTCATCCGCGGCATAAAGGAAAACTAACACTTAAATAAACTCTGCCACAATGATTTGTTTGGTTAAATATTTAATATCAATTCTTGTTCAGATTGAAAAAAGTGAGTAATTTTGCCGCTTAATTTTAAAGTGCAGAAAACAAACAATTTAAATACATTAATAATTATGACACCTACACATATTGAACACATCGGTATAGCCGTATCTAATTTGGACGAGGCTATAAAGTATTGGGAAAACGTTATGGGCCTAAAGTGCTATAACATCGAAGAGGTTGCGGACCAAAAGGTAAGAACCGCTTTCTTCAAAATAGGAGAAGTGAAGATAGAATTGTTGGAAGCTACAAGTCCTGACAGCACCATCGCTTCATTCATTGAAAAAAGAGGTGCGGGAGTTCACCACATAGCTTTTGCTGTGGAGGATACGGACAAGGCCTTGAACGATGCGCAGGACAAAGGCGTAAGACTGATAGACAAGCAGTCAAGAAAAGGTGCCGAAGGATTGAACATTGGATTCCTTCATCCTAAATCAACACTTGGTGTTCTTACAGAAATTTGTTGCAAGTAAAATATTTATTTCCAATAAAATTAATATAAAAACATGGCTTTTGAAGAAAAAATCAAGCAGTTGCTTGACAAGAGAGAAGAGGCGAAGTTGGGTGGCGGTCAAAAAAGAATAGATTCCCAACATGCCAAGGGCAAATTGACGGCTCGCGAAAGAATAGAAAGGTTGCTTGACGACGGCAGTTTTGAGGAGTTTGACATGTTCGTCACTCATCATTGCACCGATTTCGGCATGGGCGAAAAAAGTTTCCTTTCCGATGGAGTCGTTACTGGTTACGGTACTATAGATGGAAGATTGGTATATGTTTTTTCACAGGACTTCACGGTTTTCGGAGGTTCTCTTTCCGAATCATTCGCCTCAAAGATATGCAAGGTATTGGACCAAGCCATGAAGGTGGGTGCTCCCGTTATAGGACTGAACGATTCCGGCGGAGCACGTATACAGGAAGGTGTCAATTCCTTGGCCGGATATGCTGAGATATTCCAGCGCAACATCATGGCATCGGGAGTAATACCTCAGATTTCAGCCATTTTTGGTCCTTGTGCCGGTGGTTCCGTTTATTCACCTGCGTTGACCGACTTCATAATGATGAGCAAGGAAAACTCATACATGTACGTGACAGGTCCAAAGGTTGTAAAGACCGTAACTGGTGAGGAAGTGACTGACGACAAACTCGGAGGCGCAATGGTACATGCTTCCAAGTCCGGCGTAACTCATTTTGTTGTGGATACTGAAGATGAGGGACTGATGTTGATAAGGAAAATGATAAGCTACATACCTTCCAACAATCTTGAGGAAGCTCCTTTGCAACCATGTAACGACCCTATTGATCGTTTGGAAGATTCATTGAACTCCATAATTCCTGACAATCCTAACCAGCCTTATGATGTAAGGGATATAATTCATGCGATAGTCGACGAGGGAGAATTTCTGGAAGTACACCGTCATTTTGCGGCCAACATAGTTGTAGGTTTTGCGAGATTTAACGGAGTATCTGTCGGCATAGTGGCCAACCAGCCAAACTACATGGCAGGAGTATTGGACATAAACGCTTCGAGAAAAGCAGCAAGATTCGTAAGATTCTGCGATGCGTTCAACATTCCTTTAGTTACTTTGGTTGACGTACCGGGCTTCTTGCCTGGAACAGGTCAGGAATACAACGGTATCATAACAAACGGAGCAAAATTGCTTTTCGCTTACGGTGAAGCTACTGTTCCTAAGGTTACAATAACGTTGCGTAAATCTTACGGTGGAGCTCACGATGTGATGAGTTCGAAACAGTTGAGAGGTGATATAAACTATGCATGGCCAAGTGCGGAAATAGCCGTTATGGGAGCAAGTGGTGCAGTTGCCGTTCTTTACGGTTCAGAACTGAAGAAGATGGAAGATCCTGAGGCAAAAGCCAAATTCATTGCCGAAAAAGAGGCTGAATACACCAACAAGTTCGCAAATCCTTACGTTGCAGCAAAATTTGGTCACATAGACGATGTAATCGAGCCTCGCAACACTCGTTTCCGTGTCATAAGGGCTTTGCAGGCTTTGGCTACAAAGAAGGATCAGAACCCTATGAAAAAACATTGTAACATTCCTCTATAATAAGCAGACAAAAATGAAAAATAGTATAGTGAAATCATTTGTATTGTCTTTTGTACTGCTTTTGTCCTTTGTGTCTTTTGCGCAAGACAAAGTGGAAAGTGCTGAATTCGATGCAAATACAAAACCGTCAAGTTACGACCCTTTGGTTGCGCAAAAATTTGCCGTTGACTCGGAGAGTCAGACAATGGTTGTCATAAATGAAAATGAGAACACGGTTGAAATACTGTCAAGGACAAAAGACGGATTCGAGAAGACCAAGCAATTGCTTGTTGACAATGCGGAAGGCAGGCATGACGTGTTCAAGATTTACGTTCCTCAATCCGTTGCGGTATATGAGCATCATATTGTTTATCTGGCGTCGAACAGAGACAGTTCTTTCGTCAAGGTATTGACATTGGATGGAGTTGAAAAGGAGTTTTTCAAGTTCCGTGGAGCTGCTCAGGCTTTCAGTTATGACGTATCTACCAAATTGTTGTATATAGCGGGCAGCAACGCTGCGGGATACAATGTATTCGTCGTAGACGCGACAAAAGGTTTTGACAACATGACCATAAAAGGCAGTCCGTCATATCAGTACATCAAAAAGAAGAAGGCTGATGAAATGGCCGAAAAAGACCCGACCGGTGCAGGATTGGCAATAATAGCGATGGGAACGGTATTTCTTGTATTGATCCTCATAACTGTTATTTTGTCCGTATTGTTCGGAAAACTTATGGTAAACATACAAAACAAGAAGGGTCGGAAACAGCCAGATGCAGCAATGTCAGACACTGAAAAAACAACAGGCAAGAAAACCAGTGACATAAGCGGAGAAGAATTCGCTGCGATAGCGGCTGCAATACATTTGTACAATGACGAAATGCATGATGAGGAATCCACGATTCTGACAATAAACAAAGTTGCCAAGGCTTATTCTCCATGGAGTTCCAAATTGTACAACATGAATCCTTATAGAAGATAGTTTCTAATTTAAAGAATATACGTAATGAAAAGTTATAAGTTCAAAATAAACGGGAATAATTACACTGTAGAAATACAAAGTGTAGAAGACAATGAAATAAAATTGGAATTGAACGGCTCTGCCTATAAAGTAGAGGTAGACAGAGAGATAAGGCAAACAAAAACTCCAAAACTTATGAGATCTGTTGCCGTCCCATCCACCGATCATGCTCCTCAGGTTGCCAAGACCGTAGCTTCTACTGGCAAGGATACTGCAATAAAATCGCCTCTTCCAGGAACTATAATGGATATAAATGTAAATGTAGGCGACAAGGTATCCGTAGGACAAAGGCTCTTGATTCTCGAGGCGATGAAGATGGAAAACGGCATTGACTCGGATGTAAGTGGTACAATAAAGGAAATAAAAGTACGTAAAGGAGATGCGGTGTTGGAAGGAGACGTACTGTTAACTATAGGAGAATAATCGATGGTACCAATGGAATCTTCGAGCTTTATAGATTTTGTTCAAGCTCAGCTTGTACAGTTTTTTCAATACACGGCCTTTGCAAATTTTGAGATAGGTCACTTAATAATGATAATTATAGGCTGTGCATTTATTTATCTCGGAATAAAGAAAGAATATGAACCTCTTCTTTTGGTGCCTATAGGATTCGGTATGATAGTCGGGAACATTCCTTTCTATCCCGGCTTGATGATAGGCATTTACGAATCTGGATCCGTACTCAACATCCTTTACCACGGAGTGCAGAATGGATGGTATCCGCCTCTAATATTTCTGGGAATAGGTGCGATGACCGATTTTTCGGCTTTGTTGTCAAATCCCAAACTGATGTTGATTGGTGCCGCTGCTCAAGGTGGTATATTTGCGGCTTACTTCGTCGCATTGTTGATTGGATTTTCTCCTGCGGAAGCTGGTTCGATAGGCATTATCGGGGGAGCGGATGGTCCTACTGCCATATTTACATCTTCCCAGTTGGCACCTGAACTGATGGGAGCAATTGCAGTGTCGGCATATTCCTACATGGCTCTTGTACCTGTTATTCAGCCGCCTATCATGAGACTGTTGACAACCAAGAAAGAAAGGGTGATACGAATGAGACCTCCTCGTCAGGTTTCCAAAACCGAAAAATGTGTATTCCCTATCATGGCTTTTATTTTGTGTTGTTTCATAGTACCGACAGGTATGCCTTTGTTGGGTATGTTGTTTTTCGGTAATCTATTGAAAGAATCCGGGGTTACAAAACGTTTGGCAAACGCTGCCTCAGGCCCTATCGTTGACATATGTACCATACTGATTGGTTTGACTGTAGGTTGTTCTACGCAAGCTACATCGTTCTTGACTGGTAAATCAATAGGTATTTTTGCCATAGGAGCATTCTCGTTTGTCATAGCAACGGCTTGCGGTGTATTGTTCGTCAAATTCATGAACTTGTTCCTGAAACACGACAACAAAATCAATCCGTTGATAGGAAATTCAGGAGTATCCGCAGTACCGGATTCCGCCAGAGTTTCTTTGACCGTGGGATTGGAATATGACAAATCGAACTATCTGCTACAACATGCCATGGGTCCAAATGTGGCAGGAGTCATCGGTTCTGCTGTCGCAGCCGGTATTTTATTGGCTTTCTTGAAATAAGAAACCAATATATTATATTTTTAATGGTGGCTTCATACGAAGCCACCATTATTTTTTTTGCAAATCATTAACATTTGAGCAATAATAATATCTTTTCATATGCGTTGACAAAAATATGAATGAAGAAAAAGCTCTAATATTAGGTAGAGAAAAGATAGGCAAACTATTACTGCAATATGCTTTACCTGCAATAATAGCTCAAATAGCAGCAAGTTTATATAATGTAGTTGACAGAATTTTCATAGGTCAGGGAGTTGGTCCATTGGCAATATCCGGATTAGCCTTGACATTTCCGTTCATGAATCTTACTGCAGCCTTTGGAACATTGGTCGGTGTGGGTGCATCTACATTGACATCTATAAGGTTAGGTGAAAAAAACTATGACTCAGCCAGATTGGTATTGGGTAATCTTATAATATTAAACATAACGATAGGACTATTCATAACTGTAATATGTTTACCTTTTCTTAATGACATACTATATGCATTGGGGGGCAGTGAAGATACAATAAAATATGCAGAAGATTATATGCGTGTAATATTGTTGGGAAATGTTTTCACTCATCTTTATTTCGGACTAAATTCAATATTACGTTCATCCGGATACCCTGCCAAAGCAATGTTTGTCACAGTATTTTCAGTGGGATTAAATGCGGTTTTGGATGCGTTGTTTATTTTTGTTTTAAAATGGGGTATAGCTGGAGCGGCATGGGCAACCGTATTGACACAATTCGTATCATTCCTCGTACTCCTTTTTTTATTGTTGAAAAGAAATCAGGTTGTCTTCATTAAAAATGAATATCTGAAATTCAAACCGGATATTTCAAAAGCAATTTTCTCGATAGGAATGTCTCCTTTCATGACCAACTTGATAGCATGTCTGGTAGTAGTTTTCTTAAACTTCGGCTTCAAACAATACGGAGGAGACATAGCAATAGGTGCATACGGAATAGTAAACAGCGTTGCCTTTATGTTCGTTATGATTGTGTTGGGTCTTACCCAAGGTATGCAACCTATTATAGGATATAATTACGGGGCCAAAAGATATGGCAGAGTCATAAGTACATTAAACAAAGCCTTGTTATCCGGATTTATAATTACAACAATAGGTTTTTTGACAGCAGAATTATTTCCAGAATTTTTGGCATTGGCTTTTTCAAACAACGAAGAACTTATAGATAAATCGGTAGTAGGATTCAGAATATTCATGTCTGCATTTCCTTTTGTAGGCTTACAAATAGTTTCTTCAAACTTTTTCCAATCATTAGGAATGGCAAAAAAAGCGGTATTTCTCTCTATGACAAGGCAACTGATATTCCTTTTGCCAATCTTATTGATTCTACCTACAATATTAGGATTACCCGGTGTTTGGGCTGCCTCTCCAATAGCAGATTTTTTATCGGCAATCGTTTCTCTCTCCATGCTTTACAGAGAAGTAAGAATCATAAAGAGATCCGTTCTTAGAAAATAGAATCTACTATCTTAAACACATCTTTAACCTTCTTGAACAAACAACACTTGCGGCGCTTCCGTTTACTAACATCTTATCCGATTCTATAAGGAGTTGTTCTCTAATCCAATCATTATCCTTTGCATAATATAACAATATATCACAGCAATAGACAACTACAGATATGATACGATTCTCTTTGAGAAGGTAATTGAAACAGCCCTCTATGATTTTCTCTGTATTTTTTTCTTTTGTTAGAATTGAGGTCAACGTATCCGACAGAATTCCCCTTGTTTTGTGACTCAACAACATGGATATTATCTTTGCATAACTGCGAAAGGCTGAATGATTTTTATTCTATCAAAGTCATCAAGCAATAAATCCAGAAAAAACTCAGCGCGATTCAGCTCCTTTTCACATATCTTCTGCAACAACCATGCCGAACGGAATTGCACTCTAGGTGCATTATCTTTTGAAAGCATATAAACATCTCTCAAGTTTTCGCATTCCATTACCTGTTCAGCCAACAACTCCATATCATCCTTGCTCCATCTACTCAGCAAAGACCTGCGTACATAATCAATATCAATCCTCATCAACCTAGAAAGCTATACTTGCTCCTATCATCCCCACAAATCTTTGAGATGGATAATTGTAATAATCATAATAGCGCTGGAAGGCCAGATTATTCAAATCCACGAAGAAAATCAACTGGTCTGAATATTTGTAAGATGCCGACAGGTTGATATCAACCTTCGCTTTCAGATCTTGCACCATGCCGTTCTCATCCAAACATTTTGTCTTTGTCTGAAAGTAAGGTTTGAAAGATATTGTAAACTTGTTTGCTGCTGTATATTGCAACAACATATTCGCCTTAAAAGCAGGAACATACCACGCATGCTCCAACGTCTCGGTTTTAACATTCTGATACAATAACTCCGTCCTGAATTCAAACCTGTCATTTATATGATAACCGACATTAAAATCAATATACAATCTTTGGGCATTATCATACATCAGTATGAACATATTGTTCAATGCAGCATTGTTATCCAACTGATAGAAACCTTTATTGGACATATCCTCATAGCCTGCCTCAAGACTCAGAAGCATATTGTCTACAGAAATCACGTTTGCCTTGGCAAACAATGCAATACTGCTTTCATTTTCTATTCTGACCAATGGACTGACGAAAGGATTGTCCTTTCGCAACTCATTCAATGTAAGAGTATGATTGCAGCTTCTTATCCCCGCACTTACTTTCAACATCTGTGCTATTACAGGCATATCCAAGACAACGTTTGGCAATATCTTAAACTGTTTCTCATCTCCGAAAAGGGGAACGAATTCTATATCTGCATACAACCTAAAGTTCTGTATGTCAAAATCAATATAAGGTTTGATCTTTACATTACCTATATTATTATCAAAAGCATCCAATATCAATGTATCATTGTAAAACACTCCCAAATCTTCCGCCTTATATTTTCCAAATGAATGTTCATATTGAATATTCAATCCTATAAGTTGCTCCTCACTGTTTAGGAAGTCAAAGTTCTTATGGACATCCGCTCCTATGAATAAATCCATCTGACTGCGGCCCCATTTACTGGACGTATAGTTCAATGCAAATGAAGCTGAATTGTGTAAAGCGTCAGCATCCTTATAAAGACTCTTGTAATTTACAACCGTTCCAACATTATGATATGACGCTCTGTAATCTTTCTTGTCTATATCTATTGTATCACTGAAACCATAATAATATTGTCTTTGATGATTATATTGCAATGCTGCATCAACAAAGAATCCATCCCATATCTTTTTTGCATAAAGATTCAAATCATTGTTGGCATAAGACGAGTTGGCGTAATCTTTTATTTGTCCCAAAGAAGACTTATGATGATAGTTTACGCTGTAAACAAAATCCTTTGACCTTGTTTGAGAGTATGCAACATCGAGCAATGATGTAAAATATGTTCCTATGCCTGCCTTGACATGCGTATTGTATAATATAGGTATAGGCTCACCCTTTACCTTTGCCGGCTTTATCTTTTCAAACGTCATTGTTGTCGGGAACCGCTTGGTATCTTTTTCATAAGTAAAAGGAGGTAATTCAAATTTGGAATCGAATATCTTTGGTTTGTCACTCAACTTATATGCCTCATTCACCACAGGGTCAAACGAACTCTTTACAATAACGCTTTCGTTATATTTGTTTTCATCCTTGCTTTGTGCATTCGTTACATTGCAAAAACACAAAACAGCAATAAATATTACAAATGTTTTTATTCTGGTTTTCATATACGTCACGGCTTTATTCTGATTTATTCTCCGCTAATGATTATTTCGTCAACGGCTTCCTTGCTTTCTTTCAACTTTTCCTCTTCGGCCTTTTTGTTCAAATCCGACTGTTTGTTCAACGCATCCAACTTGTCCTTTGCGATATTGACCAGTTCCTCTCCGTCATAATTCTCTATTATACTTTGCAATGTCTGTTTGGCCTGTAAGGTGTTCCCTTTGGCATTGAATATATCCGCCCACAGTATGAACGTCTTGGCCAACCAATACTCACTGCTCGGATTGGCATTGATCTGATGTATTATTTTTTCCGCCTGCTCTATATTTCCTGACTTATAGTTTATCTCCGCCAAAACATACTGAGCTTCAGATGCATATTCGGTATTCTTTGCCTTCGTTAGTTTTTCGAACTCCTTTATGGCCTGTCCCATATTCTCGTTAGCCAACAAAGACTTGGCCAATACATAGTTCGCCTCCTCCGATGTACCCTCATCAAGTTTGTCCAGCGAAAGCAACTTGTTAGCTGCAATAATTGCAGAATCAAACTGCGACAAAGCATAATAGCACTGCATACTACCCTTAAGGGCATGCAACTTGTTGACACTTGTTTCCGCTATCTGTTCAAGATCATAATACTGCTGTTTCGCCTTCTCAATATTCTTCATATCAAAATTCAAGTCGGCAGCATTCAGCAAAGCCTTTTCCGTAAATATGTTCTTCGGCCTGCCTATTATGTTTTCATAAGACTCCAAAGCCTGTATATTCTGTGATACCTTTTCGAGACAATCGGCCATATAATAGTTGGCATTTACGTAAAATGCTCCATTCGGATAATTGTTCAGATACTGTCTGAATCCCGTTATGGCATTAGGACAATCCCCATCCATATATCTGTTTTCAGCGGCCTGATAACTTATAGAGTCCTGTTCTCCCTGCGATATATGACCATCAGGCAGTTCTTTGGTATAAGCAAAAAACCGTTCCACATCATTCGCATCTATATATATTGACTTTATATTCATAAGACCGGCTTTTGCTTCCTCCGTGCCGGGATAGTTGCGTACGAGTTTGTCAAGATAAACCAAAGCCTTCTTGTCGTCGCCCAACTTATAGTAAATCATTCCTATTTTCCCGTAACAGTCTTTCACATGTATTGATGACGGATTGTTGTCTATTACGGACTGATACGCATCTATGGCCTGTTGGTTCATCTCCAGCGTAAGGTAAGCATTCGCAAGTTCATAACGCATGCTTGCTATATAACTGCTGTTCCCGTACTTGCTTATGGCTTCTCCAAGTATGGCACTTTTTTGGGTATAGTTGCCCAAAGCTCCACAAGCCATGGCCTTCTGATAACTTGCATAGTCCACATCCATCTTGTCCGCCCTTATCACTTTGTCATACTCTACTATCGCCGCATTAAAATCCTTGCACATGTAAAGACAGTCCGCATACCTTGTAGTGGCATCTATACGCATGTTATCGTCAACATCCTCACGCGCAATGCATCTTTTGAAATAATCTCTGGCCAGACTGTATTTCTTCTGTTTGAAAAGGTTGTAACCCATGGCATAGTCTGCCTGGGAAGCGTAAGGACTTTTGTCTGCACCCGGAACGGAATAGAATGTATTCAGATTCTGTACTGACAATTCATATTCACCCATCTGATAGTAAGCCTCCGCCTTAAGGTAATAAGCAGCAGAGGTAAGTTCATTGGAATGAGCCTGCGTAAGTGATTTGTCCAGATAGATTACCGCATCGTTCATCTTGCTTTCGTTGAAACACTCTATCGCCCTGTTAAGGCACAGTTTCTGATATGCCTGGTTTATCTGCGTCGTTCTCTGGTCCATCTGCTCTATCATCTCTATGGCATCCCTGTAATTCTGGGTATTTCCGTAAAGCTGCGCAAGACATCTCCTTGCCTCATTGCTCCCCGCCGACTGAGGAAACTCGTCTATGTATGTCTGGAATGCTTTTATTGACTCATTGTATGCAGCGTTGGTCTGATAGGACAACTTGGCATAATTGAGCAATGACTTCTCGCTTATCTGCCTGTCGAAGTCCAAATCATAAGCTTCCTTGAACATGGCCTTGGCCGCCTGCAAGTCTTCAGTCTGTATGTAGCATATCCCCAAATGATAAAGAGCATTCTGGGACAGGGAATCTTTCTGCATTGAGGCCTTCTTAAGATACTCTGCCGCCTTGTCATATTGTTTTTCCTCAAACAAGGTATAACCCAACAGATAATAATCCTGAGCCGAGGCAACCTGCGTTTCTTTCACCGCTTTCTCAAGATATGGCACTGCCTCATGGTAGCGTCCCAATTTATAGTATGAATCACCCAACATCCTGTTCAACTCCCCGCTTCTCTTCGACTGCGACTTCTGCGAAAGCTCCGCTGCAATGCCTATCAATTCCTCATATTTCTGTTGGTAATAGTATATCTGCGCTATATAATAAGGTACTATCCTGCCGAAGTTCCTGTCCTCCCTCAACGAAAGAAACTCCTTCAACGCAAGGTTGTATTTACCTTCATCATACAGTATGTGTCCGTAAAAATATGTAGCCGCAGCGGCATACTTGCTCTTTGCATCCTTCACCTTGTCCAATGCCGTCTTGGCGGAAGCATAGTCCCCCTGCTCAAAAAAACAATGGCCGCTCTTGTAATAGTATTCATACTTCCTGTCCTGCGAAAGGCTCTCCACCCTGACCGTGGCATATATCTCCGATGCCTTGTCATACTGTCTGTTCTGAACGTAATAGTTAGCCAAGAGGAATTTGGCATCATTGTTCCTCGAACTTGCGGGATACATTTCTATGAAGTCCATTATCAGCTTGTCGGCATCCCTGTTCATCATCATATAGGCTGAAGCCGCCCTGTAATAACAGGCATCTTCAAAGGCCGCATCAACTGCGTTTCCCTGCTCATGTATATACCTCTGGAACTGCTCGAAACTCAATGAATAATTCCTGTTGTCGTAGTTTTCGAGTGCTCTGGAGAACAACTCGTTTTTATGTTTTGACATGTCTGTTTTCTGTGCCGAGAGCGTTTGCACAAATCCAAACAGACACAATGCACAAACAAAAGTGATAAGACGGTTTTTCATCATAAGTACATAAAAATTACAATTTACTAAATTACCCTTAAATGAACAGATGGCGCCGTCCTGATTTCTTTTTTTTTCAACTTTCCCGTGTTGAAAAGTAAAGCCGATGCAAAAGAACAGGGGCACGCTGTCAAGACGCGCACCCCTGTTTTACAAATCCATAAAGACGGTTACATTCCTCCACCCATACGATTGTTGCCTCCGCTCGTTCCGCCCTTGGCTCTTTGATCCATGTCGTCGGATTCTATCCTCTTGAGCTTCTTGCCCTGATACATCTTTCCGAAGTTATAGCGCACGGTCACGGAGAACATGGCTCCGGGTATCTTTGCCTCACTCCTCTGATATATCTCGTCGGTGGACATCTCCGAACCCATCACCCTCTTGGAGAACAGATTGTTCGCATTAAGGCTTACGTTCAATCTGTCATCCTCCAGAAAAGCCCTTGACAAACCCATGTTGAACGAATATGCACCATCATATCTGTACACACCCCAAAGGCCTCCGCTCATATAAAACCCGTTCAGGGACAACTTAAGCTTGAGCGGAAGGGTTAGATTGGCATTGGCAAAAAACATATACGACACCTCATCCATGTCTATATCGGCCTGACTGTTTTCTGAAAACACCGATGAATAGTTTATCTGACCGTACAGGTTTATGTCAAGCCATTTGGCCAGCGGAGCAACGACGCTCAACCCTACATTGAGGTTCTGGCTTGTCGCCACATTGCCCGGCTGCTGAATGGAGACACCCTCCGTACCGTAAGGCAGCAACAATTCACACACGAAATCCCTGGTATAGCCGTAGTTCACATTCAGAAATGCCATATAAAACAAGGAATAGGACAAGCCGACATTATGTGTGTATTGCGGTTTCAGATAAGGGTTACCGGTCGTATATACATAATCCGTCTGTTTCAACAAAAACGGATTCATTTGCTCATAGGACGGTCTGGATATACGATAGTTGTAGCTCAAGGTAAGACTGTTGTAGGGGTTGAAGTTGTGATTCAACGATACATTCGGAAAGATATCGCAATAATCATTACGGTCTATCGTATCCCTCTTCAGCAGTTCTCCCTTCGTATCGGTATATTCCACACGAAGACCGGCACGCAGGGAAGTATTCTTTCCAAGCGATTTGGAATAGGAGAAATAGCCCGCAAGTATATTCTCCGTAAACAAATAGTTGTAATGAGAGGAATATTCATTGTCCATGTTGGTCACCGACAGCTTCATACCTGTCTCAAAAGTACCCAGACGGCGTGTGGGCTTGTGAAAGTCCACCTTGGCGGCGAAGGAGTTGTAGAAATTGTTCACCATGTTGTCTATCCTTTCCCTCTTGTACACGCTGTCATTGGCCAGAAGGACATACCTGTTGTCCTGCATCTGCTTCTGTTCCGAACCGTTGAAGGTGGCACTCACGTCAAACTGCAGCTTGGTGCCGAGAGTGTCGAACTTGTGCAGATAGTTCAAACCCACCAGCAGGTTATCCGAACGCGAATACTGTCTCTGGGTGTATCTCACCGATTCGGTGTATCTGTCCAGAAAAGGACTCATCGATATGTTTCCTTCGGATATGTACTCCTGTTCAGGCTGCATATTGTTGGAATACGTAGCATAAAAACCCAGCAGGTTGTTGTCATCGGCCATATAGTCGGCCGAGAGGGAAACGTTATGTCCCCTCCACCTGAAGTCCATCTCGGTTTCAGGCATGACAAACTGCATGGTATCGCTACCAAGATAGTTGCGTCGTATGGAGGAATTGCTCATTTTCTGTCCCCAGTCCGAATAGTTATAGTTCAGTGAGGTCATCCACTTGTCGTCGACATAGTTAAGGTTAAGCCCTCCATTGGCCGAAAAGGCATTGGAATAAAAGGCCGATGCATTCGCCGAACCGTTCACTCCGTAGTTCTGGTTCTTTTTCATCCTTATGTTTATTATTCCAGCCGTTCCTTCCGCATCATACTTGGCCGAAGGGTTGGTTATTACCTCGAATCGCTCTATCTGTTGCGGGTTCATACCCTTAAGCATTGACTTCAACGCCTCCCAGCCTATGCGCATGTCCCTGCCGTCAAATTGAAACAATACGCCACTGCGTCCGTTCAAGGTCAGGTTGTCGTCCTTGTCTATGGACACGCCAGGAACCTTGCGCAAAAGATCAAAGGCTGTGACGACCGTCGACTTGGCCGACTCATCCACATTGACAACCAGACGGTCCGCATCCATCTCGTATGCCTTTATCTTGCTCACTATCTCCACCGCTTCGAGACTCTCGGACGAAGGCATGAAGCGCAGGTCCTTTAGATAAACCGTATCCTTGCCCTTGGAGAGAAAATCCATAGGGTTTATTCTCATCTCTATGTTCTGATAGCCTATGAAGCTTACCCTGAACAGGAAAGGTTCACGCTCATGCGTCTGAAGCACAAAACGACCTTTTTCATCCGTCTGGGTACCCGCTATGAGGCTCACGCTGTCCTTCAGACTCACAACGGTCACATTGCAGAACTCAACGGCCTCTCCGCCCTGCCCGTCTATCACATTACCCTGCAAAACCAGCCTATTCTGCCCGTACACTGACAGTATCCCCGTCAACAACAACAGAAACACTATCTGATTCCTCAACATATACATCTTCATCATACGAATAATTAAACACATTAATAACATCTTCTTCATCCACAAGGCTGTGACCCGCCTCTTTCGCCTTTTCGAAAGCGGATGCCCCGATACGGTCGGAGACATACCACGCAACCGCGTAGCCAACCGCCAGAACCAAAACGAAAACAATCATTATCTTTGTCGTCTTTCTAATCTTCATGTCCATTCATTTTTTTAACGTTAAACCCTTTCCTCCTTCAACCTGAAGTAGGTTATGACCAACAGGAACACCGACAGTATCACCAGAACAACATCGGTAAAGTCCGTCAGAAAACCAAGCTTTGCAAATATGAAGTCCCTGCCGTATGCCGGGTCGTTCAAATACTGATTGGTGTCCATATACATTCCAAAAGGTCTGGCAAAGCCAAGGACCAATAACATTGAAACTCCCGTCAAGGAACCGTAAATCTTAAGGGCAGAATGGCGTCTGAACACCAAAGAGAAAAGAAAAAAGAACAGGTAAGAACACACCGTGGAAAGCACTCCGAAGCAGGAAGCAAACATCATGTCATACAACATGAATATTCTGTCCATTTCATCGTTGAAGATTTCTGCAAATGAATTCTCGAAAAAAGCTATCTTAAGGGACGTACCTGCAATGACAGGAAGGAATATGGCCGCCTGGAATAACACAAATACGAACAGAAATTCCGCAAGGTACTTCTCCAGCGTAGAACAGGGAAGCAACAACGAAGCGCATCTGTCCGCCCTTGTCTTGTAGGCATGAAAGGAGTAATGAGCCACCACAACGCCGGAGGCAAAACCGATAATCAGGCGTATGATTGCAGGTACCATAAATATCTTTTCACCAAGAAACGAGATGCAAAACAACACCAAGGCCATCCACATCAGTTCTTTTCTGCGCGTAACCCACTGATGCACGAGCAGGTTACCGAATCTTCTAAAATCAAATTCCATATCTCAAAACTATTTTTGTCGTTCATTATATTCTTTGTACAATTCCGTTATCTGTTCCATGCTTATCTTCAGCTGCGACATCGCCTTGAACATTATCGGAAGATAAGACTCCAGAAACTGTTTCTTTCTCAAGTCCACTATCCTTTCGACCGCATCCTCGCTGACAAAGTACCCAAGACCGCGTTTGTTGTATATTATTCCGTTGCCTGCAAGCCACTCGTACGACTTGACCGCAGTGTTCGGATTTACCTCGCAATCGGCCGCCAGATCCCTGACAGAAGGTATGCGGACGTTGGTCTCATACCTGCCTTCAAGTATGTCGTCGCACAACTTCAAGGCCAGCTGCTGAAAGATGGCATTCTGTGTCTTTATTATCATATCACCGTGTTTTTATCTTTTGGAAACAATTCCATTATCCTTTGCCTGTCGGTGAGCGCAGCGTTGAACAGCAATTCTATGTCCAGGTTGCTCTCCTGATGATCTCTGTTCACCCTTACCACATACTGCCCTTCGAGGCCCTGTTCCGAATACAGCACATCGCCCTCCTGTTCCGAACCGTCGCCAAGACCGAAATAAAGCCTGTCGGTTATCGTCCTGCTGTCGGCATTGAGCAATATGTTGTTATGGTCAAGTATAACGATGGAATCTATCAGGTTGTGCAGATCCCTGACCTGATGGGTGGATATGACAACACAGCTGTTCTCGTCCACCGCCTTGAGCATAACCCTGCGGAACTGCGTCTTGGAAGGTATGTCGAGGCCGTTTGTGGGCTCGTCCAGCAACATCAGGGAACAATGACACGCCAGTCCGAAGGCTATCAAAACCTTTTTCCTTGTTCCGTAGGACAACTTGTCCATGCGCTGTTTGATATCGTCTATCTCAAACTCATTGAGATAAGTCCTGAAGTCCTCATGTGAAAAGGAAGGATAAAACACCGAGTTTATTTTCACATACCTGTCTATCCTCAACCTTATTTCCGGGAACTCCTCAGGCAGAAAGAACATGTCGGACAAAAAATCCACCTTCCTGTCCGTAGGCGTGAACCGACCGATTCTGACCGACCCGCCATCCGGAAAGGACAGCCCAGCAATCAACCTCAACAAGGTTGTCTTGCCTACGCCGTTCTTGCCCAACAGACCGTGAATCAGACCCTTGCCCAAATGCAGATTGACATCCTGCAACACCATTCTGTTTTTCCTGTAACCGAAATTCAGATTCTCAATTTCTATCATAATCCTATTGTTTTAGTGTATTAGTGTAATAGAACACTGCAAAAGTATGACATTTTTTTGAATCCGCAAGCGGAAAGCAAATTTTTTTTGAGAAAAAACATTTTTTGCTCAGGCGGAAGCTGGTTAGGGTTTTATGGAATCTGATTCGGTGAAAATCTTTTCTGAAAAGAAAAAAACGGATTCAGAAGACATTTTTTTCTTTTCAGAATCCGTTGCGGCACGCAGGAATGTTGTATCTTCGCAATGTGTAATGACAAATCAACCGATTGAATATGAGCAGGAAATTGTACAAGGCGAAGGAAGGCAAGGTGCTTGACGGGGTATGCAAGGGGATTGCGGACTATTTCGACATAGACCCTGTGATAGTCCGTCTGTTGTGGATTTTTTTCGGAGCCTGCGGGGGCGGGTTGTTGGCCTATGTGGTCTGCATGGTAGTGGTGCCGAGAGAGCCTTAAGGACAGTAATGAACAGGAATAAACAAACAGAATAACAATAAAAACGAACAATCATGTTGGGAATGTTGGAAGCGGTATATTGGACAAGCGTATACCAGAAGGCAAAACAAGGAGACGAGGAAGCCATTCAGACGCTGGAAGCGGAAAACGGCGTAAGGCAAAAGAACGGCGAGAAGACAATAGAGGAAGAGCTGAGGGAGATAATAAAGGCGGCAAAGGCAAAAGGGTAAGGTGAAGACATTGCCTCAAAAGAAATAGGAGTCCCTACATCCTAATCAGAAATACGAAAAGAAGATGAAAGTTTTTGTATCTCAAATACTTGCGGAGAAGAAAAAAGGTTGTATATTTGCAAGCGGAGAGGGCGCTACAAAGACGAAAGTCGGAAACCCCCTTGCCACCAAAACAAAGGGCCAGCACGTTATGCCGGCCCTTTGTCATTTGTCAAAATGAAGTCATCTCCGTCGATGATGACGAAAACGGATTTGAGGTTGTCGTATTTCTGCATCCTGTATTGTGATTTGTACTCTTGTCAAGAGGTTTTCTTAATGACACTTCGTTGTTGATTTGCTTTCAAAGCAGTCTTTGTTACGGAAAAGACAATTGCACGATATTGTCTATGCAAACTGCTGAAAGAGATGAGTTTGAACGAGAGCGGCAGAAAGTTAAATTTTGCCGCAAACGCTTGCGGAGAAGAAAAAAGGTTGTATATTTGCAAGCGGATAGGAGGCTACGAAGACTGATTGTCGGATAACTCCTTACCACCAAAAACAAAGGGTCGGCACGTTATGCCGGCCCTTTGTCATTTGTCAAAATGAAGTCATCTCCGTCGATGATGACGAAAACGGATTTAAGGTTGTCGTACCGCCGCATCCTGTGTTGTACGATATGCTTTATCAGTTCTTTTGTCAGTTCGGTTTTTTCGATATTCAGGACAATGCTGTCGGCCTGCTTCGCACCATTTCTTATGGCCTGTTCGATGCTGTTTCTCGTGGCGTTTTTCTGGGTTTTGTATTCCTGTTTTAGGGAGAGAGTCCTGTTGAGGCTGTCAGGGTTCTTAACGTTTTTATTATTATTTATATCCAGCAGTTCGATATCATAGCCATGCTTGTTGGCCAAATAGACGGCTATTGTTGTATTGTCGTTTATTTCGTGCTTGTTCTGCGTTGCGCTTAAGACAACAGAGCCTTTTTCTGTCGGTATTACTATTTCGTTTTCTTTTGACATTGCCTCGACTGTCCGTTCGACGTCCGGGTCGTTGACCTTGAAATAAGGGTGTTTGTCCGGAAACACCTTTTGTTTTTTGCCGGGGTTGAAGCGGAATATTTTAGCCTTGTTGCGGCCTTTGGAGTCGAGCTGGGTTGTTGCTGCCCGTCCGCGGGCGATGGCCTTGGCGGAGTTGGAAGGGCTGCGGCTGTTCTTGCCGACCTGTACTACGTTGCAGCGGCAGTTGTGGACGATTGAGGCGGGAATCACGTAAGATTCATCTACGGCAACAGAGAGATTGTAAACAGATGTATTAGCCGTTATTTTGCTATCTTTGCATGTAACCAAAACATATCTGTTATGAAAAAAGGTGTTTCTGAACAAGTTATGGAAAGAATCAAAAGAATTGAAGGTATGGATGTCTCGTATGCCGCGATATTGAGGTATACGATAGAATGCCGGAGCTTTCGCTGGCTTTGCAGACACTGGGAAGTGAATAACAGAACTGTTTCGAAAATACTTAAAGAGTTTGGTGTAGATATAAGACATGGAGGCGAAGCAGTTGCAACACAATGGAAAAACAATCCTGAAAGACGCCTCAAGGCGGGCGAAAACATTGCGAGAATAAATCACAAATTGGCACAAGAAGGCAAGCACATAAGACAAGGAAAAACAAAGGAAAACAGCGAGCTTATTCGTAATGTTTCCGAGAAACTTAAAACAAATTCGTCGTTTAACCGTCCTGACGTTAAGGCGAGAGCGTTGGCAAAAACTCTTGCTACACGTAGAGCTTTTCCTGAACGAATGAGTGCACTTAAGAAGGATATGACTAAAGCGAAAGCAATTATTGCGCATCTGCTTGATGAACATTGCATAGAATTTGAATTTAATGTCCTTTTCAAGCCGAATTATGTTGCGGACTTTTATATTCCGCACTTGAATCTTGTGATAGACTGCAAGACAAGAGGGAGATTTCCTCTTGATTACACAAGACATGAAGCATTTATGAACAAGAGTGACCGTGTTGTGTATTGCGTTAATGAATGGCTGTATAGGGGAAATCTTGGAAACTTGAATGAGTATATCTCCAACCTGAAGATTTTCTGCGGCAATCCATCCTCGAGTAGTAAGGAAACGATGATTTTTGGTGCATGTGGTTTGCGTCCTTTTGGTGAAAACACTGACAAGTTCCGTATCGAGCGTTTTGGAGTGCACTCCAATTACTATACGAGGCTTTCCGCTTCCTCCAATAACTGATTCTCCTTTTCTTACTGTCTCTATTGATTTCCATCCGGTCGGTGTAAGTACCTGCGTGCCTGCCGTAAAACAGTTCCATCCGTTTGGCGGGAAGAACTCGTCCCAGAAAGGGTCATCGGCGGGCAGGGTTATACGGTCGAGTGGACGGTGTGAGGCGCGGACGCGTTCGTCACGTGCGGTTCGGTACTGGAGGTAGTAGTCATCGGAGGATGCGGAGAAGTCATGCCATCGGGCTGCTGCCTGAGCGGAAGCGACGGCGAAGTTATACTCGGCGTTGAGATAAGTGGCGTTGTAGTCCTTGTCAATCTTGCGTACCTTTTGGAGGAAGTCGGAGAAGGGCCTGATGCGTCCATTGTCCATCAGCATGCGGTTGTGATTTGTTTCAAATTAGTATCTTTGTTACGGCAAAAACAACTTCTTTCCTGCCGGTCTCTTTGAGAAAGCCAATTACCATATTCAAGATAACGCAAACGGTATTTCTCGAAAAGCTGCAACGAAACATCCGGAATATTGCCACCGATTTCAGGACCCCAATATTGCGACAAACGACTGCTGTCCGAGGAGGTAACGCTTATCAAGTTAAGACGTCTGTATTGTTTGGATTGCTTTGGTTGTTTGGATTTACCGGCCATTTTTCCTTGATTTTTTCGTTGAACATGATTTCTTTTTTGCCGGGTAAGGCATAGCTTTTACCTTTGGATCCTTGTGAACTACTATTGTCACATCTCTTTTCTTCGAGTATAAAGGTTTCTTGAAATTTATCGCCATAACTGTTTGCTTTTACTGTATTTTCGGGCAAAAATAACCCCAAAATATAGACAGCATGAACGATAAGTTGCGATAAGTTGCGATAAGTTGCGATAAGTTGCGATAAGAAGCGGTAAGAAGCGGTAAGACTAAAAAAGTGAGAGTTTGGCAAAATAACATTTTTTCTTATTTTTGCAACTGAACATTAATTACAAACCAAAAAAACCCAAAACCATGAAGAAAATAATCTTAATGATATTGGCAGCCCTGGCGGTGGCCTTTGCTTTCGTGTCTTGCGAAAAAGAGCAGGAAGAACCGCAAGACGAACCAAAACGAATAAGCTATACGATCGTAGGTTATACGGTTGTCGTAGAGCCGTACAACATAGTTATCTATGAATATGACGAGTACGGGAAAATCCTCGCAAGAAGAACTATTTACAATTTAAGAGAGGGCGAAACAAAAACATACCTATCAGCTCCCGGACTGGACAATATGGCTATATATTGCACAAACGAAGCACAAACAAAATTCTACAAGCAATTGTTGGAAAAATGGGAAATAGGAAACGACATATCAGTATGTTGTTATTACATCGAAATTAGTCGAGAAGAATATTTCAGCTATACGACAAACAATTAGTTTTTCTTGTAGCGTTTCAGAACAAAAATACCAACCAACAAAGCAATTGCAACAATAAGCATTGTTCTATCATTGCCGGCATTATCATTGCCGGCATTTTTATTGTTTAAGTCGCTATCCGAGTAAGGAATCTTGAGAGTCCCAGTTGTGATTTGCTTTCAAATTAGTATCTTTGTTACGGCAAAAACAACTGAATATTAGTTTTAGGCTAATTATCAAAGTTTTACCGTAGCTGTTAGGAATAAAAAAACAACCTTGGAATTATGTGAAGACATAATCGCAAAGGTTGTTTTTTTATTCCTGTTTATTCCAACTAAAAAAGTTCCAATTGTTGAGACGGCAAGTTTTTCTCTTGTATTTTCCTACAATAAAACAATTCTATATCGCCAAACTGCTTGTCGGTTATACACATTATCCCGACCTTACCGTATTCCGGCAGAAATGATTTAACCCTTTTGATATGCACTTCGGCATTTTCCTTACTGGGACAATGTCTCATATATATGGAGAATTGAAACATTACAAAACCGTCCTCCACCAGATTTTTTCGGAACTTGGCATAAGACTTTATATCTTTCTTGGTTTCAGTAGGCAAATCGAAAAACACCAATACCCACATAATTCTATATTGACTAAAACGACTTGCCTGCATCCGGATAGGTTATATTTCGCAATTCTCCATTGAAACACTTGTACAAAGACGCCGTTGTCTGTGCCACTGCCACCATCAATGGAGCTTTCTTGTCTGAAATGACTACATCCAACACCGGTACATTCAACAACATGACCTTGATTTCTTTGTTCAAGTCAACATTCTCCCCATGGTTCTTCACTATTGAGAACACCAGATTGTCAACATAAGGACGATAAGGTTCCATTATGTCATCTGCCAAACAATAGGCATTATATCGGTTTTTATGATGTATTCCGAGAGTCGGAAGCATACCGCTTGCAACAAGAGCCCTTGCCACTATGGCTCTCAATATTGCATAACCATAGTTCAGAAGATTGTTCGGAGGGTTGCCTTCCCGTTCGCGTATAAAACCGGGTAATTTTGGAAAGAATTTTTTCCAATAGAAAGCAGCTGCACGAGCCTCCATGTTGTCAGCATCTCCGCTTCTGACCTGTTCTACCCACTTGTGCATGCATCCCACATGTTCGTTTGTGCAATGATGCAATACGCATGCCTGATTGTGTATCTTTGCCTTTACCGTCTGTTGCCACAGTTGTTTTTTAAGTGGAAGAGAAGCCTCTATCTGTCTTGTGAATCGTTCGCTTTGCGTTGTGTTTGATTCCAATGGCAGGAACAAACCCAATGGCATGGATCTCTTGTCGCAGGTGATAACCGCAACATTGTTCTCCAACAAAGCTTCCAACAAAGGGGTTGTCAGTGTTATCTGCCTGTTGTCCAAAACCACAATGCCAATATCTTCTATCGGCTTGCTTATTTCTGACTGCTGTTTGAACGTATAAGGCAGATTGTCATCCTTTTCTACTTCAGGCAGTTTTATAATCAATTGTTTTTCCCTGAGTGAAAGATATGCAGGATTTCCTAAATACAAAGTTTTCTTTATCATGTTCCATCCCTTTCGCTATATCCAAATCCATCAACATAATATTCAACTACAATAACGGTTTGATATTTCCCAAACAATCAATCTTTACTTTTACTGGATGAAGGGAATCCAAAGCTCCTAAACTTTGTACAATATAAAACCTTTTACTTTTTTTAGCATTTTTATCATCTACAATCTGAGTTTCAAGATGATGTCTAAAGACATAATTTAAAGCGGATAGCTTCTGTACCCGATACAAATGCTCACTTATCAGCTTGTAATCTCCACTCTCAATTGCAGTCTTCACCTCTTCTTCCGGCATTCCTAAAACAAACATTTCGTTTTGTTGCATACTAAAATGTAGATGCAGTCCTTCTTTGGGAAGCTGCTCCAAGAAACTTTGAGGATAAGTTCCATCCGATGCCAAAAGCACCTTTTCCCATACTTCATCTGTGTCCTTGATAACAACAGGGAAGTGATATTTTTTGCGTTCTACTGCATTCCAGAAAGTGCAAACGTGCTCTTCTCTATTACCTTCTTTATCCGTATAGATAGCAATGTGATGATTGTTACCGGGCTTTACAAAACCTATTTCTTTTCCATTCTCATCTTTTTTCACAGGCACAACCGCCGACAACCCGGTAGTACAACGAACAGAAAAGATTGGTCGGGACAAGCCTTCATCTTCATACCACTTCAACGTTTTGCCATCCACTTGCACATCTTTGAATGCATCTTTGGATTTCTCTTTAAATTTAGCCAAGCGGGCTTGAAGTATATTTTTTACCGCTTTGTCAATCACCTTGTCCACCTTGTTAAAATTGACATCCACGTTATATTTTATGACATACTCTTCTTTGAAACAAGTACCATACTCCAGCACTATACTCTTTGCCTTATCCAAATAAATCGGCTCTTTTTTAAGTGATTCCAACGCCTTCTTGGCATCATTATCAAATTGAGCCAATCGTTGTTCAACCAACTCTTTTATATAGGGCTTGAAGATAAGTAACGGATTTTCAAACAAGTATTTAACAGGTTTATTTCTCTCAATCGTCTTGATTTTACCATAGACGCTTTCTTCGCTTAACGCTCCTCGAGGTATGATAATGCCTTCTTGAACAACTTTCTTGTTGCCCCGTTTGCCAATCTTCCTCTTGCCCGTAACAGCAACTTTCTTTCCTAATTTGAAAGAGATAAGAATTTTTGCCACAGCTCGTTCTACTTCACTTACCGACAAAGGACACTGCGAAATAATGTATTTCTCCAACAACGACTGTTTTTCCTTGTATTGCTCAGAACGCTTTTCTATCTCCGCCTGCATATCCTCACGCGTCTTGCTTGAATTCAATGTATTGAACCTCTGAATAAATCCCTGCTTCGTACAGGCAATGACAAGTGCATCAACGGCATGATGTCTGTGGTCATCACGTTTGGTCCAATCTTTAATCACCTCTTTGATATGTTTCTGCTTGCCATGGTCACTCTCCCATTCCACCAACTCCGTCAATCCAAGTTCTTTATATTTTGGCATTTGGAGATTCATTGTCACATCATCCCATCCCCACAGATGGCGTAGCTCGGCAGTAACTGTGCCGCTGGTGCTCCACACTGCACTACAGACAGTCTGCAAAATTTCTCTCGCTTTTCTTGCTATGTACTGGCTCTCTCGCAACTGGCGGTCGATAAAGTCTTTAGGTATTTGATCTTCCGACATCAGCAATTTGTCCCGCTTTGCCTTACTGATAATTTTATCAGTGTACAATTTATTCACCCTATCCACATAAGCATTAAATTCTTCGGGACTCTTTGTTTTCATAAAGTCATAAGCCGTCATGTCGTCTTTGTTGGAATTGCAGAGACGATGAGCAAGCGTTTTATTGTTTTGCGAATCATCAAAAAGTTTCGCTTTAGGAATGATGTGTTCCACATCGACTTCAGTTCCGCTCATGGCCTCCGTCCAAGAAATAGGTTGTCCGCAATAAATACAAATGGCATTGATTTTATCATTTGTTTTATCTTCTCTAATTTCATGATACAACCTGTATTTGATTATATTTTTTCTGGTAGCCCGCAAACCGTGTTCTTTAAGTTCCTCTTCTATTTTTTTATTTTCACTCTGCCGCCTGTTCATAGCTGCGTATGCCTGATTCCTTTCTTCTTTGCTTTGCTTCAGTTCTCTTGCCAATTCAATACGAATTTCATCCGGCTTGCCGTACTTCTCTATAATGGCATTCACAACCCCTACCATCTGATTGAGGATTTTCTCCACGATAGGCTGACGCAACGAATTCTTCGCAATAGGTTTAAGCCGTTCAAGCAACTTCCGGTTGAGATTTTCCTCTTTTGTCATGGAATTGGAATGATTATAACCGGCATAGCTCATGGCGGTACTATACATATCGCCCTCCATCAGATAGGGCAATATTTTTCGTATCACTTTTACGGACTTGTTGCCAAATCCCAATCTACCGAAATCAATTGCGGCCAGTTTATCGGCCGTTGCTTTATCAATTGGAAGACGAATCTTTCTAGAATTTCCATCTTCATCTTTCCGCTCTATGATAATTCCTTTTTGTAAAGCATTGCTACACGCTTCTGTATCGTTGATAGAATAGATGGTGTGCCACAGTTGATAGAAAGGTTCATGTTCTACTTGAGCGTCAATCTGCTTGGATGTTTTCTCGCCCAGCACCTCTCCGGTTTTCTTGTCATACCAATAACAGAGCTCCCCCGTTTCAATCACGTTTAAATTCAACTGAAGCAGTTTTTGGTATTCCGGATTATCACCTAAAATTTTGGCAATGGCGCATTTGGTAACATTTCCTTGAATACCTGCTTTTTCCAACTGTTTGCTTACCGTATAATCTTTCTTATTCTTCTCCAGAATTTTGAACAGTCCGGCAACAGTCAATTTCTCGTGATTGTCCAAATAGTCAAAAACTTTTCGCTTCTCTTCCGTCGTCAGTTTGATGGTTTCACCTTGTTTGGTACTCAATTTGATATTATTGATGTTCTCCCATATCTTGGCAAGCTGAAACAAAGGGGAGCTTTTGTGAGCCACCTTGGGTCCTACGAAAAACTCCTTACCATTTTCTTTAGTAACCCAACAACCTTCAAAATCACAAACAGAAACCAACCCCTTCTGTGATTTTAACGGACGTTGATAATAAATTATCTCGTTACGAATCTTCGCAATCAACTCATCTGTCAGATTCAAATGTGTTTTTTGTTTGGAACAGATAGCATCAAACTCCTCCATATATGCCTGACGCGGAAAGACATTCTCTTTCACTCGGAAATACTCGTTTTTCTTCAGTTCTCCGTAAAAAAATTGTCCGATGGTAAGTCCCACTTTCTTTATCTGATCAAAACGATTGTTCACCGCCATAACATACTCGGTATCTTTTTTATCTAAGTTTGCATCGCTACGACTACTTTTATATCCACGTTTCTGATTAAGCCAAAGCAGCAATCTTCCCAACTCTTCTTTTGATATTTCTTCGTTAACAGCTTTGCTACGCAGTTCCCACAACTGCATTTTGGGTAGCTTTTTCAATTCTTCGGATGGCATCATACCGTTTTCCTTCAATATGTTCACTAGATACTTGCGCCGCAACTGATACCTGTCATACCCTTTGCGGGCAGTTCGCGCTTTGGTACGTATTGAATTTCGACTCTCTCCTATTCCTCTTGAGAATTCCTGCCCCTCCATTTCATTATAAGGAATAATGCGACTACCCAATGCAACAATACTGGTAGCATCGGTTTCTTCCTTTATCAATGCCCAACCTATACTACCGGCACCTAAATCCAAACCTAATATTCTTTTCATAATCTCTCATAAGTTTTATTGATTCCACGCACAAAACTACAAAAAAAATACATATTTCTTTGCCATTATCAAAAGAATATGTATTTTTGTCGGACTAATTTGAAGCAAATCACAATAAGGATTATTCCGTTGTGAAAACATTTAAAGGGGCGTCACTGTCTTAGGATAGTGGCGTCGTTTTTTTTTGAATATATTTGCCGTACAATAAAAAAAATAAAGGGTTCAAAAGTATTACACTTCTGAACCCTTTTCATTATAAGACTTTTATAAACTTTACTTTGTCTCTTCTTCAGCAGGAGTTTCTGCTACTGCTTCCGCAGGTTTTTGTTCCTCAACTGCAGGGGCGGCTTCCACAGGTTTCTGTTCTTCAGTCGCAGGAGCTGCCGATGCAACAGTTGCGCTTTCCGTTGCTTTCTTTTTGCCTCCACGACGAGTTGACTTAGCCTTCTTGGTTGTTGCATCCTTCAACATAGCCTCGTTGTAGTCAACCAACTCCATCATAACCATTTCGGCACCGTCACCCAAACGTCTTCCCAACTTAAGGATACGTGTATATCCTCCGTTGCGGTTGGCTACCTTGGTCGCTACATCGCCGAACAATTCCTTTATGGCTTCCTTGTTCTGCAAATAGCTGAACACCACACGTCTCTGGTGTGTAGAGTCCGCTTTCGTCTTGGTGATCAAAGGTTCCACGTAAACCCTCAAAGCCTTTGCCTTTGCCTGTGTGGTTACTATTCTCTTGTTCAATATCAATGATGATGCCATATTGGACAGCATTGCCACCCTGTGTGCATGTGTTCTTGATAATTTATTTACTTTACAACCGTGTCTCATCTCTCGTTACTCTTTTTCTAATTTATACTTCGAAACATTCATGCCGAACTCCAAGTTCTTTGACTTTATCAGGTTTTCCAATTCACTAAGGGACTTCCTTCCGAAGTTACGGAACTTCAACAAGTCAGCCTTATTGAACGATACCAAGTCTCCCAATGTCTCCACTTCCGCGCTCTTCAAACAGTTCAACGCCCTGACCGACAAATCCAAATCCACCAATTTGGTCTTTAAAAGCTGGCGAACGTGCAACGTACTTTCGTCGAATTCCTCGTTTGGAGCCTGCAATTCGGTCTGAACTGAAATCTTATCATCCGAGAACAATAAGAAATGTTGTATCAGTATGGACGCAGCCTCTTTCAAAGCATCCTTCGGCGTAATGGAACCGTCGGTAGTAACCTCTATTATCAGTTTCTCATAATCTATCCTGTGCTCTACTCTGTAATTCTCGACAGTATAGTTGACGTTCTTGATTGGAGTGTGTATGGAATCTATCGCTATTGTTCCTATCGCATCATCAGACTTCTTATTCTCCTCAGCAGGCACATATCCTCTGCCTTTTTCAACAGTCATTTCAATAGAAAGGCATACGGAAGGCTCCATATGACATATCTCAACCTCGGTATTCAATATCTGAAAAGCGTTCAGATACTTGTTTATGTCACCTGCCTTGAATACGTTCTTACCTTCTATCTTGAAATTTATGGTCTCTCTTTCCTCTGAATCTATCTGTCTTTTAAAACGAAGTTGCTTCAAGTTAAGGATTATCTCGGTCATATCCTCTATCACGCCCTTGATGGTGTCAAACTCGTGTTGCACACCCTCTATCCTGATAGAGGTGATAGCAAATCCCTCCAATGAAGACAACAATATTCGTCTCAATGCATTTCCTATCGTAACTCCGTAGCGGGGTTCGAGCGGACGAAATTCAAACGTTCCTTTGAAATCGTCGGACTCTATCATTATAACCTTGTCAGGTTGTTGAAATGCTAATATAGCCATGTTTCAATTATTTAATCTTATTTAGAATACAACTCAACGATCAATTGTTCATTTATGTTTTCCGGAATGTCTGCACGTTGAGGATAGTTCATAAACTTTCCCTCCATTTTGGAAGCATCCCAATCCAACCAAGAGTAACTAACCCTTGAAGCCAATGAATCCGTTACCAACTCCAATGACTTCGAACGTTCTCTTACTCCTACAACATCACCTGCCTGCAACAAACAGGAAGGAATGTTGACAACCTTGCCGTTTACCGTTATATGTCTGTGCGAAACCAACTGTCTTGCCTGGTTACGTGTACGTGCTATACCCAAACGGTACACAACGTTATCCAGTCTCGACTCTATCAATTGCAACAAAACCTCACCGGTTATACCACCTTTTCTTGAAGCCTTGTCAAACAAGTTACGGAATTGACGCTCCAAAATACCGTATGTATATTTGGCCTTCTGTTTTTCCATCAACTGAATACCATACTCTGACTGCTTTGCACGTCTCTTATTTATTCCGTGTTGTCCCGGAGGGTAGTTTCTTTTTTCAAATGCCCTGTCCGCTCCGTAAATCGGTTCTTTAAATTTTCTTGCTATTTTAGTCTTAGGACCTGTATATCTTGCCATAGTCTAACTTTTTTTCTTTAAACATCAACTTCAAATTAACTAAACTCTTCTCCTCTTTGGAGGACGACATCCATTATGTGGCAATGGAGTAACATCCGTAATCTCCAACACCTCTATACCAGCTGTGTTTATCGCTCTAATAGCAGACTCACGTCCTGCTCCGGGTCCTTTTACATATACTTTCACTTTTCTCAAACCGTAGTCCAATGCTGCTTTTGCGCAGTCTTCCGCTGCCATTTGAGATGCATAAGGGGTGTTCTTCTTAGAACCTCTGAAACCCATCTTTCCTGCCGAGGACCAAGCTATTACCTGTCCTGCATTATTTGTCAACGAGATTATACAATTGTTGAAAGAGGCAAATATATATGCCTTGCCTACCGGCTCAACCTTTACAACTCTTTTCTTCGTTGGTTTGGAACTTTTTGCCATATTGTTCTTACAATATTTATTTGTTTATACTAAATGGATGCTCCTCGTTTTATTCAATAATTATAATCCACATCCACACTTTATCTACTTATTTTTTACTTGGTTGCTTTCTTCTTGTTTGCAACTGTCTTTTTCTTACCCTTACGCGTTCTTGCATTGTTCTTAGTGCTTTGACCACGCAATGGCAAACCGTTACGATGACGGATTCCTCTGTAGCAACCTATGTCCATCAATCTCTTGATGTTCATCTGCACTTCCGAACGCAATGCTCCCTCTACCTTGTATTCTTCTCCTATGATAGTACGGATTGCATTCTGCTCGTCATCAGTCCATTCACTTACCCTCTTGTCTTCACTGATTCCTGCTTTGGCCAAAATCCTTGATGCCAAACTTTTACCTATTCCGTATATATAGGTCAAACCAATTACTCCTCTTTTGTTTTTAGGTAAGTCTATACCCGCAATTCTTGCCATAAACTATTCTCGTTATTTTAAATACCTTTATTAATTATCCCTGTCTTTGTTTGTACTTTGGATTTTTCTTGTTAATAACATAGACAACCCCTTTCCTGCGAACAACTATACACTCAGGAGATCTCTTTTTTACTGAAGTTCTTACTTTCATATCCTTGTAATATTTTTAAATTTCTATTCCTTTCTACTCCCCTACTTATGTCGATATGTTATACGCCCTTTCGTCAAATCATACGGAGACATCTCAACCTGCACCTTATCACCCGGCAGTATTTTTATGTAATGCATCCTCATCTTGCCTGAAATATGTGCTATTATTACATGTCCGTTCTCCAATTCAACGCTGAACATCGCATTTCCCAACGACTCCAATACCACACCATCCAATTGAATTGATGCTTGTTTTGCCATACTCTATATTTGTTCTAAATTGATATTAGTCTTAACTGCTTCCTCTATCTTGTCGAAACTAGATAATATATACGGACCTGACTCTGTGATTGCTATGTCATGTTCATAGTGTGCCGCAGGTGAATGGTCAACCGTCCTGCATGTCCATTGGTCCGCTTCGAAAAACACATCCTTTTTACCCAATGTTATCATAGGTTCAACAGCTATGGTCATACCTTCTCTGAACCTTGTGCCATTACCCCTCTTGCCATAATTGGGCACTGAAGGGTCCTCATGCATACGTCTGCCAACACCATGTCCGCACAATTCACGAACAACTCCGTAACCAAAAGACTGACAATAGTCCTGAATATGAAAGCCCAAGTCTCCAAGTCTTTGTTTTACGGTACATTGTTCTATGCCTATATACAACGACTCCTTGGTCACCCTGCACAACTTCATCACTTCATCTTCAACACCTGCGAGAGCAAACGTATAGGCCGAATCACCGACCCATCCGCCAAGTGTCACACCACAATCTATAGATACTATGTCGCCTTCTTTGACCACCCTTTCACCGGGTATGCCATGTACCACAACATCATTTATCGAAATACAAAGAGAGGCAGGGTAACCGCAATAACCCTTGAACGTGGGTATCGCCCCAAAACTTCTTATGTAATCCTCGGCAATTTTATCCAGCTGCTTTGTAGTAACACCCGGCTTTATATGTTTCGACACCTCTGCCAAAACATCTCCGACCATAAGAGCGCTTCGTCTTAATTCCTCTATCTCTTCCTTTGTCTTCAATTGTATCATAACAGAGTAAATTATATCTGTCCTCTTCCTTTAATCCTTCCCGATTTAGTCAATCCGTCATAATGTCTCATAAGTAGATGACTCTCTATTTGCTGCAATGTATCCAAAACTACACCGACTAAAATCAATAGGGATGTACCTCCATAAAACTGAGCGAACTGTGAATTCACATCAAACAAACGAACTATTGCAGGCAATATGGCAACTATTGCCAAAAATATTGATCCTGGCAACGTTATCTTTGACAATACATTATCGAAGAATTCTTCTGTTTTCTTACCAGGTTTTATACCAGGTATGAAACCTCCATTCTTCTTCATATCATCAGCCATTTGTTTAGGATTGATAGCTACCGCAGTGTAAAAATAAGTGAACAATATAATCAATATTGCAAATATCAAATTGTACCAAAAGCCGTCAAAATTGGATAAAGCCGCTCTTATTCCAGACATACTTTCCGAATCTGTAAATCCAAAGAGTGTCACAGGAATAAACATTATCGCCTGAGCGAATATTATAGGCATTACTCCCGCAGCATTAACCTTTATTGGTATATACTGTCTCGCTCCACCATATTGTTTGTTTCCCACTATTCTCTTGGCATACTGAACAGGAATTCGTCTTGTACCCTGAACAAGAAGTATGCACAACATGATGACAACCAACAAAAACAACAACTCAACAAACACTATGACCAACTGTCCTGCCTGTTCTTCCATTCTTGAGGCAAACTCGGCAAACAATGCAAAAGGCAAACGAGCCACTATACCGACCATTATCAATAACGATATACCGTTTCCTATACCTTTATCAGTAATCCTTTCTCCAAGCCACATTACAAACAAAGTTCCACACGTCAACATCACTGATATAGGCAATGTCCAATTTATGAAATTAAGACTGTCTGAACCCGTAATGCTATATATGGTGGCACCTCCTATCTGAGCTCTCAAATTTGCGAGGTATGCAAATGACTGGAAAATAGTAACTGCTATAGTCAGAACCCTTGTAATCTGATTTATTTTTCTCCTTCCACTTTCTCCTTCTCTCTGCATCTTAGTGAAGTATGGTACAACCATAGTCAAAAGCTGCATGATGATGGAGGCAGTAATATATGGCATGATACCCAAAGCCAATATGGATGCATTGGAAAATGCACCACCGGAGAACATATTCAAAAGACCAAGCACTCCATCTTTTGTCTGAGACTGAAGTCCGGCCAAATCAGCAGGGTTAATACCTGGAATAACTACATACGAACCTATTCTGTAGATAAGAATCAAACCCAATGTATAGAGTATTCGATCCCTAAGTTCCTTTATATTCCAAATATTTTTTAATGTATTGATAAATCGTTTCATTTGTGCTAGATTGTTGTTGCAACTCCACCTTTTGACTCAATAGCTTCCTTAGCTGTTTTCGAAAATGCGTGAGCCGTTACATTTATTGTCGAATTCAATTCACCTCTTCCCAATATCTTAACTTTGTCATTTGAAGAAATCACTCCATTTTTCTCCAACACTTCAAGAGTAATATCTTTAGTTTGTAATTTTTCAACCAAAGCAACCAAAGTGTCAAGATTAATTCCTATATATTCAACCCTGTTGAAGCTTTTGAATCCAAACTTAGGAAGACGTCTGTACAAAGGCATCTGACCTCCTTCAAAACCTATCTTGCGAGAATAACCGGAACGTGACTTAGCGCCCTTATGTCCTCTTGTTGATGTACCGCCTCGACCTGAACCTTGTCCTCTTCCTATCCTTTTACGATTCTTAGTTGCTCCATCAGCAGGCTTAAGTGTACTTAAATCCATAATCAATATATACTTTAAACAGTTTCTTAATTGTTAATTTCCTCTACCTTTACTAAATGACTTACAGTCTTTATCATTCCTTGAATAGGTGGTGTCAATTCCACTTCCCTTGATTGTCTTATCTTTCTCAATCCCAAAGCTACAAGCGTACGCTTCTGATTTTTAGGATGCCCTATACCACTTCTGATTTGCGTTACTCTTACTTTCATCTGTCTGTATTTTTATCCGTTAAAGACTCTGTCCAATTCAATTCCTCTTAGCTTTGCAATAGTATAAGGATCTCTCATCTGCATCAAAGCTGAAATAGTAGCTTTTACAACACTATGCGGATTTGACGAACCTTTACACTTTGCAAGGACATCTTTTACTCCTACACTCTCCAAAACTGCACGCATAGCACCACCTGCTATAACTCCAGTACCTGGTGCCGCAGGCTTTAAAAACACTTTTGCACCACTGTACTTAGCAATTTGTTCGTGTGGAACAGTTCCTTTCAAAACAGGCACTTTCACCAAATTCTTTTTAGCATCATCAACACCTTTAGCTATGGCAGCAGCAACCTCCTTGGCCTTACCCAAACCATAACCCACAACACCATTCTCATTACCTACCACAACAATAGCAGAAAAGCTAAATGTTCTACCACCTTTGGTTACCTTGGTAACCCTATTTATACTAACTAATCTTTCCTTGAATTCAATCTCACTGGACTTCACTCTCTTTATATTTACTTCCGCCATATCTACCTAGAATTTTAAGCCGTTTTCTCTCGCAGCTTCCGCCAACGATTTAACTCTACCATGATACAAATAACCATTTCTATCAAAAACAACTGAATCCACTCCAACTGTTTTGGCTCTTTCAGCGATGACCTTACCTACTGATATAGCAACATCTGTCTTTGTACCTTTCTTTTCAAAAGACTTTTCCATAGATGACGCAGAAGCCAATGTAATTCCTTTCGTATCATCTATTAGTTGAGCATAAATCTCCTTATTGCTTCTGAATACTGTCAAACGAGGTCTCTCCGCAGTTCCATTCACTCTCTTGCGGATTCTCATTTTTAATTTCTTTCTTCTTTCTTCTTTCTTTATAGCCATCCTAGTACGGATTTATAATTTATAAAAATTACTTAGCAGCTGCTTTACCAGCTTTCTTACGAACGATCTCTCCCTGGAAACGAATACCTTTGCCTTTATATGGTTCCGGTTTACGCAAAGAGCGGATTTTCGCTGCAACTTGACCCAACAATTGCTTGTCTATACTTGTCATGATAATCAAAGGATCCTTTCCTTTCTCAGTCACAGTCTCGCATTTTATCTCCTTAGGCAACTCGAAATAAACATTATGAGAAAAGCCTAAAGACATTTCCAAAATTTGCCCTTGTACCTGAACCTTATAACCGACACCTATAACTTCTTGCACAGTCTTAAATCCTTCAGAAACTCCTTTGATCATATTCGCTATCAATGCTCTATAAAGACCATGCATAGCTCTATGTTCCTTCTGATCAGTTTCTCTGGTAAGAGATACAACATTATCGGCTACATTCACTTTTATAGCAGGATCTATCTTCTGTGTCAAAGTTCCCAATGTTCCCTTTACCGTAATCAAATTATTGTTATCAACTATTACCTCTACACCCTTTGGAAGGTTTATCGGCAATCTTCCTATCCTTGACATTTGTATACCTCCTTATTTTTCTTTAACTAATGTAACAAATCACCTCTCCACCTATATTAAGTGCTTTAGCTTCCTTGTCCGTCATCAATCCCTTGGATGTAGAAATTATCGCTATACCCAAACCATTCAACACTCTAGGCATTTCTTTTGCTCCAACATACTTTCTTAATCCCGGACTACTTATACGCTTTATGCTTGTCATGGCAGGTTCTTTTGTTATCGGGTGGTATTTCAATGCTATCTTTATCATTTTAGGGAACACCTCATCCTCAAACTTATAATTCAAAATGTAACCCTTATCAAAAAGTATTTTCGTTATTTCTTTCTTTATATTTGAAGCAGGTATCTCTACAACTCGGTGTTTTGCCATTGATGCATTTCTGATTCGAGTCAAATAATCTGCAATTGGATCTGTAATCATCTTGATTTATTTTTTATTTATTTAGCCACCATAATACTACCAACTGGCTTTCTTTACGCCAGGTATCAATCCAGCCAAAGCCATTTCTCTAAAATTTATTCTGGAAATACCAAACTGCCTCATATATCCTTTAGGACGTCCCGTAAGTTTACATCTGTTATGCAATCTAACAGGAGAAGCATTTCTTGGTAATCTTTGTAGACCCTCATAATCACCAGCCTCTAACAACGCTTTACGTTTAGCGGCATATTTAGCAACCATTCTTTCTCTTTTACGCTCACGCGCCTTCATTGATTCTTTTGCCATATCTTACAAACTCTCTTGATTCTTAAAAGGAAATCCAAATGCCTTCAAAAGCGATAAAGCTTCTTTATCCGTCTTAGCAGAAGTAACAAATGTTATGTCCATTCCTTGAATGTTGTTTACTTTGTCAATATCTATTTCAGGAAATATAATCTGTTCACTAATACCGAACGAAAAATTACCTTTTCCATCAAACCCTTTATCATTAATACCTCTGAAGTCTCTTATACGAGGTATTGATGCAGAAATAAGTCTGTCCAAAAACTCATACATTCTATCGCCCCTCAAAGTCACTCTAACCCCTATAGGCATACCTTTCCTCAACTTAAAATTAGATATATCCTTTTTTGACTTTGTGGCAACTGCTTTTTGTCCAGCTATAAGCGTCATTTCCTCAATACCTTTGTCTATAACTTTCTTATCTGCTATTGCCAACCTTCCCAAGCCTTGGTTTAAAGATATTTTTTCCAAACGAGGTACTTGCATAACAGTTTTGTATCCATATTCCTTTTGCAAAGCAGAAACTATCTCATCTCTGTACTTTTGCTTTAATCTTGGTATGTATCCCATTATTTAATTACCTCCCCTGATTTTTTTGAATAACGAACCAACTTATTTGTTTTTTCATCTAATCTTCTTCCAATTCTTGTTGGATTACCCTTTGAATCGACTACCATTAAGTTAGATATATGGATAGGTGCTTCTTTTTCCACAATACCACCTTGTGTATTCTTTGGATTTGGTTTAGTATGTTTTTTTACCTTATTCACACCCTCAACAATGGCACGGTTCTTAGTAGGGTAGACAACAAGCACTTTTCCAATACTACCCTTATCATTACCAGCCAAGACTTTGACTGTATCCCCTTTTTTTACGTGTAACTTCATATCTCTCTACCTTATTATTTATTACAGTACCTCAGGAGCCAAAGATACTATCTTCATATATTGTTTTTCCCGTAACTCTCTAGCTACAGGTCCGAAAATACGCGTTCCCCTCATCTCGTCATTGGCATTGAGTAAAACACACGCATTATCATCAAAACGGATATAAGAACCATCTTGTCTTCGAATCTCCTTTTTTGTTCTGACAACCACCGCTTTCGATACAGAGCCCTTCTTAACGTTTCCTGAAGGGATTGCATCTTTAATAGCCACTACTATCTTGTCGCCTACAGAGGCATAGCGTCTTTTAGTACCTCCTAAAACACGAATACACAAAGCTTCTCTTGCTCCACTGTTATCAGCGACAATCAACCTTGTTTCTTGTTGTATCATTTTATTTAGCTCTTTCTATTATTTCAACTAATCTCCAACATTTATTTTTACTTAACGGCCTAGTTTCCATTATACGTACAGTATCACCCATACCACACTCATTTTTCTCATCATGTGCCATAAATTTACTGCTGCGTTTTATAAACTTGCCATATTTAGGATGCTTTACTTTTCGTTCAACCAAAACTGTGATGGACTTATCCATTTTGTTACTGACAACGACACCTATCCTCTCTTTTCTCAAATTTCTTTCCATACCTTAAATTTTATTTCTCCGAATCTAACACAACATAGAGAATACCACCTATTGACGACTCCTTAACTCCGTATGGATTCTGGCAATACCCCTGCGCGCTTCTTTTATTACATTTGGATTTTCCAAAGAAGATACTGCATGATTTATTTTCAACTTTGCAAGACGTAATTCCTCCCCTTTCAATCTTTCTTGCAATTCTGATACAGAAAGTTCCTTCAATCCATTGATATTTCTACTCTTCATCTCTCTTCCTCTTTTTCATTATTAAGCTTCTTCTACATAATCCCTACGTACAACAAATTTAGTCGTAACTGGCAATTTTTGAGCTGCTAATCTCATCGCTTCCTTTGCAATAACCATTGGCACACCATCCGCTTCAAAAAGCATCGTACCTGGCTTAACTCTAGCTACAAAATATTCTGGAGCTCCTTTTCCCTTACCCATACGCACCTCATTAGGTTTCTTTGTTATAGACTTATCGGGAAAAATTCTAATCCAAATTTGACCCTCACGTTTCATATAACGAGTAACCGCTTGACGAGCAGCCTCTATCTGACGACCTGTTATAAAAGAAGTTTCTAACGACTTTATACCAAACGCTCCGAAAGACAATTCATGTCCCCTATGAGCAATCCCTTTTATCCTGCCCTTCTGCTGTTTTCTATACTTTGTCTTTTTTGGTTGTAACATGATCCTATTAATTTTGACTATTTAAACCTATTTTTTCCTACGAGGGCGATGATTGGCAACAGAAGAATGTTGTCCAACTCTATTATTCTCTTTTAAATTTCCACCTACCGTTGAAGGAACTATTTCCCTCTTATTGTACACCATACCCTTGCATATCCATACTTTAACTCCTATACGCCCGTAAGTTGTATGCGCTTCTGCTTGTGCATAGTCAATATCAGCTCTCAATGTATGCAATGGAGTACGACCCTCTTTATAATGCTCCGTCCTGGCCATTTCAGCTCCACCTATACGTCCTGAAACTGAAACCTTTATTCCATCTGCGCCAACCCTCATAGTGGAAGTGATAGCCATTTTTATGGCCCTTCTGTAAGATATTCTGCCTTCTATTTGTCTTGCAATCGTTGATGCAACCAAAACAGCATCTAATTCAGGACGTCTAACCTCTGAAATATTTATCTGAACCTCTTTGTTGGTCAACTTTTTAAGTTCTTCCTTTAATTTATCGACTTCCTGTCCCGCTTTACCTATAATTAATCCAGGTTTTGCCGTATTAATGGTTACCGTAACCAATTTAAGCGTTCTCTCTATATATATTTTTGAAACACCTGCCTTGGCTAAACGAACGTTCAAATATTTCCTTATCTTATCATCTTCAACTAACTTAGCTTCAAACTTTCTTCCTCCATACCAATTAGAGTCCCATCCTCTTATGATACCCAGTCTGTTGCCTATTGGATTTGTTTTCTGTCCCATCCGAATTACTTTTTTACTATTTTAAAACCATTACTTCTCAGCATCTATTGACTTAGTTTCAGGAGTAACGTTCTCATCTTTTCTACTGCCTAACACCAAAGTTATATGATTAGATCTCTTTCTTATTCTATAACCACGTCCTTGAGGTGCTGTTCTTAATCTTTTCAATTGCCTGCCACCATCAACACTTATTTCCTTTACATACAAATTGCTATCTTCAACTCTCTTACCTGTATTCTTCACTTGCCAATTTGCAATAGCAGAAAGTAATAATTTACGCAATTTAGGTGCTGCCTCCCTACGACTATATTGCAGAATTCCCAATGCTTTATCTACGTCAACACCTCTTATGGCATCTGCCATCAAGCGCGTTTTCCTAGGAGAAGTAGGATTATTCATCAATTTTGCAACACACTGAGTCTTCTTTGCTTCTTTACGTGCCAATGCACTCTCATGTTTTCTTTTTCCCATCTCTGTGTTGATTTTTATTTCTTACCTTTATCTTTTTGCCCTGCATGACCCCTAAAAATCCTTGTAGGCGCAAACTCTCCCAATTTATGTCCTACCATATTTTCTGTAATATAAACAGGAATATGTTTGTTTCCGTTATGAACTGCTATAGTCAAACCTACAAAATCAGGAGAAATCATAGAAGCTCTTGACCACGTTTTGATAGTACTCTTACTTTTTTGCTCTTGTGCAGCCAAAACCTTTTTCTCTAATTTATAATGAATATAAGGTCCTTTTTTCAATGAACGGCTCATTACTTTCTATATTAAATTTATTTCTTACGTCTTTCAATTATATACTTACTAGATTGTTTCTTAGGAGATCTAGTTTTATATCCTTTAGCTGGAATTCCCTTTCTCGACCTAGGATGTCCTCCGGCCTGACGACCTTCACCACCTCCCATAGGGTGATCAACAGGATTCATTACAACCCCTCTAGTTCTCGGTCTACGTCCTAGCCATCTGCTTCTACCTGCCTTTCCTGAGACTTCCAAATTATGTTCTGTATTGGAAACAACGCCTATAGTTGCTCTACAAGCCTGCAATATCATTCTAGTCTCACCCGAAGGCATTTTAATAATAGCATATTTTCCATCCCTCGACATAAGTTGCGCATAAGTACCTGCACTACGTACCAATTTAGCACCCTGACCAGGATTCAATTCTATATTATGAATCATTGTACCAAAAGGAATCTCGCTAAGCAACAACGTATTTCCTATCTCAGGAGCCGCACCAATACCTGACATCAACACCTGTCCTACTTTTAATCCGTTAGGAGAAATTATATATCTTTTCTCTCCATCAGCATAACAAACCAAAGCTATACGAGCCGATCTGTTAGGATCATACTCTATAGTTTTAACAACAGCAGGTATACCATCTTTATCCCTGCGAAAATCTATAAAACGATACAACCTCTTATGACCACCTCCTATATATCTCATGGTCATTTTACCTTCATTATTTCTACCTCCACTTTTCCTTTTTCCGTAAACCAAAGACTTTTCCGGTTTTCTTGTCGTTATTTCCTCAAATGTACTAATAACTTTAAAACGCTGTCCTGGTGTGGTAGGTTTTAATTTTTTCAAAGCCATCTCTCTACCTACTAAATATTGCTAAAAAAATCAATTGTATCACCTTTGGCTAAAACAACTATAGCCTTTTTAAAAGCATTTGTTCTACCTGAAATAAGTCCTGATTTAGTATACCTAGACTTATTCTTACCATCATAATTCATGGTGTTCACTCTATCTACTTTAACACCATACAGATCCTCTACGGCTTTCTTTATTTCTATTTTATTCGCCCGCTTATCCACTACAAAACCAAAACGATTAGAAAATTTTTCCGTCGTTTTAGTCATTTTTTCAGTAATAATCGGTTTCAAAATAATATTCATCTCGTTCTTCTTACTTTAATTCCCAAACAACAAAATTAACTAAGAGTTAATACAAACTCCCTCAAACTGCTTAACTATGTTCTCTGACAATACCAATTTGTTAGCATGCAAGAGCTCATAAGTATTCAATTCCGTAGGACCAACTACTCTAACTTTCTGCAAGTTTCGAGCTGACAAAGTTACAAAATTATCTTTATTTCTATCTATGACAAACAAAGTTTTTTCATCTTGTAACTTAAAAGCTTTCAAAACTCCTATCATATCCTTAGTTTTTGGCTTCTCGAAACCAAAATCTTCAACTACCAACACACCATCGTTTTTCAATTTATAAGCCAAAGCTGAAAGACGAGCCAACTGTTTTACTTTTTTATTCAACTTAAATCTATAATCTCGCGGTTTTGGTCCAAAAACTCTTCCTCCTCCCTTTATAGTCGGACTATTTGTATCACCAGCTCTAGCACCACCAGTACCTTTTTGCCTTTTCAACTTTCTTGTTGAACCAGAAACCTCTGAACGTTCTTTGGATTTATGTGTACCTTGTCTTTGATTTGCTAAATATTGCTTAACCGCCAACCAAATACAATGATCATTAGGTTCTGTGCCAAACAACGCATCATCAACAACAATGGTCCTACCAGTGTCGTTGCCCTTTATATCATAAACATTTAACTCCATCTCTCAAGTTTTAAAATAGAACCCTTTGGACCCGGAACAGATCCTTTCACTAAAACCAAATTTTTTTCAACAATGACTTTCAGAATCTGCAAATTCTGAATCTTAACTCTACGTCCACCCGTTCTACCAGCCATTCTTAATCCTTTAAATACCCTAGATGGATAAGATGATGCACCGACAGAACCAGGAGCACGAAGTCTATCATGCTGTCCATGAGTCTTATCTCCAACACCACCAAATCCATGACGTTTAACGACTCCTTGAAAACCTTTACCCTTAGAAATGCCGACAACGTCAACATACTCTCCCTCTGAAAACACATCACATGTCAATACTTCACCAAAAGATTTTTTTGAACCCTCCTCAAAACGAGAGAACTCGGCAAGATATCTTTTCGGAGTTGTATTTGCCTTTGCAAAGTGACCTTTCATAGGCTTGGTACAATTTTTCTCTTTCATTTCTTCAAATGCCAACTGTATGGCACTATACCCATCTTTTTCAAGGGTTTTAACTTGCGTAACAACACAAGGACCAGCTTCTATAACCGTGCATGGCAATTGCTTGCCAGAGGCATCATATATGCTAGTCATTCCAATTTTTTTACCTATTAATCCTGACATCTAATTATTGTATTATTTTAAACTTCAGCATATCTTCCGACATCGACTGATTCTCTTCTATAAATCAAATTCTTTCTGTAACGTTAAACTTTTATTTCTACATCAACACCACTTGGCAATTCTAACTTTACCAACGCTTCTATTGTTTTAGAAGGTGCATTATCTATATCCAACAATCTCTTATACGAATTTAATTCAAATTGTTCTCTGGACTTTTTATTTACAAACGTAGAACGATTAACCGTAAAAATTTTTTTATTTGTTGGCAACGGTATAGGTCCCTTCACACGCGCACCTGTCATTTTCACAGTCTTAACGATTTTCTCAGCAGACTTATCCACTAAATTATGATCGTATGACTTCAACTTAATTCTGATTTTTTGACTCACGACTTATAACAATTATTGATGATTATTACTCTCCTTTATTCTTCAAAACAGCTTCCGTAACATCCTTAGGTGCTTCCGCATAATGTGAAAACTCCATTGTAGAATTAGCACGACCTGATGTTATCGTCCTCAAGGAAGTTACATAACCGAACATCTGAGCCAAAGGAACCTTGGCTCTGACAGATTGCACTCCTATTTTAGCTGTTATGCTATCTAATATTGCTCTTCTTCTATTCAAATCACCTGTTACATCACCTAAATAAGCATCAGGAGTATTAACCTCAACAGACATTATAGGTTCCAATAAAACAGGTTTCGCTTTTTTAGCAGCTTCCTTAAAAGCTAATTTGGCACATAACTCAAACGAGAGAGCATCCGAATCAACAGGATGATACGAACCATCTGTCAAAATTATCTTCATGCTTTCTAAAGGATATCCCGCAAGAACGCCATTTTGCATTGCTGCCTTAAATCCTTTTTCTATTGCAGGTATAAACTCCTTAGGTATATTGCCTCCCTTAACCTCATTAACGAACTGCAATCCCTTGAATCCTTCATCCGCAGGAAGCATTGTGAACAAGATATCCGCAAATTTACCTCTACCACCTGTTTGTTTTTTAAACACTTCCCTATGACTGCATTCACTTGTAATCGCTTCTTTATACGCAACTTGAGGAGCACCTTGATTACATTCGACATTAAATTCCCTTCTTATACGATCCATAATTATGTCCAAATGCAATTCACCCATTCCTTTCATTATTGTCTGACCAGAAGCTTCGTCTGTCGTGATTATCAATGTCGGATCCTCCTCAGATAACTTCATCAATGCATTGTTGAATTTATCTATATCCGCTTGCTTAGCAGGTTCTACCGCTATTGAAATCACAGGTTCAGGGAACGTCATAGACTCCAAAACTATAGGATTATCCTCATCACATAACGTATTACCCGTCTTTATATCTTTAAAACCTACAGCAGCACCTATATCACCAGCCTCTATCTTATCTAAAGGATTCTGTTTGTTGGCATGCATTTGCATAACCCTAGATATACGTTCTTTTTTACCCGTAGATACATTATAAACATAAGAACCTGCAACCAAAGTTCCAGAATAAACTCTAAAGAAACAAATTCTACCTACATAAGGATCAGTAGCTATTTTAAAAGCCAATGCCGCTAACGGAGCCTTAGAATCCACTTTCCTTTTTACAATGTCTCCGGTAAGAGGATCGGTTCCTTCAATTTCAGGAATATCAACAGGTGAAGGCAAAAACTCACATATAGCGTCTATCAAATTTTGAACACCCTTGTTCTTAAAAGAAGATCCACACAAAACCGGTGTAATTCTCATTTCACAAGTAGCTTTACGAATATGATAATACATTTCATCTTCAGTTATGGAATTTTCATCTTCCATATACCTCATAAGAAGTTCATCATCCTCTTCAGCAACTCCTTCTACAAGTTTTTTCCTATATTCGGCCGCTATTTCTTTCAAATCATCAGGCATAGGTACTTCATAACATTTAGTACCGTTAGACTGTTCATCATACATCAAAGCCTTGTTAGAGATCAAATCAATAACACCTTTGAACATATCTTCTTGTCCTATGGGCAATGTAAGAGGTATTGGATTTGCGCCTAAACGTTCTTTCATTTGTTTCAAAACATTAAAGAAGTCAGCACCAGCACGATCCATTTTATTTACAAAACCTATACGTGGGACATTATATTTGTCTGCCTGCCTCCAAACCGTTTCTGACTGCGGCTCAACACCTCCAACTGCACAAAACAAAGCAACGGCTCCATCCAACACTCTCAAAGAACGTTCCACCTCTACTGTGAAATCTACGTGACCCGGAGTATCTATTATATTTATTTTATATTGGTTGTTTTTATATTTCCAAAAAACAGTCGTTGCCGCAGAAGTAATGGTAATTCCTCTCTCTTGCTCCTGTGCCATCCAATCCATCGTAGCCGCGCCATCATGCGTTTCGCCTATCTTATGGTTTTTTCCAGTAAAATATAGTATACGCTCTGTTGTTGTAGTTTTTCCGGCGTCTATATGCGCCATGATACCTATATTCCTAGTAAAATGTAAATCCGACATAGCCAATAGTTATTAGAATCTAAAATGTGAAAATGCTTTATTCGCCTCTGCCATCCTATGTATATCCTCTTTTCTTTTGAAAGCAGCTCCTTCCTCCTTATATGCCGCCAAAATCTCAGAAGCCAAACGAATAGCCATAGTTTTTTCATTACGTTTTCTAGCAAATCCTATAAGGTTTTTCATCCCCATGGATTGCTTTCTTTCCGGTCTAATCTCCGATGGTATTTGAAAAGTCGCACCTCCAACTCTTCTACTTCTAACCTCTACAGAAGGAGTTACATTAGCCAATGCTTTTTTCCATACTTCCAATCCATCTTCCTTAGAACGTTCACTTACTATGTCTATAGCATCATAAAAAATACTATAAGCTATAGTCTTCTTTCCCTTCAACATTATATTATTCACGAACTTTGTAACCAAAGCATCATTAAACTTGGGATCTGGAAGAATTATTCTTTTCTTTGGTCTTGACTTTCTCATTTCTCCAAAATACAAATTACTAATTTAAACTATTTTTTAGCTCCTTCTTTAGGTCTTTTTGTTCCATACTTAGAACGCCTTTGCTTTCTACCATCAACACCTGCCGTATCCAATGCACCACGGATGATATGATATCGAACACCAGGCAAATCCTTAACACGACCACCTCTGATCATTACTATGGAGTGCTCCTGCAAATTGTGACCTTCTCCAGGTATATAAGCATTCACCTCTTTCGAATTGGTCAATTTAACCCTCGCAACCTTCCTCATTGCAGAATTAGGTTTCTTTGGCGTAGTTGTGTACACCCTTGTACAAACACCTCTACGTTGAGGACAAGAATCCAATGCAGGAGACTTACTTTTGTACTCTAATTTTTTACGTCCCTTACGGATCAATTGTTGAATTGTTGGCATATCCTAAACAAAATATGTTTCTTTATCCATTAATTATTTCTTTACACAAAACCTTTACACCTGAATATTTCGGGTTGCAAGGTCCTCAATATACGACAATGAAATTCTCAATCGCGCATATAATAAAATACACAGCAAATGAGAACACCCACCGGGTATATTCCAAAACAAACAAATGCTCTCAAAATCACAGCCAAATGATTCAAAGAAAAATTTCACAAGACATGCAACCCTTACAGTCGACTGAGAACATCAACCAAAAACAATGTCCCAACGTGAAAAACACTTGTTGTTTTCAGTTTGCAAAATTACAACTTTTTTTTCTAACCACAAGCAAATCAGAAAAAAAATACTGTATTTGTAATTTTTTCCACATTCTTTCGTTGATAAAGAAGATAAGATAGAAAGTAGTAATAGTATTAACTTCAAATTCCAAGAAAAAATGAATAACGAAACTTATGAATGCACTATTTGCGGATATATTTATAATCCTGCTGTAGGCGATCCTGACAACGGAATAGCACCAGGTACGAAATTTGAAGATATCCCTGAAGATTGGGTATGTCCTCTGTGTGGTGTAGGAAAAGACAAATTCGAAAAAATTTAATTTGAAGAGAAAAAAATAGAGCAATCGTAATTGCTCTATTTTTTTCTCTTCAAATTTGATATTTCGTCTTCTATAATAGACTGCATTTCTTTATCCTGATTTTTAACCGCTTCTTGTAAAAGTACTTGCAAGTTTTGCAAAATGATATTACTTTCTCTATCAACCGAAACTTCCTCTATATTAAATCCAACCTCCTCCAATACACAATTTTTAACATATAAAGGTGCAGCTTCTCTAACTGCCAAATTAATAGCGTCAGAAGTTCGTGAATCAATTTTTTTTTCCAATCCAGCTGCATCAGATATAGTAATGACTGCCCTATAACTTCCATCAATAAAATCTAATATCGCTATATCCCTTACATTTAATCGAAAATGCGAAAAAATATCAATCATCAAATCAAATGTCATTGGCCTCAATATTTGTTTCTTTTCAAGAAAAAGAAGCAACATTTGACCATCGAAAGTTCCAACAGGTATAGAAAGAGCCCTGTCACCATCTTTTTCTTTCAATATAACATCATAGAAATTACCTATTCTTGATTTCTTAACTGAATGCAGAATCATCAAAATCAATGTTTCCATATTAAAAATGCAAAGTTGTAAACACTGTAATTCAACGAAAAAAAACAATGAAATGTTTATATTTCAAACATTTTTTTTGGAAGCATACATTTTGTTTGTAATTTTGCTCCGTTGATACATTTTTAGATTAAATAATTTGAAACAATAATCAAAATGAAAAAAATTCATTTACTATTACTCGCTGTTATTATGCCGTTAGTTACAAAAGCTAGCGAAGCAGACTTAAAAATTCCTATAGAGATCCATAAATTCGGCATCTTGCATTGGGGGTTTCTAATTGCAATATTGGGAATATTCTTTGGAATATACCAATTCATAAAAGTAAAAAGACTTCCGGCTCACAAAAATATGCTGGAAATTGCAAAAGTCATATACAAAACTTGTCTAACATACCTTAAACAACAAGGTAAATTTCTCGCCACATTATTTATATTCATCGGTATAGCCGTTGCAGGATATTTTGGCTTCCTCGCAAAAGGTGAAAATGGAGAAAGCTTCGGCATAGGTGCAGTGTTACTGATTCTTCTTTGGACAATAATAGGAATTGCGGGGTCGTACACTGTTGCTGCATATGGAATAAGAATGAATACTTATGCCAATTCAAGAATGGCATTCGCATCACTGAAAAGAAATCCCTTGAGGTTGTTGAATATACCTCTTAGTGCTGGCATGAGCATAGGAGTAGTCCTTATTTGTGTTGAACTAATCTTGATGTTGGTCATTTTACTGCTGATGCCGGCTCACTTGGCAGGAGCTTGTTTCATAGGATTTGCAATCGGTGAAAGTTTGGGTGCTTCGGCATTAAGAATAGCCGGAGGAATATTTACGAAGATTGCAGACATAGGTTCGGACTTAATGAAAGTTGTATTCAAAATAGGTGAAGACGATCCTCGAAATCCTGGAGTAATTGCAGACTGTACTGGAGATAACGCGGGAGACTCGATAGGCCCTACCGCAGACGGATTCGAAACTTATGGAGTAACCGGTGTGGCATTGGTTTCATTTATCCTGCTTTCAATATCAGATGTGAATATACAATATGAACTTTTGGTTTGGATATTTTCCATGAGAATATTAGGTATAATAACATCAATAGTATCATACTACATAAACAAAGGTTTAAGTAACATACTCTACAAAAACAAAGACGACATGGATTTTGAAGCACCATTGTCCAACCTTGTATGGATAACCTCTTTACTTTCCATATTAGGTACTTTCATTTTGTCATACATACTAATAGGCGGTTTACACGGTAATACTGATTTATGGTGGATTTTATCGACAATCATATCTTGCGGTACATTGGGAGCTGCCCTTATACCGGAAATAACCAAAATATTCACCTCTCCAAAATCATTGCATGTAAAAGAAGTGGTTAAAGCTGCAAATGAAGGTGGGTCTTCACTAAACATATTATCCGGATTCGTTGCGGGAAACTTCTCTGGTTTCTGGACTGGATTGGTATTTGTGTTTCTTATGTTCACAGCATATCTTTTTTCACTTTCAGACGCACTTACAAGTCTAGGCATGAACTATGTACCTATTTTCGCCTTCGGGCTAGTTGCTTTCGGCATGCTTGGAATGGGACCGGTTACCATAGCGGTGGACAGTTACGGACCTGTGACAGACAACGCTCAATCCGTTTATGAATTATCTCTTATAGAAGAAGAAAAAGACATAGACAAGGAAATAGAAAAAGATTTCGGATTCAAACCTGATTGGGAAAAAGCAAAATATTATCTTGAAGCAAATGACGGTGCCGGAAATACATTCAAGGCGACAGCTAAACCGGTACTTATAGGCACTGCCGTAGTAGGAGCGACTACAATGATTTTTTCCCTTATTCTAATGATAGAAAAGACTCTTGGCACTGCCCCAGGAGATCTGCTCAACCTATTGAATCCTTATACCATATTAGGATTCATATTGGGTGGTTGCGTTATATATTGGTTCACCGGAGCAAGTACTCAGGCCGTTACAACAGGAGCATACAGAGCTGTTGAATACATCAAAAAAAATATAAACCTTGATATAAATGCTCCCAAAAAAGCCGATGAAAAAAGTTCCATCGAAGTTGTAAGCATTTGTACACATTATGCACAAAAAGGAATGTTCAATATATTCATAGCCATATTTTTCTTTGCTCTCGGCATTGCCTGCCTGTCTTCACCTTCGTCAATAGGTGGAGAAGATGCAGTATCTCTATTTATAAGCTATCTTGTATCCATAGCCCTTTTCGGACTCTTCCAGGCAGTCTTTCTGGCAAATGCTGGAGGAAGTTGGGACAATGCGAAAAAGATTGTAGAGGTGGATATGAAAGCCAAGGGTACTCCATTGCATGACGCATCCGTGGTTGGAGACACAGTGGGAGATCCTTTTAAAGACACGTCATCCGTCGCTCTCAATCCTATAATCAAGTTCACCACACTATTTGGACTTTTGGCTATGGAAATAGCTATAAGCGAAGCATTCAGAAACATTGCTCCATATATAGGCATAGTCTTTTTCATCATAGCTTGTTATTTCGTTTACAGATCATTCTATAAAATGAGAATAGACCGATGAACGATATAACGGATGAACTGTTTGTCAAGCATAATTTACCAGATGCGGAACTTAAAACACTTATAGACTGTCGGACAGATAGTCCTGAAGAGGATTATCTGTTTGCCAGGGCGGTGGAGAGACGCAAGGAAATATATTCCAACGATATCTTCATAAGAGGTCTTATAGAATTCAGCAACTATTGTAAAAACAACTGCTTATATTGCGGAATAAGAGCTGCCAATACAAAGGCGGAAAGATATCGTTTGACCAAGGAAGAAATATTGGAATGTACTGACTACGGTTACAGTCTGGGATTCAGAACATTCGTATTGCAATCGGGAGAAGACCCCTTTTTCAACGATAAAGACATTTGCGAGATAGTCTCATCCATAAAGTCAATGCACGATGATTGTGCCGTCACTTTATCAATAGGGGAAAAACCAAAGAAAGTTTACGAAGATTTCTTCAAAGCAGGTGCAGACCGTTATCTTCTAAGACATGAAACTGCAAACACACGGCACTACGAACGGCTTCATCCCAAAAGCATGAGCCTGTCTGTAAGAAAACAATGTCTTTTTGACTTGAAGGAAATAGGATTTCAGGTAGGTTCAGGATTCATGGTCGGCTCACCATATCAAACTCTGGACAATCTGGTGGAAGACATAAGATTCTTACAAGAACTGGACGCTGACATGATAGGTATAGGTCCTTTCCTGCCACATAAAGACACTCCCTTCGCTTCTCAGAACAAAGGCAGTATGTCAAGATGTCTGCACATTATAGCAATACTCAGACTGATGTTCCCCTATTCACTCATACCTTCGACAACAGCATTGGGCACTATAAATCCTCATGGAAGGGAATTGGGGTTAAGGGTAGGTGCAAATGTAGTCATGCCAAACCTATCTCCAAAAAAGGTAAGGGAAAAATATCTGTTGTACAACGACAAAGCATATACCGGACTGGAATCGGCCGAAGGACTACGACTATTGCAAGCCGAAGTCGAAAAAGACGGCTACAGAATAGTCATTGACCGAGGTGATGCAAAACGCAAACAAAACTGATACTGACCGAAGCCATTACTTGCATATAGAATCCTTCAGAAGCATCAGCCTGTTAACTATATTCACTTCACTGACCCCACTGTCAAAATCCAACGACAACAATTCCACGTCTGGATATATCTGCTTTATTCTGTTCTCAACACCCTTGCTTATAATGTGATTCGCAATACATCCAAAAGGCTGAAGACTTATTACAGCATCAGCCTTTTGTTTTGCATATGATACTATTTCGGCAGGAAGCAACCAGCCTTCCCCGAACTGCGTTACCAAAGGTATAATATGCTTTACGTCATCGGCCAACTGAAAAACATCTTCCAATGGAGAATAATACCTGAATCCGGACAGAACATTGTTAAACCTTTCTATTTCCTTTCTCACAAAGAAATATAATCCGTCAAAAACGAAATCCGGAACCTTTGAACTGTCAAGGTTATATTCCGTCCTTGCTTTGCGGTTTACGAAACTCTGTGTAAAAAACGATGTAAGCGTAGGCGGCAGAACCTCCATGTTTTGAGAAATAAGCCATGACACCACATCCTTGTTGGCAAAGCTGTGAAATTTCAAGAAAATCTCCCCCACTATTCCTACCTTCTTCAATGGCACATATTCTTTAGGAAGCAATGAATTGAAGCTATCGACGGCCTCTTTCAACAATGCAAATACGGCCTTTCTGTTACGCTTCAATACCATTGGTTTCGCTCTGGATATATAACTGTTTCTCAAATCCTCCACCTTCCCCTTGTCTCGTACTCTTACAACGGTAGAATGATACATCCTCGAAAGACAGTCTCCAAAGAGCATAGCCGAAAAAGCTATGGGCAAAACCTTAAACCAATTCATACTGAAACCAGGCTGATTGTTCGATATGTCTGTACCCATGGTAACGGACACAACGGGCACTTGAGAAAAACCGGCATCAACCAAAGCCTTGCGTATTATGGGATAGTAACTGGATGCACGGCATTGTCCGCCTGTCTGAGTTATTCCTACGGCAACGGTATCCAAATCATACCTGCCGGATTGCAAAGCCTTTATCATGTCACCTACAATAAGGGTGGCAGGATAACAAACCTCATTGTTAGAATATTTCAACCCCAAATCTGCCGACACGGCATCACTTTTAGGCAATACTTCCAGTTTATATCCGCTTATTTCGAATATCTCCGGCAAAAAAGGAGAAGCATAATCGGTAAAAAAAGGAGCCAGAATGGTACGTTGCCTGTCCTGCTTGTCAAACAGTTTGGTATTGACAAAATCCTTCACCCGCGCATCTAACGATTTCTTCAACTTCAGACTCTCTATCAAACTTCGTATTCTAAGACGCATGGAACCAACGTTGTTAATATCGTCAACCTTTATTACCGTACAAACCTTATTGTAGCGTTTCAGTATGTTCGCTACCTCATCCAGCAAGAAAGCATCAGGCCCGCAGCCAAAGGAGGTAAGCTGCACATAATTGACCTTATCATTCTGTTCCCCGACCCATTTTGCAGACTTTACTATACGATTCATATAGGCCCACTGCGAAATCATGTAAGTATCCTGCATCTCCATTTTTCTGTCGCCCCTGAGCAAATCATCACTTATCACGGTAACTCCAAGGTCGGAAATGATTGTACTTAACTTATGCTGTATCAAAGCGTCCGTATGATAAGGCCTTGCAGCCAAAAGTATAACCATTCTGTTCTCACCCAAAGCCGTATCAAGATATTCCTTGGCCCTGTCCCTTACGTCTCTTTCATAATCCATCTGAGCACACATGGCCTTCTCTACGGCTCTTTCCACAAAGTCATCCGAACAATCCATATGCCCGTATTCCGAAGCAAGTTGCCGTATATAACGTTTGAAACTCTTAACGAACAACCTTTTGTCCTTGAACGTAAAAACGGGATTGTCCACCTTGACATCATCATTGCCGTAAACCAGCAACTGGTTTTTTATAACCGTATTGTAAGACGAAACTATGGGACAGTTGTATGAATTGGCGGCAGTGGCATCGTCCTGTTTTTCATAAACCACATAAGGAAAGAATATCCTGTGCAGGCCCTTTTCCACAAGATTGTTTACATGAGCATGCACCAGCTTGGCTGGAAAACATATATTCTCGCTGATAACCTGACTCAATCCGCCTTCATATTGTTCATAAGTAGACAAATCACTCAATACGAGCCTTATTCCGAAACATGAAAACAAGCTCTGCCAGAAAGGAAAGTCCTCAAACATGTTCAATACACGCGGAACACCCAACTCCATTACCGCATTCTCCACCTTCTCTTGTGCAAACACCCTTTCTATCTTGTAATCATATATATTGCTGCCCTTTTCGGATTTAGACCTGGACGTAAACACTTTCTCGCACTTGTTGCCGGAATGATATGTCATGGAATTGTCAAAGACATATTTGGTCACCATGCAATTGTTTTCACATCCCCTGCAATTGATTTCCTTTGTGGTGTAACCGGACACATGTCCGTTGAAGGCAGTCTTTTTTCTTTCCTTAAGGTATTTCTCTTTTGCGTAAAGTGCACAGCCGTAAGCTCCCATCAGTTCCGGATTACTGCTTCTGAACACCTTTACCGACAACATATTCTCAAAAGCCTTGACAATACTGTCGTTTTTCATGGTTCCACCCTGTACGACTATATTCCTGCCTATGGCCAGAGAGTTCAGTTTCAACACCTTGTAAAGACAGTTTCTGACCACTGAATATGACAAGCCCGCAGAAATATCGGCAACCGTCGCCCCTTCCCGCAAGAATTGTTTCACCTTGGAATTCATGAAAACGGTACAGCGCGTACCCAAATCACAGGGTTCATTGGCAAAGCAGGCAAGGCGGGCAAAATCAGCAACACTGTACGAAAGAGTATTGGCAAAGGTCTCTATGAAGGAGCCACATCCCGAAGAGCAGGCCTCGTTTATCTCTATCCTGTTCAGAACCCCGTCCTCAATATACAAAGCCTTCATGTCCTGTCCCCCTATGTCAAGTATAAAATCCACCTCGGGACAAAAAACCTTCGCAGCCTTGTAATGTGCAATAGTCTCGACTATCGAGTAATCCAATGAAAATGCGGCCCTTATCAAATCCTCCCCGTAACCTGTTGAACATGCAGCCAGGACATCGGGCCTTGCCCCGCTCTGTTCACATGCTTTGTCAAACCGCTCCAAGGCCGCAACGGTCGCCTCCAACGAATTGCCTCCGTTTTTGGAATAATCGAAAAACAATATGTTGTCTTCCATGTCGGAAACAACCACCTTTGTGGTGGTGGAACCTGAATCTATACCCAGAAAACAGCCTCCTTCAAATCCTTTCAAATCCCTCCTCTTCTCCATCCTGCGTTTTTCGGAGACCCAACCGGAATACTCCTGTTCATTTTCAAAAACAGGTTTCAGTCTGTCGCCCCTGTCATTGACCTTAAGGTCCTCCAAAGCCTCCAGTTTACCCATCAACTCACCTGCCGTCAAACAAAAACCCTCTCCTTTTCCTGAATAAACGCTTCCCATCGCAGGTATGAGATTGGAACAATCAAGACAGACAACATCCTTGGTACTTATATGCAAAAGTTTGACAAAAGCCTCCCTCAAAGACGATATATAGGTTAATGGTCCTCCGCAAAACAATATTGGAGGCTTTATCTGCAATCCCTTGGACAAAGACGACACGACCTGCAACGCAACGGCATTGAAAACAGAAGCCGCAATATCTTGCTTTGCAGCCCCCTTGGCTATAAGATTCTGCACATCCGTCTTGGAAAAAACGCCACAACGCGAGGCTATAGGATAAACATGCTTCGCTCCGGCAGCCAACGAGTCCAGTTCTTCCACCCCTACACCCAACACCACAGCCATCTGATCGATGAACGCGCCTGTTCCTCCCGCACAATTGCCGTTCATCCTCATCAAGGGCATCTTTCCCCTGTCGAAAAATATGACCTTGCTGTCCTCTCCCCCTATATCTATTATCGATTTAACCTTCTGGTCCGTATATTTCACAAAATCGGATACAGCTATCAGCTCCTGAACAAAAGGAATCCCTATCCTCTCATGAAGTCCCAAACCTGCCGAACCGGTAACGACAAAATCAAAAAACGTATCCGCAAATTTACCCTCAACCTTCCGCAAAAGTCCTATCAGGGTACGCCTTACGTCCGCCTTGTGTCTTACATAATCGGAATAAACCATCTTTTTATCTTCATCGAACACGGCAATCTTGGCCGTGGTCGAGCCCAAATCAATACCTATGCTGTACATGTTCCCCATCTATGCTATCCTCAAACTTGAAATTACGGTTTCCTTTATGTTACGTTTCCTTTCTGCCATTATTTCCTTTGTTCTGTCCTCTTCCAATTCCCATATCGTTCCCACAAAAGGCTTAAACAGAAAAACAAATATATTCAATGACAATATGTTAAATATCAAATCAAAGGCATTTATCATCCTTACGCCACATTCTTTCTCCTGCTGGTCAATAACCATTTGCAAATCGGACATGAACTTGCCGGCATAGGACTTTATCTCTTCCCTGAATATGATGAAAGCCTCTGTATTGTCCCTCATCTCCCCGAAAATAAACAACGGAAAATCGGGATTGGCTTCCAAAAAGGAAAAATGTATGTCTATTATTCTTTCCACCTTTTCCTCCAATGTCTCTTTGCCTTTCGGTATGTCCAACAACTGCTCGAACATAATCTGCAGTTCCATTCCAAGAACCTTCTGAAACAATTTGGGTTTGGTCCTGTAATAATAGTGTACCAAAGCCTGGTTGCAACCGGCCTTTTTTGCAATCTGCGTAGTCGATACCCTGTCGAACCCGTACTGCATGAACAACTCCTTGGCAGCGGCAAGGATTTTCTCTTCCATACAATTGACCTCCATATCCAAAGTTTAATAGAGTAATTAAATAACCGAATTAAACAAAGTTGCAAAAGTAGAAAATAATTCCCACAACGCAAAAAATATTTTCTTATCTTAATCTTGTTCTCGGACATACAACAGTCGTAAAAAAAAGAGCTTCACACATTATGCGAAGCTCTTCCATATCCATATGACAACAAAAACACTATTGCTGTCCTTTATCTCAATTCATTCAACATTTCATCGGTAAACAGTTCTCCGTCCGCAACTATGTGATAAACCAATTCCTTAGACCATCCGAATTCCTCCTCTGCCTTTTTCATCCAAGATTCCGCAAAATCATTCATGACGGTCATTGATTTTTCACGTTCTTTCTTATCCTCAGGAAATAAAGTATTCTTATTTTCCGATAAAAATGTCTCGAATTCTTCTATGTGTTTCAACTCGTCTTTTGACCATTTGAGTTGCTTTAATTCCACGAATCTATCTTTCCAAAACCTATACTGACATTCTGAAGACATTGCAGTATACGCCATCTTCCTTTCATCCTTATTTTTTATTTTCAACCAGTCGGTTCTTGACATATTCTCATTTTGTGAAAACAAAACAGAAGAATACATCATCAATATCAACATGCCAAACGTAGCAATACATAACTTTTTCATAAGAACAAATATTTGATTCTATAATATAACACAACTACTTTTCTCGACATCTACCAGTACATTTGTAAAGCCAAAACAAGCCACATCCATCAACAGTATTTGTACAAATTTCTCCATTGCACTTCTTATCACCAGAACAAAAATCACTTGTTTGACTACATGAACAATAATGATCTACATCATCTATCGGATCTGATAAATTAATACCTTTCTTAAGATCACTTAACATGCTATTCGTTACTCTAGTTCCTGTTGCAACAAGGAAATATACCATGTTATCCGTCCAACCAAAATCTTTTTTACCATTATTAATCCACCTATCGAAAAACAGATTAACAGAATCATTCTCACTTGGTTCTGATACAAACAACCAAGAATTAGAATTTATGTAACTATGCAAAGATTCAATATGTTCTCTTTCTTCTTTACTCCAAGATAAAGACACTATCTCAGACATTCTATCTTGCCAAAATCGAAATCTTGCATCTGGAGACATGACAAAATAAACAGGTCTCTTTAACGAATCAGGTAATGACAACCATTCTTGTCTTGTAATATTTTCATAAACAGTTTTTTTCTCTAAAACCGACGCAACAAGAGGATCATAACACTCTGTTTCATGCTCATTACAGCTAAAGAAACATACAAATAACAACGATAATACTAATATTCTATTCATATCCTTATGATTTTTATTTTTACAAAAATACAAATAATGTACTATTTACCAAAATTCCTGCATATTAAATATTCTTAAAAGTTATTATCTACCTAATTTAGTATTAATTGTTAGATAAAACTATATCTTATGCCATTACATTCATTCTTGTATTATTTCGAAAAATACAAGAAACAATTATACATTACATAATCTTTGCAATATCAACATTGAAATCAAAAAAGAAAAAATTCTTTTCAGAATTCATTTTTTTCTCTTCAGAAAAGAAAAAAAGCAAATCAAGATTCATTTTAGTCCGTATTGCCTTTTATTTTCGTACCTTTGAAAAACGAAAAAAACAACAGTGGAATCCATGCAAAGGAATATATTGGTAACCGGCGGCAACGGGCAACTGGGGTTGTCGCTGAAAAAAATGACGGATTCATACGCCGGATACAGATTCATATATACGGATATAAACGAACTGGACGTGACGGATTATGATGCACTGCAAAGATTCTTCCGCCTTGAAAACCCTTATGCCGTACTGCATTTTGCAGCCTATACCGCCGTGGACAATGCCGAAAAGGAAAGACTTCAGGCCGAAAAAGTCAACAGCACTTCCACAAAACTCATATCATCGTTATGCGGCACATATGGCACTAAGCTGATTTTCATTTCGACCGATTATGTTTTCGACGGCAAAAAATCCTCACCCTACAAGCCACAGGACAAGACCAACCCTCTGTCCGTTTACGGCACTACCAAGGCCCGGGCGGAGGAATACGCCTTGAGCCTTTGTGAAGACTGTACGGTCATAAGGACATCATGGCTTTATTCCGAATTCGGCAGGAACTTCGTGAAGACAATTCTGAATCTGTCCGAAACAAAACGGGAATTGAACGTGGTGTTCGACCAGACGGGCAGTCCGTGCTACGCGGAGGATTTGGCCAAGGCAGTACTTATGTGCTTGGAAAGGGTGAAAGGCAAAAGAATATTGCATTTTGCCAATGAGGGAGTTTGTTCGTGGTATGACTTTGCAAGAAAGATAGTCGAGCTTTCCGGAAACGAATGCAGGGTAAACGCCATATTGAGCGAGCAATATCCGACTTTGGCCACAAGACCTTCGTACAGCGTGTTGGACAAGAGTGAAACAAAGTCTTTTCTCGATATGGAGATTCCCCATTGGGAAGATAGTTTGAAACGATGCATAAAAATCCTGAGAGATGAAAAGATTCATAAGCATTAGTCTGATTGTAATATGTCTGTCCGCCTTGTTTTGTTCGTGCAGCATAACAAGGAACAGGAAACCCAAAAGCCTTGCCGAAAAGATAGAGGCCAAACATGGCAGAGGAGAAAAGGAGAAAAAGACCGAAACCGCAAAAGACAAAGGGGAAAGCAGGTACAAGGGAGAGTTGATGAAGTATTGTGATAAGTGGATAGGAACTCCGCACAGGATGGGAGGACTTACAAAACAGGGTGTTGACTGTTCGGGATTCGTATATAATGTTTACAAGGACGTTTACGGCATAAGCCTTCCACGGCGTTCACAGGACATGGAAAAGGCATGCAGAACTACAAAAAGCCTTGAGCGTGCCGAGGAGGGGGATTTGGTTTTCTTCAACAACAGACCGGGAGGCAGCACCAATCATGTGGGGATATTTCTCGACAAGACGAAATTCATACACACCTCCACTTCCAAAGGGGTGACCATAAGCCGTTTTGACGAGAAGTATTGGAAGGAACGTTTCAGATGTGTGGGCAAACATCCAAAACGGAAGTAAGGAATCTATCTCAAATCTATTATTTCAGCAGAAGGGTATTTCTCTTTGGGAAATACGAAATCAGTAGGTCTTGTATTCTGATGTATGTTGTATCTGCTTATTTTGTATATGTAAGTGTTTCCTTCACGTATGTATATTGTCATTTCGCCAAGACGGTCGGTAGATTTGTTTGAAGCTATTCTTATTTTGGCTATCGACGATTTTCCTTTGGGAATAAGGTCTATTATGTTCATAACGGTATTTCCTCTTTTTTCTTCCCGTATCAACTTCGGCCTGTAATCCTTTGCGTAGGTCTTTATCATCTGGGCCAGATTGAAGACGTTGTTTTCCTTGTCCAAAAGAGACAGTTCCACTTCATTGTTGACCTTGACAAAATGCCAAAGATTGTTGCCGTCGCAAAAGTCTTCATAATCTTTTGTCGACAAATGGAACTTGGCGCCATCGGACAGTAGAGTTCCTTCCTGATGATTCACCTGTCTGTTTCCATCCATTACACTCATTGAAAAACTTATCTTCAACGGATTGTCCGCATTTATTTTTCTTGCAATTGCATCCACTATTTTCTGAGCCGTCTTGTCCACAACAACACCGTCAACCAGTTCTCTTTGGGCAAAGACCGTCAATGCCGACAAAAGCAAAACGAGAGTCGAACAAATTCTTTTCATTTCCAATTATTTGTTTGAATATTCCTTCAGTATTTCGTTTAATTCCGCTTCGGTCTTAACAAGTACTTCTCTTGCCTTGCTACCTTCAAACGGCCCCACTATTCCTGCTGTTTCCAACTGGTCTATTATTTTTCCTGCTCTGTTGTACCCGAGTGCAAGTTTTCTCTGAATAAGAGAGGTACTGCCGTGTTGATGAAGCACAACCAGTCTGGCTGCTTCTTCAAACTTGTCATCCAGTTGTTTCATGTCCACCTCCTTGCTTGGTTCGGAAGTCTCGTCCAGATATTCCGGCAAAAGGAATGTCTCTTCGAATCCTCTTTGAGAGCCTATGAAATCGGCCAATGTTTCTATCTCCTCAGTGTCTATCAAGGCGCATTGCAAACGAATCAGATCACTGCCTAGAGATATCAGCATGTCTCCACGTCCTATCAGCTGTTCGGCGCCTCCTGTGTCCAAAATCGTACGCGAATCGGTCTTACTGCTTACCTTAAAGGCGATACGTGCTGGGAAATTGGCCTTTATCGTACCGGTTATTATATTTACTGTCGGGCGTTGGGTCGCTATCAACAAGTGTATGCCCACCGCACGTGCCAGCTGTGCCAATCGTGCAATCGGCATTTCTATTTCCTTGCCTGCCGTCATGATAAGGTCCGCAAATTCGTCTATTACAAGAACTATATACGGCAAATAGTGATGTCCTTCGGTAGGCAGGAGCTTTCTTGCGCAGAACTTGGCGTTGTACTCCGTTATTTTCTTGCATCCTGCGGCTTTAAGAAGGTCGTATCTCTGGTCCATCTCTATGCAGAGGGAGTTGAGTGTACGCACAACCTTTTTCACATCGGTTATTATTGCCTCTTCGCTGTCTGGCAGTTTGGCCAGATAATGTCTTTCTATCTTGGAATATAACGACAACTCCACCTTCTTGGGATCAACCATCACGAACTTCAACTCGGTCGGGTGTTTCTTGAACAGAAGGGAAGCAATAATGGCGTTCAATCCAACGGACTTGCCCTGACCTGTCGCACCTGCCATGAGAAGGTGGGGCATCTTGGTCAGATCCGTAACAAAAGGTTCGGATGATATCGTTTTGCCTATGGCTATCGGCAATTCATATTTGTTGTTCAGAAACTGAGGGGAGTTAAGCATGGTCTTCATAGACACTATCTGTGGATTGGAATTGGGCACCTCTATACCTATCGTACCCTTGCCGGGTATAGGTGCAATGATTCTTATTCCCAATGCAGAGAGGCTAAGCGCTATATCATCCTCAAGGTTCTTGATTTTGCTTATTCTGGTTCCCGGAGCAGGGACAATTTCATACAACGTTACAGTCGGCCCAGGTGTGGCCGCAATCTTTATAATGTCTATATTGTAGTTTTTCAACGTATCGACAATCCTGTCCTTGTTGGACAACAACTCTTTTTCTTCTATGAGTCTGTTGTTTTTCTCATAATCCGTAAGCAAGTCTGTATTTGGCAGAATGAATGAAGGCAAGTCCAACTTGGGATCATAAGGTTGGTCTATTCCAAAATGAACATTATCCTCTTCACATATTTCTTCCTCATCTTCATTTACAGTCTCATCTTTCTGATGTATAGTATCCTCTATCGTAAAGTCTATATCATCCGATAATAATTTATCGTCTTTGTCATTTCTATTCACAAAAACGAAATGGTTAAGTTCTTCCTTTTCTTTTTCTGTCAGATTGTCCTCTTCTTCCTCAATTTCCCTGTCGTTCAATATCTGAGTATTTATGTTTTTTTCTGCTTCAACTCTTTGTTTTCGCTCTTTTTTCAACGATTCTTTCCGTTCTCTTCTTTGTTCCAATCCTTTCAAAAAATTAATAAGCCATTTCTTCAGAAACAAATATCTTACATTGAAAAGAAGCATTGGAAAACATATTGTAAAAGCCAAGTTGAACAATGTCGCCCCTACACGTCCTATGACACCGACCAACCAATAGTTTATCGCTACTCCAACCGCTCCTGCGAAAACATCCAGTCGTTTAAGGTCAATAACTATAACAAAATAACCTATTAAGACGGATAACCACAACATTATGACCAATGTGGAAACTATCCACTTGGCTCTTTGTTTTACAGGAACTTTGAATAATCTCAATATGTATAAAAACAAAAGGATAAGAAAGCCGAAAGAAGCTATTCCAAAGGTATTTCTTATTATAAGACATGAGAGGAATGCCCCTAAAGATCCCCCCCAATTTTCTATATCCTGTTCTCCTTTCAGGAGCTTAAAAGGTGTCAAGCCCTGAACCTTGTCATAGTCGTCAAACCATGTACCGAAAAAAGAAACGAAGGAAACGAAACAAAAAACGGCAAATACTCCCAAAACAACTGCCAATATCTTTGGCATACGTTCCGAACGCATTATTCTTGTCAAGGAATTTGAATCCTTTTTCCCGTTTCTCTTGCTTTTTTTTGTCCCCTTCGTTTCCTCCATATATAAATCTATATAGAATTAAATGTCATCGTCTGATGAACCTCCACCTATTGCTTCCATCAACACGTTCATCTTTTCCTGGAATTCCTCCATTGTCAACTCATCATAATCGGATTCAAGCAAAACATCCGTACGTTTCACTTTACCTTCTATAAACTCAACGGCAGTAAATGTACACGAAACATCTTCACCAAATTCCATCTTATATTCAAGAGGCAAAGCCTTCAATCCCGGATAATTGCTTATGTCCATAAGAGGGCCGAACTCATCGCTCACCCAAATTGTTTCACTTTCCTGAACACCGTTATTATCATATGAAACAACCACTTCCTTGGCATTCTTGTTGGCTATTTGTTTTGTATTCCCAGTGAAATTGTATTGGAACTTTGAAATAACACTATCTTCCAATTTATCCTTTACAAACCATTTTCCGGCAACATCCTCAACAGGAATCTGAGAGAAATCAAACATCATTGTAACTGTCTTTTTCTCCGCATCCGTTAATACTGTTGCACCAAGTCTCATGTCAACATACTTGGTTTTATTTTCAAATATCTTAACCTCCGATTCAGTAGGCAATCCTGCACCTGCGGAACCTCCTGTCCATGTCAACTGATATTTTACCGTACCGGCCCATTTGCCCTGTTGAGCATTGACATTGAACGAAAAGACGCATATCAAACAAAGCGTCAATAAAAAAAGTCGTTTTTTCATTTTTCCAATATTTATGTTATACACTCACTTTATACCAATTGGCAAAAGTACTATTTTTTTTTTACTTTGAACGTTATTTTCCACTCAAGATACAATGCTTCCCCTGACAGGATCAAGACAAGTGCTTATATATGCAGGTATCTTTTCTTTCATAGCCTCGTTGTGACTTATCAATCCCACTGTTTTGTCTTGTCCACGCAAAGCCTTCAAGGATTGGAAAATCAAATCCAGGCTGTCACTGTCCTGAGTACCGAATCCTTCATCAATGAAGAAGAAGTTCTGATTGTTGTTTCCACTTACATGTATGGTGTCTACAAGAGCAAGAGCCATGCAAAGTGAAATCTGAAAAAGCTGTCCTCCACTCAATGTAGAAACAGGACGTTTGCGGCCTTCGTTCAAATAATCCATAACAACAAAATCATTATCGGAATAAGCTATCTCAAAATTGTTGCGTGTTATTATCCTCAAACGTTCATTGGTTTTTGAACACAACTGATCCATATAAACGGATGCTACAAACTGAACAAACCGCTTACCTGAAAACATAGTTTCAAGATAGCTTAAGCCACTTGCACGGCTGTTCAATATTCCCAATTCATCACTCTTTTCCTTTTTTTCCTTCAACTTGACCTCTGTTGTATGTATCCGATTCAAAAGACTTCCCTTATGTTTGGTCAATTCCCCACATTGCTCATCCATCTGTTTCAGCACCTTTTCCTTGCCTTGTAATGCCTCAGCATCAACCAGGACACAATCATCCAAGCGTTCGGAAAGTATCTTGTATTTCGTATTTACTTCCAAATATTTGCTTTTGAACTCGTTTATATTGATTGACATTTGCTCACAGTTAGGATTCAATTCAATAATTTCCCGCACCTCCTCCAAAGAATGAAAATAACTGCTTTTCAGAATGTTTTCATCAAGCAAACGCTTAGTTTCATCCACCTTGCAACCAAAGTCATTGATATTTGCTTCTTGATTTTTTTTATCAGTTATCAACCTTACCACATCCTTTTCCGTATCATCCAATTCCTTTTTGCATTTTTCATAATCTGACTTGATGTTATCTATTTCCGCCTCTATACGATTTGTCTCCGACCTCAACTCATCGACAGAAAGAGAGGTCAACAGTTTTTTTCCGTTCTGTTCATACATTTTTTTCTCCCCCTCCATCGCTGCCTTATGATTATACAGCAAGTTCACGTTTTCTTGCAGTCCTTGCAAGACCGTACCGTACTTGTCCGCAAGATGAACCACTTCGTTCAGCCTTTTCTGTTTCTGTTCCATTTCCTTATCCAAGGCATTGTTGACTTGCTCCAAACGTTTTATTTCTTCAAAATCCTTATCCCTGTATTCCTCCCAGACAAAACCCTGTCGATGTAATTCTTCCTGTTCACCCAATAACGACAATGTATTTCCGGCTTCCCTCAGTTTAATGTTTATACGACTTATTTCCTCAAACCATGCAGCAGACAAGGAAAGTTTCCTTTTCAAATCATCAATTGTGGCATTCATCACAACAATCTTTTCCTTATAATCCCTCAGGATATCGTCCGTTGCGTGTTCAGTTATTACTTTCGGATGATGCAAACTGCCACAAAACGGACAAGGCTCACCTTCTTTCAGTGTCAACGCAGTATTTTCAAAAGCTTTCGCTATTTTATATCGCTCTATTCCGTTCTCCAGAAGTTTTCTATCCTCTTCTTTCCGTTTTATTTCTCTTTCCAGAAATTCTTTAGTTTCATCATAGCTTTTACCGCAAAAACCTGTTTCCTTTGTTATCTGCTGTCTGTAAACATCCGCCTCAGCCTCAAGGTTTTTTATGTTCTTTATTTCATTTTCTTTTTTTGTCCTTATCTTTTCATTTTCATTGTGCCATTCCCGCAAGCTTGAAACAAGTTCCGAATCAGTTTTCTTCAGTTTAAGCTCCATTATTTCTTTTTCCAGATTCTTTTTTTCATTCTGTACTTTTTCCGTTTCTTTTCTTCCGTTATTTATTCTTTCGCTCAAATGTCTTATTTCGTCATCTTTATCTAATATTCTTTTCTGCAATTCCATAACCGCCATGGAATCCGCAATCATCCGCTTTTCCTTTTGTTTTTCCTCTATGTTTCTGTAATCCGATTCCGCCTTCGCAAATGCTTTTCTGCTTACGGAAAGCATCTTGGTTGCGGTTTCCAGCCTGTTTTCAGTCTCTCGGTTCAATGCAATGTTCTTTTTCAGATTGTCCTCAAAGTATTTCAGTTCTTTCAACGGTGAATGGAATATCTGCATCGCATTGTTGTATCTTGCAATAATCTTTTCCTCCTTTTCTATTTCAGACTTTCGTATGTCCAACGATTCCTTTTCTTTTTTTACAAAGTCCATTTCACTATACAACTGCAAGATTTGCCGATCTGTTTCCACCTCTTGTTTCAACCTGCTCCTGTTTTTTTCAAGCTCTGTCAAAGCTAAGTCCGTTTCTTCCAGCTCTTTTTTCAATTCCTGAAGATTCTCCTGACTGTATTCCTGCAATTGGTTCAACTGTCCTTGAATGTTGGTCGTTCTTTCAAAAGTCTGATTTTTCAGTTCGCTTATCCTTTTTGACAGGTCGTATCTGTTGAGATTTGGAAATATGCTCTGGAGCATTTCCGCTCTCTTTGCCTTGGTCAGAGCAAAAAATTCCTGAAACTTACCCTGCGGAATGACGACAACTTTACAGAAATTGCCGTAAGACAATCCTATTATATCCTCAATGCTTTCATTTTCCAAAGCCCTGAAATGACCGTCAATCCGTTTATACTTTCTATATTGGTTTTGCTTTTTTCTGTATATGTTCGCCTCCACACGATAGATTTCCCGTCTTGCCTCAAATTCAAACCCTATGAAAGCGCTGTCGGAACGAAGATTGATAAGATCCTGAATCGTGCCGTTCCCCACTGAGGTTTCAACCTGATTGTAAAGAACAAATATAATGGCTGATATTATTGTTGACTTACCGCTGCCGGTATTTCCGAAAATGCCGAAAATGCCGAAACGGGAAAGATTCTCAAAATCAATAGTCTGTCTTTCCCTGTACGAATTTATGTTTTCCAATGTCAGGCTAATCGGTCTCATCTTCTTTGTTTATTACCTCCTCAAACAGTTTTACCAGGTCATCCTCAGGCTCCAGACCCTTGTTTCTCGACCTGTAAAACTCCTTGAAAAGTTCTGTCGGATTGTCTCTTAGTTCTAAAATTTTGTTTTCTGATTCCAAATTTTTATCTCTTGATTCTATTTCGGGTATTATTTGAATCAGTTTTTCATGTGCCTGATGAAGTTCGAGTGTTTGTTGGTACGATATTGCCTGCGGGGTCACCAAATGCAATTGGACCCAGTAATCCTTGTACACGTTCAACAATTCAAGAGCCTTTTCTACGCCTTCTGCTTTAAGGTTCTTCAATTTATATCCACTCCTTACTGGACGCTTGACGACCACAGGTTCATTGTCCGGTTCTATGTCTATTATAAGAAAATACTTTTCCTGTTCCTCTTCCGCAAAACTGTAAGCAAGCGGACTGCCGCTGTACCATATATGTCTCTTTCCTATTCTTTGACATCTGTGCAAATGTCCAAAAGCGGCATATTGTATTGAGGAAGGGATGTTTTCACTGTATATTGCGGACAAACCGCCTATGTTTATCGCATTCTCGTCTTCCGGCTCCGTCCTTTCATCCTGTTCGTTTTCCAGAACGAACAAATGGGTCATCAATATCTTTACGCCCCTTTCCCTCGCATTCTCCTCCAATGTCTTTTCCCATATAGTCGAAATGAAATCCCTTAACAATCTGTCCTTGTCCTTGCCATCGAAATATGTCTTAAGTCTTTCCTCGTTCACAAAGGGTGTCACCACCAATTGAAGGGGATAATCATACTTGTTTATTCTTATCTGTATGTAGTTCGATGCCGTTTTTTCTATTTTTATTCCGCTATCAAGGGAAAGCGGCTGTTGAATGCTATCATAGTTACCGAGAAAAAATATGCCGTTCGTTCTGGCGAAACTGTCAGGCATGTCAATTCTGTCTGCCGAGTCGTGATTGCCTGCTATCAACACTATTGCACGTCTGCCGTTTTCACTCATCCTTACAAGAGCATCGAAGAGCATCTTCATTGACTCGACCGATGGCGTGAAATTGTCGAACAAATCTCCAGCCACAAGGACTACATCCACATCCTCCTGCCTGCACGCAAGTACAAGTTCGTCAAGAACATCCTGCTGTTCCTCTTTTCTTTGATGCGAATACAATTTCTTTCCGATGTGCAGGTCGGAAGTATGCAGTATCTTCATTTGTATGAATACACGAAACGGGTTGTCAGATAAATTTGTATGTTATGGTACCTTTCTGTACTTCAGGAGCGTCAGGATCTGCGGCGAATTTGGATTTTTTTGCAGCTTCTTCACACTGTCGATACATATTTGCATCAATTATCATGGTTCCTTTGGCTTTAACTTTGGCTCTTACAACGGTTCCTTCCTGATTTACATAAATATCCACCACAATTGTACCTTTCTTAGACGTGGACGATGCCGGTTTCGCCAAATCTTTGCTTCCACGTCCTCCAAGATTGAAAGATACTCCGGAGCCCTTTCCGTCACCACCTGCACCTTGTCCGCTACCGTTTCCTATTCCTTGATCTGAACCACTGCCTTTTTTCACTTTACCTTTTGGGAACAGAGCATTAGGGTCTATATTCTGAGTCTGCTCCTTCTGTTTTACATTGTTCTGTTTAGTCTTGTTTTTGTTGACAGGCCGTTCATTTTTCCTGCTTGCAAGAGGAACATCCTCCACATCCTGAGTTACCGTTTCGTCACTCTCATCCGATACTGTGCTTTGATTGGACACATCCTCTCCACCCTCTGCCGCATGTTCTGTGTCAAGACCTATGTCGGACAATGACTCTTCAGCCATTTCCACCCCCAGTTCGGCAGGAGGAGGGTCTGGATATCTCAATCCCATAAGCAACAACATAGCAAGCACAAGCCCGTGAAATGCCACCGTAGAGCCTATGCTTACCAACATTCTTTTCCTGTCCGTATCTTTGTTCATCATTTGACAGCTTCCGTTGCTAATATGACCTTATGCTTCTTGCCTTGCTGTGCATTCACCTTGTTTACTGCGTCTATGACCGTGACAACGTATTGAACTGCAACACTTTTATCCGAATGCAACTTTACAGTGCCATCAGTAACATCACTGAGAAGGGCTCCTATCATCTTTGGAAGTTCCTCTTCCGATGTCTGTATGTTTTCAACATAAAACACATTGTTTTCGTCAATGGAAACAGTCACGTTCTGTTTGGCCAAAGTCTGTCCGCTTGTACTTTGGGGCAACAGCAGTTTGATTGCGTTCGGACTGATTAAGGTTGAGGTCAGCATAAAAAAGATAAGCAACAAGAAAACCAAATCCGACATTGACGAAGAATTGAAATTGGGATCAATCTTATTTCTTGTCTGTATCATAGATAACTTATTGAGCCGGTTCGTGTAATAAATCCATGAATTCCATTGTTCTTGCCTCCAACATAAACACCACCTTGTTTATCTGTCCGACAAGAATGCTGTAAAGAAAGTTTGCTATAATTCCGACTATCAGTCCGCCGACAGTTGTAACCATTGCTTCGTATATGCCGCCTGAAAGCAATTGGATGTCTATGTTGTTTCCTGCCGTACTCATGTCGAAGAATGCCTTGACCATACCCGTCACCGTTCCGAGAAATCCCAACGAAGGTGCAATGGCGGCAATTGTTCCAACCATTGAAACACCGCTTTCCAAACGTGCGACCTCCAGTTTTCCCACGTTTTCAACAGCCTGATTTATGTCGTTCAACGGCCTGCCCAATCGAGACAATCCTTTGGAAATCATTCGGCCTATCGGACTGTCATTGCTTTCGGTTATGCTTCTTGCTCCTTTCAAGTCTCCGCGATGAATATAGTTCTTGACATTATCCATGAAGCTTTTGTCTTCCTGCAAAGCTTTTTTCAATGCCATGAATCTTTCGACAAAAATATACACGGCTACTATGGACAATATAGCCAGAACAATCATAATCCAACCTCCCTTGGCGGCCAGTGAGAATATATTCATTTTTGCCGTGTTTTCCGCCACCTGTGTAGCTACTTCCGTACCCGTTGTCGTGATTTGTAAAAGTATGTTTTCTAACATTTGAACTTGATATTTTGTTTATTGTACAATTATTTTCTCTATCTGATATCCTTTGTTTCCGTATATGCTTACAAAAAACACTCCTTTGTTTGAACCGAACGAAAAACTATCAGGAATGCGATCATTACAGTAAACAATCTGCCCCAATGAATTGGTTATCTTTATCTTTGTCACATTTTCCAAATTACCTTCGAAAAATATGGTGTTATCCGTAGGGTTCGGATATATTGCGATTTTGTCTGCGGCATCTGCCTCTTCTATCGATTGCTGTATGGTATTGAAAGAGAATTCTTCTGACCAGTCACTATAATAGTCTCCGCAAATTGCTCTTACTTTCAACTTGTATTCCGTTTGAGGAGTAAGACCGATTGGTGAAAAAATAGGATTATTCCGTATTATAGTTCCTGTTTCAGGCATTTGCTCGTTAGATTTGGCAAAACAAACCTCCCATGTCGTTTGACTCATACTTCCGGGTGTCCATTCCACAACTGCTGAAGAATAACCTATTTGAGTAGATCGTAAAGAATGTATCGGAGCACACAATGGAGGAAGTGTAACAAAAGTTCTTACGTCGGACCATTCGCTATATTGATCTTCACATACAGCTCTGACAAAAACGGAATAAGAACGGCCTCCTTCCAAATTGCGCAATGTAACTACCGTATCGTTCACTTGCAGTATAGTTCCTTCTCCAACTGTATGGCCTGCAAAATCATAATCCAATTCCCATGCAACCTGTCCTTCACCTTTTGTGAAATGAATATTGGCACTGTCTATTGCTATATCCGTCGTATATATGTTGAAAGGTTTTGTGCCGCAAGCATGGTGTGTGGTAAAACTTGTCATGTCTGAATATACGGTGTCGAATACCGGTCCGTATTTTACAACTGTGAAAGCCTTCACATAGTATGTTTGTCCAGACTGCAGATTGGTAATATTTTTCACCATGTCAAAAGGCAAGTCTGATACAGAACCTGTGACCGTTGCCTTAGTTGCACTGCTGTATGTGAAATTCTGATTGGTAGAATACACAAATCCCTTAGTGGATTGAATGGTTGCATCTCCTTTATCCGTTATTTGAGAAGCGATGGTTGCTTCCATCAAACCTATGTTACTTACGGTTACAGGTAATATAGTAGGAGGAATGGCTTGTGGCGTAGTAAAACTTAATACGTTTTCAGAATAACAAGTATCCGCCGGACTTGTTTTGGTTACAAAAGCCCTGACATAATAAGTAGTATTATGAGCCAAAGTGGATAAGCTCCTAGTATATTCACCGACACTTGACCCGCTTAAAACAGAAAGAGTTCCTCCATTTGCTCTTGTAGGTAACGGATCGGTACCTACGACTATACCTCTTTTACTTACAGCCCAACCTCCTTTACTTACCAAATTCGCTGTAAATGAAGCACTTTTAAAAGTTATATCATCTACACTTACCATCTCGACTACCGGATCCTGTCCAAACATATTGATAGTAGTCGCGAAAAAAAATATCACAAAAAAAGAGAAAAATCGTTTCATACTTCAATATTATTATTGCTTTGTATATCAGAACTTTATGAAAACAATTGCAAATGTACAAAAAAAAGAACAGACTATAAAATCTGAGTTTACAATTATGATTTTTATTCGTATATCAGTTCGACATTTTTGATTTCGAGTCTTGAACCAGGGGCACCCCAAAACATGTCTCCATAGGCACTCGAACTGAATAAACCTATTATATGGTCAACTTCCATATCCTTATCCCCAAATTCTTCTTTCATAAGTTCCTTGTCATAAGTAGTACCATTGAAAGAGAACTTGTAAAAACTTACCTCTCCTCTTATTCCGCCTATGTTCATATATGGTTTTTCTTGAACTTCAGCTTGTGTAGGCTGACCATATACAAATGGTAATGTAATTGTAACAAATCCATTCTCACCTATTACTTCCCCATTACGAAGCCATGCCGTTCCAACCCTGTAGTAAGTATCCGACTTGAGACTTCTGTTTTGTAAAAGGAAATATATGTCACAAGAATCCTTATAAGGTCTACCCTCCGGATCATTTTCATTTATTGTCTTCCCTTTCCCATCTTTCATTACATCACCAGGAGTATATCTTATATCAAATCGTACAGCAGAAGGTTTGTGTGTGAACGGTATACCGAAATCAATAAGTTTACGGGGATTTGGATCACTTCCCACAACTGGCAGATGCCTTGAATCAAAACAGAACTTTCCGGTAAACAAAGCCCCTGTCACTATTCCGGAATTGACGAGATTACCCACCGGATATGCTTTCGTTTCCATAAGTGCATATTCACTGTTCTCTGAAGAAGGTTGTGGCGTAACAGAAAAGAACCCGTTGATTTTGTTTGCCCTTGCAGCATGCTGCCATGGGGAATATTTACCTTCTTCACCAGGAAAATAAGCATATTCATTGTTCGAAAGACTTATCTGATTTCCATTTTCATCAAGAGCAATTGTCCATTTCTTCATATCCGAATAAGGAATTTGAGAATCCGTTCCTGTATTCACTATAATAATATCCCAATTCTTGAATGTTTTGCCGTCTTCCGCTATAACCTTTACTGTTACATTATTACTAAAATTTCTTATAGATGAAATATCTCTGTCAAATTTTGACAAAGGACTTATTACGGCTCGTATTATTCTCAAATTGGATTTATCTACGTCCTCAGGCATGGAAACATATATATAACCTCTTCCGTTTTTTGTAGTTATTTCACATGACAACTGACCTTCCATTTCAAAAGAAGTAATGTTGCAAAGATTGGATTCCCCGTAATAACTCTCATCTATACATGATACGAATGAAAGGATGGACAAGACAATTACAAATATTCTTTTCATTGATTATTTTATTTTGGAACCGTTGCTGAAAAAGTAAGAAAAACCAAAGTAAATATTAAACGGATTGAGTTTAAAGTCCAACGAATAACTAAGATTTTTGCCTTCAACGGTTTCATCTGTCAATATATCTTCATGTGTCAAAGACAACATTATGGGATTCATGGAAAACTCAAAAGCAAACCCTTTCGTCAAAAAATACATGAAGCCCGGTGCTAACCCTATGTTCAGCGAATTCTTTACCCGTTGTATTTTTTTCAACTTATCACCGTCATTATACATATCTCTTGTCAATTGTTCTGCGTGAATATAGCAGACATTGCTTTCATTGAATAAAAAGAATCTTTTTGAATACCCCACCGGTATATAGTTTTTAACACCCACTGCCGTCGAAAAAGAAGACGAAACCGTATTGGTATTGTATTTTGAAGCATCAAGCACCAATTCCAATATTTTTGCTTCCACTGTATTTCTATTATCTGAAAAACTATACGATATACGACCATTCAATGCTACGTTGTCAGCAATGAACCAACCTCCTCCTATAGCTAAATCAGCTTCAAAAGTATTAGACTCTTCTATATCCAAAATGGATAACAGTACATCATTGCTTTTCTGTCCTCCTTCCAATCCGACACGAAAACTAATATTGCTCATGCCTTTCAGCATGCCATTGTTCCAATAGTCTTCCTGAGAAAAAGAATATACTGAAAATAATAAACAGAACAAGAGCAAAAACAATAGCTTATGTTTCATTACAAAGGTATTTTGTTATACACGAACCAATTTGCGAAAGTAGTAAAAGTTTTTGGTTTATCTCGGATAATCATTGAAAAATCGTATATTTGCAAACATATAGTTAAACATTTTGATATGAAAATTCTATTACGATTGGTTTTATTGTTATTGTTGGCCAATACAGTTTGTTTCGGACAGTCTCCAAAAAAAGTTGTAAAAATTGACAGGGAAGATTTCCTGACGAAAGTTGTGGATTATACAAATGATTCCACCGGATGGAATTATTTGGGAGACAAACCTGCAATCATAGATTTTTATGCCGATTGGTGCAAACCCTGCAAGATTGTATCTCCAATTCTTGACAAACTGGCCAAGGAATATTCGGGAAGGATATATATCTATAAGGTAAATGTAGACGAACAAAAACAACTGGCCAAAGAAATAGGCATAAGCAGTATTCCAACTATAATCTTTTCTCCAATTGAAAAAGAGCCTAGAATACTTGTCGGTGCACAATCCGAAGAACAATTGAGAGAATACATAGAGAAAATTCTTTTGAATTAGGTACGTTACACATTCAGTAACTGAATAATCAGGAAAAGTTTCTGATATTGTTAGATGTTGGAATTACATGTTTGGAATTTGCTAAAAAGGGAACAAAAAAAGAGAAGATAACTTCTCTTTTTTTGTTCCCTTTGCGCCCCCTTTAGGACTTGAACCTAAGACCCCATGATTAACAGTCATGTGCTCTAACCAACTGAGCTAAGGAGGCATTCAAAAATGCTTTTATATCCGCTAAAGCAGGTGCAAAGATACAACCTTTTTTTTTCCTGCCAAATTTTTTCAAGAGTTTTTAATGATAAACTTTATTTCATTTCTTAGTCTCCTTAATGGAGGTTTGTTAATTCGTCAAACTTACACATTGATAAATAATACATTACACATTTCTGCAATCGCTACATGAATTTCTTTATAAAATTGCGAACAGTCATGTAATATACATGAACAATCATCACTCATATCAGAATTTTGAATTCAACCATCTGTACAAATCGTTACCATTGGCAAAAATCAACAATGCAAGCAATAAGGCCATACCTATCATCTGGGCTCTTTCAAGAAACTTGTCACCAGGTTTTTTCCCGGTTATTATTTCCCATAGAGTGAACATAACATGCCCACCGTCCAATGCAGGGATAGGGAGAATGTTCATAAAGGCAAGGATTATGGACAAAAAAGCAGTCATATTCCAGAATATGGCCCAGTCCCACTGACTTGGGAACATGGAACCTATAGCCCCAAAACCTCCAAGTTGTGATGCCCCTTCCTTTGTAAATACCAGTTTGAATTGTTTGACGTAACTGGCCAATGTCTCCGTTCCCTGTTTTATGCCTTCAGGTATCGATTCCAACAAGTTGTATTCTTCTTTTTCAGTTTTATATATCAAAAGAGGATTCTTGCATGCCGCTCCTATCTTGCCGCTGTTGTCCAATTTTAAGCGTGTTTCCATACTGCTTCCGTCCCTGAAATAAGTGATGGAAATTTCTTCATTGCTCCTTCCTTCCATTGCCTTTATGAAGTCACTGAATGACGGTGTACTTACTCCGTTCAATGCAACTATGCTGTCACCTGTCCTCATACCTGCCTTTTGAGCAAGAGAACCTATCGCAAAGTTATCTATTACAAAAGGAAACCTTATGGTTACCAAAGACTTGGTACCGCTTGCAAGCACCTGTTTGGCAAAATCTTCAGGCAATGAAATATCAACTATTGTATCACCCCTTTTAACCTTTACCTGTTTTGGATTGTCCAAAAGTATTTGTTCCAAAGCATCTCCCAACAAATAAACATCCTTGTTGTCAACACTCAGAATCAGGTCACCGTTCCTGAAACCGTTTTTTATTGCCACATCCGCATAATCAAATCCCTGCGTAACGTTCCTTATAGGCAATGTCTCCTTGCCCCAGGTAAACAATATGGCCGAAAAAATCAATATCGCACCTATGAAGTTCATCAATACGCCTCCCAACACTATCAATAGTCTCTGCCATGCTTTCTTTGAACGGTATTCCCATTCTTCAGGTTCAGATTTCAACGAGTCCGCCGAAACATTGTTTTCGTCAATCATTCCAGCAATTGAACAATATCCTCCGAAAGGCAGCCATCCTATACCCCACTCGGTATGTTCTGGATGTTCGCCGAATGCCTCCGGCGCTTTCTTGCTGAACCAGCTGAAATGCCATTTACCATCATACCGTTTAGCCCTCAAAATGGAAAAATAAGGATTGAAAAACAAGTAAAACTGCTCAACCCTGGTTTTGAACAGTCTCGCAAAAAAATAATGTCCCAGTTCATGTATAAAAACCAGAAAAGACAGACTTAAAATCAATGCCAAAATCTTCATATTCTATTTTGTTAGTTCGGTTATTTTATTTTCCAATGTTCTTCTTACCGTATCGTCAGTCTCAAAAAGATCATCCAATAAAGGATTCTGAATAAAATGGAAATCTGATAAAGACTTTTCTATCACGTAAGGTATGTCAACAAATCTAATATATCCTTTTATAAAAGCGTTTACCGCCACTTCATTTGCCGCATTCAATATCGCAGGCATATTACCACCATGTTCAATAGCCCTATAGGCCAGATCCAAACACGGGAATAATCTTCGGTTCGGCTGTTCAAAGGTAAGCGAACCGTATTTGTATATATCGAACGGTTCGGAATTATTAGTCATTCTTTGAGGATAAGTAAGCGCATATTGTATCGGAAGTCTCATATCGGCAATGCCCAATTGCGCTTTCAAACAACCATCCTCAAATTCAACCATAGAATGAATAACGCTCTGAGGATGTATCACTGCCTCTATCTGAGAAGGTGACACACCGAACAACCATCTGGCTTCTATCATCTCAAGTCCCTTGTTCATCAGACTTGCGGAATCCACACTAACCTTTTTGCCCATTGACCAGTTCGGATGGTTCAACGCTTCCCGCACACTAACCTTTTCCAATTCAGACTGCGTCTTGGTTCTGAAAGGTCCTCCCGATGCCGTAAGATATATACGTTTGATTTTATTGCAATATTCACCGTTGATTGACTGAAAGATTGCAGAATGCTCCGAATCTATCGGCAAAATGGGCACATTGTACTGCGCAGCAAGGGCGGTTATGTGCTCTCCTGCCACAACCAATGTCTCCTTGTTGGACAATGCTATAATCTTGCCTTTTCTTATTGCCTTGACCGTAGGAGACAATCCTGCAAATCCTACAATGGCAGTGACAACCACGTCAACGCTCTCCATCTGAACCGCATCATCAATGCTTTCACTTCCTGCAAACACCTTTATATATGTATCAGATAAAGCATCCCTTACTTTCGGATACAAAGACTTGTCGGCTATCACAACACAATTGGGATTGAATCTGAGAGCCTGTTCGACCAAAAGGTCTGCCTGAGAATTGGCAGTAAGAACCTCAACACTGAATTTGTCTTCGTGCTGACTTATCACATCCAACGTTTGTCTTCCTATGGAGCCCGTGGAACCTATTACGGCTATTGCCTTCTTATCTTGCATCATTCACTCTGTTTCTTAAATTTGTTCCCCACATAAGTTTGTTCCTTATCGCTTCGAAAAAGTTTTGTTTGTGCATACGAATCAAAGGTACCTCGAAGTCAGCTTTTGAAACGGATATGCACAAAGGTTTTCTTACCGCAAAAGACTGGGAATCCAAGTGTAGGGAAAGACCATTTCCCGCTTCGGAAATTACGAATCTTATCACCGAACTCTCCGGTATTATTATAGGTCTGAGCGTAAGGTTGTGCGGTGAAACGGGAGTTATGCAAAGACAGCGTGAATAAGGGGATATTATAGGCCCTCCGCAACTCATCGAATAAGCCGTGGAACCGGTCGGCGTAGCCGCTATAAGCCCGTCCGCAGTATAGGTTGCCAGAAATTCATCGTCAACAAACGCATTGATATCCAACAGCTCCCCCGGTGTCATAGAACGGACACATACCTCGTTCATGGCATATTTGTCTTTCCCGACCGAATCGTGCTCCACCTTCAACACACTGTGATTCTCTATTTCATAATTACCATTGTCGATTTCATCCAAAAGACAGGCAATGTCTTCCTTTCCGACACTGGTCAGAAAGCCCAGATGACCTAAATTGATTCCCAAAACAGGTACAATACCGTTTTTTATAACGCAAAGCGTATCAAGAAGCGTTCCATCGCCTCCGAGAGAAAAAAGCATGTCGGAAGAAGAGGATATGTCAGAACCGCTGTCGAAAATCTCCAAAGAAGCCAACCGGGGTATCTGAACGCAATCTTTTATGGCCGCATGAAAATCCTTGTACATAAGGACCTTATCTCTTCTCAAAGCCAATTGTTTCAGCAAATCCTCTATATATTTCAAATCCTCTTTTCTCGGATTCTTGCCAAACAGGGATATTCTCATGCGAAGCTAAATCTTTGTCGGATTAACCGGAAAATTGAACTTAGGGTTAGAGCATTGAAACACACAATTGCCGCAGGCGGTCAACTCTCCCTGAAGCCTCCGTTTGATAAGGTCTCCCAAACTCTCTTTCAACTCCTCTATGTCACTCTTCGAAAGCACATCCTGACAAAAGGCATACATAAGCAACAGTTTTGCACTTCTCAACGCTATGCCCCTCGAACGAAGATAGAACAAGGCTTGATCATCCAACTGCCCTATCGTTGCTCCATGCGAACACTTTACATCATCGTTATAAATCTCAAGAAAAGGACGTGTATTCACTTTGGCCTTATCGGTAAGCAACATATTCTTGCTGCTCTGGAATGCCTCCGTTCCGCTCGCATCGTAATCGACAAAGACATGCCCTACAAAGTCCGCTTTGGCGCTGTCGTCCAAAATGCCCTTGAACAATTGGTTAGATTGGCAGTTCCCCTTTTTATGATAAACATTCACCGTCGTTTGCGTACTCTGTTGTTTGTCCATAAGGTACAGACCGTTCAAGTCCGCTTTTCCGTATTCCCGATTGAAATTGACGGTAAAGTTGTTCCTTATCATTAATCCGTTAAGGCTAAGTCCGAAAGTGTTCAGCCTGGCACCTTCCCCAAGCTCGAATACAACGTCAGTATTTACTGACGACATATCGTTTACGTTCTCCAACTTGTAATAGTCCAGACTGCTGTCGGAAGCCAACTCTATCTTCAGCCCCGTTGAAAGACTGCATCTGGAATCAGAATAAGAATCATCGCAGTGAATAAGCTTAAGCCTGCTGTTGCGGCCCAACTTGACGGAACTCAAAGAGGATGTTTCCGTCTCCCCGTTGAAACCGACCAGATTGAGAATCTGCAACGGCGTATCCATCCGTACGTCATCCATTACCTCTATTGCAACACCCTCATCCGTCCTTTCAATCCTTATCTTGCCGGACAAGCATTCATCCGGTCTGTAACCCGCCTGAAGTTTACCGTCAAGCTGTACAATCTTTATCGTTTTCAGCTCGGGTATGTTGCAACTGAAATCAATGTAACCTTTTTCCATCGTTTCATTCATCGTCTTTCGGATTCTAATTCCTGTCTTATCCAATCATAACCCTTCTCTTCCAACACAAGAGCCAAGGATTTGTCTCCGCTTTTCACTATTCTGCCCTCATACAACACGTGAACGAAATCGGGGACTATGTATTCCAACAATCTCTGATAATGAGTTATCACTATTATTGCGTTGTCTTTGCTCCTCAAAGCATTGACACCGTTGGCTACAATCCTTAATGCGTCTATGTCCAGACCCGAATCGGTCTCGTCCAAAATGGACAAGGTGGGATTCAACATGGCCATCTGGAAAATCTCGTTCTTCTTCTTCTCCCCTCCCGAAAAACCTTCGTTCACCGAACGGTTTGCAAGATTGCTCGTAAGCTCGACTATTTTCTTCTTTTCCTCCATCAATGCCATGAATTCCCTTGTCGGCATCGGGTCCAATCCCCTGTACTTTCTCTGTTCGTTGATAGCCGTACGCATGAAATTGGTTATGCTTACACCCGGTATCTCAACAGGATACTGAAATCCCAGAAATACACCTTCCGCAGCCCTCGCCTCTACCGGAAGACTCAAAAGGTCCTTGTTTTTGTAGGTTATATTCCCACTCATCACCTCAAAGGTATCCTTACCTGCTATTACGGAAGCGAGAGTGCTTTTTCCATTGCCGTTCGGACCCATTATGGCATGAACCTCTCCGTAATCCACAGACAGATTCACCCCTTTCAATATTTCCTTATCCTTTATACTTGCATGTAAATCCTTAATCTCCAATAATGCCATCTCAAAAAAATGTTTCTTTGTGTTCAAATGAGAATCTGCAATATTACGAAAAAAAAGCGACATACCGAAAACATGTTTGTCCATTGCATTTCTCTCCTGCGGAAAACAAGTTAAGAATGAGACGTTTACAAAACGATTTACTGAAACTTGATTCTGATTTCACGGAATTTGATTCCATTTTTTTCTTTTCTGAATTCATTTTTTTCTTTCTTTGTTTCGCGAAAGCCTTACATGAATCCGATGTTTTATTCGTACCTTTGTGCAATATAATAACTTGTCCGGATATGGGAAAAAAGGTTTTTAAAGGCACCGTCGCACTAACAAGCATTCTTATTCTTATTCAGCTGTTTCCTCCCGTGCTGGTTCTGGACAGCACTTCCCTGAGGCATTTTCTCATTGCACTGTTCGACCTGGCCGCAACAGCAACAATACTTTTCTGGAGTTTCAAATACGGTGAGAAGACCCTTTTCAGACAGGTCATGCTTTCACCTCTGAGCATTGTCTGGGGCATACTGATAATCTTTATGGGACTGTCCATAACATGGAGCATCAATCCGACGGAAGGAGTTGTCACATGGAACAGATGGATTGTCGTCTTTATAGGAATGATTCTTTCGTGCATACTGATTGCCAAGGAAAACAAGTCGTTCAAAGCCCTTGTGATATGCACCTTGACAATAGCCACAATCAACATCCTTGCATGTATAATATGCTATTATGTATTCGATGTCCATATATCGCAAAGGAACAATCTGAAACTTAACGGTTTCTACGGCAATAAAAACATCTTCGCCGTTGCAATGCTGTTCAAGCTGCCCTTTCTCTACTATGCCTTCATCCGATACAGAAGATTCGTAAAATGGTACAGCCTTGCGTTGATTTTTCTCATTTGTTTCTGTCTTGTAATTCTGAGCACCCGCTCGAGTTTCATAGGTCTGGCCTTTCAGCTTATAATACTTACGGGTTACGGCATATATTCATGGTTCAGATTCAAAAACAGAACATTTGTCAAACTGTCCATCATTGTAGCGATTGCAATAGCCGGATTCATCATTGGAGACCTTTTCATCGAATATAACTTCAATCATTTCTCCAAAATAAAGACAAACAACTATACTATAGACGCAAGGATAGGCTCCATAGCGGAAGGCAACAGCAAAGGCAGACTTGTAATATGGGAAAACACAAGTGAAATAATCAAACAGTCGCCTTGGACCGGCTACGGAGTGGGCAATCACAAGCTTGCGATAATGAAGGTGGAGTGTGCGAAGAAAGCGGACTACGTTGTTTCAGACCATGCGCACAATGACTTTTTGGAAATGTTTTCGGAGTTGGGAATATTCGGGTTCCTGCTGTATGTGACAACTTATGTTGTTAGCGCGATAATGTGCATACGCCAGATTCTCACTTCCAAACACGAAGTCCACAGACTGATTGCACTTGTTGCCGCCTGCCTGCTGGTGACTTACATGAACGATGCCATGTTCAACTTCCCTCTGGAGAGGGCCGACTGTCAGATATACTTGATAATAGGTGTCGCCCTTGTGATTGCAAATCAACTGAAGATTAACCGGGAGATGGACAAGGCAGATAGAATATCGGACAAGGTTGCATTGGTGTTTGTGTTTGTGCTTATGTTTCCCGTCACTTTTGTTGAAGCCACACACTGTTATTCTTCCGTTCTGCAAAAGAAAAGAATATTGCAGCACAACGGTGACAAGGACATAACATACAGTCCGGAGGACTGGCTGAGACTTATGCCTGCCATGCCAAACATAGACGAGAGTACCAAACCAATTGCTGTAAATGTTGCTGAAAGGTTTGCTGAAAGAAAGCGTTACAGGGAAGCGATAGACATTCTCTTGAAGGACAACTCCAATCCTTATTATTCTTTGAGGGAATTCAGGCTGTCGAGTTACTACAATCAGCTTGACAAAAGGGACAGCGCCGTTTTATGGGCAAGAAAGTGCATAAGGATGAAACCTCTCTGTTACAGTCCGGTAAGAATTCTTGTCAGCGTAAGTGGAAAGGAAGGGAAGGCGGACGAGCAGTTGCGTCTGATAAACGAATATTTGGACAAATACCAACTGGAGCCTCTTGCATGGGAGGACAAGGTAACCGTTTTGCTGCGACAAGGGAAAAGGGATGAGGCACTGGTGACAGTGAAAAAAGCTCGCGAATACATGCCTCGAAACGGAAAAATAAAAGCCCTTGAGGAAACAATATTGAATGCAAACAGTCAGAAAATGGACAATTAAGTAAAAATTTATCCATTGATTATCAACCATTTAGATACGACAATTAAAAGTTTTCCTTAAAAAAGGAACCGTTTTTGAATAAATGTCGTACATTTGCAGCGTTAAATCAAAAGAATTATATCAACATTAAAACTTTACGAAAATGAAAAAAGTATTGTTTGTATTGGCTGTAGCAGGATTTTTCGCTGCATGTGGTGGTAAGACAGAAACTGCAACTGAAACTGCAACTGAAACTCCAGCAATGGAAGAAACTATGCCTGTTGAAACTGCAACTGAAACTGTTGCTGAAACTCCAGCCATGTAATTTTCTCCTTTAGGGAGAACAGAAAAAAAATAGCAGTCCCAATGTGAAAGAGACTGCTTTTTTTATGCCCTTATTCCAAGGGAATAGCGACTAAATTGCGCGTATTATATAATAGTTCTTTTTTCCTTTCTGAATCAAAACATATTGTTGGTTAAGCAAATCCTTCGACGACACATTAAAAGAATCTGTTATTTTTTCCTTGTTTACTGAAATTGAGTTCTCTTTCAAGCTTCGACGTGCTTCGGATTTTGAAGAAAGTATGGAAGTTTTTTCTGCCAACAGCTCGATAATGTTTATACCCTGCTCTATCTCCGTTATTGGAACATCAAATGTAGGCACACCTTCAAAAACGGAAAGAAAAGTTGCAGTATCCAGATGTTTCAAACTTTCAGTAGTTCCTTTTCCAAACAATATTTCAGAAGCCTCCAATGCCGACTGATATTCCTTCTCTCCATGAACACGTATGGTTATATCCTTGGCCAAGGCTTTTTGTAATATCCTGAGATTAGGAGCTACATCATGTTCTTTTTCCAATTGCTCGACTTCTTCTTTGTTCATGAAAGTGAAAATACGTACAAACTTTTTGGCATCTTCATCCGACACATTGAGCCAGAACTGATAGAAAGCGTAAGGGGACGTTTTCTCAGGGTCCAACCAAACGTTACCTTTTTCCGTTTTACCGAATTTTTTTCCATCAGCCTTTGTTATCAACGGGCAAGTCAAAGCATAGGCTTCTCCTGAAACCGTTCTGCGAATCAACTCCGTTCCACAGGTAATGTTTCCCCATTGGTCACTTCCTCCCATCTGAACCCTGCATCCGTAATTTTCGTACAAGTATTTGAAGTCATAAGCCTGCAAAAGCTGATATGAAAACTCGGTAAAGGATAATCCAGTCTCTATTCTTTTTTTCACACAATCCTTACTCATCATGTAATTGACAGTGATATGCTTACCTATCTCCCTTATGAAATCCAGGAAAGACCATCTGCTATTCCAGTCATAGTTATTCAAAATCAAGGCCTTGTTATCCTTGTCCGATTCAAAGTCCATGAACTTTGACAATTGCTTTTTTATACATTGCTGATTGTGTTGTATCTGTTCAATGGAAAGGAGTTTGCGTTCCTCACTCTTGAACGAAGGATCTCCTATCATACCAGTTGCTCCACCAAGCAAGACAATAGGTCTGTGACCACATCTTTGCAGATGACTCAACATCATTATGCCGACAAGATGTCCTATATGAAGACTGTCTGCAGTAGGATCAAATCCTACGTAAGCGGTAGTCGTTTCCTTTTGGAACTGTTCTTCAGCTCCCGGCATTATGTCGTGAATCATGTTTCTCCAACGTAATTCCTGTACAAAATTTCTCATTTCAATCTTTTTTTCTGATTAATTCCATTCGTTCCAAACTCAAAAACAGAACCTATTGCAAAGGTACGACTTTTTTCATTTGCTTATGTATTGTTTACTATTTTTGCATATCTTTGTGTTTCGAACCATGATAACGTGAGAAACATGTCTAAAATCAGAACTATCGTTTGTTTAATTTTATGTCTGTCAATTAGTCCGACCCTTAAAGCACAACAGACAGACATACTCAGAAAAGATGTCTTCACTCTTTGCAGCGACTCACTTGAAGGTCGCAAAGCTTTCAGTTCTGGAGGGGTAAAAGCCATGAACTATATCTGTTCCGAACTGCAACAAGCAGATGTGAACATATACAGACAAAAGTTCAAATACTCAAATCAAATAGGATGCAACGTCGTAGCGGTTGTTGAATCGGACGATAAAGAACTTAAAGACGAATACATACTGATAGGAGCACATTACGACCATTTGGGAATAAAAAACAAACAAGGTAAAACAGTAATATACAATGGAGCCGATGATAATGCTTCAGGTACGGCGATACTAATGCAATTGGCAAGAAGAATGCAAAAAGACAGACATCTGTTGAAACGCAGCATAATACTCGTTGCCTTTGATGCCGAGGAAGAAGGGTTGATAGGTTCCAGGTATTTTTCAGAAAATCCCATGCCGATATCGGATATACATCAAATAAAACTTATGATAAATCTCGACATGGTCGGTTGGTTGAAAGATGATGCACTTAAAATAAGCGGAATAGGAATGATTGAAAACGGTAAAACATTGTTTGAAAGTGACAAAATCAAAATCAATGCAAAACGTTTTGACCACTCTATGTTTACAGATTCGGACTTCAGTTGCTTCGCAAAAAAACAGATTCCGTCAATAAGCATAACGACAGGTACAAAATCTCCATACCACAAACCCGAAGACGATGCCGAACTGATAGATTACCAAGGCATGAACGATATATGCAACTACATATACGATGTAGTGATAAAAGCGTCCAATGAACCTGTATTGAAATCTTCCGGAAAATCAGCCACAAGACACAAACAAAAAAGTGACATGGTCAGTTTCGGATTAAACGCAAGTATAGGCAGCGCAAGGCAAAACTATCATTTCGGTAATGTCACGGGACGTAACGGATATGCCTTTGACGCAGGCCTTTTCATGCAATACAACAAATACAGATTTTTGGCTTTCCGTATAGGAGCAGAGATAGAACGCAATCTGACCAAAAGAATAGAAGGTCAGATGATGATGACAAATCTTTATATACCTTTCAGTATTGTTCTGCAAAGTCCTTTACAAGAAAGCATAGGTCTGAATCTTATCTTTGGAGGATATTTTGCCAACAATCTGTGCATGGACATGCCAAGCGAGATGGAAAAGAATGTAAGTATAAGGCCGAATGACATAGGACTGACGTTTTCCGTCGAAATGAGAATAGGCAGTTTCGGATTCGGCGTTTCAAACAGGTACGGATTGTTGAATATGAATAAAGGCTCATTGGACAGGATAAACTATTCGAGCGGTACATTCAGAATTGTATATTACATTAACAGATAACGGAATGAACGATTTGAAAAAACTGGCAGGCCAAACGGCCATATACGGACTGCCAACCATATTGGGACGTTTTCTAAACTATCTGTTGGTTCCAATATACACATATACACTGGCCACCGACAAATACGGCATAGTATCGGAACTGTACGCCTATGTGTCATTCCTGATGATAATATTGACTTACGGCATGGAAACGGCCTTTTTCAGATTCTCCCAAAGCGAAACAAAAAAAAGCATAGTCTATAACACAGCTTTGATTTCCCTGTTTCTGACAACATCCGTATTCCTTTTGATTTCATTTCTTAACCTCGGGCGAATAAGCGACCTTATGGGATATGCCGAACACAAGGACTATATTTCACTGTTTCTTATAATCATAAGCCTCGATGCCCTTAGAGCAATTCCTTATGCAAAACTAAGAGAAGAAAACCGCGCCGGCCGGTTTGCACTGATAAAAAGCGTGGACATATTCTCCAACATAGGTTTCAATCTATTGTTTTTCTTTGTCATAAAACCGAATGATTTGGTATTGTGCATATTCCTTTCAAACATGCTGGCAAGTGCGATAGCAATGCTCATGCTTCTGCCGGAATACGTGCAGTTTCGCCCCAAGGCCGATTTCAGACTGTTGAAGAAAATGCTGCTGTACGGATTGCCAGTCATGATAGGCGGTCTGGCAGGAATGGTAAACGAAACATTTGACAGAATAGCTTTGAAACACCTCATCACCTGCCCCGAAGAAACAAATGATTGCCAATCCTACGTAATGAGTCAGATTGGAATATACGGCGCTTGCTATAAAATTTCCATAGTAATGTCGCTGTTCATACAGGCCTTCAAATTCGCAGCCGAACCTTTCTTCTTTTCAAAGATGAAACAAAGCGATGCAAAACAGACATACTCGACAGTAATGTTGTTCTATACCATATTTCTGCTGGCCATCTTCTTGGGAGTAATGTCCTACATAGACATTTTCCAATATTTTGTGGGAAAGGAATACAGAACAGGTCTGAGTGTCGTACCTATACTGCTTCTGGCCAATCTATGCCTTGGTGTGTACTACAACCTTTCGGTATGGTACAAGGTAAGTGACAAAACAATATTCGGAGCATACATTTCGACAATCGGAGCGGCAATAACCCTGCTGTTGAACTTCATACTCGTTCCGGAATACGGGTACATGGGAGCGGCATGGACCACTCTCGCATGCTATGCCGGCATAATGATTCTGTGTTGGGCATTCGGACAAAAATACTATCCGATAAGGTATCCTTTGAAAAAGCTGTTCATCTATGCATGTCTCGCAACAGGCCTGTATGTTGTAACGACTCTCTGTCCAAAAGAGCATATGGTATTAAGACTTGCAATCAACACCATTTGTTTCCTCTGCTTTATTGCCGTTGCATATTTATGGGACATTCGCAAACTGTGGAAAAAATAGTACACGTCAAAAACACCTCTTCTCAAAAGCGCATTCATATAAACACTTAAAAATCAGTCATCAATGAAACGCCGTTTTAATTTTACGGATTCCCGTTTCATTTTTACGGATCTTTGTTTCAATTTCGCCGAACAAAGAATCAGTTTCCGTCGCTCATAAAGCCCACCTCCATAATCTATCACAAAGCATATTGTTTCATATACACCCTGCGAAATTACAAAGTTCTGTCAGAACACAAGTTTGTCACAATAAATGCAAACCTGTGCAGCACTTTTACATAACCTGCATAATATTTTTGCATTGCGGTTCGGACAACCGACACGAATAATACATATATTGTTTAATTTAATATTAAAGACTTATGCCTATCATGATCAATTACGGGAATGAGATGATTCGTATCTCACCCAAAGACAGCAAGAAAATAGAGTATTCTGTAAATCAGGGTCGCACATGGAACACTCGCTACATCGGTTCCAGCAATGTCGGGATGTTTACCGACCTTATGGAAGCAGGAAAGGAAATACTGGGGACAACGGACAAAGGTCTTTTCTACTCTACCACTGCCGGAAGGACGTGGAATTTGCGTAAACGTTAGCAATTTTTCCGCATCGGCACCTCCGATGCGGAAATTGTTTAATTATAATTATCGAAACAAACACTCATCAATAGTATTCGTTTTCAAGACTCTTAGACAGTAAATACCATACAATACACGCCAATTGAAAGAAGATGAAAATAAAATCAGAAATCAAAACAACAGATTGACATGCCAAATCGATTCATAGATAAACCGCCAACTAGTAAGGATATACAGACAATGGCAAAAAGATTTGTGAGTATCCATAACAGTAAGATTATAAAATGTGATGTTAATGACATCATGTTTATCATGAAGGAAGCCAACAACATCGTAATGAGCAAAGGCATAGGGAGCGGTCAAGACAGATTTCGGAACGCCATAAAGGATGCAGTAGTAAGGTGTCAAGTAATTGCCAAAGACTACAACCCGTTTAGTGCAGAAAAGATATTATTGTTTATAGGCTATAATAACAGAAGGCCTCTCTCAATGGAAGAATTCATTGAAATATCAACATTGACAGATATGTTTAACAATAAGATTATACCTGTCATAGAAATGTATGTTGACGATAGAAACATTGATCAAGATTCAATAATTATAAATATGTTGGCAACAAATTTAGGTCTCAAGGAAATATGTGCAAGTCAGCACTCAATAGTATAGATACTAGGACTTGCAATCAACACCATTTGTTTCATCTGCATTATTGCCATTACTTGCTTACAGAATATTTGCAAACTATAGAAAATATACGGAAAAACGGAATCACTCCTCCATTTTTATCATAATTGCCCTTCTATTTCCATAGTTTGCATTTGTTTTTTATCAATACCGTTTTTTTTGCCGTAATTTGTCCAATACACGTTGGAAGCCAATATAAAAAGACGCTTTGTCAAAGGCATGGACAAATGGAATTCCTTGTATGATTTGTTTACAACAGATTTACTTAATCTCTTTATCGCCATTGTAACCATGAACCTGAATGGCGTATCCAATATTGCCTCTCCGCTGCCAAGCATAAATATAGACCCTACCTTATAATTATTTTGTTGGCAAAATAACTTTATCATCATGACCGCAACTTCATTTTGAGTGTATTCAAGAAAGCCGCAATTTACAAATATTGAAATTACCGGTTTACTTGCGAGAGGAGGATTAGCTTCCAATGTTTTAAAAAAGTCCAATAAGCCCACCGGCAATGCGTCTGCATAAAGCGGAAAAACAATCAGCACATCCGTATATTCACCTATCTTAGAACATATATCCGAATGATTCTTGCTTGTAAGTTCCACGTAATCGCATTCCATTGTCATATAATCGGCAAATATCTTGGCATATCGTTTAGAATTAGACTTGGGAGCCCTAGGACTTCCGTTCAATATCATTATTTTTCCCATTGTTCCAATATTTTTTTTACTTCAGTCTCAACCATATTATCCTCGATAAAAAGAATCTTATAAGATTTAAAATTCATATTTTGAGCATTTCTTGATATAAGGCTTTCAAAAACTTTCTTTTCTCCATCGGAAATGTTTCCATAAGCAATTATTGTCGCATCTTTTTCCTTTACATTTCTTTGAAAATGATGTGTTTCACCGTTGTGTATCCTTATAAAAGCTTGTTGTACAGGTATGGCTCTTTCTACCATCGTCTTAAACACAGAGTCATATCCTCCATATTTTACTCGACTTACATACAAGACTTTGTCACTTTTAGCAATATAAGGATATACTTTAACCGCATCATCTCTTATCACGCATTTGCCAGGAGTTTTCGTCCAACATCCGAAACAACCTATACAATTGTTTATTTTCAATTTAGACAGGTCAATATATTTTGTATTGCGATTTTCTACAATATTGATATCTCTGTCACTCATAATCAAATTCATGATATACTGTTTAGATATTATATAAGGCACAAATTTAGTAATATTGTGTAAGATAGACAAACAAAATCATTGAAAACATAGATAAATATGAATTTACATTCTCTCTAATTTCTAATACAGCTGACAAAATACATTGGAAGAAAGAAGGGGTACGTCTTTCGATTTTCAAATTAACTTTCGTAAAATTGCTCTTTCTGTTTGATTCTACATTAAATGAAAATGGTATTTTTGCGAAAAATATAATGATGAAAAAATTAGCTTTGTTTCATTTGCTGCTATTTATGATAGCACAAATTTCAGCACAATCACAAAGCGGAATAAAATCCGTAAACACTTTGGAAGATAAAATCTACGGATTAAGTCTTCTTTGGTCTGAAGTAAAATATAATTTTGTAAATATCGACCATTTGGATTTCAACTTGGACAGTCTTTACCGTGAAACGATGAAACGCGTAATAAACACAAAGGACGATATTACGTATTATAAAGAGCTTGATTGTTTTTTGAATCGTCTTAATGACGCTCATACCAGCCTGTTCGACTATCCAGAATCAGGTTATGAGGAAACAGACTACCCCAATTACGGGACAAAATATATTGGCGGAAAATATTACTTCATTAAATATAAAAAAGATTGCCCTTATTCAGATCCAGATTTGCTTGGAGCCGAAATTGTTGAGATTGACGGATTGCCCACAGATCAGTATGTAGAAAAGTTTGTGTTGCCACACATCACAGGCTCAACATTAAAATATAAGTTGAATCAAGCAGGAAGCATATTGTTGAATGGTTTGGTGGGCAGTTCCATACGTGGAAAAGCAAGATGTAGGGACGGTAAAATGAAGACTTTCGATATTATACGCAATGGAGAAGCTATCCGCAGAGACGATGATGTATGGTTACCAAAAGACGAGCTTTCATTCCGTACCAGCAAAGCGGTAACATTAACTTGGAAGGATGACATTGCCTTACTGAATATCCGCCGTTTCATCCCCGAATCAGTATGCAATGATATAGACAAGGCAATGGCGGAAATCAATGCACATCAGTGCCGTGGCGTAATTATAGACTTAAGAGGAAATGCCGGTGGGATAACGGATGTAACATGGAGGCTGCAAATGTACCTTACACAAGCTGATACAATACGTTCTTTTGGTGCTCAGACTAGAATAAACTCCGGTTATGGACGTGCTCAGGGTAATTATAGAAAAGAATATGAAGATTTCTATTTGTACAAAGCTTACAAAAATGAACCTCCTGAGCTGGTATCAAAGCCAAAAGAAATAAAGGCTTTGAGTTGTCCCGTTGCCATATTAATTGACAACAATAGTTTTTCTGCATGCGAAGATTTCCTTATAAATATTTACGAAATGCCTAATCGACCTATATTGATAGGAGAAGAAACGGCCGGTTCTACCGGAGCCCCTCTAGTAATTGAACTACCTCATGAAGCTGTTGCTCGCATTTGTACAATAAGGCCTCTATTTCCATACAGTTCAGAACCTTTTGTCGGAAAAGGAATTATTCCTGATATAGAAACGATTCCCGATTTGCAGGAAGTATTGCAAGGAAAAGATATTGCACTTGAAAAAGCTGTCAATATTATTATGGGAAAAACAATAGGCGAATAGAAAGACAACGTAAGGAAACTGCTACATATCAGATTATAACTCTATTCTTCAGTCCATTTTCTCAATAAATCTCAGATTGTTTATCAGTCCGATACCATTTTCAAACCGATAATGGAAGCAAACAAAGTGAAGATGAAAAACAGCCTTAGGAAACTTACCGGTTCCTTAAAAACGAATATGCCTATAAGCACCGTACCCAAAGCTCCTATTCCGGTCCATATTGCATATGCAGTGCCTATCGGTAGCGTCTGTACTGCCTTGGACAATAACCACATACTTATTGCTGCGGATAAGATAAAACCTAAAATCCACAAATAGAATTCAGTCCCATGGATGCCCTTTGTTTTGCCAAGACAGAACGTCATGGCCACTTCAAAACATCCTGCAAAAATCAAAACAATCCAATTCATTTTTCACTGTCAATTTCACTAATCACTCTTTTTCAATTCACCTTTTCAATCTTGTCTTCCAAAGTAGGGGAAACATACGTCTTCAAATCTCCTGTTTCATCCGAGTATATCAAGATTGCAGCATATTGCGGGTGTTCGTCAAGAAATTCTTTCGTTTTGTCCAATCCCATGACCATACAAGCCGTTGCCAAGCCATCTGCCATAACGGCTGTATTCGCAACAATTGACACACTTAACAATGTGTTTTTAGACGGCCTGCCGGTTTTTGGATTAATGGTATGGGAATATTTTATACCTTTTTCAACGTAAAACTTTCTATAATTTCCACTTGTTACTATGGACTGGTTTTTCAGTTTTATCAAAGTATTGAATACTCTTTCAGAAGACATACTGTCAGAAGGTTGTTCAACGGCAACCCTCCAATTCTGTCCGTCCGGTTTTAATCCTGAGGCATAAACCTCTCCCCCTACATCAACTATATGACTTGATATATTGTGTCTTTTCAGAAAATCACTTATCTGATCAGTTGTATAGCCTTGTGCCACAGCATTGAAATCCATTTGCGTCTGAGGATATGACTTATACAATGTATCCCCTTTTAATTTCAGTTTTTCATATCCGACATACATCATCATGGAATCTATTTCATTATCTAAAAGTTCCCGTCTTTTTTCATAGGCGAATCCGTATGCCCGAACTAAAGCACCTATTGTTATGTCCAACATTCCACCTGTCATATCGGATATATGTTTCGCTTGCATATAATTGTCCTTGAATACCTTATCCACCTTATTCGTCATGTTATGATTCAATTTGTTCAATAAAGAATTGGGATTCCACAACGAAAGAGAATTATCTACAACGGTGAATATGCTGTCTATCGCTTTTGCGATTTGTATAGGTGTTATAATATTCCGTTTTTCACAATCTGTTTCTGATAAATGATAATATACGATATGATAATATGTTCCTTGTGTCATACCGTTCAGTTCATATTTCTGAAGACCTGGTTCTTTCCTGCCCGAACAACAAACAATCAATGAAGAAAGCAAAACGGTCACAAATAATCCAGATAATTTTCTCACATCCACTCCAAATATTTTCTGCAAAGATAGCCTTTTTATTCCGCTTTGCATATTATGCCAAATATTTCCTTTCCTACTATTCATTGCAACCTTTATTGGTTTGGGACGTAAATTCACTTGATTAAAATGGTATTTTTTGGGATAAAAAGGAAAAAAGTTTTCAACAAATGTCTTTTTCTGGGATTTTTGTAGTAATTTTACAATCCGAAAAATAGTAGTAGTATGTCATTGATTGTAGGAATAGAATTTTGCAAAGTTGATTCAAACGGCAGGTTTAAATTACCCGTCGCTTTGAAAAAACAGATCATTACAGGAGATGACTTACGCTTTGTTATCAGAAAAAGCATATATGATTCTTATTTGGAACTGTTTACATATTCCGACTTCCAAAAAGAGGTTGAAAGACTTCAGAAAAATCTTAATCCATACAATCCTGATGCGAAAAGACTGTATCGGCGTCTTACTCAAGCAAATATAATTGAACTTGATGCTAATGACAGAATACTCATTCCGGCAGAGCAACGTACTACTACCAATATAAATAAGGATATTGTTGTTGTTGCTTCGGGCAAATTCATGGAGATTTGGGATGCCGACACTTACAACAACATAGATAACGACAATTTTGACTATGTTGCTTCAGCAGAAAAACTGCTACACAATGTGCAAAATACGGATTGTTGCAAAGTGGATTAAGATTTTTAGTATACGATGACAGAATATCATATTCCCGTAATGCTACAAGAATGTCTTGAAGGTTTAAACATAAAGCCTGACGGAATTTATGTTGACTTAACCTTCGGAGGAGGCGGCCACTCCAAAGCCATACTTGAAAAATTGTCCAAGTACGGCCTCTTATTTGCTTTCGATGTAGATCCTCAAACAAAAAACAACTCTATTGATGATGAACGTTTCTGCCTCATTGAACAAAACTACTGTAAAATAACAGAATATCTAAAACTATACAGAATAAACAAAGTTGACGGCATATTGGCAGATTTAGGTGTTTCTTCCCATCAAATAGATTGTGCAGAAAGAGGTTTCAGTACAAGGATGGACGGCCATTTGGATTTAAGAATGAACAATACATATGGCTTGACCGCTGCAGACGTTGTAAATACTTATGAATACGAACAACTAAAAGAGATATTCAAAAATTATGGAGAATTAAACAACGCTGCCAAAATAGCAAAAAGAATCGAATCATCTCATGAAAACGGAATAAATACTACAAATGAATTAAAAGAGATACTAAATGATTTGGCTCCCAAGGGGAAAGAAAACAAATTTTTTGCAAAAGTTTTTCAGGCATTAAGAATTGAGGTTAATAAAGAGCTGGAAAATCTTGAGAAAATGTTGACGCAATGCGAACCGCTAATGAATGCCGAAGCACGGCTGGTTATAATGACCTATCATTCTTTAGAGGACAGATTGGTGAAGAATTATATGAAATATGGCAATTGTCAAGGTGAAATAAAAAAAGATTTCTATGGAAATGTATTGAATGGATTAAAAATGCTGACAAAAAAACCGATAACCGCCAGTGAAGAAGAGCTATTTACTAACCCGCGCTCAAGAAGTGCCAAATTGAGAATTGCAGAAAAAATACAAACGATATGAATATCAAGGAATTTATTCATGGAGATATGTTGTTAAGCAATTGGATGAAAAGCAACATTATATTGATCCTTATTGTGGCTATTCTATTGATATTCTATATAACCAATAGATACAGCATCGAAGTCTCTGTAAAGAAAATAGAAAAATGCTCAAAAGAAATAAAAGAACTGCAACAACACAGCACCAAGATCAAAACCATGTACCAAAAAAATTCAATGATGTTGGTTTTGGATAAAAAGTTGGCTCCAATTGGTGTAAGCATTTCAAAAGAACCGATAAAGGAAGTAATTGTCATAGAAAATAATGAGTGACGAAGATTTGACAAAAAGGCAAATGATATTAAGAATGTCAATAGTATATTTACTGTTGATCATAATTGCTATTGGAATAATAGCAAGAATTATCTATTTGCAAACTTCCGAACGACAATTTTGGAAACAACAAGCGAAAGAACGGACAATACAAGAAAGAACGTTCAAGGCAAAAAGAGGAAATATATATGCAATAGATTCCGATAATGGAGATTATCTGTTGTTAGCTACCGACGTACCACAATATGAATTGTACTTGGATTTGGGCAAAGGCTATGAATATGACCGCAAACAAAGAAAAAAAATCAAAAAATGGGTGGTATCGGAAAAAACATTCAACAAAGAATTAAGCGCATTATGCGATAGTCTATACAATATGTTTAGATTTAACGATAACAACAAAACCTACTATCAATACAAAAAATATTTCACGTATAATAGAAGCAAAGAAAATAGATACGTCCTTGTGGCAAAAGAAATATCCTCAGAACAATTGGAGAGGATGAAGAAATTTCCAATAATCGGCAAACAAATATACAAACGTGGCAAGCCTACCAATAAATATACATTTAGCAATGCCGTTTGCAAAGTTGAAGGTTCCAAACGTGTATATCCATACTATCCTTTAGCTAGAAGAACTATAGGTATAAATGTTACACTAAACGGTTGTGACACTTGCTACAATGGTATTGACGGTGCTTTCAGCAAATATCTATCAGGAAAAAAAGGAAAAAGACTGGAAAGAAAAATAAATCCGGGAGAATGGGTTCCAGTCGATACGGACGAAAGAATCAAAGCCGTTGACGGTTTTGATGTCGTATCCACATTGGATATAAGATTACAAGAACTGGCGGAAAGCTCATTAAGACAATGTTTGGACGAAAATAAAGCAGAAAGCGGATGTGTGATTTTGATGGAAGTGGAAACAGGATATATCAGAGCTATTTCCAATCTTATAATAGACGATGAAGGGGAATATCGAGAAAGCAATAATATAGCCATTTCCGCATCTTTTGAACCAGGTTCCACTTTTAAAACCGTAACGGCAATGATGCTTCTAGACAAAGGATTGGCCGATACATCCGATTTGGTTCCAACAGGAGTAAAAGATTTTCCCGGCAGTGAGAAACCCATAAAAGACGTTGGAGAAACAAATCACGGACTAATATCATTTGCACGTGCTTTGGAAATATCTTCAAATGTAGGCATTAGCCAACTTGTATATGACAAATACGGACAAAGTTCAAACAGAGAAAATTTCAGGAAGGATTTAAGTGAATATTTCCGTTTCGAACCTCTAAATCTAGACATAGATGTCCACGAGCCCCGTCCGAAAATAGGTTCTTCCAAAAATATAACAGACCTACTCAGAATGAGCTTCGGTTATGTAACTCGTATGACACCTCTTCAGTTACTGACATTTTACAATGCGATAGCCAATAATGGAAAAATGGTAAAACCTATGTTTGTCAGTTCAATAATGAAAGATGGGCAAACGATAAAAACATTTGAACCTACTGTTATATCGGAAAGTATTTGCAAACCTGAAACACGAAACAAAATTCACAACATTTTAAAAGGTGTGGTACAAAACGGAACAGGCAGAAGACTTAAAGGAACATCCTACGGCATAGCCGGAAAGTCCGGCACAGCAGAAATAGGGTACGACAAAAAACACGTAGGCATCCAACACAGAGCATCTTTCGTAGGATACTTTCCAGCAGATGAACCGAAATATTCCTGTATTGTCGTTATAAGCAAGCCTCAGAAAGCAAGAACTCATGGAGGTGACTTAGCTGCTCCTGTATTCAGAAATCTTGCCGACAGAGTAGCCGGCTCATTAATAGAATTCTCAAAAATAAAATTCCAGAAAAAGGAGAAGAAAATACCAATAATGAAATACGGTAATGCATATAATTATCATGCCTTTTGCAATGCATTGGGATTGGACATAAAGATTCCTCCTTCAGAATGGATTAAAATGAAACGAAATGATAAAAATGTCGCAATCGTTCCTCAAATAATAAACTCGGACAAAGTACCCGATGTAACAGGTTTAACCATAAAGGATGCGGTATTTCTTTTGGAAAATATTGGATTAAAAGTAAAATTTTCGGGAAAAGGCAAAGTAGTAAGCCAAAGTATTACGGCAGGCAGTGATATAAATAAAGGCAGTACAATATTCCTACTACTTAAATCACCTGAAAAAAAAACAAAGAAAAAAGATGAAGAATCAAAAACTATATAGATTACTGGATAATGTAGAAGTTATTCAAATAAAAGGAAATGAACACATTGATATTATGTCAATATGTTCGGATTCTCGCAAAACAAAATGCGGTTCTCTATTTATTGCACAGAAAGGCCTCAAATACGATGGCCACAATTATATAAATTCAGCCATTGAAAACGGAGCTGTTGCAATCGTATTGGAACAAATGCCAAAAAATCTGAATGAAAGCATAACTTATATACAAGTTAACAATTCCGTTACCGCTTTAATTGAAATAGCCAAGAACTTTTACGAGAATCCTACATCAAAACTGAAATTGATAGGTATAACCGGAACGAATGGGAAGACAACCACAGTTACTTTGTCATATAACCTATTTTCCAATATGGGTTACAAATGCGGACTTATCTCAACGATAGTAAACAAAATAGCGGGAGAGGAAATTCCTACCAATCACACTACCCCGGACATCATAACACTTAATGAACTTCTGTTCAAAATGGCCGAGCAAGAATGCGAATACGTATTTATGGAGGTCAGTTCACATGCAATTGTTCAAAACAGAATAGGGGGACTGAAATATTATGGAGCTATATTCAGCAACATAACTCATGACCACTTGGATTATCACAAAACATTCGAAAACTACATCAACGCAAAAAAAGCCTTCTTTGACAATCTTGACAAAACAGCCTTTGCACTGACGAATGTAGATGATAAAAACGGTCTTAAAATGCTGGAAGCAACCAAAGCAAAAAAATATACATACTCTCTTTCAAAAGAAGCGGACTTCAGGGCAAAAATCATAGAAAAAAGCTTCGAAGGAATGCTATTGAACATAAACAACAGAGAAGTATATTCACAACTTACAGGCAAATTCAATGCTTACAACATATTGTGTATCTATTCCATAGCCTATCTATGCGGACTACATAAAGATGAAATTCTTTTGGGTATTAGCAAGTTGAAAGCTGCCGACGGCAGATTCGAAGTGATGAAAATAAAAAACGGAGCCACTGCAATCGTTGACTACGCTCACACTCCCGACGCATTGGAAAATGTAATATCAACCATAAACGATATAAAACCAAACGGACATTTGATAACTGTTGTAGGATGTGGAGGAAACAGAGATAAATCAAAACGTCCGGAAATGGCTTATATCGCCCAAAGAGGAAGCGATATACTTATATTGACATCCGACAATCCGAGAAACGAAGAACCGGATGCCATAATAGAAGATATGAAATGTGGAACTGTCGACAAAGACGGTCTTTTCTGTATAAGCAACAGAAAAGAAGCTATAAAATTAGCAGCTCAACTGACACGCGGAAAACAGGATGTGATACTTATTGCCGGAAAAGGACATGAGAAATATCAAGAAATAAAAGGTGTAAAACACCATTTCGATGACAAAGAAGAAATTTTGAAATATTAATAGAAGCAAACAACTGAAACAAAATGCTGTACTACTTATTTGATTGGTTAAACAACAGTTTGGATGTACCAGGAACTGGTGTATTTCAGTACATCTCGTTCAGAGCTGCCGCTGCGGTGATAACATCATTACTTATTACAATAGTCTTCGGAAAGAGACTGATAAACTTTCTAAAAAAGAAACAGGTTGGAGAAACCGTACGGGATTTAGGACTGCAAGGTCAAAAGGAAAAAGAAGGAACTCCTACTATGGGAGGATTGATAATTCTGGGAGCAATTCTCATTCCCACATTATTATTTGCAAAACTCGAGAACATATACATAATAATAATGTTGATAACCACCATCTGGCTCGGTGCATTGGGTTTTTTGGATGATTATATAAAAGTATTCAGAAAAAACAAGGCCGGATTGAGTGGCAAACTAAAAATCGTGGGACAAGTAATCTTGGGAATTGTTGTAGGAAGTATGATTTACTTCCATCCGGATATGACAATAAAGGAAAAACAGGAAATAGCACAATATTCACAAAGTCATAACCTGCAAAATACTTCCAATTACGAAAAGGCAAAACAAAAATTCATGGAAGAATCCTCACGTTCAACCAAGACTACCATCCCTTTCGTAAAAAACAATGAATTCGATTACAGTTGGCTCATAAAATGGACCGGTGACGATTACAAAAGCTACGCATGGATTGTATTCATTCCAATCGTAATTTTTTTCATTACCGCAATATCCAACGGAGCCAATCTTACCGATGGTATTGATGGATTGGCAACAGGCACTTCGGCCATAATAGGATCCTGTCTCGCAATTCTTGCGTGGGTATCCGGCAATATCATTTTCGCAAACTATCTGGACATAATGTATATACCAAACGTTGGAGAGCTGACCATATACATATCCGCCTTCGTTGGAGCAACTCTCGGTTTTCTCTGGTATAACACTTATCCCGCTCAGATATTTATGGGAGACACCGGTTCTTTGGCAATAGGCGGAATAATTGCTGTCTTTGCAATATTGATAAGGAAAGAACTCCTTATACCGATAATGTGCGGTATATTCATTGCCGAAAATCTATCTGTGATTATGCAGGTTTCCTATTTCAAAATTACCAAAAGAAAATACGGCGAAGGCAAAAGACTGTTCCTCATGGCTCCGCTACATCACCATTATCAGAAAAAAGGCTATGCGGAACCTAAAATTGTACAAAGATTCATGATTGTTTGCATCATATTGGCTGTAACAACAATATTAACATTAAAACTAAGATAACAAATGACAATAGAAAGATTGGCTACACAAGGAAGAAAATACATACCAAAAACCCTATCCGAACGAAATTACGAAGACGTCTTCAAAAGCCGCAACACAACACTTAAAAACATGCTAGCAGACAAAAGCTGCTTCAAACACAAAAATGAAATAATAGCCACCATAAAAGGTGTAAACTATGTAGATGATGCAAAAAGCATAACAAGTAACTCTACATGGTTTACTCTCGAAATGACATCCAATCCAATAATATGGATACTGGAGTTCAACGGAGACTACAAACAATTGTCAAACATGAGAAATATCGTCAAACAAAAGGTTCATACACTGATTATAATATCAAAACAAAGCGATGGTATTTCCAAACTATTCACAGGACTGACAAACGTAATTCAGTCTGAAGACCTTGTCGCAGCCGTCAAAACGGCATATTATTTCGCTTCTTCTCCGGACTTCGTAATCTATTCTCCGGCAAGTGGCAATAAAGAGGAAATAGAAGCCAAAGGAAACAATTTCGCTCACTTAGTGCGTTCATTGTAAAGATATGTCAAACAACAAAATCAATCTTAGGATAAAAGGGGACAAAGTGATATGGATAGTTTACCTGCTGTTCATGCTCATTTCTCTTGTATTGGTTTTCAGCAGTATGGGAAAAACCGTATATGAAAACCGGGGAGGAAACATATTCGGCATGTTCATAAAGCATTTTTTTCTATTGACTGCAGGTTTTCTGGCAACATATATTTCCCATCTGATAAACTATAAATATTACTCCAAATATTCCAACATTATGTACGGCGGTTCGGTTTTGTTGTTGGCCATAACGCTTTTCATCGGAGAAATCTTCGGAAAAGCGGCAAGCAGATGGATTGTACTGCCTTTTATAGGTCAGTTCCAACCATCTGAAATAGTAAAGTATTTATTGATTATATATGTTGCAAACCGCTTGTCAACACTCAAGGAAGGAATAAAGGACAGAAAAAACTTTTTAATACTGACTGGTCAGATAGCATTCGTGGCAATATTGATTTTTCCTGAAAACTTTTCCACAGCTTTCCTCCTGTTCTGTTGTTGTTTTGTTATGCTGTTCATTGCCGGTGCAAAAATAAAACACATGTTGTCTGTCATAGGTTTGGGAGCTGCAGTTTTGTTTGCAGTCTTCATCGTGCACGAAATAAATCCTGAAATCATAGAACGAAGTGGCACATGGGTAAACAGAATAGACAGTTTCATTAACAATGACAAAACTGAATACAATCAGCCAAACATAGCAACCATGGCTATAGCTACTGGAGGAATCTTAGGTAAAGGCATAGGCAATACCGAACAAGGCAGATTCCTCAGCGAATCTCACAACGACTTCATATTTGCTATAATTCTGGAAGAAGGCGGTTTACTTTTGGGAGTGGCAATTATCATTCTGTACATAATCCTTTTCTATCGGGCAATTAAAATAAGTCGTAACGCATTAGGTTTGTTCGGTTCTTATCTGGCAATAGGCATAGGGTTGATAATCATTCTTCAGGCCATGATAAACATAATGGTTGCAACTACCCTTATTCCGGTTACGGGACAAACGCTTCCGTTCATAAGTTATGGCGGAACATCCCTCTTGTTTAGCAGTGTAGGTCTTGGCCTTTTACTTAGTATAGATGCAAGATCAAATAAGAGCAAAATAGAACTTGAAAAGAAAATTATAGATTCAGAAAAGAAAATTATAGATTCAGAAAAGAAAATTACGGATTCAGAAAAGAACGAGACCGTAACAGAATCAGATAAAGAGGATATAAACACAAACAGAAATGAAAGCAATAATTAGCGGAGGAGGAACGGGAGGACATATCTTTCCCGCAATATCCATTGCAAACTGTTTAAAGAAAAAATACCCTAAGGCAGAGATATTGTTCGTAGGTGCCAAGGGACGCATGGAAATGGAAAAGGTACCTCAAGCCGGATATGAAATCATCGGCCTTCCCGTTGCCGGTTTTCAACGTAAAAAGCTGTGGAAAAATTTTTCCTTTCCGTTCAAACTGATTTGTTCAATGGTAAAGGCAGGAAAAATAATAAGAGAGTTCAAGCCAGATGTCGTAATAGGTGTAGGAGGTTATGCTTCAGGTCCCACACTCAAGGCTGCGGTCTCCAAAGGCATTCCTACATTGATTCAGGAGCAGAACTCTTTTCCGGGTGTTACAAACAAGATGCTGGCTTCAGGAGTAAACAGGATATGCGTTGCCTATGACAACATGAGCAGATGGTTTCCTGAAAACAAAATAGTTTTTACGGGTAACCCGATACGTCAAAACATTTCAAGATTGGATTCATGTTCCGAACAGGAAAAAGAGAAAGGTCTTTCCACTTTCGGAATACATGCCGACAAATGCACTGTTCTGGTCGTAGGAGGAAGCCTTGGGGCCTTGACAATCAACGAAAGCATAATACAAAATCTGAATTATTTCATTCAGAACGACATTCAGCTTATATGGCAAACCGGAAAAAGCTTTCACCAACGCGCAAAGATAGAAACGGAACGTCTGGATACTCCTTTGATAAAGGTTTATGATTTCATATATGAAATGGAACAGGCCTATTCACTGGCGGACATAATAATTTCACGGGCGGGAGCCATAGCCATTTCCGAACTTTGTATTGTAGGAAAACCATGCATTCTTATTCCTTCTCCAAACGTTGCAGAGGATCATCAGACCAAGAATGCCAATTCCCTTGTAGAAAAACATGCAGCTTTGATGGTTAGGGATATTGATTCGAGAGAGCATCTGATAGAACGGTTAGATACCCTTGTAAAGAATGTTGGGTTAAGAGAAGAACTGTCTAAAAACATAAAAGCATTGGGAATAAGAAATGCCGATGAAAGAATTGTTGAAGAAATAGAAAAAATAATAAGAAAATAAATGCAGGGAAAGGTATTTTATTTCATAGGCATAGGAGGCATAGGCATGAGTGCGATTGCCCGTTACCTTAAACAGACTGGGAATATTGTTTCCGGTTACGACAGGGTGTGTACAGAACTTACAAGACAAATGGAACTGGAGGGAATATCAATTACCTATCAGGGAACGACGGATCATATTCCTCACAATGTTGATATGGCAATTTACACTCCGGCCATAGGAACGGACAACAAGATTCTGCATTACGTTCTGGAACACAATATTCCGTGTGTGAAGCGTTCAGTAATATTGGGACAGATAGTAAACGGAAAAAAAGTCATAGCCGTTTCAGGTTCTCACGGGAAAACGACAACATGTGGCATGATTGCACATCTGTTACACAAAAGCAATATAGGTGCAAGTGCCTTTTTAGGAGGTATTTCCAACAATTTTTCAAGCAATGTCCTGATTGATGACAAATCTGATTTTGTTGTAGTTGAGGCAGATGAATACGACCGTTCGTTTTTGCAGTTGAAACCATATATAAGTGCCGTTACCTCTATAGCTGCAGACCATCTGGACATTTATAAAAATCTGGACAATCTAAAGGAGGCCTTCTCCCAGTTCGTCAATCTCACAAAAACGGATGGAAAAACATTCCTGAAACGTGGTTTGGAAATTACAACTAATAACAATACGTCCATCATGACATATTCCCTTTCCGATTTGGAGAGTGACTATTATGCATGGAACATAAGGACCAGCAGGGGAGCTTTATTCTTCGATTACCATACTCCGGAAAAAGTATATTATGATATGCAGATGAATTATCCGGGTATTCACAACATTGAAAATGCCGTTCTTGCAATGGGAATAGCTTTCTCTCTCGGTGCAAACGAATATGAGATACGTGCCGGATTGCAAAGTTTCGCGGGGATGAAAAGACGTTTTGAGTTGAAATACAAAAGTGAAAAATGCATATACTATGATGATTATGCACATCATCCAGAAGAAATAAAAACTACCATAAGTTCCTTGAAGCAACTATATCCTCAAAAAAGAATATGTGGAATATTTCAACCACATCTATATAGCAGGACAAAGGATTTTGCAGATGAATTCGCAAATGCATTGGAATTGTTGGATGATATAATTCTTCTTCCTATATATCCCGCAAGAGAAGAGCCGATAAAAGGCATAAGTTCAAAAACAATAATGCACAAAATAAACAAGATGGATAAGTACCATGTGGAAAAAGACCAACTGCTTCCTCTTCTTAGCGCGTTGCAACCAGAACTTCTAGTAACAATGGGAGCGGGAGACATAGACCTAATGGTTGAACCTATTATAAAAACACTAAAAGAAAATGAATAAAAAGGTAATAAGGTTTCTTGCAGTCGTCATAGGTGTAATTGTGATAATAACAGCAGCAAACATCACGATGAGAAACCTTGTTGTCTCAAAAGTAATCATTGAAGTAAATTACAGAAGCAGCGATCATATAATAGACAGGAAAGACATAAAACATTTAATCTTATCCCGATTCGGAAACATAGACAAGAAAAAACGTAAAGAAATTGATGTGGAAGAGATTGAGAAATATCTTGGTACTCAAAACATGATTGAAAGTGCCAACGTTTTTCTTACTCTTACCGGAAAATTGTATATCAAAATAGAACAAAACATTCCACTGTTAAGAATATATTGCAGAGACGGCAAAGAATTTTACATAGATCACAATGCGGAAATATGTAACACCGTCAATGGACGTGCGGCAAACGTATTAATTGCCAGTGGAGACATTAATGAAAAACTCGAATTGGGTCAGATAATAGATTCAATAAAGGAACCTATAACTCACAACGTATACAAAATAGCAAAAAATATTGTTTCCAGAGATATTCTTGCCAATCAGATCGACCAGATATATTACAGCAAAAAAAATGGGTTTGAGCTATTGCCCAAGGTCGGGGATTACGTAATATCTTTAGGAGGGACAAATGACTTGGACAAAAAACTCAACAAACTCGTATATCTGTATAAAGAAGGATTTACAAAATATGGTTGGGATGAATACAGTTACATAAATCTGCAATTCAAGAATCAGGCAATTTGTACAAAGAAATAATCAAAACATTAAGAATATGAAAAATATAGTAGTTGGAATTGATGTCGGAACAACGAAGATAGCCGCTTTCATCGGACAGAAATCCGACAATGGAGACATAGAGATAATAGGAATGGGAAAAACAGCTTCTATAGGAGTTGAACAGGGAGTAGTCAAAAACATAGAAAGTACGGCCAATTCGATAAAAATGGCTGTTGAACAAGCGGAACAAACAGCCAACATGAAAGTGGACGAAGTGTTTGTTGGCATAGCCGGACATCATATCAAAAGCCAGCAGCACAGAGGTAATATAATGATTCAGGAAGAAGGACACATAATAACAAAGGAAGATGTCAAGAAACTGGAACAGGACCAATACAATCTGCTCATGTCTCCTGGAGAAAGAATAATACATGTCATAGCCCAGAGTTACAGTGTTGACGGTGATACAAGTACCATTGATCCTGTCGGCAGAGTAGGCAAATGTCTTGAAGGCAATTTCAATTTAATAACCGGTAATGTAACAAACATACAGAATATCTATCGAAGTGTCGAATTGGCAGGTTACAAGGTAAAAAATCTTATATTGGAACCAATAGCCTCGGCTGAAGCCGTTGTCGACGAACAGGAAAAAGACGCTGGAGTCTGCTTGGTAGATATAGGCGGAGGAACGACCGACATAGCCATATTTCACGAAGGCATAATAAGACATACTGCGGTGATACCTCTTGCGGGAAACGTAATAACGGAAGACATAAAAAACGGTTGTTCCATAATAAAAACACAAGCAGAAGCATTGAAAATAAATTTCGGAAGCTGTTTGGAAACGGAGAATTCCCAAAATGAAATAATATCTATCCCAGGATTCAGAGGCAAACCAGCAAGGGAAATATCGGTTCAAACCCTGACAAAAATAATAAAGTTCCGTGTCGAAATGATACTGGAACAAGTCGCTTACGAAATACATAACACTGATTTTGGGAAAAAACTGATAGCCGGAATAGTACTTACAGGAGGAGGTGCAAGTATAAGAAACATAGTTAGTCTTACTGAATTTCTAACCGGTTTGGATGCAAGAATAGGTACACCTCACGAACATTTGAAAGGAACAATAACAGATGAAATGAAAAATCCTATGCATGCCACCGGTATAGGTTTGATTCTTAAAGGATTTCAATACATGGATGAAGAAGATAATCCCGAAGAAGAAAAGGAGGAAGAGCCTAAGATTGAAAATCTTGAAAAAGAAGAGCCGGAAAAACAAGAGGAAAAAAAGAACAGTCTTGCAAAACGCATAAACGATTTTTTGAACAAAATAATAAGTGACAGCAACTATTAACAACTGTTTGTTGACAATTACCCCAAAAAGACTCTGGGTGAGAAACAATAATGTAGTAATTTTACACCTTGGTAGAGTGTAGCAAAATAATAAAGATTATGGATGAACAAATACGTGAAGAAAGCATATTAAATTGTGGTGAAATACTGAATATTGACACCGAACATACGAAACCTTCTTCTTACATAAAGGTTCTTGGTGTTGGAGGAGCTGGAACCAACGCTGTAAACCATATGTACGACAAAGGCATCAAGGGTGTTGATTTGTACGTATGCAATACGGATGCGCAGTCTTTGGCCCAAAGTCCCGTTCCAAACAAAATAAGTATTGGCAAACTTGGAGCAGGTAACAATCCCAGCGTAGCGGAAAAGGCCGCAATAGAAAATGCCGAAAAGATAAACGAAGTATTCGGAGATGTCACCAAAATGCTGTTCATCACTGCCGGAATGGGTGGAGGAACTGGAACCGGAGCCTCTCCTGTTATCGCAAAACTAGCTAAAGAAGTCAAGCGCGAAGACAACGAATCCATTCTTGTGGTTGCCGTTGTTACTCTTCCTTTCAGTTTTGAAGGGAAGAAAAGAAGAGACGCTGCTTCCAATGGTATAGAAAAACTGAAAGAATACGTAGATGCCATAATCGTAATAAATACAGACAAACTGAGAGAATACAAAAATCTTGGTTTAAGTCAGGCCTTCCTGCTTGCAGACGATATACTTTTCACAGCCGTAAAGGGTATTTCGGAAGTCATTACCTCGGCCGGTTATGTACAATTGGACTTCAGAGACGTTCAGGACGTGATGAAAAATTCAGGGGTGGCATTGATGGGTAAAGGTGTGGCCTCAGGTGAAAACAGAGCTCTTGATGCAATCAAAGCTGCAACAACCTCAGACTTGTTGAACGACAGTGACATAAGAAATACCAAGAAGATTCTGTTGAATTTCTCATGTTCAAAATCACTGGAACATGAAATCAACATGGACGAAGTAAGTACAATAACCGACTATCTTGAGGAGATAACCAATTCTGAGGTTGACTATATATGGGGCATAACATACGATGAATCATTGGGTGAAAGTTTGTCCATAACATTGGTTGCTACAGGTTTTGTCCAAAATGAAATATATGCTCCGAGCATGAAAACAGGGAGTATTGAAGCACCCAAAATAATAAAGACAGAACAGCCAGTGAATTTGGAACCTGTTATACAACAACCGGTGATGAATGCAACTGCAGAAATAAAGAAAATAGAAGTGGGTACGGATGGACAACCGATTTCAAAAAAAGAAAATACAGGTTCTCCCGTCACAACTTCGGTTCTTTCATCCGAACAACCGGTCATAAATACAAACCATACTCATACTCCAAGTATTGACGACAGTTTCAAAGACAGAATCGAAAAAATAAGCAGAATAAGGGAAATAATGAATCAACCCGGCGGTGTTGAGGCAATAATAAACATGAAACCAAACGAGAACAATAATTTCGGAAACGGTTTTTCATATTCTTCCAACACTTTCAAGTCAAACTACGAACTGAAACAAAACGGAGACATTGTAGTTCAGTCCGACAACAGATTTCTTGACGCGGAAGCAGACTAAAGAACCACAAATGAAAGTAAAGATAATCAACAGATCCAAGCATCCCATGCCCGCCTACCAAACTACACTTTCTGCGGGCATGGATTTACAAGCCAACATAGAAACATCCATAACATTAAAGCCTTTGGAAAGAGTTCTCGTTCCAACAGGCTTGTATATTTCCCTTCCAAAAGGTTCTGAAGCTCAGATAAGACCCCGTTCGGGTATGGCCTTGAAACAGGGTGTAACCGTATTGAACTCTCCTGGTACGATAGATGCCGATTACAGAGGAGAGATAAAAGTCCTGCTTATAAATCTGTCCGACAAAGAGGTCGAAATAAAAGACGGTGAACGTATCGCCCAAATGGTCGTAACCAGACACGAAACGATAGAATGGGACGAGGTGGAAATTTTGGATGAAACCGAAAGAGGACAAGGCGGTTTCGGTCACACAGGAAAATAAAAGACAAATGACAATAGAAGAAACAAACAAGGATTTCATTTCAAGAGCAAACGCTCTGAGGAGGTGTCTTTGACATCGACAAGAAGAAAGAAGAAGTAAAAGAGAGCGAAGCAAAAACCCAACAGGAAGACTTCTGGCAAAACCCTAAAGCAGCCGAACAGTTCCTAAAACAAATCAGCGAAAAGAAATCCTGCATCAACGCATTTGAAAAAATGAACGCGTTATTGGAAGATTTTCAGGTAATGAAAGACTTCTATGATGAGGGCGAATTGTCCGAAGAGGAACTGAACCTCAACATCACAAACCTGAGCAATGCGATAGAAGAACTGGAATTCAGGAACATGTTGGGCAAAGACGAAGACAAACTATCCGCAATAGTGAGCATAAATGCCGGAGCGGGAGGAACGGAGAGTTGCGACTGGGCCAGCATGCTCATGAGGATGTACATGCGTTGGGGAGAGAAGAACGGATACAAGATAGTCGAACTGGATCAACAGGAAGGCGATGTTGCTGGACTGAAAAGCGTCAGTTTCGAAATAGACGGAGATTATGCCTACGGTTATCTCAAGGGAGAAAACGGGGTACACCGGCTTGTGAGACAATCTCCTTTCAATGCGGCAAACAAACGTCAGACCTCCTTTGCGTCGGTTTATGTCTATCCGATAATAGACGACAGCATTGAAATAAATGTCAACCCTGCCGACATAGAATGGGAGACGTTCCGTTCCTCAGGTCCGGGAGGCCAGAACGTGAACAAGGTGGAGACCGCCGTAAGGCTGCACTACAAACCCCAAAACATAGTGATAGAATGCCAGCAGACCAGGTCCCAACTGCAAAACCGTGAAAAGGCCATGCAGATGCTCAAGTCACAACTTTACGAAATAGAACTCAGAAAGAAAAGGGAGAAAATAGCGGAAATAGAAGGCAACAAGAAAAAAATAGAATGGGGCAGCCAGATACGCAATTACGTCCTTCATCCCTACAAACTGGTCAAAGACGTAAGAACAAACGTGGAAACCACCGACACCGATGCGGTATTGGACGGAGAACTCGGCATGTTCATCAAGGCTTATCTGATGGAATTTTAGCGGAAACGGCATGTGATTGCATTTATACGCCTGCAAAAAACGTAAAGTCGCGTACATGACACTCAAAAAGTTAGACTTTTCAGGGTAAAAAGTTAGACTTTTTGAATGTTGAACACGCGACTTTTCATTTTTTACTGAAGACTTGTCGGGAGAAATTACGAAAAAGGTCTAAGTGATTGAAAATGAGTTGCAGTTACCAACTCATAGTAGTAATAGGTTACGAAT
>CALUHJ010000004.1 GCA_944320415.1 uncultured Bacteroidales bacterium
CAACAATCAATGAGGGAGAAACATATACCGAATACGGCTTCAACGAAAACAAAACGGGTACTTACACCCGTACAGTGAAAAAATCAGGCGACTGCGACAGCACAATAGTGTTGCATTTGTCTGTCAATGCATCTTTGTAAGCAAACTTTATCTTATCAAAATTCAGTCAATGCAGAAAACTAAAGGACATACATCGCAGCAATTTGATTGTTGAATAACTTCTCTCCCATTCAAATATGTACAACGAAAAGACGAATGGCAGACATCAAAACATATAATCTGCCATTCGTCTTTTTTTAGAGTAAGATTCATTCGGTCTCAAAACATTTCCCGTCTCGAATTTATTCGTAATGTTTGCATCAAAGAAAAATCTTAGTACCTTTGTCAGACATTACATATATTCAACCATGAAATATTCTTTCAAAAGTACCAGAACTAAATGGATACTGCTTATTTTCGGGTTCGGCATAGTATTCCTTTTCTTTTTTCAAATAAACAGAATAGTCAATCAACTCAGAAATGAAGAACAATTGAAAATAAAGCTATGGGCAAATGCAATAACAAGAAAAGCCCAGCTTGTGGAGCGTACGGAGGTATTTTTCAAGAAAGTAACTGAAGAAGAACGGATAAGATTGCAACAGTTTGTTACTGCCCAACAATACATTCTTTCACAACCTTTGGATGCAGACCTGACTCTTTCATACGACATAATAGCCAACAACAAGACAATACCCGTTATAATAACAGACGAATTCAATTACATCATACACAGTCAAAATGTTGACATTCCAAAAGGACAAAAGGTTCTCGTAGGTTCACTATTGGACAGATTCAGTGAAAGAAAACCGATAGAATACTATGTCAGCGACATCAAATTCAAACTGTACTACGCTGAAAGCAATGTGTACAAGAACATGAAGGAAACCCTCATATATTTTACCAACAACTTTCTGAATGATGTCGTCAACAATTACATCTCTGTTCCTGTCATAATAACCGACAGCACAAAGACAAAGATAATAGCATTCGGCAACGTAAAGAAAAACAAAATGAGTCCTGAAAACCTTGCAGAAACAATAAGTAAAATGGAAAAGGACAATCCTCCCATATCAATCAATCTGCCCAATGCGCCAAATGCTAAGATATTCAGGGAAAAATCCAGATTCATACTTGCCCTGCAATATTATCCTGTCGTATACACTGTCATCACGATATTTTTTGTGATTCTCATACTGCAATTGTTCAAAGCGATGAAAAGATCAGAACAGAATTCCATATGGATAGGATTGAACAAAGAAACTGCACATCAACTCGGCACACCCATTTCATCTCTTGTAGCATGGGTTGAATACCTCAAACTTGACCCCAAAAACGAGGACATTTGCAAAGAGATAACCAAAGACATAAACCGTCTGGACATGATAACGCAAAGATTCTCACAAGTCGGCAAAAGTCCCAAGCTGGAATCACAAAACATCATACCGGTAATCAAGAATTCCGTCAATTACCTTTCTGCAAGATGCTCAAAAAAAATAATATTCACTCTTGACATGCAGGAAGACTTACCTGTGATGGTACAAATAAACCAACATCTGTTTGAATGGACATTGGAAAACATAGTAAAAAATGCAATTGACGCCATGAACGGCATTGGCACACTCACAATATCACTCGTGGAAGACAATAAAAAAATATACATAGACATAAGCGACACGGGTAAAGGACTTGCGAAAAAACAGTTCAAGAAAATATTCGAACCCGGATATACCACCAAGGAAAGAGGTTGGGGCATGGGATTGTCACTTGCCAAAAGAATAATAGTGCAATACCACAAGGGAAAGATATTCGTAAAGCAGTCTATACCCGGTAAAGGAACGACTTTCAGAATAATCCTGAAAAAAACAATGTAATGTCAGGAATATACGTCCATATACCGTACTGTCGACAAAAGTGCATATACTGCGACTTCTATTCCACCGCCTCAAGACAAAGCAGGACGGCCTATATTGCGGCTCTGGAACAGGAAGCCATACAAAGAAAAGACTACCTCTTAACCCCTGTCCGCACCATGTATTTCGGCGGAGGCACGCCTACCGTTCTGACCAGAACGGAAATGGAAGAGATATACAACCGATTAAGCTCCGTCTTCGACCTCTCAAACTGCATGGAAACAACCATAGAGGCCAACCCTGAAAACCTTTCCGGAGAATATCTGTCGTTTCTAAGGCGACTCGGGTTCAACAGACTGAGCATAGGAATACAAAGCTTTAACCCTGACGACCTCATAGCACTCAACAGACGCCATTCATGCCAGCAAGCAACGGAATCAGTACGTATGGCAAAAGAGCAGGGATTCGACAACATATCAATAGACCTTATGTTCAATCTGCCAGGAATGAACATGGAAAAATGGAAAGGAAACCTTGACCGAGCACTGCAACTCGATGTGGAACACATATCGTGCTACAGCCTCACCAGGGAAGAGGAAACGATGCTTGACAAGATGATAAAAGCCGGAAAAACAAGCCTTCCGAACGATGAGGAATGCATACGGCAATTCAACGCTGCAGATGAAATACTGACAAAAAACGGTTACCGTCACTATGAAATATCAAACTACTGCAAAGTCGGCAAGGAAAGCATACACAACTCCTCATATTGGCAACAGATCGATTATATAGGACTGGGTGCGTCGGCCCATTCCTTCAACAAAACGTCGAGACAATGGAATCCATCAAGCATAGAACAATACATCAACAACATAAACACCGGTGCTGAAACCGAAAAGGAAATCCTTTCCGACAAAGAAAAATACAACGAATACATCATGCTGTCACTCAGAACGGAAAAAGGAATAGACATAACACACATAAAAAAACACTTTCCCCAATTTCTATCTCATTATGAGAAACAGTTGGAGAAAGTGTCTGATATGATGAGCGACCGCTGGATTCTTTCAAACAGAATCGCAGTGGAACTGATGCTCTGAATCAATCCACGATATAATACGTTATGGTGCTGACAACCCTGAACTTCTTGATATGCGGAGTGGATTCGTCAACATCCTCTATGGAAATCTGTCCCTGATAGGCTGTTTTCATCTTACCCAATTCGGAGCCTGCATCCTTGGCGAACTGTTCACCTGCAAGTTTTGCATTCTGCATGCTTTCCGTTATCAGTTTTGGCTTTATAGTATTCAAGTCCGAAACTATGAACTCAGGTTTCAAATTCCATTCATTCTGCAAAACAATTACACCCTTACTCAACAAATCCGAGAACGAACCTATTATTTTCAATGCCTGTTCCACCTTATTGGTATTGACCGTAATTGTAGTATTTGATTCATATCTTACGGTTGCTCCCTGATAAGTGTTTTCACGAACATTTGGCGTACCCATTCTTATCTCCGAATCATCTATGCCGTTATCCTTTAGAAAGCTAATAATTATATCACCTGTTTTTTTCACTTTGTCCGTCAATTTGTTAAGATCATTATCGGACACAAAGAAACCTATCGGTATCTTTACCTTGTCAGCCTTAACCTCCTTTTCGGACAAACCTCTCACAGTTACAACCCTTTCACCTTGGGAAATTTTGTACAATCCGTTATAAATACAACAACCTAAAACTGACAATCCGCAAAATATCACCACGGAAGACAAAAGCAACCATAAATTTTTTTTAGTTTGATTTTCCATAATTCACATTTTTCGTTAGTGTAACAGATAAACGCAATCAAAACATAAAGATTGTATAAAATACATCCAGAATCAGAAAAAAACGATCTTTTCAATCGCTTCACTCTTTCACTTTCACCACTTTCGTCACCCTATAACTCGGAACTTTTATCGGCTCTAATTCGGGCGAACAGTTATTAGACAAAGGTGCTATCAATTTCTCATAGTCAGCATTGGTACATTTCCTACAAATCAATACAAGCTCCACACCTGGATTCATAGCACCTATCTTTTCCATGCCCTCTATTGTATACGAAGCATTCAGATATCTGTAAAAATCCGGGATATTTATTGCGTTGTTTACATTGACATACGTTTCCTTGTCGTCAACAAGAAATCTGCCACTCTCTCCTATCGATGCAGGACTTTCAACCTCAAGCAATATACCTCCTATGCAAAAGTTCAAATCTGCTGCAACCTTAGCCTCTATTCTCACTTCTCCTTCCTCCAGTTTGTCTTCACAACCGAAAAAGGTAATACAAAGCATAAGCACGAAAATCTTCTTCAATACAACTGTCATATCCGTTATTTTTTTATGAATCAAATACACTCAAAAACCATTTATTTGTACACTTCGCTTAGCGGTACATCCTGAAAATCGAAACGCACTGCCCTTATATCCGAAGGATTTACGACATTCTGCATCCTGCCAAAAAAATATCCGCTAATCTCATTACTGTCCAAACTTTCAATGTAAACCCTTCCATCAAGACCTCTCATCATCAGTTCAAAATCTCCCTGACGCTCGGTAGACTTGTCTTTGTAGTATTCCATCTGAAATCCGGCTGCACCGCCAGCAGTGTCAAGATTTATATGCAAAAACACATAGTGTCCGTATCTTTCAACATCTGAATCTGTAACATCATCAGTACATGCAACTACATCGCACCACTGCGGACTTTCCATTTGTGGAACCTTGGCATAACAACTGCCCAAGGCATTGCCGGCCGACTCCCATTTTACACCTTCACAACTGAAACATATGTATTTTCCGTTCAAAGGTCTTGTCCTTCCTTCTCCCTCACCATCCTTTTCACACGAACTCAACACTATGGAACACGACAAAGTAAACACAAAAAACAACAATATCCTTTTCATTCCGACAACAAAACAAATAACAGTGGCAAATATACAACTATTTTTCAATAAAATAGCCTGCGGATGTTTTCCGCAGGCTATACAAATTCCTTTTAATGTAACATTAAATCAATTCGTGAATAACCAAACCTGAACGCAATTTTGGTTCAAACCATGTGGTCTTTGGAGGCATTATATTTCCCGAATCCGCAATGTTTATAAGTTGCTGCATAGATACCGGATACAATGCAAAGGCTACTTTCATTTCTCCGCTGTCAACCCTTCTTTTCAATTCACCGAGACCTCTTATTCCTCCAACAAAGTCAATCCTCTTGGATGTTCTCAAATCCTTTATGTCCAATATCTTGTCCAAAACATTGTTCGACAGAATCGTCACATCCAATACTCCTATAGGGTCATTATCGTTGTATGTTCCCGGTTTTGCAGTCATCTTGTACCATTGTCCAGCCATGTACATTGAAAACTCATGTAACTTCGCAGGTTTGTATATCTCCGTTCCAACCTTCTCCACAACAAACGTGTCTTCAAGTCTCTTCAGGAACTCTTCTTCGGAAAGGTTGTTCAAATCCTTCACCACGCGGTTGTAGTCTATTATCTTCAACTGATTGTCAGGGAAGATTACCGCCATGAAATAATTGTATTCCTCATTACCGGTATGGTTTGGATTGTTTTTTCTTCTTTCCTGACCAACTCTTGCTGCAGCGGCTGTACGATGGTGTCCGTCCGCAACATAAAGTGCAGGTATTTCCTTGTCAAATATCTCTTCTATTCTCTCTATTGTCTTTTTGTCTTCAATAACCCAGAAAGAATGTCCGAAGCCATCCTCCTTGGCAACGAAATCATATATCGGTTTTTCCTTGGTTACAATGTCGCTTACCATCTTGTCTATCTCCTTGTGTGCAGGATATGCAAAAAACACGGGCTCAACATTGGCGTTGGTTATGTTTACATGAATCATCCTGTCATCTTCCTTGTCCTTGCGGGTAAGTTCGTGTTTCTTTATGACATTGTTGAAATAGTCATCTACATGGGTACATCCTACTATACCGTATTGCGTACGTCCGTCCATTGTTTGGGCGTATATGTACAACTTGGGCTCATTTTCCTTTACAAGCCAACCTTCCTTCTTGAACTTGTCGAAATTCTCCACAACCTTGTCGTAAACCGCCTGAGAGTGTTCATCCGTTCCCTCCGGCAAATCTATTTCCGCCTTGGTTATGTGAAGTAGCGAATACTTGTTGCCAGCCGCTTCTTTCCTCGCCTCCTCGGAATTCATCACGTCATAAGGACGTGAAGCCAACAAGGAAGCTATCTCAACAGGTGGACGCAATCCCCTGAATGCCTTTACTCTTGCCATATTTTTATTCTTTTTTTTGTTTGTTTTGAATTTATTTAATCAGTTTGCAAATATAGGACTTATTTTGAAGAGCAAGAAAAAAATGCCCGTTTTTCATTCTTTCGTTTTTAGAATCCGAAGAAATGAAATATATTTGCAGATTGTAAGTTTTTTATTGAAAAGATTCAGATTTTGAAAAAGACCCGCTATTCGGAAGTATTGCTTGCAATAGGCTTGATATTTTGTCTGTATTCCTGTTCGACCAACAAGGACAAGTGGATAAACAGGCAGTATCACAGCGTTACAGCACACTACAATGCTTGGTGGAACGGCAACGAAGCCCTGAAGGAAGGTATCAAAAGCCTTGAAAAATCACATAAGGACAATTACGCGGAAATACTGCCCATATACAAATTGGGCACAAGCGAAAACGCTGCTTCAATAAAAAACAACACCGACCGTGCGATAGAGAAAGGAAGCAAGGTTATCAAAAAACATTCCATGCGGTTTTCCGGTGTGGAGAAAAATCCACAGATAGACGATGCCTACCTGTTAATCGGCAAAGCCTGTTTTTATGCCCAAGACTACAAAAGTGCAAGCGCAACATTTTCACATATCATAGCACAATACAAAGACAAGAAGGAAATGTATCTTCCAATGATTTGGCTTGCCCTAACCGACTCCAGAATGAAACAATACAGTGAATGTGACATACTGCTCGACCAGGTGAAGAACAGAATAGCCGAAGGCAAAGCACCAAAATCACTACACAACTTCATGTACACCGTTTATGCGGAAAACGCCCTTGCTCAAGGTAAAAACGGTTTGGCATTGGAATATCTCGGCAAAAGGAAATACAGGTTTCTTCGCTCAAAACTGAATACCCGCATATTATTCATAGAAGGACAGATATACCAGAGGGCAGGACAATACGATGAAGCAACCAAACGTTTCAAGAAGACAGCAAGACGGGCAGGCGACTACGAAATGCAGTTCGCTTCCAAGCTGAACATAGCCATGTGTTACGACCCCAAGACAAGCAGCAGCAAAGGCATAATATCAAAGTTGGAGAAAATGCTTGACGACAAAAAAAACGTGGAATTCAAGGATCAGATATATTATGCTTTGGGTGAGGTTTATTACAGAGACAAAAACATAGACAAGGCCTGTCTGCAATGGGAGGAATCGGTAAAGAACTCTGTTTCTAACATTCCCCAGAAAATAACATCCTCCCTGCGTGCGGCAAATACTTATTTCGACATACTCGAAAAATACGAAAAAGCCCAGATGTACTACGACACGGCCTTGGCCATAATGCCAAAGGACTATCCAGACCTTGCAAAAATAGAAAGCCGTCAGAAAGTGCTGACCAATCTTGTGGAGAACCTCAGATGTGTTGAGCGTTGGGACAGCCTGCTTGCAATGAGCGAACTGAGCGAAGAGGAATTGAACCGAAGGATAGACGGATACATAGAGGAATACAAAAGAATACAAAAGGAAAAGGAGGAAGCTGAAAAAAAAGCACGCGCATTGGCGGCGAGCCTTGCCGGGATGACAAACTACAACCAGTTCAACAACAAATCCAACTGGTATTTCTACAACAATGCCACTGTACAGGTGGGCCAAATGGAGTTCAAACGAATATGGGGAGAAAGAAAACTTGAGGACAACTGGCGTTTGAGTAACAAGAACAAGGATTTTGACTTCGACCAACTGGATGAGATGTTCGATGAAAACGGCAACCCTATGGACAGCACCCAATCCGAACTGGCAAAAACGACGGCTAAAAGCAACGACCCTTCAAAAAGAGAATACTACACCAAGGACATACCGTTCAAACCCGAACAGAAGGAAACGGCTCACGCCGAAATAGCCGATGCGTTGTTGTCCGCAGGATACATATACTATCAGGGACTGAACAACAACATAAAGGCCATAGAGACATTCCTCGATCTGCACAGACGCTACCCTACCCACAAGAACATACTGCCTTCGTCCTATCATCTTTACCGCATATATGATGTGATAGGCCAGTATCCGAACTCCAATTTCTACAAAAACAAGATACTGAACGAATACCCTGAGAGCGAGTTCGCCATGATGATAAAAAATCCCGACTATTGGAACGAACTGTCAGAGGCAAACTCCCTTGGCGAGAAGCTTTACACGCATGTATATGACATTTACGCCAAAGACTTGTACAAGGAAGCAATAGAGGAAGGACAGAAAGCAATAGACTCGCTCGGTTTCGGCCCGTACATTCCAAAACTGATGTACATACAGGCTTTGGCTAAAGGAAGACTCTACGGAATAGATTCCCTCGCAATGGACCTTAACCTCATATTGCACAACTATACCGAACACGAAATAGCACCGGTGATAGAAAGTCAGCTGAAACATCTTGCCGCCGCATATCCTGACGGAAAAATAGACCTGACATACAACCCAAAAACAAAAAAAGACCCTTCCGAAAATGAATCCGAAAAGACTGATAGCGAAGAACAGAACACAACTGTGGAAGAAGACAAGAAGGTAAACAAGGATGACATACTGGATGCCGAAAGTCTGGTATTCAGGTTCAAGGACATGAGACATTATTACGTACTGCTGTTCGATGACGGAAAGATTGATGCCAGCCGAATAGAGGATGAGTTCCAGTCATACAACGATTCCCTGTTCAGGGACAAGAACCTGAAGACCACTACCATGCTGTTCACCATGTCGGAACAGATGCTCAGCGTCAGAAGTTTTGAAGACAAACAACAGGCTATAGACTACTATCTTGCACTTGAAGCGGAAAACGGACTGCTTTCAAAATACGACAAAAACTATTACAAACATTTCGTGATATCTATGCAGAACTATCCTACCTTCTACAACCGCAAGAATATAGAGGCTTATCTTAAGTTCTTCAGACTAATGTACCTGAAACCTCTGGAACAACAAAAACAGGAGAACATTTCGGAAGAAAACACGGAACCAAAAGAATAATCAATAAAATACAAACAGAAATATGGCAAAGTTCGAACAGGAAGAGCAGATGCTCAACGTTATCAGCAAGGGAACATCGATCAAGGGCGATGTGATTTCAGACGGAGACATGAGAGTAGACGGTATGATAGAGGGAAACCTTATAGTAAAGGGCAAACTGTTCATGGGACAGACAGGCATGATAAACGGAACGATAGCAAGTCAGGATGCGGACCTTGCAGGCAGTGTGGTAGGCAACATAAACGTTAAGGGACTGCTTACTTTGCTCAGCGAATCGAAAATAAAGGGCGACCTGAAAATAGGACAGTTGTCAATAGAGCCTGGAGCCCAGTTCTCCGGACACTGCTCAATGGGAGAAGAACCATGCAACATGCAGGGAACCTCATCGGAAAACATATCGGAACAATACAATTAAAAAAAGACAGTAGGGATGAACGAATACGGCAAATACTCCGCAATCGCATTCCAACTGCTTGCAATAGTGTTTCTCGGCACTTATGCAGGCTACAGGATAGATATGGAACTGCCGGAAGTAAAGCCGTTGTTCACCGTCATCCTAAGCCTATTGTCCATAGGAGTCGGGCTTTATGTCACACTTAAAGACTTAACAAAAAAATAATCATGCAAAATCATCCGCTGTTATCTTATTTTTCGAAACTCAGCATATTCTCAATATGCGTCTGTTTCGCATTTCTCTTCTGTTCGGTCTCACCGGCAAGAGAATTTCTCAGCGAGAACATGCCATACTACGTGGTCATGTTCTACATCCTTACCGCACTGTCTTACGTCAGTCTGTATCTGCTGCCGAAAAAAATGAAGGTGAACTTCATACACATATTCCTAATCACCAAAATGCTCAAATTCATAATATACCTGTCCGTTTTGGTGATAGTATTGCTGTTCGGAATAGAAACGAATGTCAAGTTTGCGGTTTCTTATCTTGTAATGTTTCTAATGTTTCTGACATTCGACACCATAACAACAAACAAACTGTCAAGGAAAGAAGCCGAAAAGGAAAAAAAGAAAAGACAAGAGGAAAAACAATCAAAAAACAATGAAAATGAAAAAGCTGCTGTTTAGTTTGATTGCCGTTTTGGGCATATGGATATTTGCAGGCTGTCAGGAGGAAATTGAAGAGAACGACCTGATAGAGGGAAAATGGGTCAAGAAGTCGGCCCTTACCGATTCTACGGCAAATGATTGCGAAAGAAAATCGTTCTTGGAATTTTCCCATTATGTTTACGACAAAAAGAAATGTACATTCAGGGAAGTGGACTCTTGCAGCAACACATCCAACGAAGGGACCTACTCCATAAGTCTCGATACCCTTGTAATGGTTGACCAATATCAGACCACAAGAATGTACACCATAAAGAAGATAAACGCCGTCAACATGATTCTTCGCGACAAGAACAAGAAGGAAACGGTTTATCAAAGATATGATTCGTGGAATGAAGTGGAAACAGGAACTGAAACAGGAACTGAAACCGAAGCGGAGGAATAACGGAATTTGAATTCAGAAAAATGTTTTCTGAAAAGAAAAAATTGTTTTCTGAATTCAAAATGACGGAATCAAATGCTGGAATCAATAGGTCTTTGGGGACTTTTTATCGGGAGCTTTCTGGCCTCGACGGTTCTTCCTTTTTCTTCCGAGGCATTGCTTTTGGGTTGCATAGCCTTGGGTAACAACGTATGGGTGTGTGTCCTTGTCGCATCCATAGGCAATTCCATTGGAGGGATGACCTCTTTCGGAATAGGCTGGCTTGGCAACTGGAAATGGATAGAAAGAATATTCAAGGTCAAGCGTGAAAAACTCGAAAGCATTCAAATGAAGATAAACCGCTACAAAGCCATTGCAGGTTTTTTTGCATGGCTTCCGTTTGTCGGCGACCTGATTGCTATCGCCTTGGGCTTCATGCGTCTTTCTCCGTGGAAATGCTGTCTTTACATGACGATAGGACGTTTTGCGCGTTTTGCGGCGGTGGGAATCATCCTAAGTTTTTTCTGATTTGGTTCAATAGAGCAAAAATCTGTACCTTTGCCCAAATTTTACGAATGCGATTTATGAAGTTTTACAAGACAATACCGTTGATTGCCCTTTTCGTTCAAATGATGAGCATGCCTGTTTTTTCTCAGGAAATATGCATGGAGGACAGTTTGCAGTTTGAGGTGTATGCACTCGGTTTTGAGATAGACACACTAAAAGCCGAAATAGTAAGGTTGCAGAACGACAATGCGAGGATAAAGGAAAGGAACAGACTGCTCATACTGTCGAACGACACATTGACAGTGGTAAACGAAGAGATACAGGCCGAACTGAACGAAAAGAACACCCTTCTGGAAGAGAAGATAAGGATATTGCAACAAAAGGAAATACTTTTTGCCGAAAAGGAACAACTGTACAAGGATGCCATAAACACGTCAAATATAGACAAGGCAAAAATAGAAGGACTGGTTGAGGCTAAGAATGCAAGCATAGAAGGCAAAAACAAGGAGATAGAACTGTTGCAGAACAGCATAAACGAGAAGGATCTGAACATATCCAACAAGGACATACAGCTAAGGAAGATTTCGGACGAACGGGATCGCTATTTCAAGATGGCGGACACGCTTAGGGAAAGACTGAAGGACTCACAGATAATACTGATGCGTCAGGAGGAGGAACTCAAATACACGAAAAAAAGAGCCGAAGAGGCGGAAGCCAAGGTTCTTGCCGCAACAAACAGAAAGAAAAAGGTAAGGGTAATTCAGGGACTGGCCATGAGATTCTTCCCTACTCCCGAATGGGACATAATGCCTTCGGTTTTGGATGACGGAACTTATCAGAACATAATAATAAACCGCAATTCGAGCAAAGTGGAATTCGACCTGATTGTCGGTGCATCACTCATGCTTTGGGATCTTTCCAAACATTCGCAGAAATTCACGCAGGATTTGGGCATATATATAGGATTCGGCGGCAACAACATATTCAAGAACTTTTATCTCGGCCCCTCTTACAAGTTTCTTGACTTCCTGCATATTTCCACAGGAATAAACATAGCCCAGTACACCTTGCTTGCAGACAATTACAGCGTCGGTTCCGTCCTGCCGGCAGGCTGGTCGATACAAACGACAAAGCAATGGAAAATAACAGGGTTCTTTTCACTTTCATTCGACCTTGAATTTTTGTCATACATAGGCAAGAAATAAACATTTGGAACAAGAGATGAACATACTCATAAAACAAATCATGCTCGGGGAAAAGCCTAAGGACATATTGATTGAAAACGGCGTTTTCTCAAAAATATCGGACAATACGGACATTGTTTGCGACAAAACCATAGACGGACACGGCAAGGCTGTATTTCCGGCCTTTTACAACGGACACACACATGCGGCCATGACTCTTTTGAGGGGTTACGGTGAGGATCTCAAACTGTTCGACTGGCTGAACAAGGTATGGAAGCAGGAGGCCAAACTGACGGAAGAGGACATATACAACGGGACTCGTCTTGCGATATTGGAGATGATAAAGAGCGGGACTGTCTTTTTTGCGGACATGTATTGGCATCACAGTGCGGTAATAAGAGCCGTCAAGGAGATGAAAATAAGGGCCAATGTGGGCATAACGTTCATGGATTCCCTTTCGAAAAAAGCCTTAAGGGAGAACATCGACTTTGTAAAGAACTTCAAATCGGAATCAAATCCTCTCATACAGTTGGGAATATGTCCCCATGCCATATATACCTGCGGAAGCAGCATGTACACCGACTGTTTTGAATTGGCCGAACAATACGGGCTGAAACTGCACACCCATCTTGCGGAGACAAAATCGGAATTCGACTCAAGCCTCCGTAACAACGGCTGCTCTCCTGTCGCATATCTGGACAGTCTTGGCGTATTGTCCGAAAACACCATAGCGGCACATTGCGTTCATCTGACAGACAATGATGCGGAAATACTCGCGGAAAAAGGCGTGACAATCATACACAACCCATGTTCGAACATGAAGTTGGCCTCAGGCATATTCAACTACGGACTTACCAAGAAAAAAGGATGTACAATAGCACTCGGTACTGACGGAGTATCCTCCAACAACAATCTTTCAATGATTGAAGAAATGAAATTCGCAAGTCTGTTAGCCAAGGTTTCGACATTGGATTCACTATCGTTACCGGTGGAAGAAGCGATTAAATGGGGTACGGTAAATGTCGCAAAAGCGTTCGGACTTAATGCTGGAGAAATAAAGGAAGGCATGCTTGCCGACTGCATAATACTTGATTTGAGCAACGAAAGGCTGATACCAAATCACAACCTTAAGTCAAACATGGTATTTTCTGCAGATTCTTCATGTATAGACACGGTAATATGCAATGGAGAAATACTTATGGAGAACGGACATGTAGACAATGAAGAAGAAATAACGGAAATAGCAAGCAGATACGAGATACCATAATATGACAAACAGCAAATACATACTGTTTTTACTGCTTTTGTCTCTACTGTTTCCGTTTGCAGCCAAATCACAGGACAACGCAAAAGGCTTTGTCACACTTAGCGGATATGTGAAGGATTCGGCAAGCGGCGAAAGCCTTATAGGTGCGACGGTATTCAATGTATTGACGCAACAGGGGAGCATAAGCAACAATCAAGGATTTTACAGCATAAAGTTGTCCAAAGGAAACAATATGATTGATGTTTCCTTCGTGGGATATGCAAGCAAAAGGATTGAACTGTTTCTGGAAAAGGACAGCAATATCAACGTTTTTCTCGGTCAACATTATACTCTTTCCGCCGTCGAAGTGGTGGATACATACAATGACGAGCAGTTCGTAAAGGAGACATCCCCGAGCAAAGTAAGCATAAGTCCTGAAATGATAAAGTCCCTGCCCTCTCTGATGGGGGAAAACGACCTTTTGAAGACATTGCAGCTGATTCCGGGAATCAAGGGTGGCACAGAAGGTCAGAGCGGTATATATGTAAGAGGTGGAAATGTGGATCAGAACCTGTACCTTATTGACGGTATTCCCATATACAACCCAAACCATCTGATGGGTTTCATTTCCACATTCAACACGGAAGCTGTAAAAAACATAGACTTTTACAAGGGCGGCTTTCCTGCCCGTTATGGAGGACGTTTGTCATCGGTAGCTGACATAAGGACAAAGGACGGAAACATAAACAAACTGAACGCAGACATAGGCATAGGTCTTATTTCGACCAAAGTGAATGTGGACGGACCCATATACAAGGACAAGACAACTTTCAGTTTTTCCGCAAGACGCACCTATCTTGATCTTTTGCTCAAACCTGTCATGAATATTGTCAGTGACGATAACGGAAACGGAAGTTTCGGATACCATTTCGTTGATTTGAACGCCAAAATAAACCACAGAATAAACAACAAAAACAGGTTGGTGGCAAATTTCTATTGGGGGCAGGACAAGTTCTCATTGAAAAATACAGAGGAAGACAATTCCTCCAATGGCACTTATCTTGAATCCAATTCCGAAGGACGATGGGGTAATACCATAGGTTCATTGACATGGATAAGGGAAATAAATCATAAGCTGTTTACCGACCTAAGCCTGTCGTACAACAGATATTCCTCCAATATTACAAACAAGGAAGTGTACAAACAATTGGAATTGCCATCGGAAGAATTCAAGTTCGAATATCTTTCCGGAATAGAGGACTTTTCCTTTTCAAACAACTACAACCTGTATCTGAACGAAAACAATAATATATTTTTCGGATTGAATTACACCCATCACACCTATTCACCAGAACTCATTTCGGTCAATGAGTATTTTACGGACGAATTGTCCATTCCACATTCTGTATCAAAAATACAGGCAAACGAAATATCCGTATTTGCAGAAGACGACATTCAGATAAGCAAACGACTGTCAGTCAATGCCGGACTAAGATTCAATGCGTTTATGGTAGAAGATGAAACATATCTGTCACTTCAACCGCGTTTATCCGTGCGATACAGTATACTTGACGCTCTTTCAACAAAAGCCTCCTACTCAATGATGAATCAGAACATTCATTTGCTTACCATGGGTATGCTGTCGTTTCCAACGGACTTGTGGCTTCCGGTAACCAAGGGTATAAAACCCAATACCGCACATCAATTCAACGCAGGCATATACTATACGCTCAAAAACATATGCAATATGTCCGTCGAAGGATACTACAAGAAAATGTACAACATAATAGATTATAAGGACGGAGCAAAAAGCATACTGTCCTACGGTTGGCAAGACAGGGTCGCTCAAGGCGAAGGGGAAAGCTACGGTGTGGAATTCATGATTCAAAGGGAGCGTAAGAAAATCAACGCATGGATAAGCTATACCCTAAGCTGGTCTTTCAGGGAATATCCAAACGGTGAAATAAATGCAGGTAAAAGATTCTATGACCAATACGATTATCGGCATGTCATAAACATCTCCCTGTCATATAAAATAAACGACAGGATAGACTGTTCCGCAACATGGGTTTACAACAGCGGCTCAAGATTTACACTGAATGCCTATGAATTGGACTATCCTTCCGTATTACCATCGCCAAATGACAATTCATTTGCAAACTCATTGAATATATATGACGAAAAGAATGCCTGCAAATTGCCAGCCTATCACAGACTGGATTTAAATATAAACTTCAGAAAAGAGAAAAAACACGGAACAAGGATATGGACCGTCAGCATATACAATGCCTACAACAGGAAAAATCCGTCCTTTGTATTGCCTTCGTCAAATACGGACAAACTGACCGCTATATGCATAATGCCGATAATACCGACGGTTTCATACTGCTATAAATTCAGATAAAACATGAAAAAAGTTTACTTGCTGATTGTAATGTCTCTCATTATGACTGCCTGTGAAAAAGAGATTGACTTTACAGGTGGGTATCCGGAAGACAAACTGTACATATACGGTTTTCTTGAGGCGGACAGTTGCGTATCCGTACAATACGGAAAAACCAACAAACCGAACAGTTGGAACGACAAGAAACTTGACAATGCCTCTATAAGCATAATGGTAAACGGAAAAGAAGTATTATCCAAACAGGTTGTGAATTCGGACATATTAAAAACAGACATAAAGGTTCAAGACAACGACATTGTGGAAGTCAAACTTAAGGCTTCGGGATTTGAAACGGCAAGCGGCTCAGTGAAAGTAAACGACAAAGCCTACAAACCGTATTCCTGCAAGCTCGAATATAAAGCGGACACAACAGATGGAAACATTATTACAGAGAGACTTTATCTGAACCTGTCTTTAAAAGGGCTTCCATCGGAAGAAACGTTTTTCAGGGTCATGCCCTACATGGAAGGCATATTCGGAAACGACAGCCATTACAGCACATTGGAATGCCATTCCTTCCAACTGGTTAATGAAAACATCTCCGGTGTATTTTCGTCATCTCTAAACAATCCGTCAAATTCATTGAACAACAAATACATGTTTTTTTCAAACAAACTGTTCGGCAACAATGAGTACAGAATGAAAGTGATAATATATGAACATACTTTCTCCTTGGGTTACAATGAGCATCGATTGAAAAAAGTAAGTGCAAAAATAGTTTTCTCAAACATTGACAAGGATTACTATTTGTTCTTGCAGTCATTGCAAAGGTCAGATCAGATTTCATCACTCTTTTCTCCGAACTACGTATATTCCAACATAGAAAACGGATACGGTGTCGTTACAAGCGCAAAAAACACTTCAGAATATATTATCCTGGATATTGAAAACAAATGATGGAAATGAAAGCAAAAACGACAACATGTTCATTCCTTTTACTTTTTATTTCATTCTGCGTTTGTGCGCAAAACAATCAAAAAATAGAATGGGTAAAAGTGGAAGGAGGAACTTTCGTAATGGGATGTCGGAATAATGGTGAGGACTGTTATCCAGATGAAGAGGAACATACGGTTTTTGTATCCGATTTTGAAATAAGCAGATACGAGATAACAGTTGCACAATACAGAGAATACTGCCAAAAAACCGGAAAATCCATGCCTTCTACCCCACCCTTCGGTTGGCAGGACAATCATCCTATAGTAAACGTCAGCTGGCAGGAGGCAAACGATTACGCCAGCTGGATTGGAGCAAGACTGCCCACGGAAGCGGAATGGGAATACGCCGCCAAAGGCGGAAAGTTCAGCAAGGGATTCCTTTACGCCGGAAGCGACAATCCTTTTGAGGTCGGCTGGTGTTACGAGAATTCAGAGGGAAGTACACATCCTGTAGGAATGAAAAAGCCAAACGAACTGGGCATTTACGACATGAGCGGCAACGCTTGGGAATGGTGCTGGGACAATTACGGAATTTATTACTACAAGGAAAGCCCCAAAGAAAACCCTCAAGGACCTGAACATGGATATGGAAAATGCAACAGGGGTGGTTGCTTCAATTTCGATCACAAACTGATGATGACAACTCACAGAAGAGGAAGCGGAAACAAATCGACAGGCGTTGGTACGGGCTTCAGAGTGGCCCGCACCGTAAAAAAATGATTCCGCCGCTATTTCATATTCGTGAAAACGTTGACCACGTCCTCGTCGTCCTCCAACCTTGCAACCAATTTTTCCACTTCAGACTGCTGTTCTTCCGTCAACTCTTTCATATCATTGGGTATTCGTTCAAAGGAGAAGGACCTTATTTCAAAGCCATTTTCTTCCAGATATTTCTGTATGGGACCAAAAGCTGTAAAATCTGCATATATGAATATCTCATCTCCATCCCGGAAACACTCGTCAACTCCGTAATCTATCAATTCCAGTTCCAATTCCTCCATATCCACATCGGGTTTGAAGGCAACCTTGAAATTACACTTCCTTTCAAAAAGGAAATCCAACATTCCCGATGTACCGAGAGTGCCGTTGCCACGATTAAACGCAGCTCTAACATTTGCAACCGTTCTTGTAGGATTGTCAGTCGCCGTCTCTACCAATACTGCTATTCCGTAAGGACCGTAACCCTCGTAAACCACTTCCTTGTAATCCGCCGTATCCTTTGACACAGCTCTTTTAATGGCACGCTCAACATTTTCCTTTGGCATGTTTTCAGTTCGTGCAGTCTGCATCAACAATCTCAGACGAGGATTAGCAGAAGGATCCGCTCCACCTGCCTTAACGGCTATCTCTATCTCCTTACCCAAACGGGTAAAAGTTTTTGCCATGTTTCCCCAACGTTTAAGCTTCCTTGCCTTTCTGTATTCAAATGCTCTTCCCATATTAAGTCTGTTATTGTATGTATATCTTATTGAAAAAAACAAAAATCAAGTGGCAAAGGTACGAAAAAAAAGACTGTTTGAATTGAAACGAAAATAAAAAAACGGACCCTTATTTGATTTGATTTTGGAAATGTGAACATTAATGACTACCTTTGCATTGTTGTTTTACAATAATTCCATTTTTTCAGACCATGAACAAAAGATTTCTTTTAATTTGTCTGCTTTGGCTCGGCATGCTGTCTAACAGTGCCATGGCGCAGGAGACTTTTCACAAAATAGAAAGAGAGAACATTTCGCTTGAAATGCCTGAAGGCTGGACGGCTACAAGGTTAGGCAAGAAACTTGGAGACTACGGGATAAGAATAACGGAAAACGACGGTTGCGGACTTGTGGAGATAAACTGTACACGTAAAGTCGTGGAACCTACAAGCAGGATAACGCTATTGGCTTCGGAACGCAGTTCAAAGCACGGCTTTGACTATATGCAGATAGACCGGGTAAATGATGCGAAACTGAACAATATGAAAGCCAAACACCTTGCCTACACCAATACGTTCCTTACCGAAGCCTATGCCGGAGGAATATATGGCATTGTATTTGCAGGATATACATATACCATAGAGTATTACGGCAAGGACATGCCAAAGGAAAGGGCGTTGATTGAAAAAATTCTCAAATCAGTTCGGATAGACCAACCCGACAACAAACCTACAATGGTGGAAATGGAAGAAAGGTTCGTACCGAAAGACTGGAACGAGGTGCAGGATAAGGACAGTATTCCGGCAAATACGGAAAAAGAAAAGAAGAAATGGTTCAATTTCTTCAAGAAAAGCAATAAGGGAAAAAAAGAATAAAAACGCAGACATTGAAACATGCATGTCGGTAAAGTATTACTATACTTTATATTTCTGCAAACAATCATTACATCATCTTTCGCTCAAAAAAGAGAGGACCGCAATGTTTTCGACAATCTGTCGCGCAGTTTCGAATACAAAACAGTCAAACTTAACATATACAACAGCAACTTCCTTGTTAACAACGAATACAGTGGCTTGAAGGTATCAGGTTACACACTGCCCGGATTCAGACTCTCTCCTACCGTTTCCTATACTCCGAACAAAAAAATAATGATTGAAGGCGGCGTCAGCATACTCCACTATTGGGGAGCGAACAAATATCCCTGCACGGTCTATTCCCACCTGCCCGACTGGAAAAGTTATCAGTATATGAACGGATTACATCTGGTTCCTTACTTCAGGGCAATATGGCTTATTGACAAAGACATGCTCCTTAGTTTCGGTAATATTTACAACTTCAACTCCCATCTGCTCAACGAAGTATTGTATAACTATGAAAACACATTCAATTCAGACCCTGAACTCGGTGCCCAATTCATAATGGACAAGGAACATTTTTATATGGATTTGTGGCTCAACTGGCAGAGTTTCGTATTCGACAGGGACATACATCAGGAATCCTTTACGCTTGGTTTTGCATCCGAAACAAGGATTCAATCCGCAAATGACAGATTCCGCATAACATTTCCCTTAAACGTCATAATACAACACCTTGGAGGTGAAAATCTTGACATAAGACATGATGTGCAATCATGGCTTAACGCCTCCATAGGTCTGAAGACAACATACAGATTCAACCCTTACACATCCGTTTCCTTAGGAGGAGAGACGATAGGCTACAAAAAAATATCCGGCAACGATATGTTCCCTTTCGACAAAGGCTGGGGCATCTATCCCTACATATCTTTCAAATACAATGGACTTGAAATCAAAGCAGCATATTTTGAAAGCGAAGACTTCGTTTCCCTGTTGGGAAACCAGCTCTTCTGCAATTTCTCAAACAATACGGAAAGTCTGTTGTTCGACAGAAACAGTCAGATATACGCAAAAGTATCCTATCACCTCAATATAGTAAACGGATATAACCTTAACCTGATATTCCAGTTGTTCAGACAAAACGAATTGAACGGATACCGCACTGGATACGGAAGTGTGGAAAGAAAAGGATTCACTTCTTTCACTCTTGGCGTTGTGTTCAACATAAACCCGTCAATCAAGTTAAAGACAATCTAATTCAAATGAGGATGCGTACCTCCGTCTTCGGAACGGTGATTACATGTGGGACGACAGATGAAAATCTGTGCAAACAAACTGTCCAGAACAGGTATTTGCGACGGATTCAATATTGCCTTTATTTCATAATATTGCTCGACAGACAAATGCAGCAGCTCCTTCTGACATGAAACTATGTCCTTTTCTATCTGTGCAATCTTATTCGTATCACTCTCATTCCGCATCAAGGACCTCATCAGTCTTTCCTGCCTAAGGTGAAGACTGTCGGCAACAAGTATGGCCCTGTTCCTGTATTTGGACTTGATGCCGTCGTACAACTGTTTCTGATTCTCATCCAACGATATCATCGAACTGACATAACATCCCTTGTTAGCGGCATTGGAACAAGCGCATGACCCGTCCTCTTGTTTACTCAAGAGAATAAAAAAATTGACGGCTGTAATCACAACCAGAAAAACTACTATTATAATGAAATGAGATTTCTTCATGTCCTATTCTCCCATCAATATCTGTTCCGGATAGTAATCCGAAAGTATGTCAAAATAATTCTCCTGCGCAAACTGTTCAAATGCCTCCGTCTGTTCATCCGCAACAAATCCGTCCTGATTGCCTGAAACCAAATCCGACAGATTCACTGCAACCGAAAAAAGCAGTACAAGACAGCACGCCAGCAAACATTTGGCAAATCCAGACGGCAAAAACAAAGATTCCCGCCGTCCAATCTCGGACATTATGTCCGAATACAAAGAAGTATTCGCCCGTCTTTGAATATCCTTTTGAATAAAACCGTCCATGTTTTCCATTTTCATCACTAAAATATATCCTTATCTATATTGTTCATTCTTTTCTTTATGTTCCCTCTTGCCCTGTGTACCAACACCTCAACCGCACTGACGGAACAATTCATTATGCCGGCTATTTCCTTCTGAGAAAGTTCATCATACATGAACAGGACAAAAGCCGTCTTCTGTTTTGCAGGCAAAGCATCTATCGCCTTGTGCAGATGATAACCGTACTGCTTGTCCAACAAGGACCAGTCCGTCTGTTCAAACGACTGATAATCCAAGGTATCGGTAAAATCCAACGACAGAAACTTCCTTATCTTTCTTCTTCTTATATGGTTTATTGCCTTGTTGACAGCTATTCTGTATATCCATGTGGACAATTTGGATTCGGCGCGATAAGTCCCTATCGAGGAATATATCTCCACAAAGATATCCTGAACCAAATCCTCCGCATCGTGTCTGTTGTGCAAAATGGCATAGCACAAATTCAGTATCTTCATATGATACCTATTGAACAACTCTTCGAAAGCAGAATTATCCCCTTCCGCTATACGTTTTGCCGCAATTATGTCGCTATCCATTATAAACAAACGGCAGGAACAGACATGTGTCGCCCCTGCCGCAAACTGCATAAATAAAAACTATTTCTTCGTTTCAACCTTTTTTTGCATCGCAGCCTTGTCTCCGCTATTGTGCTGAGCGCACTTGCCGGTGCATTTGTGAGCCGCCGTACCCTTGCAGTTCTGTCCGTTGCCTACACATTTTTTACCAGCCTCATTGGCCTTTGCCTTGCAATCGCTCTTACATTTGTGAGCGGCATCCTTGCCATGATTCTTGCAATCATTCTTGCACTTGTGTTCCACCTTGGCTTTTTCCTTTTGAGTCTTTACCGGCTCCTGAGCCACTGCAACCGCTCCTGCAAATCCAACCGCAAGAAGCAATACCATCAATTTCTTCATAAAAAACAATTTAAATTGGTTATCATTATGTCAATACTTCTCTTTAGACAACAAAGGTAGGAATAATCTTACACCCGCATATACAAAAAAACACCTTTTTAACATTCATACCACTACAACTGCATTGTAAATATAGTAACTTTGCAGGCGTTGTTTTATAATTTTGAAATTGTTGGACATGCAGAAAACGATAATCGCATTCATTTCCTTTCTGATAATTTTTCCATTCAAGTCATGGAACCAGAATTATGACGATAATTTCGCAAAACCGATAGTAAGCGAAGAAGGCAGGTTTACATACTACGAACTGCCTCCTATAAAGACACCGGTAGGTGAACTGATTTTCTTGGACAGAAATCTCGGAGCATTGTCCGACTATGTCGGCACGAGCGATTCCTGGGGAGACCTCTATCAATGGGGAAGGGCGACGGACGGTCACGAAAAACGCCTGTCCGACACCGTACTTACGCTTGCCTCCAACTATCAAACCAATCATGACAAGTTCATAGTGGACGAACGAAAGGCCAACGACTGGCTGTCAAACCCCGATGACCATCTGTGGAGCAAGGAAAACGGGCTGACCAATCCGTGTCCGTGCGGGTACAGGCTGCCTACTGCCGAGGAGTGGAGGGCATTGCTCAGTCTGGGTTACCAGGTAAAGACCTCTCAGGAAGGATATTATTATCTTGACATCGGAAACGGACAGTTGCTTTTGCCCGCTGCAGGACTCAGAAACGCCTATACGGGCAACTTCCAGCACATGGGAACACGCGGATATTACTGGGGAGCGGATGCGGTTTCAAAAGGCACCTCCTCCTGCATAGACTTCAACAAGGACGACATAACAACCAATGTGACAGTCTTGGGTTTCAGGGCGTTCGGACGCAGCATAAGATGCATCAAGGACAAAGGGCATTGACCGAAAGGCCGTTTGGTCAAAATGAAACTTGATTTCAAAAATTTCTTTTCTGAATCCGTTTTTTTCTTTTCAGGAAAGGATTCCGATGGAATTAGACCCTGTTCTACCGCAATCCTTTCTGTTCCCTGTCGAGTTCGATGACCTTCTGCACATGTGAATAGACAGCTGTCTTGTTCATTATAACCTTGTTCTTATCTAGGACATACAGTTCGGGAGTGTGGTCTATGTCAAGACTGTAATCCTCTTTCAAACGGCGCGGATCGGCCCTGAGCACTATCCAGTCAAAAGGCGTATTGGTCTGATGGTCCTTCACCGCCTCCAGGTCATTGCCCAAATCCACCGAATATATTTCCACATTGTATTTTTCCTTGAAGTTCTTGTAAAAATCAACAAGCGTCTCAATGTTCTTCTTACAGCTTTCGCAGTTTGCGCTCCAGAAGAAGACAACCGTATATTCGGTGTTTATGTCATACAGATCCACCACCCTGTTGTCCAAATCCACCGCCCGCATCCTTGGAAAAGGATTGCCGGCAAGGAAAGGCCTAATCCGTTCTATGTTGATTTTGTGTTGTTCCACCTCACTCGGCGTCAGCCATGGAGTATATTTGTCATTCACAAGCGAATCGACGATGAGAGTATAGAGCATTTCGTTGAATGAAAAAGGCATCATGGGCAATCTTTGAAGATAATGGTCGATAACATACCTTGAATAAATCTGTCCGCCCTTGGAATTGGCCAAATCGATGAAATGTTTGAATGACGAGAATACCGAATCGGCTGTCTGCATAGTGACCTTGTCCATATAAGTCTGGAACTTTCTGTAAAAATACGGCGTTGCTATTATCCTTTCGTCGCTGAAATCAAAGCCGTCCCAAAACCTCATTCTGTAATCGTTCGCATATTCAAGTTCCATTCCTTTTTTCAGTTTGCCGTTTTCATCAAAGAATTTCATGTTCGGGGCTGGATTCTGCACGGCCTTGACCAATACGCTCATTATATTCTCCGGATAATTCCTGTAAAACGACTCTCTGTAATCACCGAACTCCTTTTCCTTCTGGCGTATCAGGGCACTGAGCGAATCCGTCAGTGAAGGGTCCTTCTTCATCTGCAGTTCATATTCATACTTGGCCAATCTGTAATCCATGTTCATCTTCTGGAATTCCAGATATATGTCATTTTCCAGACTTCCCTTCACTTCATAGAAACCGTCGGGGTATATGTCCAATGAAAACCTTGAATCCTTGTCGAGTACAAAGCTGAACAAATCCTCCTTAGGGGAAGCCACCACGACTATTCCGCTGTTGAACCTGCCCTTAAGCACGAACTCCCCGTCTTTTTTCAAGTGAAGCGTATCCAGAATTATACTGTTCTGTTGTCCGTACGCGCCTTTTACGTACACAATGCTGTCCTCCAGCTGATGAATCCAAAGAGTAACCTCGTAATCTCTCTTTTGGGCAAACAGACTTACGGAAAACAGGAAAGATAAAAAGAAAAACGACAGCTGTCTCATCATCTAAAACTTAAGTTTACCTTCCTTCAACAATTCCATTATTGCCTCCATGTTGTCGGCCTGAACATTCTTTGCCACTATTACGTTGTCTTTGTTCAATATGAATATGACAGGCGTTTTCACTATGTCGAAATAATCCCTCCAGTCAAAATTGGCCACAAGTCCGTTGACGTTTATCCAATTCAAACCTTTTTCGACTATGAACTTTTTCCAATGTTCTATATTGTCTTCGGTGTTTATGGCAAATACCTTTATTTTGTATTTGTCCCTGTTTTTGGAATAAAAGTCATAAAGTTTTGGTATTTCGGTCGAACAGTGGCCGCAGTCGGGCGACCAGAAAATCACTATCTTGTAGTCAGCCTCCAAAGAATACACGTCGTGCCATATGTTGTTCGTATCCGGACAGGCTATATTGGGAACCAGTTTTCCTATAAGCAGATTTTCCCATTTCTCAGCCCTTGCGACCTCCTTTTCTATATCACTTGGGGCAAGCCAGTCGGCTTCTCCCGACTTGAAATACCTTTTTATCATCTCGACATATATCTTGTCGTGTCCCATTATAGGACTTTGAAGATACCTTTCCGTTATGTTGTGCAACAGGAAACGGAACATTTTTTCCGAACCTCTCGACTTGTCTATCAACGATGAGGCATAATACAATATGGAATCATTGCTTTCATATTTCATGACCTCATCCCAATAGCGGTTGTAGTTCCTGTAGAATACCGCAGCGGGAGTATGCAACAGTCCGTCACAGGTAAGATCCACATTGTCGAAATAATGATGTTTGTAATAAACCCAACGTTGCATGTTCCACAAAGCGCTGTCCTGCGTTCCGTCATCATTTACCGGCACTTCCATTTGGGGAACGATTACTGGCTTGGTTGCCTGCAGCACCTTGGAAAGCAGATTGTCCGGATATTTCCTTATGAATTCCTCCTTCAATGTGTCGTTCTGCAATCTCAGAACTTTGATTTTTTCGTCGTATTCCTCCTTGGTCAGTGAATCCTTCCGCATTGACAATTCCCTTGCCTTGTCCGACAACAGGTTTGAGGCCTTTATGTACTCGAAATACTGTTCCGAAGGTTTGGAGCCCCTGACTTTCATTTGTCCTGCCCAGTCCCCTTCCTGCGTCTTGAGGGTAAAATTCATGTCCTTGTCTATTATGAATTCGCAGAACCTGCCGTCGAAGGTGCTGAAGAAATAAATGCCGTCATCCAGCTTCTTTTCCTTGCTTCTGAATTTGAAATCGCCACTTTTGCTGAAGGCTGTATCCAAGGCATACGTCTTGTCAAGGTAATAATAACCGAGAATAAGAGCCGTATCCTTGCAGTCTTTTATGTCAACATTTATCTTGTATTGGGAAAACGCCTCCTGAACAAAGGCAAGACAAAGAACCGTCAACGGCAACAAACTTTTTAGTTTCATATCCTAAGCAATTTTTTTACGAAACGCAAAAATACGATATTGCGACAGATTATAGACAAGCAAATCATCAAAAAGTAAACTCCGGCGACAAAATAAATCTTATATTTGCACAAGAAAAAAGGCATAATATGAAGACTACCGTATCCGAATTCAGGGAATATATTGCACAAGTGGGGGAAATAGACCAGATAATGATTGATGTCGACAGGGCGGAAGGCATACATGTCTGGGATATATCGGGCAAAGAATATATGGACATGCTCTCCGGCATATGTGTAGGCAACGTGGGACACCGCAATCCGAGAGTGGTGGATGCTGTCAGAAAGCAAACGGAGCGTTATATGCACGTAATGGTTTACGGAGAATTCGTACAGAGTCCGCAACTGGAATATTTCAAGCGTCTGAAAAAATACCTGCCGGATTCCTTTGCCCAGATATTCTATGTCAATTCAGGTTCGGAAGCGATAGAAGGAGCGATAAAGGCGGCAAGACTGTTCAACCGCAGGACTGAAATCATTTCCTGCCGCAACAGTTACCACGGCAGTACGCTCGGAGCCGTTTCCATGCTATCCGAAGAAAAATTCACCCAACCTTTCCGTCCTTTGATACCAGATTGCAACCACATCAGGTATAACTGTTTCGAGGATATAGAGAAAATAACCGAAAAGACATGCTGTGTGGTTATGGAAGCCGTTGCCGTTGGAACAGGTGTGGAACTACCCGAAAAGAACTATTTGAAACAAGTCAGGGAAAGATGCTCTGAAAAAGGCGCGGTGCTCATATTCGATGAAATACAGACAGGCTTCGGCCGTACCGGCAAACTTTTCGCCTTTGAACATTTCGATGCCGTTCCTGACATATTGTGTATTGCAAAAGGAATGGGCGGCGGGATGCCGATAGGTGCCTTCACCGGCAGAAAAGACATAATGCTCGCACTGAACAACGGTCATCCGCTTATAGGACATGCCACAACATTCGGAGGACATCCCGTATGCTGTTCGGCCGCCCTTGCCGTACTTGAGGCGATAATGGAGGATGATTTGATGCGTGATGTAGACAAGAAAGGAGAAATGTATCGCACCCTTTTGAAACATCCTCTCATAAAGGACGTCAGAGGCATAGGACTTTTCAACTGCATTGAGCTCCGTGAGGATGTAAACTGGCAAAACGCACTCAAGGCATGTTTCAGTAACGGCATAATAACGGGAACACACCTTTTCAATCCTCAGTGTCTGAGCCTGAAGCCGGCTCTGATAATCACACCCGAGCAAATAAAAGAAAGTATCGACAGAATACATACAGCCCTTGATTCTTTATAAAAAACACACGAACTATTCTTTCAATATGAATATTTTGTCAGTGTTTTAGTTTTATCCGAATGTCCATACGTCTTTTTGTCAGTTCTGAAGAGCGTGGCACGTCTTATGCTTTTTCTCCTTCCGAAAGGAGTTAATTATGGAAACGACAAAAAAGAATTTGGAGAATTTGAACAGGTTTGCATTGGATTTGATTGAACAGGCCAAGTCCGGCAAATTGGACCCTGTGATAGGAAGGGATGACGAAATACGTAGAGTGCTTCAGATATTATCAAGGAGAACGAAAAACAACCCCGTGCTTGTCGGTGAACCGGGCGTGGGAAAGACTGCGATAGTAGAAGGACTGGCCCAAAGGATTTTCAAGAAAGACGTACCGGAAAACCTTAAGAACAAGATGATTTATTCATTGGATATGGGTGCATTGGTCGCAGGTGCCAAATACAAGGGGGAATTCGAGGAAAGACTAAAAGGCGTGGTAAATGAAGTAATCGCTTCAAAAGGAGAAATCATCCTTTTCATAGACGAAATACACACTTTGGTTGGTGCGGGAGCCTCCGAAGGTTCAATGGACGCGGCCAACATATTGAAACCTGCTTTGGCGCGTGGAGAGTTGAGGGCAATAGGTGCCACGACACTCAACGAATACCAGAAATATTTCGAGAAAGACAAGGCTCTTGAGAGAAGGTTTCAGATGGTGACGGTGGACGAACCGAGCGTAAGCGACACAATAAGCATCCTCAGGGGATTGAAGGAAAGGTATGAGGTGCATCATCACGTGAGAATAAAGGATGCGGCCATAATAGCCGCCGCCCAGATGTCGGCAAGGTACATTACGAACAGATTCCTGCCCGACAAGGCGATAGACCTTATAGATGAAGCGGCCGCAAAACTGAGAATGGAGATAGATTCCTCACCCGAAGAACTGGATGAGTTGGAAAGACACATCATGCAGTTGGAAATAGAAAGGGTTGCCATCAAAAAGGAAAAAGACGAGAAAAAGACAGAGGAGCTTACCAAAGAAATAGACGGACTGAAAGCCGAAAGAGACAGGTTGAAAGCCCGTTGGGAAGAACAGAAACGTTATGTGGATGCCATACAGGATGAAGTAAAGAAGATAGAACGTTACAAATTCGATGCACAGCAGGCCGAAATGAGCGGAGATTACGGAAAGGTTGCCGAATTGCGCTACGGAAAGATAAAGACCGCCGAAAAAGACCTCGAAGACTACAAGAGCAAACTGAAGGACTTGCAGGTTAACGGTTCGCTCATAACGGAAGAGGTCGATGACAATCATATCGCGGAGGTCGTTTCCCGTTGGACGGGCATACCCGTTGCGAAAATGGTTCAAAGCGAAAAGGACAAGTTGTTGCATCTGGAAGAAGAATTGGGCAAAAGGGTCATCGGTCAGCAAGAAGCCATAGCCGCCGTTTCCAATGCGATAAGAAGAAGCCGTTCGGGTCTGTCCGACGGAAACAGACCAATAGGTTCCTTTGCCTTTCTGGGCAGCACGGGAGTCGGCAAGACCGAACTGGCAAGAGCATTGGCCGGATTGCTTTTCGACAAGGACGACATGATGGTAAGGATTGACATGAGCGAGTATCAGGAACGTCATACGGTCTCCCGTCTTATAGGAGCGCCTCCGGGATACGTCGGCTACGAAGAAAGCGGACTATTGACCGAAGCAGTAAGAAGAAAGCCTTATTCCATCGTTCTGCTTGACGAAATAGAAAAAGCCCATCCCGACGTGTTCAACATTTTGTTGCAGGTATTGGAAGACGGACGTCTTACGGATAACAAGGGCCGTGTGGTCGATTTCAAGAACACAATAATAATAATGACCTCGAACATAGGCTCGGAATACTTGCAGGAAATGATAGAAAAACATGAAAACGATCTGGAATCGGCATGGAACGAAGCCAAGAGTTCGGTTTTGGGACTTTTGAAAAAATCCATAAAGCCCGAATTGCTAAACCGTATTGATGAAATAGTGGTATTCAGACCGTTGATGAAACAACAGGTGAGGGAAATAGTCAAACTGCAGTTGGCAATTCTGGAGAAGAAACTGGCCGAACGCAACATACATCTTCAGTATGAAGCGAACATGCTCGACTTTCTCGCCGACAATGGATACGAACCGGAACTCGGAGCAAGACCGGTAAAAAGAGCCATACAGCGTTATCTTACCGATCCTTTGAGCAGTCTTCTTATAGGCTCGCCTTCCGCTTCGGAGATGACAATACGCGTGGTGCCCGCAGGTGAAAAGTTGGATTTTCAACTCGTAAAATAAAACACCGCCACGGTGTCATAATCCAAAAAAAACCGATTGGTAAAATCACTCAATCATGATATGCGAAAGGGGATTCGGACAGTCCGAATCCCTTTTCTGTTTTTCGGTATTTGGAGCAAAAAAAACAGCCTGACTGTTGCAAACCTTGATGTCAGCGTTGCAAGTCGTCAGATGAAAGTTGTAAAACGTCATATAAAAATGAAAAGTCGTCATGATAGACCTCAAAAAGTCTAACTTTTTACCCTAAAAAGTCCAACTTTTTACCCCAAAAAGTCCAACTTTTTGCATACTGAACTCTTGACTTTTCATTTTCATCTGACGTTTTGCGACATTTTCTCAAGGACAAACCGTTTGGGAAATCATAAGGCGGAAAGACTTCTTAACTTGTTGAATAATGATGATAAAAAAAAGCGGTTTGATACATGAGAGGCAAGACGTTCGAAAAATAATAATTTTGTAAAACATACTGCATCCATCCTCCTTCATTCATCTATCTTCACATATTGGAATTGACTGTATCTTCAACCGATAAGGATTTTGGTATTTTCAGCCAAGTACGAAAGAAACAAGGAATATTTTCATAAATTCATTTGAATCCGTTTTTTTATTGTATTGTCTTTAAAAACACTATCTTTGCAAAACAGTAAACAAACGATAAGGATATGGCACTTATAAAATCGATTTCAGGATTCAGAGGAACGATAGGCGGCAGGGCAAATGAAGGTCTTACGCCTATAGATACGGTAAAGTTTGCAGCGGCTTTTGCAACTTTCATAAAGGAATCATACAATAAGGACAGGATAAGGATAGTTCTGGGCCGTGATGCGAGACTCTCAGGCAGGATGGTGTCCGACCTGGTTACCGGTACGCTGATTGGAATGGGTGTAGAGGTAATAGATACGGGGCTGTCAACAACGCCTACAGTGGAGGTTGCGGTAACGGACAAGAAAGCCGATGCAGGAATAATACTTACCGCAAGCCATAATCCGATAAACTGGAACGCGCTCAAGTTCCTCAACGCAAAAGGAGAATTCATCTCGGCAGAGGAAGGAAAACGCGTATTGGAACTGGCCGCAAGCGAAGACTTCGACTTTGTTACCGTCGACAAGTTGGGGCATTGCATAAGTGACGACAGTACGGTGGACAACCACATCCGCAAGGTATTGGAATTGGAGTTGGTTGACACAGATGCCATAAGGAAGGCTAACTTCAGGGTTGCCTTCGATTCGGTCTGTTCGACGGGAGGGTTTGTTCTGAAAAAACTGCTGAAAGAGTTGGGAGTGGCTCATGTAGTTGCATTGAACGATGAGCCTACGGGAGTATTTCCGCACAATCCCGAACCTTTGCCGGAGAACATAACGCAGATATGCAATGAGGTTGTGGACAGCAAGTGCGATGTAGGCTTTGTGGTCGATCCCGATGTGGACCGTCTGGCAATAGTCTGCGAAAACGGAAAGCCTTTCGTTGAGGAATACACCTTGGTTTCCATAGCAGACTACGTACTAAAACATACACCCGGAACGACAGTATCCAACATGTCTTCGACAAGAGCGTTGAAAGATGTGACGGAAGCTGCAGGAGAAAATTATTTTGCATCGGCCGTAGGGGAAGTCAATGTGGTTGAAATGATGAAAAAGCACAAGGCCGTCATAGGCGGTGAGGGCAACGGAGGAGTCATTTATCCCGCACTGCACTACGGAAGAGATGCTTTGGTTGGAATAGCTCTGTTTCTGTCTTTGCTTGCAAAAAGCGGCATGAAGTGTTCAGAGCTAAGGGCAACTTATCCTGAATATGTCATATCAAAGAACAAAATGGAATTGACAAAAGACATGGATGTTGACGGAATCTTGGCTCAAATGGCACAGAAATACAAGGATTATGAGGTCTCGACGGTTGACGGTGTAAAGATAATGTTCGACAAACAGTGGGTACATTTGAGAAAAAGCAATACCGAGCCTATAATAAGGATATATTCCGAAAGCAGTACGATGGAAAAGGCTGAAAAGCTTGCAAAATCTATAATGGAAGACATCAGATCTCTGGCAAGATAAACAATGGACAAGGGAAAAAAACGTTTACTTATTTTTATCATCGTATATTCGGTTGTGGCCTTGTTTGCCATTTTTCCCCGTCTGGGTTCTTTGCCTTTAAGGGAATGGGACGAAAGCCGCAATGCGGCCAATGCCTATGAGATGTACGACGGCGGTGATTTGCTTGTAACGACATTCGACCACAATCCGGACCTTTGGAACACGAAGCCTCCCTTTGTAATATGGATTCAGGCCCTGTGTTTTTCACTGTTCGGAGTGAGTGAAGCAACCGTTCGTCTTGTGTCTGCCGTGGCCATGTTTCTCACTGGTATTATCCTGATTTTCTTGGGACACAAACTGAACAGACCTTTGGCAGGGTTTTACAGCGCCATATTGGTGGTTTGTTCCAAAGGACTGCTGTTCTACCACGCCGGAAGAAGCGGTGATTACGACTCCACGATGATAATGTTTATCGTGCTGTATTCGGCTTTGTTTTATCTTTTTCTCCATTCCGGCAAGACAAAATACATGTTTTTTTTCTTTATCGCCCTTTCTTTTGCTGTGTTGACAAAGGGAATACAGTCTCTCATACCGCTTCCCGTCTTTCTTGTCTTTCTATTATACAAACGCAAACTGGCCTGCGCCTTGAAATCGGGACAAACATACGCCGGTCTTTTGATTTTCCTGATTTTGGTGGGAGGATTCTACATATCAAGGGAAATAGCGCAGGAAGGGTATCTGAAAGCGGTGTGGAACAATGAGATAGGCGGAAGATACGCAACCGTGGTGGAAAACCATGCAGGTGAACCCTCATTCTATTTCAAGGTTTTAAAGGACAACATCATACCTTACTTCTTCTGGATATTCCCCTTTGCATTCGTATTCAACCTGTTTACTAAAAACAGTACAAGCAGGGATTTGTCACTGTTTACGGGCATAACGGCACTGTTTTATTTTGTCATCATAAGCAGCGCGAAGACAAAACTGGAATGGTATGCGCTTCCTATGGTACCTTTCATGCTTGTTGTCATTGCCTTGTCGTTCGAAACCATTCATTTGTTCATCGCCAAAAGGAAAAAGACCATTTTCAAAGTTCTACCCTTTGTGCTTTTCGTTCTGTTTGCCTACAAACCTTATGCCGAGATAGTAAAGCATGTTACGGCTTCAAAAGAAGGCGAAGACTTCAAAGGATATTATTCAAGCGTGGTTGTAATGAAACAAATAGCGGAGAACGAGGTAAGGTTGAACAACATAAACTACATAAAAGAGGAATTCGGACAACTGCATTTCTTCTATTACTACTGGATGCAGGACAGCGGCATAGAAGTCGGCAAGAAACATCTGAACGAACTGAAAGAAGGAGATACTGTTCAGGTTAACAGACCCGACACTATGGAAATAATAAAAGAACGGTTTGAATACGAGGAACTTTATTCGTTCATTCAGGCAAGAATAATCAAATTGGGAAAAACAAAAACATAACATCATGGATATATCGGTAATCATACCCATCTACAATGAAGAGGGAAACATACAGCCAATGTACGAGAGGATGAGTGCCACCCTTTCGAAAATAACTGATGACTACGAGATCATATTCGTAAACGACTGCAGCAAGGATAATTCCCTTTCCTTGGTCAAGACATTGACTCAAAAGGACAGTCATATCAAATATATAAGTTTTTCAAGGAATTTCGGACAGCAGATAGCCGTAAGTGCTGGGTTGGATTATGCCGAAGGAGATGCGGTAGTCATAATCGATGCGGACTTGCAGGACCCTCCCGAACTGGTCATTGAGCTTTACAGCAAATACAAGGAAGGTTTCAAGGTTGTGTATGCAAAACGCAAGAGCCGCGATGGCGAGACATGGTTCAAGAAATTCTCCGCAAAGGTATTCTATCGTCTTTTGGCCAAAATGACAACGGTGGACATACCTGTCGATGTAGGAGACTTCAGAATAATGGACAAGGTAATCGTTCAGCACCTGCGCAATATGCCGGAAAAAAGCAAATACATAAGAGGTCAGGTTTCATGGATAGGATACAAACAGACATACGTGGAATACCAAAGAGATGCAAGACTGTCCGGAGAAACGAACTATCCGTTCAGAAAAATGATGCGCTATGCCATTGACGCGATTACGTCCTTTTCGGACAAACCTCTTAAGATAGCCTCTACGCTCGGTCTTCTCACATCCTTATTCGCATTTCTTGCAATCATTTACGCATTGGTTTCACACTTTGTGTTCGATAATGCCGTTTCGGGCTGGACCTCCCTGATATTGAGCATATTGTTCATAGGAGGAGTCCAAATGATTACTATTGGCATAATAGGAGAATACATTGCGAGAATGAACAACGACATAAGAAACAGACCTCTCTACATAATTGAAGAAAAAAACGTTGAAGAACAGAAAAACAAAAGCATAGAAACAAAATGAAATACACTGAAAACGACAAAAGATTCAACCGGTATTGCGTAACTACGGCTTTGCCATACGCCAACGGACCTGTACACATAGGACATCTTGCCGGCGTTTACGTTCCTGCCGACATATACGTCAGGTATCTGAGACAAATGGGAGAAGACGTACTGTTTATAGGAGGCAGTGACGAACACGGTGTGCCAATAACCATAAAGGCTCGCAAGGAAGGCGTGAACCCTCAGCAGATAGTTGACCGTTACCACAGCATAATCAAAGACTCATTTGAACAGTTCGGCATATCGTTCGACATATATTCAAGGACAAGTTCGGAAATACATTCGAAAACGGCGTCGGAGTTTTTCCGCAAACTGTATGAAAACTCGAAACTTGTTGAGAAAACGACACAACAATATTACGACCCTCAGGAGAAAGTGTTCCTTGCAGACAGATATATCATGGGAACGTGTCCTCACTGCGGCAACGAGAAAGCATACGGAGATCAATGTGAAGCATGCGGAACATCCCTGTCGGCAACCGACCTGATAAATCCAAAATCAACCATTTCCGGAGCGGAACCGGTACTGAAAGAAACCAAACACTGGTATCTTCCTCTTGGAGACTATGAAGACTTTTTGAAACAATGGATTCTCGAAGGGCATAAGGAATGGAAGCCGAACGTGTACGGACAATGCAAAAGCTGGATTGAGCAGGGATTACAGGAAAGAGCAGTTACAAGAGATTTGGACTGGGGAGTACAAGTGCCGGTAGAAGGTGCCGAAGGCAAGGTGCTGTACGTATGGTTTGACGCTCCGATAGGATACATATCCAACACCAAGGAACTTAAACCGGACGACTGGGAAAAATGGTGGAAAGAAACCGATACAAAACTCGTTCACTTCATAGGAAAGGACAACATAGTATTCCATTGCATAATATTTCCTGTAATGCTCAAGGCAGAAGGCAGCTACATCCTGCCAGAAAACGTGCCGGCCAATGAATTCCTGAACCTGGAAGGCGACAAGATTTCCACCTCGCGCAACTGGGCCGTATGGCTTCACGAATATCTCAGGGATTTCCCTGACAAACAGGACGTATTGCGCTATGTATTGTGCGCCAATGCCCCAGAAACAAAAGACAATGACTTCACATGGAAGGATTTCCAGACTCACAACAATTCCGAACTTGTCGCAATACTCGGAAACTTCGTAAACAGAACGATAGTGCTTACACACAAATATTTCGGAGGCCAGGTTCCCAATATCGGCATATTGAACGACTCGGACAGACAAATGGTTGAACAGATGTCTCAATACCCTCAAAAAATCGGCAGGTCAATAGAGCAGTACCGATTCCGAGAAGCTTTGAGCGAAATGATGAACCTCGCCCGCCTTGGCAACAAATACCTCACGGAAAACGAACCATGGAAAACGATAAAGACCGACAAGGAAAGAACGGCAACGGTATTGAATCTCTCGCTTCAAATATGTGCCGCTCTTGCAGTGATGATGGAACCGTTCCTGCCTTTTACTGCAAAGAAACTGTACAGGATGCTCAACTTCGCTCCGGTTGCATGGTACGAATCCGGCAGAACGGACCTTTTGGGTGAAGGTCATGCGGTCAATCCTGCCCAACTGCTGTTCGAACTTATAGATGACAAACAAATAGAACAGCAGACTGAGAAACTGCAACAGACCAAAAAGACCAACAGCATAGACTCAGCCGAGACAGAACCACAAAAGGAAAGCATAAAATACGAACAATTCGCACAAATGGACATAAGGGTGGGCACCATAGTTGAAGCGGAAAAGGTGGCAAAGACAAAAAAACTGCTGAAACTGACCGTAGATACCGGCATAGACAAAAGGACGATAGTGAGCGGAATTGCAGAATACTACAAGCCCGAAGAGATAACAGGCCGACAGGTATCGGTTCTTGTCAACCTCGAACCAAAGAACCTCAAAGGCATTGAAAGCAGGGGAATGATACTTATGGCCGAAAATCCGGACGGAACATTGAGTTTTGTTTCGCCGGACAAATCATTGAAAAACGGCAGCAAGATAAGTTAACGGACAAAAGCGATGACCATTTTAGAAACAAAAGAAGTATCCAAAACATACGCAGCCCACAAAGCATTGGACAAAGTATCCGTATGTGTGGAGCAGGGAGATGTCTTCGGACTGCTTGGACCGAACGGTGCGGGAAAGACAACCCTGATAAGGATGATAAACCAGATAACCGCTCCTGATGAAGGAGAAATATTCTTCTGCGGCAACAGACTGAGAGCACAGGATGTGCATCATATAGGTTACCTGCCCGAAGAAAGAGGTCTGTACAAGAAAATGAAGGTGGGGGAACAGGCCGTTTATCTTGCACAGCTCAAAGGCATGGATACAAAAACGGCAAAGGAAAAACTGAAGGAATGGTTCACCAGATTCGACATAATGAACTGGTGGGACAAGAAAGTGGAAGAACTGTCCAAGGGAATGGCCCAGAAGGTTCAGTTCATCACAACCGTACTTCACGAACCAAAACTGTTGATTTTCGACGAACCATTCAGCGGTTTCGATCCACTGAATGCCAACCTGCTCAAGGAGGAAATACTGAACCTGAGAGACAAAGGGGCAAGCATTATATTCTCCACCCACAACATGTCATCGGTAGAGGAGATATGCGACAAGATTGCACTGATAAACAAATCCAAAAAGATATTGGACGGAAGCGTAAAGGAAATAAAGCAAAGGTTCAAAAAGAATCTGTATGAGCTGGTTCTTCCGAAGGAAGCAGCAATAGAGGACATGCTGGTGGAGGGTTGTTATTTGCAAGACAAGCTCAGGGCAGGCGACACCCTCGTGGTCAAACTGTCAATCGACAAAGGCAGGAATGCCGAACTGTTAAGCAATATCCTGAAGACTACGGATATAATATCATACAGGGAACTGCTGCCTTCAATGAATGAAATATTTATACAGACAGTACAGGAAAATGAATAAGACAAGCATTATAATAAGACGAGAATACCTTACAAGGGTAAGGAAGAAATCATTTCTGGTAATGACCATATTGGGTCCAATTCTGTTGTGTGCATTGTGGGCCACACCATTCTTGATTTCAAAAACGGCCCAAAAGACGGACAACATAATAGTTGTAGATACAAATGCAATAGTCGCGGATTCAGATATAATAGTTGTGGACAATGCCGCGGATAAGAAAAAGGGCGAAAAGGTCTATCTGTTCAAGGGAAACTTCAAAAACAAGGAGAACATAAAGTTCGAATACATGGATGACATATCTCAGGCTCAGGCATTGCTCAAGGAAGGTTCATGCGACGGTGTACTGGAAATAGTGAAGACAGGAGACAATCCGCCCATAAAGGGCTTCATGTATTACGAAGAATCGGAACCGGGGCTTTCCACCCAGGAGGAAATAAAGAAACAGATGTCCGACATATTCAAGACCAAAATCCTCGAATATGATTACAACATGGACAAAAAGGAAATAGAGTGGATAAACAATGCGGAAATAGATTTTTACACCAAAAACATACTCACGGGAAAGGAATCGTATCAGGAAATCAAAATGGTACTCGGAGGAGTAAGCGGCTTTCTCATTTATTTTTTCGTCTTCCTTTTCGGAGCACAGGTTATGAAGAGTGTATCGGAAGAAAAGGTCAATAGAATAGTGGAAGTGTTGGTTTCGAGTGTCAAACCCGTACAGCTTCTTATGGGAAAACTAATAGGCATAGCCCTTGTAGGTCTAACGCAGTTCTGTCTGTGGGTTGTCCTTACCTTTGCAATCCTGGGATTTGTCCGTGCGGCCGCACCGCAGATGTTTCAGCCGGTGCAACAGGAAGAAATAACGGTCAATGAAAGAATCATAAGCGTTGACAAGATAAATGCAGCGGAAGCCGGTGACACGACAAACGAACTGATTCAAGGATTGCTATCGATAAATTACCTTACCATGATAGGCATGTTCCTGTTCTATTTCATCGCAGGCTATTTTCTTTATGCCTCATTGTTCGGAGCGGTGGGCAGCCTAATTGACGCGGACACGGACGGTCAGCAGTTCACCCTTCCGATAACCGTTCCTCTAATCATAGCCATAGTATGCCTTCCCGCCGTTCTGGACAACCCGACAGGAAACGTGGCATTCTGGCTCTCAATCATCCCTTTCACCTCACCGGTGGTCATGATGGTGAGAATACCTTTCGGAGTGACATTCTGGGAACTGGCACTGTCGGCCTCGGTAATGCTTCTGTTCATCGCCGCTGCCGTATGGCTCGCCGCAAAAATCTACCGAACCGGCATACTCATGTACGGAAAGGAAATAAACTACAGGGAAATCTGGAAGTGGTTGAAATACAAGAACTGAAAAAAGGGGCAGGTGTTTTCAAATACCCCTTGCCCTTTTTTTTTCAACCGAAATTACAGTGCAAAAGTGTAACCCACACTGACGTATAACGAATTCAACTTATGGAAAGGATAGTCCGACAACTTGTCGTTCCCTCCAAATATCCTTGTCGTACCGGTATCGAAACTGTGTCTGTACACAAGATGTATAACGGCCTTGGAATTGTCAAACTCAAACAGATTGAAAGAAAAGCCGACAGGCAGATAAAGATTGAAATCCTGGTTTGCAACGCTGTTGAACACACCGTAGGCCATCGGCTCGGTAGTTGGCGGAACAGGATTGCTGTTCGCATAGGTTATTTTGCTGCCATAAAATCCAAATCCCAAACGAAAATCCATCGAAAACCATGACGAATGACTTTTCCAAAACTTGTAAGCGGCGTTGATTCCAATACTTGTCGACAAAATGTCGAGATTGTGTTCAAACTTTTCGAGTCCAACACTTTCCATTCCGAAGTCAAAAAAGACAGAGAATCTGTCGGTGATATTGTAACCAAGGTCATAACCAACGAAACTTGACACCACCGCATCCTTGTCGCAACCGTAGGTCTTGAAAACACTGTTATCAACATTCAAGCAGGAAATTCCAATAAAGGGATTAACCCAAACCGCTCCCTTTTGGGCAAAACCGTACTGTCCCACCATGAAAAACATCGTCGCAAGGACAATTCCAAATCTTAACCGTTTCATATCCATAAATGTTTTTTAATTAATAATGTTCTGCAAACATACAAAAAATCATCGAATATACCCCCCCCCCATTTTTTTGACTTTTTAATAAGAATTAAAGTTTTTTCGTGCATATTGCTACAAACACCTGCTCTTCTGACAGAAACAAACTGTTGATTTGCAGTTTGTTTGAAACGGTTTCGGGACAGGTCGGAATGAAACGCCATTGTGTTTTTCCGGAATCAAATTCTAATTTACTGGAATCAAGTTCTATTTTCGTAGAATCAAATTCTGCTGAAAGGCTTTTGGGAATTACGGAAAAGGTCTTTAAATTGTCCGCTATCCCTTCACCGGTAAACTTAACGTAAGCCTCCTTCATGGTCCAGATGCGGGTAAAGAGTTCGTCCCTGTATTTTTCGGCCGCAGAGGAAAGAAAATCGGCCTCCCTTGCATTGAAGAACCTTCGGACCAAATCCTCATTGTATCTGCGCAGACATTCAACATCTATCCCTATGGGACTGTCGTTCAATGCCAATGCGATGTGTTCTTTGGTATGGGAGAGCGAAAAGTGCAGCCCTTCATTATAAAGAAAATAAGGTTTGCCTTTCGGACCGTACGCAATCGTCGTATCGAAAGACAAACCTTTACTTTGTATCCACCAAAGGAGTTTCCTTTTTGCAAGGGCGGAGACCTGACGGGAACGGGTCAGACTGTCGTCCGACCCGAACTCCTTCTTACAATCCTCCACCCTGCAAACAATATACTCCAAATCTACTTGTTTATTCCCAACAACTCAACCTCGAACACCAAAGTGCTGCCTGCCGGTATGCTGCCCACGGCCTGGTCGCCGTAAGCCAAATCGGAAGGGATGAAAAACCTGTACTTGCTTCCCACGCTCATCATCTGCAATCCTTCCGTCCAACCTGCTATCACCTGATTCAAAGGAAACGATATCGGTTCCCCTCTCTGCACCGAGGAATCGAATACATGTCCGTTCAAAAGCGTGCCGTGATAGTGTACATGAACAGTATCCGTTGCCTTAGGCTTGGGACCTTCCGCGCCTTTCAAAACCTTGTACTGCAAACCGCTCGGCGTCTCAAATACTCCGGGTTCGTTCCTGTTCACTTTCATAAAGGCCTCCCCTTCACTCTTGGCCTGCCTGCTTTCTTCCGCAGCCTTGGCCTGTTTCTTTGCCTGCATCTCTTTCTGCCAACGCATCATGACCTCGTTCTTTTCATCTTCCGTAAGCAATCCTTCGCTCTTTCCGCCGGCCGCATGACGCAATGCATCCAACATTATGTCGAGATCCAGGTCGTATCCTTCATGCAAAAAAGACCTTCCTATGTCCTCTCCTATTATATAGCTAACCTTTTCCCTGTCGTTTGTCAGTTTCATATTCCTTTTCCTTACTTTATTATTTTCAATTCCTTTATAAGGTTCTGGGCATTTGCATACTTGTCTATTATGAAAAGTACATACCTTGCGTCAACGTTTATCGTTCTCTGCAATTCCGGTTCGAATGCTATGTCTCCGCTCATTGCCTCCCAGTTTCCGTCAAAGGCCAATCCGATAAGGTGTCCGTCCGCATTCAATATGGGGCTTCCGGAGTTGCCTCCCGTTATGTCGTTGTTGGAAAGGAAGCATGTTATAAGCTTTCCGTCCTTGTCGGCATAAGGACCGTAATCCTTCTTGTTGTACAACTCCTTCAACTTGGCAGGAACTATGAATTCGTCATTGGAAGGGTCTTCCTTTTCCATAACGCCGTCCAATGTCGTCACATAATCATAATGTATTGCATCTGCAGGATAATAATCCAACACCTGACCGTAAGTCATTCTCATGGTAAAGTTGGCATCAGGATATTGAACCAAGGAAGGATCCATCTTCCTCAAAGCCTCGATGAACAGTTGTCTTGTCTTCTCCAGTTTTTCTCCTGCAAGGGTATATTGTTCCGATGCACTGCCAATCATGTTGTAGGCAACCATTGCCAACATATAGACAGGGTCTTTGGCCAGTTTCTTTACGTTGGCCTTTTTCATGAACTTGTCGTATCTTTCCTTGTCCGAAAAGATTGACTTCCTGAAATTCTTTTCCACCTCCTTGTCTATGTCACCCTTGTAGTTTTTGTTCAAAAAGGCCTTCAACTCTTCCGACTGTTCGGATTCAGGAATCGACTTCAACAATACGACCAAAGCCTTGAACATTTCCTTTTCAGTATTCAAATCGGTCTTTGAAAACAATTCTTCCGCCTCAGACCTTGCAACTGACAATAAAGATTCCCTTATGGTGTCGTTTTTAGCGGCTTGTGCGGCATTGAGTATGGCTCCTGTCCTGAAAGCGGTCAACGCCGTCTTGCATGTAACCAGTCCAAGGTTTGCATACCACATGTATTTGTATGAAGGTTCTGACGCTATGGTTTTGCAGGATGTTTCAAGATCCTTAATAACGTTGCCGTATCTTTGACTGCGTGAAGCGTCCTCTTTTATCCATTGGGCCAGTCTGTCCTCTATTGCTTTCTTTTTTCCATAAACATCAAGACGTTTCAAACCCCTCAACTCACCCTTTTTGTTCTTCCAAAGATTCATGTAACCTGCATAATCGGAAGCATACTTGAGTCTGATTGCATTGTCCGTATCCATCATTTTCTTCATTACAGGAAGCAATGCTTCGCCTGCCTTTATCACCGAAGGGTCTTCAACGTTCATTGTATTGGCCACCTCATATGAGGTCATGTATCTTTCAGTCGAACCAGGATAGCCCCATATCATGGTGAAGTCTCCCTTTTCCACACCCTTTATGTTTACTGGCAAATAATGCTTTGGCTTGTAAGGAACATTATCTTTGGAATAGTCGGCAGGTTTGTTATCCTTTCCGGCGTATACTCTGAATATTGAGAAATCTCCCGTATGACGAGGCCACATCCAGTTGTCGGTATCACCTCCGAATTTTCCTATTGCGCTAGGAGGAGCTCCCACCAAACGTACGTCGGTGAAGACCTCATAGATGAACATATAGTATTCCAATCCTTCGAAGAAAGGCTTTATTTCAACCCTATAACGTCCGTCTTCGCTGTATTTCAACTGCAATTCGCTTATGTTCTTTTCTATTTCCTTGGCATACTTGCTCTTGTCCGCCTCGTCAATATGCGAACCGAGAACCTGCTTGGTCACATCGTCCATTCTTACAAGGAACGAGACATAAAGACCGGGTATCGGAAGCTCCTCTTCCAAGGAATAAGCCCAAAAGCCGTTGGTCAAATAATCATGCTCAACCGTCGACTGGCTTGCTATAGCATCATAACCGCAATGATGATTGGTAAACATAAGACCCTTGTCCGATACAATCTCTCCGGTACAAAACTGACCCATCTGTACGATGGCATCCTTCAATGACGAATTGTTGAAACTGTAAAGTTGCTCGGCCGTAAGACGCAAGCCCATCTTCTGCATCGTTTCATAATTCAAATCCTTAAAAAACATAGGCAGCCACATACCTTCGTCAGGTGCTGCAACGGGCTTTGCAAAACTCATACCGCATGCAAAAGCCACAGCCATAAATGTAAACAAAACTTTTTTCATCTCTTCTCTTTTTATTTTTATAATTTTATTTCATGTCAATAAAGCGTGCAAATATATGACAATTCGGCTATAATGCCAAGTCGAAACCAAAATCCGAAATCACACATACTGCATTCGCGAAAGTTTTTCCGAAGCAAATATATCTCTTGCGCATATAAGCAAATCCTCGGCGGTCAACCGTTCTATCGAATCGTAAACGGTCTGAAGGCTGTCCACCTTTCCAAAATTCAACAGGGCTTTTGCGGCCGACAGCATGTCGTTTTGATTCGAATCCATGTTTATTGCCAATTGTCCCATCATCTGTTTCTTGTATTTTAGCAGCGTACCGTCACTTATCTTTTCCTGTGTGAATCTGTCCAGTTCGTCCATTATCAGTCTGATGGTGCGTTCCACATATTTCTTGTCAGTACCAGCATAAACGGAAAATACTCCGCAATCGGAATATGCGGTGTACATGGATTCTATCGTATAGGCAAAGCCGTACTTTTCCCTTATGTGCATGTTAAGATAAGAATTCATCGCCGGTCCTCCTAGGATATTGTTCAATAAAGAAAAGGCGAGTTTCTTCTCGCTTTTGTATCCGTAAGCCTTTGTACCTATCATAAGGTGCGACTGAAAGGTATCGCGTTCCTCAACCCTTACTCTCGGAACGCAATTCCTTGGAGGATATCTCTTATGTCTGCTCGACATCTTTGCCTGTCCCGCAAAATATTTCTCACACAAGGAAAACCATTTGTCAGCTTCTATCGAACTCACAACGGATATAACCATCGATTCGGTGGAATAGTTTCTTGAGATGAATTCCTTTACCTTTGCAGATGTGAACGAGTTTATCCTTTCTGGCGTCCCAAGAATCAACCGTCCCAATCCGTGATTACCGAACAGCAGATGCTCGAATTCATCAGCTATAAGCTCATAAGGAGAGTCCTCATACGAGTTTATCTCATCCAAAATCACCACCTTTTCCTTATCCAGTTCCCTGTCCGGAAAAACTGAATGAAATACAATATCAGCCAAAAGTTCCAGAAATCTTTCATGGTAGGCATTGAGAAAAGTGGCATATATACAGGTTTCCTCCTTTGTGGTAAAAGCATTCAACTCTCCCCCCACACCGTCTATCCTGTTGAGAATATGAAAGGCCTTTCTCTTTTCAGTACCCTTAAATATACAATGTTCAATAAAATGAGCCATGCCATTCTCGGAATGCAACTCATCTCTGGAACCTACATCTATCGTAATGCCACAATGTGCAACGGGAGAAGTGCTGTGTCTGTGCACAAGCCTTATCCCGTTCGAGAGTTTATGAATACTGTATGGAAATTCCTCTATCCTTATCATCCAAACCGATTTGCGCCTTCTACCTCTATCGGGAAATAATATAGTATTCCCCTCCCATCTTTTCCTTCATCTTGGCCATAAGGTTGTTTGCATCCTGAAGAGTTCTTCTGCTGCCGTAACTTACGTAGTATATAGGCGTTCCGCTTTTTACCTTGCTCAAGACATAACTGTCGTAACCGAGACTTTTAGCCTTACGGGCCAGACGTTCCGCCTTGTCCTTGCTCGAAAACTCCCCTCCTATCACGTCAAATCCCAACTTGGAATAATTCTGTATCACTACCGGAGTATTGTCCTCCTTAGGTATTTCGGCACCCTTGGTTTTCTGCTCTTCCTGCTTTTGTTTGTCATTATCCTTGCGGACAGACTGCACCTTCTGTCTTTTAGGCTTTTCCGCTCTAATAGGTTGCGGTTCCACCGGCACTATTTCAGTCTGCTCGGATACTGTCTCCGTATAAGTCTCCTCTACAACCGTCTCGGTTATTGTAGCCTGAGGTACCGTAGCAGCAGGTTTTACTTCCACAACCTTAGGCTTTATGTAATAATCAAGCCGTTCGGTCAAAGGTCTGAAAAAAGGATAATCCTTCAACAAACCGTAATAATGTCCCGCAACCAAAGCTCCACAAAGCAAAAGCAAAAGCAAAAGAACGGTCAGTATGACAACAAGTATTCTTTTTCTGCGTTTTTTCAACTTCTTTTTCTTTTTCTTTTCCTTCCTCTTCTTTTCCTCCTTATGCTCCATTTTTTCCTGCAACATCAGGTCCTCATCTATTATTGCCTGAGCCTTCGCTCTCATATCTTCCTTTGCAGGTTGTATGTCCTCTATTTCCACTATCTTTTGTACCGGCTCTACCGTCGCCTTTTCTTCAGGTCCTCTTTCCACCTCTATTGCATTCCCTTCCGCATTCTCAACCTCAACCTTTTCAAAATCCTTTTCCACTACAGCCTCAGTATGACTTACCGTTTCCGTAGGAATGAACTCCTGAACAGGTTCGGGTTCAGGTTCTACCACAGGCTGAGACTCAACCTCCGGTTCTACCTCCGGCTCCGGAGAAGGCTCAACCGTCCTTATCGGTTTCACCTCCTGCTCGTCTATATAAAAAGTCTTGACATTCTTCAAGGTGGTAAAAGCAAAAGAATCATCCAACAAATTCAAATCCTTCAAAGGTTCAAACACATAATTGCCAAGATAATCCTTGCCCAAAGTTCCCAAGCCTTTTATCTCACAGCTTTTGCCGGAATCTATTTTCTCCTTCAAGGATACCGAATACTGCCTAATCCAATCCAAAGCCGTTTTTGGCGAAATGAATTCCTTCTTGGCCATATTCTCCACAAAGGAACAGTCTCCCTTTTCCTCAACCCTGAAAGTCAATAGCCTGCAAGGAGGTTCTATTTCTCCCGTAAGCGAACTTATTCTTGCCGGTCTGCTCTCCACATAAAAGGTTCCCAAACCCGCCAGTTCGGCCGAATCGTGTTCTTTCAAATAGTCCAATAAATTTGCTGCAACATTCATGTTCGTATAAACTATTTTTTTGTCGTTATCATTTTGTTTATCCTTTCCAAATCCTCAGGAGTATCCACCCCAAAACTGTCATACTCAGTCGTCTTGACCATTATCTCAATACCATTTTCCAACCATCGCAACTGTTCCAGACTCTCGGCCTGTTCCAATGGCGTTCTATCCAACCTCACAATCTTATGCAAAACCGACGGCAGATATGCATACAATCCTATGTGTTTGTAATAGAAGCCCTCTTTGAGTGCCTCCTCCATACTCAAAGAACGGACAAAAGGTATTGCGCTGCGCGAAAAATACAAAGCTCTTCCACATGAAAAGGCTACCTTAACCACATTGGCGGAAAGAACATCTTCCAAATTGTTCAAAGGCTTGACCAAAGTCGCTATCTGACAACCCTCATGTTCAAAACAACCCAAAACAGCCTGAAGCTGTTCCCGTTTTATCAAAGGCTCATCCCCCTGAACATTTACAACAACATCATATCTTTCTCCATGTTTCTCAAGCTCGTCAAGTACCTGTTCGCATCTTTCCGTTCCGCATACGTGGCTCTGCGATGTCATCATAACCTCCGCACCATTTCCCTTCACCACACTGAATATCCTTTCGTCGTCAGTAGCAACAACAACCCTGTCAAACAGACCTGAGGACACCACGGCATCATAAACCCACATGATGACCGCCTTGCCTTTCAACAAGGCCAAAGGCTTCGCCGGAAATCTGGTGCTTGCATATCGAGCCGGTATTACTGCCAATGCTTTCATATCTCTCAAAACAAACCGTTTACCTCCGCATTTATCTTTTCTACAATCTTTCCGAAATCCTCAGGTTTTTCGGTTATGTCCAGACAATCCATATCAACAACCAGTTTCCTGCCCTTGTAGTTTTCTATCCAATCGTCATAGCGTTCATTCAACGACGTTATGTAGTCCAACCGTATGGAACTCTCATAATCCCGTCCCCTTCTCTGTATCTGTTTTACAAGCGTGGGTACGGATGCCTTCAGATAAAGAAGTAAATCCGGCGGAGAAATGAAACTGTTAACCAATTCGAACAAATCCCTGTAAGTTTCGAAATCCCTGGTATTCATAAGACCCATGGCATGAAGGTTGGGCGCAAAAATATAGGCATCTTCGTACAAGGTCCTGTCCTGAACTATATCCTTGTATTGTTTTCTGGCATCGATGATATACTTGAACCTTCTGTGCAGAAAATATACCTGCAGATTAAACGACCAGCGACGCATGTCCTCATAAAAATTGGCTATGTACGGATTGTCGTCTATCTGCTCGTAAACAGGTGTCCATTTGAACTGTTTGGCCAACAGACCTGTCAAAGTGGTTTTTCCGCTGCCTATGTTTCCTGCTATTGCAATATGCATAAATCCTGCTATTCTTATATATATACCAACCGGCAAATTTACAAAGAAGTTTGCAATCAAACAAATTTACAAATGTTTTAAAATCTCAAACAAAGTTCCGTCAATCTTGATTTAAAAAAAATGTTTTCTGAAAAGAAAAAAACGAATTCAGAAGACATTTTTTTCTTTTCAGAAAACATTTTACCGTATAAAAAAGACAGTATCGGATTCAGGCAGTCCACTATTCCCTTATGACATCCACACCACCCTCTTCCGTGATTCTTATTATGGAAGAGGCCTGATGCTCCGCCTTGTCTTCCCTTTCCTCCATGCTTATGTAATCCACCGACTCCATTATACGGGGAGATATCTGCGAATAGTTCTTGGGCGATTCCTCTCCGCTGATATTGGCAGAGGTACTGACTATCGGCTTTTTCAATTCACTCAGAATCCTTTGACAATATTCGTGCCCCACAACACGTATCCCTATGCTACCGTCATTGGACAAAAGGTCTGTCGGAAGATTCTTTGCCCCGGGGTATATTATCGTCAATGGTTTGATGCTGTTCCGGATAAGCTCCAAAGCCTTTTCCGGAATGCTCTCGACATAATCGGAAAGCATTCCGATATCTTTTACCAATATTATAAGGCTTTTGTTTTTAGGTCTTCCCTTTATACGGATTATCCTTTCTATTGCCTGACGGTTGGTGGCGTCACAGCCCAATCCCCAAATCGTATCGGTGGGATAAAGTATCACTCCTCCCCTTTCAAGTATTTCAGTTTCCTTCACCGCAGTCGTTTTACCTCATAAGGAAGTTTATGTCGTCTTCAAGGGAATATTCCTTTGGTTCCTGGCCATACCTGAACACTTTCATCTTGTTGTTTCTGCCAATCAGGCTCAACCTTCCTTCTTTCAGTCTCAATGCCGTGGCCTCCCTTATTCCTGCAACCCACATTTGAGGGTTTACCTTTATGAATTCGTTCAGTCTGTCGTCTCTTGTCTCTCCTCCGTGTTTGGGATCGAAAAAGTCGGTGTAGTGAGGATTTATCTGAAACGGCACGAGGTTCATGCAGTCAAAGCTTTCCGGTTCTATTATAGGCATGTCGTTGGTTGTTTTCAGGCTCGGACCTGCAACATTGCTTCCTGCACTCCAACCCATGTAGGCCATACCGTCCTTCGCTCTTGAGGATATTTCCTCCATTATTCCGTTACGGTAAAGCTCATAAACCAAATGGAACGTGTTTCCACCTCCTACAGCTATGCATTCCGCATTCCTTACGGCCTGAACGGCATCTTTTTCCCTGTGTATGCTGTGAAGGTTCAATCCAATACCTTCAAAGACGGATTTGACCTTGGTTTCATAATTGTCATATCCCATGGACACTCCTGCATACGGGATGAACAATACGTCTTTCACTCCGCTTTCATTGCAAAAGTCCCTTATCATGTCCCTGCACCAGCCGAGATATTCCTCACCTCTGTTTGTGGAGTTGCTTATAAGCAGTAAATTTCTTTTCATCGTCTATACTTTTTTGTTTTGTTTCACAAAAGTATGTATTTTGTTCGAGGTTGCAAAACATTTTCGTAATTTCGCACCCAAATTGGAGGCGGATGAATTTCTTGAACCCTTATTTTCTGTTCGGCTTGTTTGCAGTGGCAATACCCATTGCCGTTCACCTGTTCAACTTCCGTAAATTCAAAAAAGTTTATTTTACAAATGTAAAGCTGTTGCAGGAAATAGAAATCAGAACAAAAAAACAAAACAAACTGTACAATTACCTGCTGTTGCTTTTCCGTTGTCTGACGGTTATATTCATTGCATTGCTTTTTTCACAACCATACATAGCGGATGAAGACAAGGCTCTTGTGCAACAGGGAGAAAATGCAGTACTGATATTCGTTGACAACTCCTTTTCCATGGAAAACTCCACTAAAAGCGGCAACCTGCTTGAAGAAGCCAAAATCAAGGCAAGGGAAATCACAAGTCAATATTCCAATTCCGATGTCTTTTGTCTGATGACCATGGACATGCTTGGACGGCACCGGCATTTCGTAACCAAAGAACGTTTTCTCGAACTGCTTTCCGAAATAGAGATAAGTCCGTCATCAAAACCGTTCAGCGAAATATTGAAAAGTTCCCACGACCTTATAAGAACCAATACATCAGATTCCAGACGTTGTTTCTACATATCGGATTTCCAGTCATCCTGCTTCGATGTGGAAAATTTTCCCGATGACTCGGTAGAAAACATCTTCATACCACTGCATTCACAGAATACAGACAATGTTTTCATAGACTCAATATGGTTCGACAACAAACTGTTCAGGGCTTCGCAGGTTGCGAATCTTAACGTGAGGGTGTGCAACTGGTCGGACGAACCTGTCGAAAAACTGCCTTTGAAACTGTTTGTCGAAGATAAACAGGTTGCAATCGCAAGTGTGGACATTCAAGCCAAACAAACACAAACGGAAAGTCTCGGTTTTACAATTCCGAACGACACAATAATCCATGCAAAGCTTAGCATTATGGACAATCCCGTATGTTTTGACGATGATTTTTATTTCACGCTCCTTGTCAGCGAAAAAATAAAGACGCTTATAATCAACGGGGAGTCGGAAAACATTTACCTTAACAGACTTTTCGGACAGGATGAAGATGTGGAGATAACAAACGTATCCGTCAACAATCCGGATTATGGTAACTTTCCTAAATACAGTATGATTATATTGAATGAATTGAAAGACATGTCTTCAGGTTTGCTCAATGAACTGAAAAAGGCTCTTGATAATTCATCCTCACTAATCATACTTCCTTCAATGGAGATGGAGACAGGTTCCGTAAACGCATCTTTATTGCAAATGGGAATACCTCCTTATGCCGATTTGGAAAAGGCTCCTGCAAGAGTAGTCAGGATAGACACGGAGAACAGTCTGTTCAAAGGTGTTTTCTCGTCAATCGATGAAAACATTGAAATGCCTGCAACAAGTTCTCATTTTCCAATAACAAAGAACGGAACGAGAGCATACCAAAGCATAATGCAACTGTCCAACGGTGATGACTTCCTAATCGTGGTGCCGAGAGACAATTCCAATGTTTATATGTTTTCATCTCCACTTAAGGAATCGTGCACAGACTTTGTAAAGCAATCTCTTTTTGTCCCGGTTTTATGGAACATGTGTGCAATGAGTCAGATAATGTCAAGAACGGATTATGTCTTGGGCAGAAACGAATTTATAGACCTCTCTTCATTTGTAAATACGGAGACACAACAGGTATTGACCGTAAAGCAACTGCATGATAAAAACAGTTTCATACCTCAAATCATAAAGCGACACAACAAAACCGGACTGTTATTGAACAATCAGGCCAGAACAGCAGGAAACTACAATGTATTTCAACAAGAGAGTCTTCTTGCAGGTTTTTCATTGAACTATCCACGCAGGGAAAGCAAACTGGAATTTTTATCCGACTCGGATATCAGGTCCTTGCTTGAAAAACAAGGAATAAGCAATGCAAGAGTGTTCAACGAAAAAGGATTGCTTGAAACACAGTTTGTAAAAAGCGAGGCGGAATTTTCCTTCACATGGATTTTATTGTTGTTGTGTTTTTTATCCATAGCATCGGAATTGTTTTTATTATATAGAATCAGAACAAAAACATGATATGAATTTCAAGAAAAGTGCATATGTATTATTATGCTTTTTATTCTGTTTGTCAGGATTTGAAGGCATGTCCATGCAGGAGCAGGATTCAACCAAGAAATGGGCACTTAAAAACAGCATTATATTTTCTTCGGAACAGACAGCCTTAAGCAATTGGTCCGCGGGAGGATACAGTTCTTTGTCCTTTTCTGCATTTTACAAGGGATTTTACAATTACAAACGCGGCAAAAACCAATGGGACAACAGTATTGAGCTTGCATATGGTCTTTTGAGGCAGGACGTTACGGGCAAAGGACTTATGGACAAAGGAAACATATTCCAGAAAAGCGATGACAAAATAGAATTGAATTCGATTTTTGGAAGGCAGTTGTACAAATACTGGAATTACAGCGGACTTCTGAACATGAAAAGCCAATTTGACGAAGGATTCAAGGACAGTGTTCTTGTATCTGCACCGTTTTCACCCATGACGTTTACAACATCAATAGGATTTGAATACAAACGTAAAAGTTTTTCTTTATTGCTTTCATTCCTTACAGGTAAAACAGTAGTGGTCTGCGACAACAGACTTAAGGGATCAAGTCTGTTCGGTTTTTCAGAACCTAATCAATCTGCATACTTTTCTGTCGGTCCTTACATAAAGTTTTTCTATCAGAAAGACATATTCAAGAATATCAATCTATTGGCAAAACTTGATTTTTATTTTGACTATTCTAAACCCTCCATACTGGATACGGATATAAATGCGGAAATATTTTTAAATCTCAAAGTGACAAAATATCTGACAGCATTCATAAGTATTCAGGCAATAATGGATAAAGATTTCAATTCGACACTTCAATACAAGGAAAGAATGGGGATATCTATTCCTTTAAACTTTTAGAGAATTGCTAATCGAAGATATTTGTTTGTCTCGGTGCAAAAAGGTCTAATTGATTTTCCGCCACCGTTTCCTCTGGCGGCAAGGTTTCCATAAGATAATTATGCAGTATTTTTTTTATTGCCAGTTTTGGAGTAGTCTTATTGATTATGCAATAACGTTCAAGCATCCTGAAATCAGCTGCTGAAAGATTTATATTGCAATAATTCCTGTTTTGCTTCTTTTTTCGGGAGTTTTTTCTCAAATTTGTAACTTCAAATTTTGGCATGACGGTTTTTGTATTTGCACCTATTCGAATGCCAAAGGTAGTAATTTTGAACAAAATACGTATTTATTTAGCATTTAAGTTACCAACCCAAATTTGTTGAAACATGAACTTATATGAGAATCTAAGAAAAAAAAACAGCAATTTCTTTCTGATGGCCGGTCCTTGCGTCATTGAAAATGAGCAAATGCCTTTCGAGATTGCAAAAGAACTTGTAAATATGTGCCATCATCTTGGTATTGAATTTATTTTCAAGGCTTCATATCGCAAGGCCAATCGTTCAAGACTTGATTCTTTTACCGGAATAGGAGATGAAAAAGCATTAAAACTGCTTGCCGAGGTAAGAGAACGGTTTTCAGTTCCTGTCGTTACCGACATACATTCAAGATATGAAGCGGATATGGCTGCCGATTATGTGGATGTCATACAGATTCCGGCATTTCTGTGCAGACAAACGGACTTACTTGTTGCAGCTGCTAAAACGGACAAAATAATCAACATAAAGAAAGGTCAGTTTCTTTCCGCTCACGCCATGCGGTTTGCTTTGGACAAGGTTCTTTCCTGCGGAAACGACAAAGTTTTGTTGACCGAGAGAGGCAACATGTTCGGTTATCAGGATTTAATAGTCGATTTCAGAAATATTCCCATAATGCAGTCTTTTGATGTTCCCGTAATAGTTGATGTTACACATTCACTGCAACAGCCTAACCAGTCTTCAGGTGTAAGCGGAGGACTTCCACAAATGATAGGAACGATTGCAAAGGCTGCAATTGCCACAGGCTGTGACGGAATCTTTATGGAAACACATCCGAATCCTTCTCTTGCAAAAAGCGATGGTGCAAACATGATACCTCTATGTGAGGTAGAAGAACTGCTCAAAACCCTGGTAAAGATAAGAAGCGCTATAACAAAAAAATAGGATGGAAAAACCTAGGTTTTTCCATCCTGTAAATATAGGTTATCAACACATCCTATTCCACTTCGTTCTTATAAGCAAGTTTGAATCCTACTCCATGTTGGTTTACTATGTCAACATTAGGATCTCTCCTCAAATATTTTCTCAACTTGGTGATATAAACATCCATGCTTCTTGCATTGAAATACGTGTCATTTTTCCATATTCTTTGCAACACAACACTTCTGTCCACAACCTGATTAGGCATCAAACAAAATGTTTTAAGCAATTCAGACTCCTTTGAAGTCAATCTCATATCCTCAGGAGTGCCGGTTTCAGGATTGTTGTAGGTCAACATCTGACGATTGTAGTCAAAAACAAAATTGGAAAACTTGAAAATATTGTCTTCTGGATTTTCTTCCCTTACACGTCTTGCTATGACGTTTATTCTAAGCATAAGTTCATCCATTGAAAACGGTTTGGTCAAGTAATCGTCAGCTCCGACTGTAAAGCCTTTAATTTTGTCTTCTTCCTGATTTCTTGCCGTCAAAAATATTATAGGGATGTTCTTGTTTATTTTTTTCATTTCCGATGCTGCCGTAAATCCGTCAACAATAGGCATCATCACATCCAAAATACACAAAGTATAATCATCCCCTTTAAACAAACTAATGGCAGACTCGCCATCACGAGCCAATCTGCAATAATAACCCTTCTGCTCCAAATAAGCCTTCAATATAGGGCCAAGATTAACATCATCCTCTGCCAATAAAATTTTAATCTGTGTCATAACTCATCTCCTTGTTTTTAAAACTCTTCTTAACTACTCAAACAAAAAAACTTAAAAGAACTACACTTTATTGTGTCGCATGTAAAAAAATTATTTTACTATTCTAAATATTTTTTTCCACCTTACTTTATCCAGTCCTCCTTTGTCCTTATTCAGAGACAACCAGACAAATGAAGCCTTGCCAACTATATGATCCTCAGGAACAAAACCCCAATAACGGCTGTCCGCCGAATTATGTCTGTTGTCACCCATCATCCAATAATAATCCATTTTAAACGTGTACTGACGGGTCAATTTACCGTTTATATAGTAATTCACACCCTTACGCTCCAACTTATTACCCTCAAAAATCGTTATTGCCCTCTCATAAAAAAGCAAATTGTCCTCATTCAGCGTAATAGTCATACCTTTTTCAGGTATTTTAACCGGTCCGTAAAAGTCAACGTTCCAAGCGTATTTGGAAGAATGCGGAAACATGTTCCCATCCGCAAATCCCTTCATTGTCAAAACCTTTTCTATTTTCTCCACATAAGGCATCTTGCTTACCTTTTGCACCAATTCATTTGACAACGGCAAGGTGGCATAATTTCTTGCCTTGGCAACCTCTGCACTGTCAACACCGGCCTGTAACATGAAAGATGCCTTGTCATACAAATCAGGATGGAAGAAAACCTTGCAAGGAATCTTATAATTCTTGTCTATGTTCGTCCCATAAACCATGCCGTTATGTTTCAAAGGCTCTATCTCCAAAACGTAAGGATTGTTCATGAATGCCTCTATCTGCTGTTTTGTAAGATCAATATAATAGAAATAATACATCATACTCATGTCCTCTTTGGACACTCCTATGTTCAACAGTTCCTTTTCATTTAAGGAATTGCCATCTTTGGTAATTATCTTGCATGTCAACTGGGCATCTTCCGGATTTTCTATCGGTTTGTCATTAATAAGAACCAAACCGTTTTCAACAGAAACCGTCTCACCCGGCAAACCAACACATCTTTTTATAAAATTCTCCCTCTTGTCAACCGGTCTTGCAATTATGTCTCCAAATTCAGCCTTGTTTGACCATACTGCATCACGTCCATATCTTCTCACAAGAGAATAATAACTTTCCGAACTCTGATATACCGTTGAAAGGGTGTCTCCGTCAGGATAATTGAACACCACTGCATCCCCTCTTTTCACCTTGCCCAAGCCCGGCAAACGATGATAATCCAATTCTATCCAATCCAGGTAGGATTTCATGCCAAGCAAAGGAACGGTATGATGCACCAAAGGAACGGACAAAGGCGTATTAGGTATCCTCGGACCGTAAGCCAACTTGGAAACAAACAGATAATCTCCCACCAACAACGACTTTTCCATTGAAGAAGTAGGTATGGTATAAGCCTCAAAAAACATTGTCCTTATGACCGTGGCGGCAACAACCGCAAACAAAATGGCATCAACCCATTCTCTGACGGCAGAAGCCTTGTATGGCGGCAAATCCTTCGGATTGGTATATTTCTCTTTTTTAGAAAATCCCAACAATGGCAAAAACACAAAAGGAAATATAATGGACAAAAGCTGATACCACAGATTGTTTTTTCTGAAACATTTGTCCACCTCGACAATCATGAGCATCACCACGAATACATTGATGAAAGGTATCAGACAATATATGAACCACCAGAATTTCTTGTCTATTATTCTGACCCAATACCATATATTGACGAACGGAATCAAAGACAACCACGGTTTCAGTCCCGCTTTCCCGAAAATCTTCCACAAACCGGCAAGGCATAAAACCAAGGATATCAACAGCAGAATCAAATATATGTCCATTGTTTAAATATTATTTCACAATATTACGGAAGTTGTAACGTTTTCAAAACATCATTTATTGCACTTGAATTATGAAAAAACTTGTTTTTATTTCGATTTTATTTTCCTGCGCATTGCTCTACGCCCAAAAGGACGGTAAAGAAGCGCTTAAAGAGTCAAGCCTGAAACTGGCAAATACCATGCAGTTGATTGATTATTTTTACGTGGATGATGCCGATTTAAAAAAAATATCCGAAAAGGGAATAGAGTCAATCCTTAAGGAGCTTGACCCCCATTCCGTTTTCATCACCAAGGAGGACGTACAGAAGATGAACGAACCTCTTGTGGGCAACTTCGACGGAATAGGCGTAAGCTTTCAGATTCACAGCGATACGATACATGTGATTGACGTAATAAGCGGAGGTCCTGCCGAAAAAGTGGGAATGCTTGCAGGAGACAGGATAATAAAGGTTGACGACCTTGCGGCCGTAGGCGACAGCATCAAAAACGACTGGGTGTTCAAACACCTCAGAGGCAAAAAAGGAAGCAAGGTTAAGGTGACAGCTCTGCGCAAGGGACGCAACGAGCCGATAGTGTTCGACATAACAAGGGATAAAATCCCTATCAACAGCATAGATACATGGTTCATGATTGACAAAAGCACCGGATACATACGGCTGAACCGTTTTGCACAAACCTCAAACGAAGAGTTTTCCGAAGCGATATCTGACCTTAAGAAGCAGGGAATGAAGAACCTCATTTTCGATTTGAGAGGCAACGGCGGCGGATACCTTAACATTGCCTTTGAAATAAGCGACCAGTTTCTCGACAAGGACAAACTGATTGTATATACCCAAGGCAGCAAATCACCCAAACAGGAACTGAAATCCGAAAGGAAGGGAGCGTTCGAGCAGGGTCGTCTTGTGATTCTGGTTGACGAGACCTCGGCATCGGCTTCCGAAATCGTTTCGGGAGCGGTTCAAGACTGGGACAGGGGTGTACTGGTAGGCAGAAGGACTTTCGGCAAAGGACTCGTACAAAGGCCTTTCGTGCTCCCGGACGGTTCGCAGATAAGACTTACGACATCGCGTTACTACACTCCGAGCGGAAGATGCATACAAAAGCCTTATGACGAGGGAACGGACTCTTACCTTCAGGATTACGAAAGACGTTACAAACACGGCGAACTGCTTAACGCCGATTCCATACATTTTGCAGACTCGCTGAAGTATTCCACAAATGCAGGTCGAGTTGTTTACGGCGGTGGAGGCATAATGCCTGACGTTTTCATGCCTATTGACACTTCGAGAGCGTCTGACTATTTAATCAACCTGCGTTCAAAAGGGCTGTTCAACACCTTTGCATTGGAATGGGTGGAACAGAACAGGGAGAGCTTTCTGAAAAAGGCTCCGGATTACGATTCGTTCTCAAAAGAATACGAAAAACTGAACCTGTTGAATGACTTCGAGAAATTCGCAGAGGAAAAAGGTGTGAGAAAAAACGAAATAAAAAAAGAATGGGTCAATTCCATAGTAATGGATTGCCTAAAGGAAGAGACAAGCGATACTAATGCGGCAAAATACGACAGTTACAAGGATTATGCCGACTTCCTTCTTTCTGACAATGGAATACTGTCCGAGATAAGGCAAAAGGCAAAAGAGGAGGATGAAAAGACAAGGAAAACCAATGCCGTGTCGGACAAATACATTGCCGCCACACTCAAAGCGCTCATAGCACGTAACCTTTACGGAATAAAGTATTACTACATGACGATGCAGGACAACGATGATGAACTGCAGAAAGCAATAGAAATCATCAAGGACGAAAAGCTTTACAATTCCATATTGAAGAAATAGTTCAAGGGAATCAAATCCCGTGAAAATGTCTTCTGAAAAGAAAAAAATGTCTTCTGAATCCGTTTTTTTCTTTTCAGAAGACATTTTTTTTAAATCCAAGAACAATCCGTTCACAGGTTCAATCGACGTAATAACAAGGCTTTTTGTCGATTGAAAGAAGCCTTTTGTCGATATTATTTTCAAAAGGGGCAGTTGCATTTGTAGTTTTGCAGTGAACATCAAAACATTTCACATATGCAAAAGCCGAGTTTGATTATCGTCCTGTTCATTTGTCTTTGCACTATGACCAGGGCACAAAACGAAAAATGGGATTTGAACAAATGCATAAGCCATGCAAGGGAAAACAACGTCGATGTCATTGCCGCCAGACTGCAAAAGGAAACGAGCAGTGAGGAATACATAAGGTCGAAAGCGGACCTTCTTCCTCAGGTGGACTTCATCAGCGGGCAGAACTTTTCATATACCAACAGCCAAAACCAGGGTATTTACACCGGTACCTACGGCGTTCAGGCCTCAATGGATTTCACCTTCGGCAAAAAGCTGAATACCATAAAGCAGAGAAAACTCGAAGACGACATTGCAAGCATAGAACTCGAACAGACCAAGGACAATCTGGAGCTGTCAATCATACAGGCCTACATAGAGATACTGTATGCCCAGGAAGCGGTCAAAAGCAGCGAATCATCCCTGAATGTTTCAAGGAAACAGCTTGAAAGAGCGGAACAGTTGCTCAAGTCCGGCAGCATATCCCAAGTGGATTACGCCCTTTTGGAAAGTCAGACATCCAACTACGAATACCAGCTCGTTCAGGCGGAGAACACGCTCAGTCAGACCAAACTTAATCTTAAACAGTTGCTGGAATTGCAGCAAGACATAGATATAGAATACATAGACATAAAGGAAGAGGACATTCTTGTCGTAAGTGAAAATGTGGAAAACATATACAGGAATGCCGTCGGTTTTCTTCCTCAGATTCTTTCTGCCCGAAACAGCATAGAGACTGCCAAACTGGAGTTGAGCAATGCAAAGGCGGACTTTTTGCCGAGCATTTCGCTTTCGGCGGGAATAAACACCGGCAACAGCACTGCAAACGATATAGGGCTGATGCGTCAGTTGAAAGACGGCTTTTATGAAAACATAGGTCTCAACATCAGCATTCCCATCTATTCCAAACGAAACAACAGAACCAACCTCAACAAGGCAAAAATCAACATAATGCAAAGCGAGAACCAAATGCGGAGCGTGGAAAAGCAGGTGTACAAGACAATAGACGAACTGCATCTTGAGCTGCTCAATTACCAAAGCGCATACAAGGCGGCCAAGGTCAACCTCGAGGCAAGCCAGAAAAGCTATGAGCTTTTGGAGCAGCAATACAACGTAGGCCTGAAAAACACGGTAGAACTGTTGACCGAAAGCAACAATCTGTTTTTAGCCAAACAGAATCTCTTGCAGACCAAATATCAGGCATTAATCAGAATTCAGTTATTGAAATATTATCAAAATCAGGAAATGGGATTATGAAAAGGAAATTGATGAAAAGAATTGTCGCCATTTGTGTTGCGGTGGTTGTTTTGGGAGTTTTGTGCATTTTTTTGTTCAAACCTGAAAAAGGAGGTGAAATAACACTCGAACAGACAAAGGCAAGCATTGGCGACATAGGGGTATGCATAACGGCCACAGGTACGATAGAGCCTACCAATCAGGTGGAAGTCGGAACGCAGGTGTCAGGCAAGATAGCCAAACTTTATGTCGATTACAATTCAAGCGTGAAACAGGGACAGATTCTGGCCGAGTTGGACAAGGAGATTCTGCAGAACGAACTGTACAGCGCCCAAAGCGCGTTGGAGAGTGCAAGAATAGAATATGAATACCAGCAGAAGAACTACAACCGCAGCAAGGTGCTTTACCAGCAGAAGTTGATAAGCGACAGCGAATACGACGAGGCGTTGTACAATTATCAAAAATCCAAAACGGAATATGAACGTTCCAAGACGGAACTGTCAAAAGCCAAAACCAATCTTGGTTACGCCACGATATACAGCCCGATAGACGGCACCGTAATATCGAAAGCGGTGGAGGAAGGACAGACCGTTGCCGCCAGTTTTTCGACACCGACTCTTTTTACCATTGCTCAGGATTTGACACAGATGCAGGTGGTTGCCGATGTTGACGAAGCGGACATAGGAGGCGTGCAGGAAGGACAGCGCGTCACATTCAGTGTGGACGCTTACCCGCGAATGACATTTGAAGGTACGGTAAAACAGGTCAGACTCGAAGGTATAGAAAATTCGAACGTGATAACATACGAAGTGATAATAGATGCTCCGAACGCCGATTTAAAACTCAAGCCTGGCCTTACGGCGAACGTAAGCATATACACTCAGGAAGCGAATGGCGTACTGACCGTTCCCACAAAGGCATTGAGCTTCACACCCGACAAGGAAATAATAGGCAGGAAATATAAAATAAATCCCATACCCGCAAATGAAGCGGGCAGCAAACATGTATGGATTCTGAACGGTAACAGTCTTTATGCCAAAAAGGTGGAAGTGGGAATAAGCGGAAACGGTTCATGTCAGATTTTGGCAGGATTGGAAAAAGGCGAGACAATAATAAGCGGTATAAAGTCGAAGGATATTCCCATGAAGGAGGATGCTGCACAGGGAGCCTTTTCAATGCCTCGTCCGGGCGACAAGAAAAAGAAATAGGTCATGGGAAAGATAATTGAGATAAGGGATTTAAAGAGGTTTTTCCTTGTAGGCGGAGAAACGGTACAGGCTCTCAAGGGAATAAATTTCTCGATAGAGCAAGGCGAGTTTGTGACCATAATGGGAAAAAGCGGCTCGGGCAAATCGACATTGCTGAACATTCTCGGCTGCCTGGATGTTCAAAGCGAGGGCGATTATTTTCTCGACGGAGTGGACGTACGTTGCATGAGCAAGGATGAACGGGCGGTTTTGAGAAACAAAAAGATAGGCTTTGTATTCCAATCCTACAACCTGCTTGCAAAAACCACCTCGATAGAGAACGTGGAACTGCCGTTGATGTACAACTCTTCATACAACAAGATTCAAAGACGGCAAATGGCCATAAAGGCCTTGGAAATGGTAGGTTTGCAAAACAGGCTATACCACAAATCGAATCAAATGTCGGGAGGGCAACAGCAAAGAGTGGCGATAGCAAGAGCTCTGGTAAACAATCCGGTCATAATACTTGCCGATGAAGCCACGGGAAACCTTGACACAAAAACCTCTTTCGAGATACTGGCCCTGTTTCAGGAACTGCACTCAAAGGGAAGCACCATAGTATTCGTCACGCACAATCCAGAAATAGCAGATTACAGCACGAGGAACATTGTTCTTCAGGACGGCATCGTGATAGAGGATTCATACAACAAAAACAGAAAAATCATTTAATCAAAAACACGCAAACGACAATGGGTAACTTGATTTCCATAGCCTTAAAGGCATTAGGCAACAACAAAATGAGATGTTTTCTGACCATGCTCGGCATAATCATAGGCGTCAGTTCGGTGATTGTAATGCTTGCAATAGGTCAGGGAAGCAAGGAAAGCATAAAGGAACAGGTGAGTGAAATGGGCAGCAACATGATAATGATTCATCCCGGCAACATGAAACGGGGAGGTGTTGCCCAGGATGCTTCTTCAATGCAAAGCCTTAAATTGAAGGATTACGAGAACCTCAAGGAAGAATGCGAATACATATCCGCCATAAGCCCGGTGGTAAACAGCAGCGGACAGTTGATTTACGGTGCGAACAATCATCCATGTTCGGTAAACGGATGCAACGAGGATTATCTGGAGATACGAAAATACAAGATAAACAGTGGGGAAATGTTCACTCAGGAAGACATAAGGACGGCTGCAAAAGTATGTGTCGTAGGCAAAACCGTAGTGGACAAACTGTTCACCGACGGAGAAGACCCCTTGGGAAGAACAATCCGTTTCGGTTCCATACCTCTTACGATAGTAGGAGTACTTGAATCGAAAGGCTACAACAGCATGGGGCAGGACCAGGATGACTGCGTCATTGCACCATATACTACCATACAAAAAAGAGTATTGGCCATAACACATCTGCAAAGCATATTCGCTTCCGCCATAAGCGAGGAACTGACCGACAAGGCAACGGAAGAAATGACCAAAATACTAAGACGCAATCACAGAATAGAAACGGATGATACGGATTTGGACGATTTTGAGATACGTTCACAGGAAGAACTGGCTACAATGATGAGTTCGATGAGTGACATAATGACCATACTTTTGAGTTGCGTTGCAGGCATATCACTGATAGTTGGCGGAATAGGCATAATGAACATAATGTATGTCTCGGTAACGGAACGGACCAAAGAGATAGGACTGAGAATGAGCGTAGGAGCAAGAGGGAAGGATATTCTGTTACAGTTTCTGGTCGAGTCAATAATAATATCCGTTGCAGGCGGAATATTGGGTATTGTATTTGGAATAGCCGTTTCATCATTTCTTGCCATATTCAGCACATGGCGTATTTCAATATCGGTTTTTTCGATAATAATAAGCTTTTTGGTCTGCAGCATAGTCGGCATATTTTTCGGCTGGTATCCTGCTAAAAAAGCCTCAAGACTGAATCCGATAGAGGCAATAAGATACGAGTAATACAAAACATGAATTTGTACAACAAAAGCAATACGACAAAAATGCACTATATTTGCAAAACAAATCCTTACGAGATGTCGCACAAAAGAAGCATGATAGTAATCCTGCATTTTCTGATATGGCTGCTGGTGATACTTTTTCCCCTCATTCCGCCATTGCATCACCGCGCAATCGACAGGGAATTCGTAATACTGCATTCCATAAATGCTTCTATGATGCTCGTATGTTTTTATTCCAACTATTTGCTTTTCATCGACAAATTCCTGTTTGAAAAAAAATTCACGAAATTCATAAGCATAAATATCCTGATGATATTGGCATTCGCCTTGACAAACCACATCTGCGTAGGCCTTATTGCCGGCAAAGAACACGGAAACATACCATTCGGACTTAATCTTGTGATGATATTGCGAAATTCGCTTTCACTCTTGCTTACACTCGGCATCTGCATAGGAGCAAAAATGAGCATCAAATGGCTTGAAACCGAAAAGGAACGCGAAAGAATAGAAAAACTCAAGGCCGAATGCGAATTACAGAACCTGAAAAACCAGATGAATCCTCACTTTCTGATAAATACATTGAACAACATATATGCTCTTGTAGGTATTTCGCAGGAGAAAGCCCAGGATGCAATACAGCAACTGAGCAAACTGTTGAGATACGTGCTCAGAGTAGATGGACACAATCTTGTTCCGCTTGTTCAGGAAACGGATTTTCTAAAAAGCTACATAGAATTGATGAAACTGCGTCAGGGAAACAACGTGACGATAGAACAGAACATAGAAATAAACGACAGAACGGACAAGATGATAGCTCCTCTCATACACATAAGTCTTATCGAAAACGCATTCAAACACGGAATAAACTCCGGAGAAAAGTCAAAAATAGTCATAAACATACGGGAAACTGACGAAGGAATAAGTACTCTGATAAAAAACACTTATTTCCCAAAAGACAAAACAGACAAATCCGGCAGCGGAATAGGATTGCAACAAGTAGAAAAAAGGCTTAAACTGCAATATCCCTCAAAATACGACTACGAACACAAGATAGAAAACGGGTATTACATTGTGAAATTGGACATAAAAGTATAGCCAAAACATATTTACGACATGCAACTGACCTGCATAGCAATCGACGATGAGCCTCTGGCATTAAGCCTAATGGATTCTTACATCAAAAAGACATCCTTTCTGGAAGGCTTGGGTTGTTTCAATTCCGCACTTGAGGCTTTGGAAACTATAAAAACACAAAAACCCGACATTATATTCCTGGACATACAAATGCCCAATCTGAACGGTATGGATTTTGCGAAAAACATAGACGAAGACTCCAAAATAATCTTCACAACAGCTTTTGACCAATATGCCATAGAAGGCTACAAGGTAAACGCCTGCGACTATCTGCTAAAGCCCATAAGCTACAAGGATTTTTTTGAAGCAGTCGGCAAGATATACTCGTCAAAGTGCAAACAGGAAAGTCAGGTAAAAAATTCAAACTCATCAGATGGCATATTCATAAAGGCAGACGGCAAATTCGTGAAGGTGCTGTTCAACAGAATAACATATATTGAAGCCGTAAAGGACTACATAAAGATATGCTTCGATGACAAAACGGCAATGCCGCTTATGAGTCTCAACAGAATGAAAAACATAGAAAACGAACTGCCTGAAAACTTTGTAAGAATACACAAGTCATTCATAATAAACACCGAAAAGATAGACTACATAGAACGCAATCATGTAATAATAGGCAATGTACGCATACCTATCGGAGGATATTTCAACGCCTCAAGAGAAATAAAAGACATGAAAACCCTCAGTTGCAGTGAACTGCTCGAACTTCTGAAAAAAGAGAAGTCATAATTTCCTCTTCAGACAGTAAGCCCTTGCAAAATTCTCCACATCCTTTGTCTGTCTTATTTCAAATATCATCGGAATCATTTTGGAACTATGTTCTGTCTCAACAAATTCCCGCTTGTGCTTTTCATCTATGTCAGACAAGCGTATCGCATCCATATTCTTTTCAGTAAAAAACAAGACAAGTTTGAAATACCCTTCATGGACATGCAACCATGCAATATTTTTCTTCTTTACAATCAATTTGCCCAGCCATGCTTTGCCGTCCCGATAGTAATTCCAGTTTAATTCCATGCCCTCTTTCAATGCAAAGGACAGAAAGGCATCATAAGCATCAGCACTATCTCCCAATGCAAAACGTATTGTCGTATCATCCGGCCTGACCGAACTATCCTTGAAATAAAGCGTATTTTCCATTCATTTTTCAATTAAAGTATCATTCAAAATCAACCTCAAAATCGGTACGGTTAACGTCCTGTCTGTCTATCATCTTTTGCAGTTCTCTTTCCATAGCCCGTTTTTTTCTGTCCTTTTTGTTCTGCTTGTATCTCTGATACCATTTGGTTTTGCCGAACAAACGCTCAAAAAACGGTTTTCTTTCTTTAGTGGCAAGCTGTTTTTCGCCGACAGGCTCATCCTTCCCTACCATTTCTTCCTTAGTAGAAGTTTTCACTTCATCCCCCTTTGCAAACCATTCTCCGCTTTCGGAAGATATCTTGTCCAAATCATACAATTCTATTATGTCTATCAAAAGCTGAGGATATTTTGGATTGGTCGCATAACCCGCCTTTTTCAATCCTTTGGCCCAACCCTTGTAATCGTCAATGTCCAGTTTGAACAAGTCGGCATATCTTTTCTTTTCAACAAGGAAAAGAGAATGATCGACATATGACTGTTCAGGTGAAGCATACACCCTGAAACACTCGTTCTTCGCATCATCATCCTTGTAAATCCTCTCCCCTTCCCAATCGTTGTGACACTTTATTCCGAAATGATTGTTGCCCTTCACCGCCAGCATGGAACGCCCGCTGCCGGACTCCAAAACCCCCTGCGCCAATGTTATGCTTGCAGGTATGCCATAAGTCCTTTCCTGCTCTATTGCGATTTTGGCATATGTCTGTATGTATTGTTCGGTAACGCTGTTTTTGTTCTGTGCTTGCAAGCCGAAGCACAGCCCAAGCAAAACGGATGAGAGCAAAAGTCTTGTCATATGTAAAAACGTAGTTTAAATTTTACTTTGCGAAGATACGCATTTTTGTTTTCCCGCGTTATATTCAGAAAAGAATTTCTTTGAATTCAAGTAAAGTAACAAATTTTCAATAATTCGTATTATGAAATCCTTTATCAGACACAGTATTGCGGTTTTCTTGCTTTTTGCGACATTGTTCACCGCAACGGAATCTTCGGCTGCAAAATACTATTCCCGTCCGAATGCGAGGAATACGATAAACAAAACGGCTTATATCATAGACCAGGCCTATGAGGTTGCGGCCTTCTACAATTACTGGAGCAGCAATTATCTTTCAAAAGCGGTTTACTATAACGACTATGCACAATATCTGTTCCAAAGACGGGCATATCGTTCCGCAATCAATTATTCGTTGAGGGCAAGGGAATATGCATTGATTGTTCTGGACAACTGCGATGATTACTGGGAGTTTTTCTACTTTACCTATTACGGATGGAGTTTCCGTTTCGGATACAACCCTAATTTCGCTTATGCCAACGGTTACATGGACGGGTATTACGACGGATATTACGCTTCATACTGCAACCGTCACAACCACAACTATCACAATGACCCGTATTACAGACCGAACGGACACTACAACAATCATCCCAAAACGAGCACTACCGTAATAGGAAGAGGAAATACCGGTGCGATAAGCTCAAACGGAGGTTCCTCAAGCCTCGGCCGTACCGGATATACCGGCTCCGAATCGACGGGTAACTACAAGAACCTGAAAGTGGACGAATACTTCTCAACCGAAGAACTCAAGGCCTTGTCGGAAATGCCTAAAGAGAAGGAAATGGAAAACAGTTTCAGACAGGCAAATCCAAGTGTAAGTTTCAATGACAAAGCACTCAAAACAGACAAGACAATAATGGAGAAAAACAAGGCAACGGCTAAAAACTTCTCTACAAACGATGCAGACAATCAGACTCTGAAAAGAATGACGGTGGCCCAACCTAAAGCAATAAAAGTACAGACACAACAGAAAGAAAACACTGTAAAAAACAACGGAATAAAAAGATCAACGGAAAAACAGACCAATATAAAGTCCTCAAGTACAATACAAAGAAACAACAGTTCTCTAAACAGAAACAATACCGGTAATGTCAAACAACAGAAAAGCATAGAGCCAAAGAAACAGGTTACGACAAAAACAGCCACACCTAACAAATCCAACGCGAAACAAAACAAAACCAACAATTCAGCAAAACAACTAAAAAGGAAATAAAGTCATGAAAAAACTATTATTTGCAGCCTTGGCAACAATTGCATTTCATGGTGCAAACGCCCAAAAGGAAATATCTGCGGGTATAAAAAACGTAACTGTTTATCCCAACAACGCTCTAATAGAAAAAAGTGCCGTTGTAAACCTTACGGCAGGGAACAACATTCTCTATCTGAAAGGCAACAGTCCTTACCTTGACCCGAACAGTATCCGATTTGATGCCGATGACAAATATGAAATAGTATATTTTTCATCGACCAAAAGAATTTCTTCCATAAATCCTGAATATGAGAATACACTTCCCGAACAGGTACGGATAAAATACAAAGGCGTAAAGGACTCCATAGAAGGTCTGAACAGGGAAATGGAACGACTTGTATTCTACAACGAAGTACTGAACAAAGAGACTGCATCGCTGAACAACATGAAAGTAATGAGTAATCCCCAGAATACGGATTCCCTCGCCAACATAAGGAACACTCTGAACTATTACCGTGAAAAGATGCTTGAGATAAACAAGATACGGAAACAGAACGAAGATACCATAAATGCGCTGAAAAAGCAGCTGGAAAGGCTTGTACAAACATGCGGAATCATAGAAAGTTCATATCCCGACAAACAAAATCCGGAAAATAACAAGGAATATTTCGTCAAGGTCAATATCTTTGCCACCCAGGCAGTGGACAATGCCGAACTGAACTATTCATACCTCTGCAACAATGTCGGATGGACTCCTGCCTATGACCTAAAGATAAATTCGCAGGACAATAGCGGCGAACTCATTCTCAAAGCCAACCTGTATCAGAACACATGCGAAAACTGGAAAGATGTCAAGCTGACATTCTCAACCGAGAACAACAACGCTTATATGTACAACGGAGAATTGTATCCTTATTATCTGAGCCTCCAAATACCGATAAAAAAAACAAGTAAGGTTATTCATTATGAAATGCCTGAATGCGATATGGTGTTATCCGGCTCGCCATCGGTTAGAAATGCGGCATACAACACCGTCATATCCAACTCTATGCTCGGAAAGGAATATACCGTTGCCAGAAAACGGAGCATACCGTCGGAAGAAACGATAAAGACCATAAACATACGCTCGCAGCAACCCGAACTGGTTTACCGATACTCCATAAAACCGGTATTGTCAAGCAGAGCGTTTTTCCAGGGCCTTGTTCCGAACTGGCAGCAACTGGAACTGATGGATGCGGATGTAAACCTGTATTTTGACGGAAAATATACCAACAAAACACATATTTATTCCAATTCGGTACAAGAGGACACCCTTTGCCTTGACCTCGGAGTTGACAGACGCATAAGCGTGGAACGCAAGATAAACAAGTCTGTTCCGAACAAGACAAGCATAGTCGGCAATCAGCTTGAAATGATTGTGGAGGTTGACATAAAGGTCAAGAACAACAGCCTTAAGGAAATGGATGCAGAAATAGAAGACAGAATACCGTTAACCACCAGTCCGGACATAAAGATAAGCGTTTTGGACATTGACGGTGCACAAATGGACGAAAAGACCGGCTTCTTGAAATGGACAAAGAAGATAAAAGCCTCCGAAACGGTGAACCTGAAGGTGAAATACAGCGTAAGATATCCCAAGGATCATACCTTGAACGAAATAAGATAGACAAGGGTAAAAACGAAACGCCGTTTTAGAAAAATGGAACTTGATTTCAATTTTACAGAATCAAGTTCCATTTTTTTAGAATCAAATTACGCGGATTGCCAAATGACAAGCCGTATATTCAGACTCAATCCATGTTGAAAGCCTTTCTTATCTTATCCACATAATCGAGCTTTTCCCAAGTGTAGAATTCAACCTCTTTCGTCACTTTTTTGCCGTTTTGCATCATCTGAACCTTCTGTTTGTAAGGTGTACGGCCGAAATGACCATACGCTGCGGTAGGCAGGTAAATAGGATTCTTCAATCCCAGACGTTTTATTATCGCATAAGGTCTCAAGTCGAACAATGTCTTTATTCTTTCGGCTATTTCACCGTCGGACAACGTTTTTCCATCCGCATTCTTTACCTTTGCGCTGTTGTAGGTGTTCACATACAGTCCAACAGGTTCGGCCACACCTATCGCATAAGCCACCTGCACCAATACCTCACTGCAAAGACCGGCCGCAACCATGTTCTTGGCTATGTGCCTTACCGCATAGGCAGCACTTCTGTCAACCTTCGAAGGGTCCTTTCCCGAAAATGCTCCGCCGCCATGAGCTCCCTTCCCGCCGTATGTGTCGACTATTATTTTTCTTCCCGTAAGACCGGTATCGCCGTGAGGACCTCCGATGACAAACTTGCCGGTAGGATTGACGTAAAGCCTGTATTTGTGTCTGAACAGAGCCTTCAGTTCCTCCTTGCCCAATTTGGCAACAACCCTCGGTATCAATATTTCCCTGACATCCTTGGTAATGCGTGCCAACATCTTCTTTTCGGTATCGAAGTCATCGTGCTGCGTTGACACAACTATGGTGTCTATCGACAAAGGAGTGTTGTCGTCATCGTATTCGACCGTCACCTGACTTTTGGCATCGGGACGAAGATACGTCATCTGTTTTCCCTCTCTGCGTATCTGCGACAGTTCGGCCACAAGCATGTGGGAAAGAATCAACGGCAAGGGCATGTAATCCTCGGTATCACTGCACGCATAACCAAACATCATTCCCTGGTCACCGGCTCCCTGTTGCTTCAAATCTTCTCTTTCCACACCCTGATTAATGTCTGGACTTTGTTCATGAATGGTTGACACAACTCCGCAGGAATTGGCCTCGAACATGTATTCACCTTTTGTGTAACCTATTTGTCTTATTACCTCTCGTGCCGTGTGCTGCACATCAACATAGGCCTCGGATTTGACCTCTCCGCTCAACACTACCAGACCCGTTGTGACCAAGGTTTCACAAGCCACTTTTGAATTCTTGTCCTGTTTGAGGAATTCATCCAATACGGCATCTGAAATCTGGTCCGCCACTTTGTCAGGATGACCCTCTGAAACTGATTCTGATGTAAAGAAATACGCCATTTTGCCTTGTTTTTTAAATGAAAAATGAATTAAACACAAACAAAATGGAAAACAGAATTGAATCGAATGTAAGAAAATGTTGTTTTAGCATTTTTTTAACGTGGTTGCAATCAATTCAAATCTTTCCACATTTTGCGATTGCAAAGGTATGACTTTTATTTGTACCTGCAAACACTTTCAAAAATAAAATACGGCCGGATGATGTCCGGCCGTATTTTCAATCTTCAAAAACCCGATTATCTCAACACTTCTATCGAACCCTTGAACTCAACATCCCTTATAGGACCTCTTCCTATAAATCTGTAGAAATAAGTTCCGCTTGGTGTATTCGTTGCTTCAGGATCCCAGAATTCGGATTCGTGTCGGAGATTCTGAACAAAATATATTCTCTTTCCGTAACGGTTGTATATTGAAAGTTCATTATCAGGAAAGGCCTGACCTTCTATCAGGTTATGTATTTCAAAGATGTCGTTCACACCGTCTCCGTTAGGAGTCACAACCGTAGGGAACATCAGGTTATCATTGATTATAGTTATTGTTCTCGTTATCGTATCGTGGCACTCGTATATGTTTCCGCTCGGAGACTGGTTTACGCTGTATGCATCCAATGTAATCAGATAGTCTCCCGCAACCGTTTCCCCCTGCTGTGGATACCATGTATATGTAGGATTCTTTCCGAATACGTTTTCCACATCAGTTGCCGAATTCTTGTTCGTCTGTATTGTCCAATGATACTGATTGGTTGCTGCATCCGGCTCTGTAAGGTTTATAAGGTTGGCAACAGGTGCCGAAGCCGAAGGATTATTAGGTTCCCAACCGAAGTCGGCAATAGGATGTTTATATACATGTATCAAATTCTCCAATCTAACAGAATCCTGGCAACCATGCTCTGTTTTAACTTTCAACACCACGTCATAATCCCCGTAAGGAAGCAAAAACGACGGATTTACCTCTGTTGATGTCTGTTCTCCTACAATCCACTGATAGGAAACACCATTTGTGGATGTATTGATAAGATCGACCCTAAGCGGTTCACATCCTTCCAATGTTGGAGAAGATGAAGTAAATGCCGCATAAGCCGCCGGATGAACAATCAATTTGACGGAATCTCTTCCGTAACAATATATCGAACCGTTATACTCCGTAACCAATACTTCATAAGTTATTTCCGAAGCGGAGTTGTTTGGTGCCTGGGCATCTATTTCCCTTGTCGTTTCACCGGTAGGAGACCATATGTATGTAGCTGTAGGCGTTTCATTTCCCGCATCAAGCCTTACGGAAGTAGCCTCGCATAATTCTCTGTTCTCGCCCAATTCCACAACCGGTGTCTGTACGACCTCAAGAGTGGTTACCGTATCCCACATACAGCCAAAATCATCCAATATATGTATTCCGAATTCATAAACGCCTACGCTGTCTATAGGAGGAGCTATCACAGTCGAAGTCGTTGTGGTATTTCCTATATCCAAGAATGAAGGACCTGTCCACATAACGGTATCTATAGGTACCTGATAGTCCCAATTTGCACTGCTGCTCTGGCTCAATTCCATGTCCCACCAAAAAACATAACCGTTATCCTGACCAAGTCTGTCACACACCATAATAGACCATTCTCCGTTCAAAGGACATCCTATCAAAGAAGAAAAACCATTTAAATCTACATCATTAATAGCAGGAACAAATGAGCCTTGTTGGTTAGGAGTCTGATAATAACCCGTATGAGCGGCTGTATCCGTTGGCGGCATACTTGCAGCTCCGGCGGCGGCGGCATTATGCAACCATCCACGGGCATCGTCAAGATACTGATTTGAAAAACAATAAGTCCAACCCACTCCATAAGGATTGGAATTAGAATCACACAAATTACTGTAATTATCATTTTCATTAGGTTGCCCCAAGAAAGTCACACCTCCCTGTTGCCACTTCAAGGTAGCTTGTTGTCCGGTCGGACAAACAATATACATTTCCAAGTCACCCATGTAAGAATGTTCAATATTTACGCATACCGACATTATATCGTCAACACTTCCTATGGTAGATCCTGCCCTAAACTGGTCAAAAACAACTGGAGCATTATAACACTCCACGCCGGTACCACACATAGGACCATCCGGAATAAATGTTCTAATATCATTACGCTCCTTTGCACCACGATTAAATTCCATAGAATCTACAATAATGGAAGAGTTAACGTCATAACCTACAGCGAGCCCCATCTCCGTTCCTGAACACATATCAGGCAATTGAGTAACTGTTTTTATAGGATTTTTTGAAATACGGACTCGGGTATCTATGGTATTTCTGCTTGTACAGCCTCCATTATTTGTATCGGTCACAAGTAATACCAAATCATATCCATCCACTTCCTTCCATGAATATCCTACCGAACGGTTATAAGAAACGGTGGCACTCTCTCCGTCTCCGAATGACCATTCGTATATACAGTCTGCCGTATCTTGTTCATAGGTCTGACTGTTGTTCGGATCATATTCAGGAAATCTTGGGTCCGCCAAAAGTACGATGGAGTCACCCTCACATATATCAATGGATTTGAAATACGCTATCTGCATATTTCCATCTTCGTCATACACAGTATCTACTCCATCTCTGATAGGTCTGGTTGACATGTTTCCATTAGCATCATACTTTATGAAAAAAGTATCCAATGCTGCTTCAGGAAATTGGCACAAAGCCACACACTCTATTTCCGCTTTAAAACCGGTACCTTCGTTAACACTATCCGTTTTCAATCTAACAGTCAAACATCCGGTAGTAGCCGACAAGGCTGGCATTACTGTTCTGTTCAAAAGATCATCATTCTGAAAAAAAGGAACGCTTGCACCTTGGTCTGTTACCAAAGGCGGATCCGTAATACTGCTGCCTTGATATATGATAACAGTATCCGAAGGATCTATATTGAATTCCGAAAAAGTCAATGATACTCTTGTAGTCGTGCTACCTCCTGCAGGACAAATAGTAACCCACCTGTCCTGATCGGGTTCATAATTGCCTGTCTTGGAATTGTCATACAGATATCCGCTACATGTAGTACGGGTCGTACCATGTGTACTGTTATTCAGTATTATGTCCTGCGCATGCGACCATGGCGTACGAACAAAAACAAAACACAAGAAAAAAAACAATCCTGTAAATAACGTCCTTCTCATAAACCAAAAATTTTAGGTACAAAGTTAAATACTAAAATCCAAACTGCCAAATTTCAATACGGCAGAAGCCTTTATTTCTTCGGCTTTTCATGAAATAGACACAAAAAATGAAAGAAAAGTAAACAAAGCAGGAAAAAAAAATTACCTTTGCACAACAAACAATACACAAAAGAAGATGAACTACAAAGCAGTAAAAGGCACAAGAGATTTTCTTCCTGTACAGATGCAGAAAAGAAACTACATTTTCGATACGATAAAGACTGTATATCATTCTCATGGTTTTGTTCCTATAGAAACTCCGGCATTGGAGAGTCTTGATACTCTTATGGGCAAATATGGCGACGAAGGAGACAAGTTGTTGTTCAAGATACTTAATTCAGGCGATTTTCTGTCAAACAAAAACATATCTGTTGACAACTATAAGGAAATGACAAAACAAATATGTGAAAAAGGCTTGCGCTACGACCTTACAGTCCCTTTTGCTCGTTTTGTAGTAAATCACATGAATGAGATTTCATTTCCTTTCAAAAGATACCAGATACAGCCCGTATGGCGTGCAGACAGACCTCAGAAAGGACGATACAGGGAATTTTACCAATGCGATGCCGACATTATAGGCAGCAACGGACTGGCCAATGAGGTGGAATTGTTGTGCATGATTGAAGAGGTGTTCCAGAAATTCGGCATGAAGGTCAAAACCAAAATAAACAACAGAAAGATACTTCTTGCCATAGCACAATACATAGGAAGAGAAAAAAATCTGATTGACATAACCGTAGCCATAGACAAACTGGACAAAACAGGTTACGAAAACGTATGCAACGAATTGCGCGAAAAAGGATTCAGCAATGAAGAAATAAACAAATTGACTCCGATATTCAACATTACTGGAAACAACGAACAGAAATTGGAACAGTTGAAAGGTATTCTAAACTCTCCCGTTGCGGAAAAAGGAATGGAAGAAGTGAAATTTGTACTATCGCAATGCAATGCTCTCGGAGTAAACGATATTGAATTGGATTTGACATTGGCTCGCGGATTGAACTATTACACAGGTGCCATAATGGAAGTAAAGGCTGCAGAGGTGGAAATGGGAAGCATATGCGGAGGCGGAAGATATGACGATTTGACCGGAATATTCGGACAAAAAGGATTGTCTGGTGTAGGAATTTCTTTCGGTGCGGACAGAATATACGACTGTCTGGAACAATTGAATCTTTTCCCTTCCTGTCTGGAATCCTCTACCGATGTAATGTTTGTCAATTTTGGCGACTCGGAAGCATTGGAGGCTCAAATTCAGGCAAAAAAACTTAGAGAAAAAGACTTCAAGGTGGAAGTATATCCGGAAGCGACAAAAATAAAAAAACAAATGAGTTATGCCGACAACAAAAAGATTAAGTATGTCGCATTAATGGGTGAAAACGAGATAAAAGAAGGAAAAGTAACATTGAAAAACATGTTAACGGGAGAACAGTTAACCGTCAATGTCGAGGAAATGGAACACCATATCTTCTGAAAACATCCTTAGCCCACTTTCTGTTCTCCGCCTTGTACCAAAAAAATATCCTGTTCTGATTTTTCTTTGCTTCGGGATTTCTTTCCACGAATATTTTCTTCATTGTATAAACATCATATCCCGTATAATACATCTCGGTTGAAGCCGTCATTGGTGTAGGCGTAAAATCCTGCACCTGCTCCAAATGATAGCCCAGACGGGAAGTTTGTGCTGCCAATTCGACCATTTCTTTCAACGAACAGGCTGGGTGTGAAGAGATGAAATAAGGTATCAACTGTTGTTTCAAACCATACCGAGAATTTATCTGTTCGAACCTTCTCTTTATATCCACAAATTTGTCGAAAGGCATCTTTCTCATGGCTCGCAGGACATTGTCACTGCAATGCTCAGGCGCTACTTTCAAACGTCCTGAAACATGATGAAGCACCAACTGCTCAAAATAATCCGAACCGTCAAACAAATCGTATCTTATACCACTGCCTACAAAAGCTTTCCTTATATATGGAAGACGTCGTACACTATTGTACAAATCTATCAAAGGGGCATGGTTGTTATCCATGTTCTTGCATAAAACCGGATAAAGACACGATGTCCTTACACATTTGGCACAAACATCCCTCTTCTTTCCTCCCATCATGTACATATTGGCCGAAGGACCTCCCAAATCGGACAGATATCCCTTGAAATCCTTGTCTTTAGATATTGTTTCTATTTCCTTGAGAATCGACTCCTTTGATCTGGATATTATCTTTTTGCCCTGATGTGCAGCAATTGTACAGAAAGCACATCCTCCGAAACAACCTCTATGTATGTTGATGGAAAACTTTATCATCTCATAGGCAGGTATCTTCCCCCTTTTTGCATATTTCGGATGAGGCTTCCTTTCAAATGGAAGATCATACACTGCATCCAAATCCTTCGAACAATAGGTTTTATCCGAAGGGTTAACAACTACATAAATTCCCTCCTTTTCATATTTCTGCACCAGTCTCTTTTGATGTTCCATGTTGCTGTTGAGTTCAAACTCTGCAAAGCTTTCAGCCTGCAAACGCCTGTCCGCAAGACATCGCTCGTAAGAAGGTAACATCTTCGTCTCCCATTTGTCGCTTATTTTGTTTAAGTCCCTTACAACACAAGCTGTCTGTTCCATATCCGACAACGAATCGAGTGATTCTCCCCTATCAAGAGCTTTACATAGCCTAACACACACCTTTTCTCCCATGCCGTACACCAAAACATCCGCCCTGCTGTCCAAAAGAACTGACGGCATGAGTCTGTCAGCCCAATAGTCATAGTGGGCAAGACGTCTCATCGAGGCTTCTATACCTCCTATAATCACCGGCACATCGGGATAAATCGTCTTTAATATATTGGAATAAACAACAGTAGCCCTGTCGGGACGAAAACCCGAAACACCTCCCGGCGTATAGGCATCATCACTGCGTCTGCGCTTTGCAGCCGTATAATGATTAACCATTGAATCCATACATCCCGAACTGACTCCGAAGAAAAGACGAGGCCTGCCGAATTTTCTAAAATCCCGCAAATCGTCCTGCCAGTTTGGTTGTGCCAGAACGGCAACCCGAAAACCAGCTGCCTGCAAACTGCGAGCTATAACCGCATGCCCGAATGAGGGATGGTCCACATACGCATCACCTGAAACTATCACAACATCTACGTAATTCCATCCCAAACTTTCCAGTTCTTTCTTCGTAGTCGGTAAAAAAGACATAACAACATCCATAAAAAACAGGCTGCCGACCAAACGCCGACAGCCTAAAACAATACGAGTATTATTTTTATTCCTTGCTTCTCAAGAAATCTATGCTCTTGTGTATAAGTTCATACATAACCTGGTCAACCTCCACAAAATTGACATGAGAACGATATTCCTTTACAAAGTTCTCTATCTTTTCAGAAGATTTCAATCCGGTTTTCTGCTTGCGGAAATCGAATGCCTGCGCAGCATTGAACAACTCTATGGCCAAAACCTTCTCCGTGTTGTTCACCACTCTGTACAGCTTGGTAGCAGCGTTGGAACCGAATGAGACATGGTCTTCCTGTCCTTGTGAGGAATCTATCGTATCAACCGATGCAGGAGTACACAATTGTTTTGACTGACTTACAACAGAGGCTGCCGCATACTGAGGTATCATAAAGCCCGAATTCAATCCCGGCTTGGCAACCAGGAACGAAGGCAAATCTCTCTTTGCACCTATAAGCTGGTATGTCCTTCTCTCCGATATGGAGCCTAATTCGGCTACGGCTATTGCCAAGAAATCCAAACTTACGGCCAAAGGCTGACCGTGGAAATTGCCTGCCGATATAACCATGTCCAAATCCGGGAAAACGGTTGGATTGTCCGTTGCGGAGTTTATCTCGGTGGTAACAACGTCGGCAACATATCTTATGGCATCCTTGCTTGCTCCGTGAACCTGAGGAACACAACGGAACGAATAAGGGTCCTGTACATGCTGTTTATACTGCTTTATTATCTCGCTTCCTTCCAACAGTTCACGTATCCTGCGTGCCGTTTCAATCTGTCCCTTATGAGGACGCACCTGATGTACGGGGTCAAGGAAAGGCTCTATCCTTCCGTCAAACGCCTCCAAGGAAACAGCCATAATCTGATCGGCCAAATCGGACAGTTTTTGAGCCTTTATTACACACCATACCGCAAAAGCGCTCATAAACTGAGTACCGTTCAACAAGGCCAGACCTTCCTTGGACTGCAACTCTATCGGTTGCCAGCCGAATCTCTGATTCAATTCCTTTCCGCTTATTCTCTCTCCCTTGTAATCTACCTGTCCCAAGCCCAACAAAGGAAGACACATATGTGCCAATGGTGCCAAATCACCAGAAGCTCCGAGCGAACCCTGCTGATAAACGACAGGAGTAATGCCGTTATTGAAAAAATCAACCAAACGCTCTACAGTCTGCAATTGGACACCAGAATTACCGTAAGACAACGATTGTATCTTGTTCAACAACATGATTCTGACAATCTCCTTTGGCACTTCCTCACCTACACCGCAAGCATGGCTCATAACCAAATTCTTCTGCAACTGGGACAATTCCTCCTTTGAAATGGATATGTTGCACAAAGAACCGAAGCCGGTCGTAACACCGTAAATAGGTTCTTTCTGCGTCTTCATCTTGTTGTCAAGATATTCCCTGCATTTTATTATTCTTCTTCTGCTTTCGTCCGAAAGAGCCAACGTCATGTTTTCCCTGAGTATCTGATCCACCTTCTGCAAGGTCAAAAGCTCAGGACTTATCTTATGTTCTGCCATAACCTTTATTTTTTTATTTTTTTCAATCTGCAAATTTACTTCTTTTTCAAACTAACCGTACACTTTTCAAAACAATTCTCTTTGTCCGCCTGTCTCATATCTGCCCAAATGCTGATACGCCAAAGGCGTGGCTTCACGTCCGCGGGAAGTACGCATCAAAAAACCCTCCTGTATAAGGAAAGGTTCATACACCTCCTCTATGGTACCTGCATCCTCTCCGACAGCCGTAGCTATGGTAGTTATACCGACAGGTCCCCCCTTGAACTTGTCTATTATTGCACTCAATATGCGGTTGTCCATCTCGTCCAATCCGTTTTTGTCCACGTTCAACGCAGAAAGTGCATCCCTGGCAACATCCATTGTTATAACCCCGTCGGACTTTATCTGTGCAAAATCCCTGACCCTTCGCAACAAAAGGTTGGCTATTCGCGGAGTTCCCCTGCTTCTGCGCGCTATCTCCATTGCGGCATCGTCCCTTATGGGTGTTTTCAATATGCCGCTCGAACGTTTTAGAATGGAAGCAAGCGTCTGATGATCGTAATACTGGAGTCTGCAGGTTATACCGAAACGAGAACGCAAAGGTGCAGTAAGAAGACCGCTTCTTGTTGTCGCACCTATCAGCGTGAAAGGATTCAATCCTATCTGCACACTGCGGGCATTTGGCCCGCTCTCTATCATTATGTCTATCTTGTAATCCTCCATTGCAGAGTAAAGATATTCCTCCACAACGGGCGACAGACGGTGTATCTCGTCTATGAACAAAACGTCATTACAGCCAAGATTGGTCAATATTCCTGCCAAATCTCCCGGCTTGTCTATCACAGGACCGGAAGTCATCTTGACGTTGACGCCCAACTCATTGGCAATTATATAGCTCAAGGTGGTCTTTCCCAAACCCGGAGGTCCGTGCAACAAAACATGATCCAGGGGTTCTCCCCTCTCCTTGGCCGCACGAACGAATATCTTCAGGTTCTCCTTTATCTGATTCTGACCTGCAAACGAATCGAAAGCCGAAGGGCGCAAGGCCTTTTCATAATCGTTCTCACTCTTTGTCAGTCTCTCCTTCGAAGGATTGAGATTTTCATTCATTTCTTTGTTGTTTGTATGTGTTCCTCCGCCTCTTCACAAAACCCGTCATCCTAATCAAGGCTACGGTTTGCAAAGGTAATAAAAATGCGCTATTTGTCCGCAAAGGCAAAAAAACAATTGAAAAAATACATTTACAACTGAAGAAATACATAATACCAATTCAACAAAAGCATATTAAACAAAGTAAAAAGTTTTTTGCTTGTTATTTTCGGATTCAATTCGTAATTTTGTTGCCGTTAAAACAAAAAAAAAATAAAAACATGAAATCAAACAGTATAATTATGCTGGCAATAATGTCGGTCTTGATATCAGGACTTGTATCCTGCACATCGTCAAAGAATGACAATCTTTCGTCTGACATGAAGATGAATTACAACGGCAAGGAATACAAATTGGTAAAAGACAAAAACACCCGCCTTCTAAAAATGATACCTGATGACGGTATCTACAAAATATATTCCGATGAGGGCAAAGACTTGTTTGTAAGGATTGCTAACGGTTCAATTGACGGAGTTTACAAAAACAACGTATCCGAAAACAACAAAACAGACATCGTAATATTTTTCCATCCATGCAATGAAGAAGGTTTGGAGGAATCGTATGACCTTTTGGAATTATTTCATAAGAAATACCATTACAGGGGCAATTCCACTTGCCGCAACACACAAGACAACAAAGAGGTTTTCTATGTTACCATGATGACAAAGAGCAAAAAGGATTGTTGGTATACATTGGATTAGTCAAAACGTTTTTGAAAAATTTTCTTACAACGAATGCGCACATTCACCTTTTTTTTCATTTTATACCCTGGTTTGTTTCAACATTTTCACCATTTTACTTTGCAATTCCAAACATTTTCCATATCTTTGTCGCTAATAAAACATTAGGGGTCGGACTTGATGATTAATCAAGCCTTTTTGCTTGGACAAAACCAAAGGGAAAAAAGCGACCAGTAAAATTTGAAAAAGTAACAACAAACAACAATTGAAGATTATGGACAGAATAATGGTCGGAGTCGATTTCTCCAAAACTTCTCTTGCAGCCATAAGGCTTGCAACGGACGTGGCATTCAGGGCAAATGCCGATTTATTGGTCGTTTGGGTTCAAACCGCTGAAATGGATTACGACGAGGCCGAAGCAAGACTGAAGGAACTCGTGGCATCCGCCCAAAAGAAACTTGTCAACAACAAAGCCGAATATCTCATAGCCAAAAACGGCAAGATATATACGGCATTGAACAATGTACTCAAGGAATACCATTCTGATCTCTTGGTCATCGGCACGCACGGAAACAGCGGCTTTGATGAGAAATTCGCAGGTGCAAACGCCTACAAGACCGTAACCTGTTCCCATGCTCCCGTTCTGACAGTCAGGGAAAACTTCAACTTCGACAAGCCTTTGGAAAAAATAATAATGCCTATCGATTCCACAAGAGACACGCGGCAGAAGGTTCCATGGACGATAGAGTTTTCCAAGATGTTTCCCGGAACTCAGATTCATGTTTTGGGAATATTCAGCTACAAGAACAAAACGATAAGAGGTGAAGTGGAAGGATACGTCAACAGCGTCGAAAAACTGCTTGACTCAAAACAAGTAAAATACGTCACGGACTACGTAGAGTCGGAAAACACCACACTTTCGACCATAGAATATGCCACAAAGGTCAATGCGGACCTGATAGTGATAATGAGCGAGCAGGAAAAAACCTTTTCTAACATATTCCTCGGACCTTACGCGCAACAGATGTTGAACCTCTCCCCTATTCCGGTTTTGACCGTTTCGGTAAGACAGGTCAACGGCGAATCAAGATAAAAATACTGTCACGACGATGTACATGATAAGAAGAATCTGCGTGCTTGTTATGCTGAGTCTCTCGGTCTTTTCAATAAAGTGCATGGCTCAGGTGAAGATTCTGGCCGACGGAAGGTTGCAGACCATACTCGAAAGGCATATAGAATACAATGAAATGTCGAGAACGATAATGGGTTACAGAATAAGGGTCAACACCTTCACGGGTGAAAACGCCAAGGCCAAGGCTTTTGCCCTTAAACAGGAAATAATGGACACCTATCCCGACACCAGGGCTTACGTGAGCTTCGACGAACCTAACTTCATAGTCAAATGCGGCGACTACATCAACCGTTTGGATGCCTATGAAATGTACCTGAGACTGAAAGACCAGATAAACACCGCACAAATCATCCGCGACTGGATAAACAACCCGATAATATCGGAAGAAGACCTTAAAGCACCGGAATATTTTGAAGAAGACTTGGAATCTAATTTTTAAAATAAAACAAACAAAGCGAATGGAAATAAAACAATACATCGAACAGAACAAGGAAAGGTTTTTGGAGGAGTTGTTCTCCCTGATACGCATACCTTCCATTTCATCAATAGAGGCACACAAACCCGATATGATTCGTTGTGCGCAAAGATGGAAAGAACTGATTATGGAAGCCGGTGCGGACAAATGCGAGATAATGCCGACAAAAGGCAATCCTGTGGTATATGCGGAAAAGACGATTGACAAGAACAAGCCTACGGTATTGATATACGGACATTATGACGTAATGCCGGTTGACCCTGTCGAATTGTGGAACACAAAGCCTTTCGAACCTGTGGTAAAGGACGGATTCATCTGGGCTCGCGGTGCGGACGATGACAAGGGACAGTCGTTCATGCACGCCAAGGCCTTTGAGTATCTTGTAAAGACCGGTCAATTGCCTTGCAACGTCAAGTTCATGCTTGAGGGAGAAGAGGAAATAGGCTCTGTCAGTCTTTACGACTTTTGCAGAGAGAACAAGGAAATGCTCAAGGCAGACATAATACTCGTATCCGATACTTCCATGATAGCCTCGGACACTCCTTCCATAACGACTGGATTGAGAGGTTTGGGATATGTAGAGGTCAAAGTTACGGGACCTAACCGCGATTTGCACTCCGGACTGTACGGCGGTGCGGTTGCAAACCCTATAAACATACTCTGCCAGATGATTTCCAAACTTACGGATGAAAACAATCACATAACGGTACCGGGATTCTATGACAAGGTACTTACGGCTTCCCAAGAGGAAAGGGAATTGATGGCTCAGGCTCCTTTCGATGTGGAGGAATACAAGAAAGCGATAGACATCAACGACATTCATGGCGAGAAAGGATACAGTACGATAGAGAGAGTAGGAATACGTCCGAGCCTTGACTGTTGCGGAATTTGGGGAGGCTACACCGGAGAGGGCGCAAAGACCGTCATTCCTTCAACCGCTCATGCCAAAATATCATTCCGTCTGGTTCCGGACCAGGACTTTGAGGTGGTGACCGAACAGTTCGCCGAATACTTCAAGAGTCTTGCACCTGCATCCGTCAAGGTGGAGGTAACTCCTTTGCATGGCGGTTATGCCTATGTGTCTCCGATAGACATGCCTGCCTACAAGGCGGCTGAAAAGGCTTACATCACCACTTACGGCAAGCGTCCAATACCTACAAGAAGCGGAGGCAGCATCCCTATCATTGCGGGATTTGAAAAGATATTGGGCATAAAGTCCATCCTCATGGGCTTCGGATTGGGTTCTGACGCAATCCACTCGCCTAATGAGAACTATCCTTTGGAACAGTTCTTCAAGGGAATAGAGACAATACCTTATTTCTACAAGGAATTTGCTGAATTGATGAAATAGATCTTTGTTTGAAGAAAACGGATTCTGAAAACATTTTTTTCTTTTCTGAATCCGTTTCTATCGAATAAGGAAAAGAGTTCCGTGATATGAAATCAATAAACCCCGAAGGTGATCAAAAACTTTCGGGGTTTATTGATTTAAAACCTAAAAAAGAAACATAGAACGGTTATCAAGCAGATAGACAAAATCTTCGACAGAACGAAAGAAGGATGTCATAATAGTCAGGTAGCGGAAGCAGATAAAGTTGCTCGACAGTAAGGTCAATCCTTGTCGTTACTTACTGTCATCCAGTGCAAAGTCTACATTAATATTCCAAACTATCTGAATTCGTCTTTTCACATCTAAACATGAGTCAGTGATGAACATTCCTATATCAGAAACATCAGATAATCCAAAAACATTGCAACGGACAGATAACGGACGAGAAATTTGTAAATACCGTCTTCGAGCCGCAAGAACAGATAAGCAGTAAGCAGACTAAGCTACCGGGGTGAGTAGCAATAACTTTTGCTGCCTGTGGACCGGCAGAAGTACATGTCGGCATCGGTATCTTCCGACCTGCCGTGGGGAATTCGAAACGAAGCAAATAACCCCCAAAATAAGATTTTCTATATCTTTTATTCCTATGCAACAATATGGCATAACCATCATAATACTTTTGCTGTGTCAATAACGACAAAACAACATTTTAATCTCAACATTATGCCGGTTATGATGAATCATGTAGTCAGAATGCGCGATTTGAGTTTTGACCCGAAGCTCTTTGAAACCTTTCACTGCGGTACGGCTTTGGACGAACTTTTGAGTTCTCATCAAGGACTACCACGTGGTGTGAACTATATGATTATCGGCGACCCAGGTGTGGGTAAGACTACTATCATTCTTGATATGCTGGCCAATATCCAGAATCGCTATCCGAACGCCAGGACTCTATTTGTGAGTGCCGAAATGAATGAGATAGACCTCAGTGTATATGTGGAAAGATACCCGAAATTCCAGACTTTACCCATTCTTTTTGTAGAATCTGATTTTGATAATGAAGTCCACAACTGGACTGTAGTCAAAAATGTTATTGAACAAGGATGGGATATAGTAGCAATTGATTCATTTTACGAACTGCAGGGTATAATCAAGGATGAAGAAAACATTCGTATGAAAGATGCTGAGAGTTGGCTCTTACAGCTTATCAAAAAGCAGAATAAAGGCCAAAACGACCGACATCTAAATTGTACATTCCTGACCATACAACAGGTGACAAAGTCCGGAAATTTTGTCGGGTCAAATAGATTGAAGCATTCTATTACTGCAATGATGGAACTCCGTTTGGAGAATCCGAAAAATATATATTCCGACCGTTTCATAACTTTTTCAAAACACCGCCGTGGTGATGTTGGAGTAAAACTTTTCTATAGTCTAAGCAGCACTGGCGATGTTTCGTTTAACGAACAACGCTTCCTCCAAGACCGACATATAAAGCATATGCAGAGCGAAGTGGCAGGACAGATACGCGACTTCGCTGACCAGTTCGATAAACTTTTTACACAAGATTGATATGAACCATTCAGATTTTCAATTAAAAAAACATCAATTCATGCAGGGATTATGTCCGCATAAGACTATATCTCTAAGTGGACTTACACATGTGGGAAAGAATGTATATTCTATCGAAGGAATAGAAGTTCCCGCCAGTGACACCTTTACAGAAACATACGACCGTATCATCGGTATTGACATCCGACAAAGAAAGATGGTGGAAGAAGCGTCTGGCGAAACCGGCCTGAAAAATTACCGTAACTACATCAATGTGGCATCAAACATACAAAAGCCTAAATCTGTAGTAGTGACTGCTTCGCCTCAAAGCCGACAACTCACAGATATAATCTCCATTGTTGATGAGTATATTTCACCGACATTATTTTTCGACTTTGCCGAAATGATGGCAGAAGAAACAGTATATACAGTATCGGACATTAAGTGGAACAATTCGGGAATCCCACACATTATCATTACCTATACCAATCCACAAGGGCACACGCATTTGTTTGGACCGGGAGAAGATTTCATGATAGATGGCTTCTATCTTGCCTGGAGTCCATCACATATCGAATTAGGACATTATTATGAACGGCTGGTATGTGCCAACGGTCAGATTGTCAGAGAAAAGCGCAAAGACGCTACCGTGTATAAACTGTCTTCTCATGAAATACACAATATGATTGCACAAGTGAAAAGCAAACAATTCTTTAGAACAGGCATAGAACAATTCGAAAAACTGTTTGCAGTAGCGTCAATATCAAGAATATCTTTATCAGAAATGAGGAAGTCACAAAAAATTCTGATTAGTCAAGGTATAGAAAAAGAGCAAGCAGAGACGTTGATACCGTATGAAAAAACTTGTTCTGCTTACGAAAATGCAGGATATTATGACCTCCAAAAGGAATACTTGATGAAAGGCGAAGGAACTATTTGGGACACATACAATGTACTCACTCAGTTTGCTACGCATACCACGATGTGGAAACCACAGGATTATCGGCGTATCAATATTATGAATGGCGCCTTTGGTTTGTTAAATAAAAAACCAGACATCATAAACTATATGGATATCTACTGATACGGCACCTCCTTTCACTAAATACGTAGAGTCAATCAGCAAGTGCAATTTTACGGAATAAATTTGAAGAACTCTTTTTTGGGAGTGGAGAAATTCAGTTTTTTCCTTGGACTTCGGTTTATTTTGTATTGTACCTCCTTATTGAAATCTTCCGAGAGTTCCATAAAATCCGTTCCTTTAGGTATATATTGCCGGATAAGTTTGTTTTCATTCTCAATAGCCCCTTTTTGCCATGAAGCATACAAGTCTGTAAAATAAACGGTAGAGTGCCTTTACGGTTTTCTTACGGCAGGCAAATCCTATGCCATTCAAAAACGGTATAGAACGGCAACAGAAAACGTATTTATCCTGCTTGTACGTCCATAACTACTTATGAATATATCGCTAAGTGAGATATCTGCCTCCGATGAAAAACCCCAATGAGAGGAAAGCATTATCGCAAAGCCTAATCTCAAGGACGTATAAATAGATTCAAGATTATTTATTTCGGATTTTGAATTGGCGTCTGCACTGGAAATGGCCCCCGAAACACGTTCATATTCCCTGTTGCCACCCAAACTTATGTTCCACACCGGACCAGCGTAAAGCGAATAGGTATGGTTCAGAAAATCAAAACCGACAAAAAACGGAACCGACATATAGTGCAAACGGTATCTTATGTTTTCGGTGAAGTCCACGCTTCCCATCAGTCCGCCGAATTTACTTTCAAGACGATAACCAATATTGCGGTATTCTATTCCGCTTTCCAAAGAAAAAAGGGAATTGAAACGGTATTCGAGGTATCCTCCCACAGAATAGGCGAAGACCGATTTGAAATCAGATGACACATTGGCTGAATTGCTCAATTCCGCACTATAAGAGGAAGAACCGAAATTTGCCTTTAAAGACCAAGCCAATCGCTTAATTTCCGCCTCATTAGCGGCTTGACCGGTGCCGTTTTGGGAAAACACTTCAGAATCATACAGTCCGCAAAACACAATGACCAAAAACATTCCTAATACGTAACGATTTTTCAAACTAACAAAGAATCTGTCCATAAACTAAACATTGATTAAAGATTAAACATAATGACTGCGATATGGTTTTAATAAAAGATAGCCCATATCACACCCGCATTCCACACGAAATATGATTCGGAGAAACCGGGACACAAACAACCATTTTTTCCATTGTTGTATCCATTCTAAAGCAACAATTAAAAAAATTATGAGACAAAAGGCATTTGATACGTTATCCTCACTCCAAGTATACCTCCTTCAACCGATTCAATATAATCATACACATATACACGCATATACACATAATGATAATTCTCGTAGTCGCCATCCCATACTTTGTTTCTTACAACATAACCTCCGCCAGGATATGCAGCCACTCTTTTAACCCATCCGCCGTTATTTTCTGGTATATAGTCCACCTCATGCAAACCGCTGACTTGTCCGAGCGAATATATTTCTCCCTGACCTGAAAATGTAAAATTATTCGCATTATCTACATACAGATAATCGGAACCGGACATATACAGCTCCGTACCTCCATTGCCCCAATTTCTCATGCTCAAATTTACCGAGCCAATCACTTCATCGTCTTCACAAGCTGTAACAACTATAAAGGAAAAAACCATGATTAACAGCCTTCCATATCAATTTATTTATTAGAGTTTTCCTGTTACTTTACGACTATCATCTTTCTTCCCTTCTTGACATTCTTGTAATACATCGTATAGTAGTAAACACCTTCAGGCAATTTCAAGTCAGTAAGAACAATTGTATTGTGTCCCTGTCCGTATTTTCCTTCAACTGTCTTTACTTCCTGTCCCAGGTTGTTGGTTATTACAAGCTTGGCATAACCGGCCTCAGGCAAGGTAAATCCTATTGATGTTGCATTGTCAAACGGATTAGGTCTGTTCTGTTCCAATTCAAACTTGACATATTGAGCCTCATCGTCCAAATCAACAAACGACTGAACAACATAAGCATGGGTCGTATCGTTCCTGTGATCCGCATCATAAGGATAATCTATCCATGCCATGACGTTATATGTTCCGTTTTCGCTTCTCGGTATTCTTGTAGAGAACGTCATATATCTTGTCAGTCTAGGGTTAGGTTCATCGTATTCCCATGTGAATGTTTCGGTTATCTTGTTCGCCATATCTCCGTTCAGTACCAAGTGTGCCGTAACCTGTGTATTTCCGCCCAATGTACCCGCATTGTGAGCCCTTAGCTGAACCTTGCAATCAGGTGCGGATGTTTGTTCTATATAGATAGTGTCCGCAACACCGTCCCTGTAACCCATATAAAGTACATTGGTCGTATCATTACTCCTGTCCACCTCATCAGGAACTGTTACATAAGCGGTAATACCGGTATATGTATCCCTAGGCAAGACAGCCTGGAACTTGTGATGACCCATGGTGCCGGCAGGTACGGCATTGCCGAGCCTGTATGTTTCCTCTACCGCATTTGTTATGTCTCCGTTGTAATAGTATCCGACAGTAATATTGGAAATACCAACAGAGCTCCTGTTCATAAAGTCAAGTTGAACGGATATATTGTCAGGATCCGCATCGTCTATTGTGATAGATTTTGCTTCCAGGTCTCTAATCATATTAGAACCTTCAAGACGTCTGTACACCGTATCATTGTCATGATAGAAGTCTCCGTCAAGTCCAGTCCAACACTTCAAGTTGACAACTCCGAATGAAGCCAAGAACTTCTGATTGAATCTGTAGATATATTCGTCACCGTTATACAAAGGCGGATTGAAATAAATCATTTCCGTATTAACATTGCCTCCTGACACCTCATAAGATATAGGCAACTCAGATATCACGTCTATACCGAAATTCTTTATATGCAACGAGACCTCCACCTGATCGTTGGAAACGATTTGATCCAATGGTGAAACTATTTCAACTATACCCACATCCTTTTGCAGAGGTCCTATAACTATGCTTGCGCATGAGGAATCGTTATCAGTATAAACGTCAGTAGGATTCAATCTTGTAAATGCGCATATCTCAAACGGATCAGGACTATCCACCGTCAGATATGTTCCTCTTTGGAATGTGTATTCTCCCGTAGTTTCCGGCAATATGCCTGCGGAAGTTATGGATTCGCATATAGGTATGTGCATTCCTTCAGATATGTAACAAACCTCTATGTTGTTCAAAGTCTGTGTTCCGAAGTTACGTATCTCAACACGAGGATAGTAATAAGATCCGTAATTAGGCAGATTTGTAGGCTCAAGATTGATAGATACGACACCAGCATCCTGAGGTCTCAAAGCTCTTTTTATGGATATATCATCTATTGCAAATCCATCACTTTGACTACCGTTGCCCGAACGGAATACAAACCTTAATTGGAATTTGTTTCCGAACAAATGAGATACTTTTGCCAAAGAATAAGAAACCTTTCGCCATGTTCTTGAAGTGGTAAACGCCGTACCTTCCTCGTCATCATACCAGTTCTCGGCATTTAGACCTCCTTCCTCATCAGCTATTGCAGTCAAGTTAACCCATTTGTTCTCCCAATTCAAATATTCAACTGTCATCTTTGTAGGAGTTGTCACAGAGGATCTCAACATGAAACTTAAGGTATCCGGCTTTATCAAATCTATATTGAATACCGGTGAATACAATATACTCTCATTGTTCTTAGGGTATTTTCCGTCCAATACCGTTTTCCAACAGTTAGGGGCAGAATAAGCCTCCTTGATTGTAGTATTCGTGGAAGCCGGAGTTCCCATTTCCCAACAATTTGTCGGATTGGCCAGATTTACATTGTACGCGTAGAAATGATCGTTAACCTCTTCCTCATCAAAGTTTGTAGAGTATGGTATGGTAAACTCTCTGAACAAATAAGTATTCATCCTTACCGTATCGTTAACATTGTATGTATCACCGTTGACATTGACATATGCTTTAAGGTTGTTCATTCCCAAAGCCAAATCAACCGTTCCCAATGTAATAGGTACAGATTCTCCGGACGCAATATTTCCACTCCAATTATATGTATTTTCCTCTCCGTCATTTAAAGTCCATTTTATTACAGCTGAAGTCAAAGGTGTCAAACCGGAATTACTCATCAACACTTTCACCTCCTGCTGGGCTGTATAAGCGAACTCGGAAGGTGAAACGAATCTCTTCATTTCCGCATTAACATTTTCAACCGTTCTTATCTGCACTTTGTAATCCTCCACTTCTCCGTCACCATATGTATCGCATGGACCGAACTCTTCACTGTTACCTCTCTGTTTCAACATTATCCTCATCCTTGTCATACCGTTCATCGTATTTGCCGGAACATCTATCTTGGACTTGAACAATGCACCAGCCCACGTGGTATCGCTTGCAACAAGTTCCGTAGCGACATCGAATACTCCGTCTCTGTTCCAATCCATGAATACTCTAATCCATCCTCCCACCGGACTTTCAGGTATTTCCATAGGAGAAGAATAGTCAACCTGAACATACAAAGTGTCGGACACTCCTTTGAACAACACAACAGGAGAAACTGTCTCAGTGTAATCTGTATATGTGGCACCAAATGCGGAATTGGCATTGTCAACCGTTCCCATCTGAACTCTCGATATATCCAAAGAAACAGGATTAGTAACATTAGGAGTACAATACAATGTATTTCCATTCTTTGGTCTTACAAGCAAATAATCAGTTGTATCATTCAACGCCGTATAGTCATTCGATGCATCTACCCATGCCCTTATTTTGTAAGTCTTTGAAGGATCTGACATATCGGCTAAAGTATTAAACTTATAAACATAAGCCTGAGGGAAATTGTCATTTTGCGCAACATTGTTAGGCTGAATGATATCCGTACACGTTTCGGTAACGACTACTTCCTCCGCATCAGCAGGTGATGTAGGTTTAATACTGTAACTTACAGAGAAGTTTGACAAAGGTTCAGTACCGTGATTAACCAATCTTGCTCTTATCGTATCCTGATCAGACATATATACCCATCCTTCAGGTATAGGTTCAACAATATCTATTGCAGAAGCATCAACTTGAGCACGAGCATCCAGATACACGGTAACAGGTGAGAAATCACTCTTGCAAGGATATGCACCTGTCCTGAACACTCTCAGATAGAACGTGGTATCTTCAAACAACTGTGTAGTTGTATAATTCTTAGAAGCAGCATAAGATGTTGGTGCATAAAAAGGATCCGATGCAGTAGTCGAAGAATACCATTTTATGGCCAGATTATCCTCTTGTTCTGCTGAAGGATGTCCCCATGTAGCATAAGGAATATGATCATCCGTTACCACAGGTGCTGCAGGTGACAATAATGATATAACGGTTGAAGCCGTACTTGAGGTATCGTTAGCATGCAAATTGTCTCCGACTGTTTCCACTATGGTTCTGACATTCCAAGTCGTATCGGTATCACCTGTCGGATACAAATCAACCGTCTGAGTGAATGTATATGTCAAACTTGCGCCAGGGTCCAACTTATTAAATGTGGCCATAGTGGTCTGATCCGTATAAGGGAAATTCAACGGCTCGGTAATTACAACATCAGGCTTGTTTTCAATGAATAGAGTAACACTTATTTCATCCGTATCAGTTATAGAATATTGACCTTCGTTCTTTATTGTCGTCCTAAACTGTACATCCGTCAGATTACAACGTTCTGTAATAGAAGTTATGCCACTAATCTTCAAATCCTTTGCAGGTGTAACAAGGAACGAGGTATAAGCCGTATCATTGTTATGTGTAGTATCTCCGGCAACGGTAGTATATACCATCATATACATAGGTGCATCATAAACCAAATTCAAAGGAGGATGGAAAGACTGCTGGAATGTGTACGTCATGGTTTCCAAAGAAGACAATGTTCCGTTCCACGTTTCAGTTAAGGTTTGAACCTCTGTATCATCATACTTGTCATACTTGAGAACCGCTGTTATTTCAAAAGTGTTCATCGTATAGTTACCAAAATTCTTTACTTGAACAACAGGTGTCAACGGTTCGTTTTCAGTATAGTCTTCACCCTCTTCAGGTGTAATTATTTCAGGAACACCTGTATCAATACCTGTAAACTGATATTCATAAGCACCTATAGTAGGCTTTGGAGAAACAGGTCTGAAATTATCCAATATGTCCAAAGGCACATCATCCAACGGTTCAGCAGCCCTAACGATATCGGTAGGATAAACAAGACTCAAGGTAGAATCTCCTGTGAAAGGATTTTCTATTGAAACTGAATTTACATCCATACCGTTGGCTGTTCGCAACAAATCCAAATTAGACTTGTCCGTTCCCCAAGCAACAAACTTGCTTCCGTTTACAGCGTAATTATTATTATCCGAGAACGAAACTTGCGTTGCAGGAGCTTTTACATACATTGCATATCCCTTACCCTGATTATCCAAATTGTTGTTTTGAATTTGAATATTTGTACCGTCACCATCAACAGACAAGGCCTTGGAATTAGTACTGTTCTTTGATGATTCTATTTTTACAGTGTTATAATAAACATTAAGCCATGATACATTTTCCAGTTCTATACCTATGCATGCAATATTTGTTGTAACATTTCTGGAACCGATTATAGCGATTTCATTATTTGCTATAAATGCAGGAGAAACCTGATTGAAATTAGAGTTTTTCAATGTTATTCCTGTTCTGACCGCAGTTCCCTTTTCCAGATATATCCTGTTTGAAAGTATATCCAAATTGCCAAATATTCCATTCAATATTATAGCTCCCAATGTTATCTTTGATGTATCGGTTGTCATTCTGTTGTTCTTCACCATCAAGTTTTCCACTAATGAAGCTGTTAAACCCGATGTCGCGAAATCAACGAATTTATTTGCCGTCACATTCAAGTTTCTCACAGTATCTTCAACCAAAATCTGTGAAGAAGCTCCATAAAATTCATTCTCAACAAAGTTAATATTACTATTTTTCAGTAAAGACACCAACGCTGTTTCTTCAACTTTAGGAGAAGTAAAGTTCATACCTTCGAAAAGTATATTATCAGAGTTTGATACCTTGACAACAAAATCAACGGTATCTGTTACATTTATAGTGAAATCCTTGAAAGTAATATGATTAACTGAATCCGCACTCAACACATATCTGTTTTCATCGGTATCATCGGAGGTATAAGTCAAAATAACTCCATCTGACAAACCTTTTATCACTATATTATTTTGTTCGTTATTTCCTTTCAGTGCAGGAATAGTTATCTGTTCATCATACGTACCCGGTTTTACGCCTACCTCTATAGGTCCGCACAAGCCGGATACGACAAGAGCGTCAACAAACTCAGTAAAGTTTGCGAAACTGTCATCGTCATCAGGACCTATCGTAAGTTGTGTAATGGAAGATTCGTTACCTAGACATGAAGACAAAACAACTTCCAATGTATCATTCGTATGTATATCATCACACGATTTCGCTATCCATATCTTTATGACTATTTCTCCCGGCTCAAATGAATAATTTCCCAATGTAACAGTCTCTATTCCATTTTGAGCAATATTACCGCTCCATTCATAAACCTGCTGCTCAACACCATTTACAGACCAATGTATATCCAAATCAGTCAATGCATCAGAACCGTAATTTTTAAATTCAACATCTACAGGTGTCTGTACACCTGCCAAAATATTAGCATCTTCTTCAGGAGAAACCAAACTCAATATACCTACATCACACGCAGGAATACCGGAAACTTCAACAACAATCGCCCCTCTCTCACTAATACAACCCTGTGAAGATATATTGAACATCACATTAGGACGTCTGGTTCTATTACTACTGGACGGATTTCCCTCCCATGAACAAGCGTCTGCAGATGTACTCTTGTACATCAAAGATGCATTAAAATCCTCAAGATCCGTTTGGTTAACCTTTACTTTTCCATTCGTAACATTAGTAGCGAAACAAATCTCAACCACAAGATTTGAAACTCCATCATAATAATACGGCTCATCGAAAGTCAATACCTTCCACGTACTTATGTCAGTAATCTCAGAAACGGAAAACTCAGTGGAATAAAATACTTCCTGCAATCCTGTTATCCAGTTTTCAAGGGAGTTCTCTGCAGTAGTTCCTATTTTAACTCTGTATTCACTAAAGTCAACATCATTATCAATATCCTCTATATGGAATGCCAAACTGTTCAACCATCCTGCTTCAATACCAACACTATTCAATTCAGAACTTCTGAACAAGTATTGTTCTTTTGCTCTTTTATTAGAGTGAGATAAAGGAGACGGAGAAGAAGATGTAGTATTTGTCAAGTTTCCCGTACCTACCGTTATGTCTATATTTTCATCTATCAAATATGCGACATAAAACGTATCCTGTTCATAAAGATAAGGTGTTGTATATGTATCTCCATTTGCCAGAATCTCCTCCGAATACGGATCAGCATACCATACTGTGGTATAATCGCCACCATCACTTGTAAGAACAGCCTGTTCTCCATAACCGATTGTCTCATGAATCTCGGCAACAGGTGGCTGAGGAGTACGTAACGATACTATTTCGACATAAGACGTATCGTTAGAATGTAATTGATCTGATGTCAAATCCGAATAAACAACTATTTTCAATTGTCTGTCTTCCGTGAAAGCCGTCAAATCCAAACTTCCATTCAGAACATACTCAACTGTATCGAAAGATGATATGTTGCCTGTAAATGAATCCGTAAAACCTCCTACTTCAACATCATTTTCATACAACTTACATACGATAGGTATAGGATTGGTACTTGTTTGTGTTCCCGTATTTGTAATTTTTACCCTTATTTCTTCTTCCGACGTAAGTGTACAAGCTTCAAGTCCAAGCATTCCATCTACTGTCACCATTGCAATACCCGGATCTACTTCCGGCCTTTGATTCACAGTAACATTATATGCCGTTTTTTGTCCATAACATCCATTGTCTCTATATACAATCAAATTTTCATCAAACGTTCCCACCGTCATAGGATTTTCCGCAGAAGCAACCCTCCATCCCGACTGGGTATTATCCGTTGTAGATATTCTGGTTATTCCTGCAAACTTATCGCCATCTACCTCCAATAGCAAATTAGAAGTAGAACCTGTCCAAATCTCCGTCGGAACAGTACCATCTGGGAATGTTGCATCATTCAAGGCAACGGCATCTACTACATTTCCTCCCGCATCCTTTATCACAAAACCGGCCTTATTTGTTTGGGATATAGTTATTGATGATCCTGTACCTATTCCCAATGCTTCATCCGTATCAACATTCGATGGCGAAACCAATATCAGAGTAACCGCAGAATTTTTAGGCAAGATAAATCCATCAGGGAAAGAATACTCTTTTGTCATATTTCCAGTCAAATCAGCACTTGAGGAAGTAGCCTTTTCATAACAGAACGTATATCCAGTCAAATCTATATCTCCACTTCCCAAATTTGAGATTTCAAAAGCATTGTTTGATGTCAACCATGAAGGCAACGGCTCTGTAAGACCTATCACCGAGGACTTGTTTATCTGTATTTCAGTAATTCTAACAACAGGTATTTCTCTCTTGAGGGAAAAATAAAATGTAGTATCCGCATATAATACAGATGTCTGCAAAGAATTAGACTTTAAGAAATATTCTTCATCCGTCTGGTTCAAATACCAATAGACGGAATCATTTGTATTTACAGTAAGCAATATGGAATTACCATAATCTACATTGGCTGTCTGTGGCTCCATAGCAGGCAATTCGTAATTTGACAAAACTACTGCTCGTGTCGTATCATTATTGTTCACTGTATCTGCTGCCAATGAAGACCATGCAGTAAGATTGTAATGCATATCTCCAGAAGTTGCAGAAAAATCATAACCTGGAATAAACGTATATTCATACTCTATTCCCGGTTCTATTGCATATGTTATTGTACCATTCATAGGCGTTTGACTGTCTACTTGAAAATATATCTGCGTCGAATTTGCCGGTATGGTATTTTCACTCGTGTTTTTAAACTTGACAATAATGCTTTGTTGTCCAAAATCACAGGCAGAATACGTTGGAATACCCGTAGAAGATTCCGAATAAGTACCATAATCCGGCTTCACGGACATTACATAAAGATTGCTAGTCGGAGGATCGAACTCGACAGCTCCTATACATGGAGTTGCCGGTCTTGGACGACCATAAAAATCATCTGTAACTTGAGATATGGAAATAGCCTTATCACACAAGAACGTATTTGTTGTATTCAAATTGTTCCATGCTCCGAACAATGGATTTTCAGTATAGTAAGAAGCTGTTTCCAAAGAAAGTGACTGCCATTGTTCTGCATCTGCAATATTATCGGTATTGAATTTGAACAAAACAGCATTGGATGATGAAGAAACTTTATAATAAAGATTATTGGACAAATCAAACGAATTATTGACCGGCGTTTCTGACGCTCTTTCATAAACTGCGTACCCGCCTCCTTCACTGACAACAATATTATTTTTAACATCAATATTTATCGAAGACTGTCCGGTATAACCCAAGCTAAGACCTATCGCATTTTTACCAGTCAATCCTGCGTCCAACGCATACATGTTATTATTGGCAATAACCACATCCCTGCCGGAAAGGAAATTGATACCATAAACCGTTACGTTACTTCCAGTTGTATTGGTGTTATTGACACTTATTTTGTTGTTAACAACCCTTGAAGAAGTACTTTGTACTGAATTAGATATATTGATCGCACTTATTCCCGACAAAACAAATGAATTCTTATTTACATCGAAATCCTTTACCGATTGCAACATTACTGCTGTCTTTGTTCCGCCAACAGAAGTAAGATTATCCGGAAATTCCGTTTCAAATGTATTTCCACTTATAATCAATCCATCCGTATATTCAGCATATATACTGTTATCAGGTATATAATTAGCCAAAGACGGTGTAGTTATCTTGAAAAGAGACTTCTCTATTGATATACCACTTGTCATAGAAGTCGGTGACAGACCTTTTATGTTTATCTGTTTATTTGCGGAAGATAAAAACTGACAACTGTCTATCTTCACATTCTTACCCTCTGCTATATCAAGCAAAACAGACATACCCAAGTAATTTGAAGCATCAAACTTACAATTTACAAAAGAAACATCATCCGTAGCAACAGACATGTTTACTATTTTTGGGGTTGAGCTGTTAGGGTAAGCATCTGCAGCCTTAAAAATCAAATTCTCAAACTTGTAATGTTTTCCATTGGACAAATCTAAAACAGAATTTCCAACTGCTTCATCCAATGTAAAAGTCACAGGATTATCAGGCATAGCACTTGATAACGTTACTGTATTCGTTGCTGATGCACCTGGAACATTGGTTGGAAAATTCATTACATCTCTATAAGGTGCATCATCGGGAAGATTTGCTATTTTAACCTCAACAGGAGCTCCAACGCCACATAACTCCAAATATCTGAACAACTCTTTGAAGTTATCAAACTTCCTGTCCGAAGCAACTCCGGAAACATCCCCGACGGAATATGTTCCGTTCATGGCACCGTCACAAGACACTATTTCAAAATAAGCGGTATCATTCTCCTGATTCCAATCTATATCCGGAGGCAACAAATCAACCCATGCCTTTACATATCTGTATCCTGGTGTCAAAGACATTGAATTGGTAATGCCGTAGCATACCGAATCACCAGAAGCGAGTGTTCCGCTCCATGTAGAATTACCTGTATTTCCATCATCGGACATATATGTCAGTTTTACCTGGCTCAAATCCTCAGAACCGTCATTACGCAAATATACACTTAACTGACTTGGTGTTCCTGCATCTATCTTGTAATTTGAAGGCTGACATAAAACACCTGAAACGGCAGGGTCATTTGCAAGTACACATGTATTCAAAAAATTAAATTTGAAATTAGGCTTATACCCCAAAGTAGGACTTGCTGCACTGAACAATGCGGAGCAAGCCTCTACATAAGCCGTTCCCGTTTGTTCGTATTTCAAAGTGATTGCTCCACCTGTCGCCGCAATACATTCTATTTTCGTAACACCACCTGTTGCCGGAGCCTCACCCCAACAAACCTTTATCAACAAGTCGCTTACTCCATCCCACATGAACGGTTCACTGAATTCTATATATTGTTCTCCTATGGCAGGAGTTACATAACTAGGTTCATTAACGACATTGGTCAATGTGGTAGCAGCATACTGATATTGTTGATCAAGAACCACATCTGGAGAAATATTTCCTATATACATCTTGAAACCTGGCATTATAAAGCCGGTTGCAGCCTGAGTAACATTATAATACAATCCACCTATTTCTCCAGCAGAACATCCGGCAGCCAACAATTCTTCAGCTGTATATCGCATTTGATACAAAGCAGCCTTCACACTGGTATTAATCATCATGGATTGAGCCGATATACCGGTAGTTTTTACCGGAACAACTCCTGTGAATGGTCTTATGGTTGTAAATTCATTATAGGTGCCATATACATAAGGGTACCTTATCTGATTGCCTTTCAAATCCTTGACTACAACTTTCCACTTTGTAACGCTTTGAAATCCGTTAAAAGGTATAGTACCTTCATACATGTTGGCCTCTCCAGCGACCTTCGCCATATTGACAACAGTGGGAGTAGTCTCATCATCAAACATATATTCTATGGTAACAGCATCAGGAGTCGTCGCCATAGCTCCCTGAGCATCCCTTATATCCATTTTCACAACTATGTCGGAACATGTAGGGAACATATCCATATTCGGAGCACTAACTATGGACCTTATCTGAGGGACACGCACCTCGTCTCCGGGAACCTGTGCGGCAAAGAGTCTTATGTCATCCAAAAACCATCCCGCAAACTGAGCTGCAGTTCCGGTCGCCGAAGGCACAACAAACCTTATCTGGAAACTCGTAGCACTTGCCCCCAACGTATTATACAAATAGAAAATCTCATTTTTCCACATAGAATTGTCTACCGGTGCAGGCGTATTTCCTTCCCAATACTGCACCTTATAGAAACTACCTGCAAAACTTGTAGTTCCTGCACCATAACTAGGGTCATAACAATTGGGGTTCTGAATTCCGGACATACCCAAAACGGCCCATGTCCCGTCAGGCTTCTTAACCTCAACCCTTCCTCCGTTCTGATTGTTCAGCATGGGAATATGACTGAACTCCAAACGAGTGGCACATCCTGCCGTTATGTTAAAAACAGGCGATGTAATAATCACATCTGAACTTCCCGGCGCTATCTTCAATGAACTGTTGCCGGTTGCGGCAACATCCGTAACAATAGTCGCTCCAGTTATCGTCCACCCTGTCGGTGCACCCGATTCAAAATCGACATGAGTCAAAATCGCAGGCCCACTTTGAGAAAAAACAACACCCGTCAAAAAAGTCAACAAAATCGCAAATAGTGAAACTTTTTTCATATCTTATAATCCTTTATTATTACCGTATTCTTATTGTCATCACCTTACCATTGACTGCACAAAGGCAAGTATAAAATCCATTTAACCGACAAATTTACAATTTTTTTCCTGTCTGACAAATTTTTCTTTTAAAGACACATTTTTAAATCCGCCCGTTAGTTAGTAAAACTTAAAAACAACACAGTATCAAACTTTAATAAGAATATCCGTCATTTATTTCAAATGAAATTGCTAACTTTGCCATATGAAAAAGGCATTCGTTTTTGTTTTTGCATTACTTGCATCGCAATTGCTGTTATCACAAGATTCCGGATTTGTCTTACTTAAATACATATTGCAACCTCAAAACAAAACGATAGAGGTGTGGGCCAATCTGACAGATCACCGTTTGGACCCCAAAAATCCATTCTCCTACTTTTGGGTCATTTCATCACGCACGGGTGAAAAAAGAGAACTGACAGAAGATGAAATGAGAAAGGAGTTCAAGATAAAAATCAAAAAGAACAAAAAAATAAACGAAGATTCATACATCCTTAAATTCAATTCCATAAAGGAATATGACATGTACCTCAACTACCACTACGGCACCAAAAGCTATTTGTTCTACACCAGAATGGGAGAAAAATGGATGTATTCCGTAACGGACATTTACCTGAACTACAATCCTGAAAAACCGGACAAGCTGAAAAGCGTAAAAGTAAGAAGCCTGAAAATGCCGACAGGGTCGCTGCATTTCCGGGAATATGAAAGATAACAGTAAAATACAGCATAAACATCATGAAAAAAATTTTGGTATCCATTATAATTTTGTCTGCTTTCAGTGCATTCAACGTCGTACATGCCCAGAGAATAGATGAAAGCTGCGAAATAATAGCCACAAGCATCAAGGACGGACAATACAAGGAATTTACGATAGACGGAGCAGGCTATCTGTCCTATCTGTGGACTGACGGCAAAGGTTCGGAAACATCTCTGAAGATAGATCTAACACAAGTGACCATTTCCAAGGACGTAAGCATGAGCGGATACAAGGTATGGGTCAACTGCATAGACGGAACAAACTGCATAACGGAAAAAGGCATAGTAGGAGACGACCGGAATTATTACAGCGAATTTCCCCGCACGTATCTGCCGGCCAAATCCGAAAGTGACATGAACGCCATATACTATCAGATGGAATATCTGCTGAAACTGGCCAACGGCATCAGATAACTACCGTTTTCCTACTGTATAGCCGGCCTTCATACAAGACATTAACCACAAAACATCCCCTCCTGCCTTTAGTCGAAAGAAAGATTGCGGCAGCTGGACGGTTTTTCGTTGTGCCAATATCTATCTGCCGTCCCGTTACATCGTACAAGCAAACAGTCGCTTCGGATTCCAATCCGTTCAATTCCACCTTCACGACATCATCCTGGACAATCGTCCTGAAGTTCATTTCGGAACAATCATCCATCGTTTCATTGCATTCAAGTGAAGCATCCTGCGTACGCCACCAGCTCAAACTGTCGACAACCACCCTGTTTGCCACATCCTGCAAATAGACCGCATCATGTTCTTCCATTCCCTCAAGGAGATAGTCCGTATGTATTTCCTCCCCGAAAACAAGGCCGTAGAAACAACAGGCTGCAAGATATGTACCATTGAGTGAAGGATGCGAATTGTCGGAACTGTGCAATACGACAGTGGAATCCTGTTGTACGGAACGGAGCCACGCAACACCCACTGGAGCAACGCTTGAAGAAAAGTCCCTTGCCATCATACAGTAGTTTTCCCTCAGACGAAGCGACATGGACTCGAAGGTGCAAAAAGCATCATAATAAGGACAATTCATCGGGTCACCATATCTGTACCCCCATGTCATAAACAACAATACTTCCGTATTACTATTGCAAGCCTTTGCCAAAGAATCCAGCGTTCTGGCATAAGGATAAACCTCCTGCATGAACTGTCCGTCAGGAAAAGCACCCTCCTGACTCTGCCCCTGCAACACGACGTAATCCCATTGTCCGGTCTGCAAAGTCGTAAACACCTCTTCGCTTGAAGCATGTTGCATGAACCTCATGCCGCCTCCGGCAATCATCTCGCAGTCCGCATGTCTGCCGACGGAAGAAGACAATTCCGAGAACACACCAGGCAAATCATTGACATAAGTATAGCTGTTGCCTATAAACAAAACACGTTTCGACTCCTGGGCCGAAAGAGTCGAAACGACCAAGCAGCCCAAGAGGAAACATGCAACAAACCTTTGTATTTTCATCAGACTAATAATTCGCAGGCTTTATTTCAAAATATGCCTGAGGATGTTTGCAGCAAGGGCACATCTGAGGAGCCTTTTTGCCCTTGTGGTGATATCCGCACTTGCGACAAATCCACACGGTTTCCTCCTCCCTTTCAAACACTTTGGATTCAGCCATGTTGGCATACAAGGCGTTGTATCTGGCCTCATGTTCCTTTTCCACCGTTGCCACAAGTTCGAACGTCCTTGCTATGTCATTGAAACCTTCCTCCCTTGCTATTCTCGCGAATTCCGGATAGTCCTTGCTCCACTCTTCATGCTCTCCTTCCGCCGCCGCTTTCAGGTTTTCCATCGTTCCGCCTATGACTCCGGCAGGATAGGAAGCCGTTATCTCGACCATGCCGCCCTCAAGGAATTTGAAAAACGTCTTTGCGTGCTGTTCTTCCTGCAAGGCCGTTTCCATAAATATTGCTGCTATCTGTTCATATCCGTCCTTCTGTGCCTGTTTCGAAAAAAAAGTATAACGGTTCTTTGCCTGCGATTCGCCTGCAAAAGACTTCAAAAGATTGGTTTCGGTTTTTGTTCCTTTTAAACTTGCCATAAATTTCACTGTTTTAATGGGTTAATACTTAAATTTAATCCATCGGCAAATATAAGCACTTTTTGAATAACAGGCAAACAGTAAAGGAAAAAATCGGATTTTGATTCCGTGAAAATCTTTTCAGAAAAGAAAAAATTGAATTCAGAAAAGATTTTTTTGTTTCTTGATTTGGATAATATGGAATGATTTTATCATATTTGCATCTTTAAAACTAATCGGTTCAACATGGAACAGACAGGCAGGGACAACAAAAAACACATAGGCTTTTTCGGCAGGTGCAATGTCGGAAAAAGCACTCTCGTCAATGCCCTGACGGGACAGGAAATATCAATAGTATCCGACCGAAGCGGAACAACAACCGACTCGGTCAAAAAGAGTATGGAGCTGTTCGGATACGGAGCCGTAACAGTCATTGACACGGCAGGACTGGACGATGATACCGAATTGGGACAACAAAGGGTGAAGGCAAGCATGCATTCCCTTTCTCTGGTTGACCTTGCCGTACTGGTCATAAGCCGTAACACGTTTTCTGACCTTGAACGCGACTTCATAAAGCAATGCAGCCGCTATGACGTTCCGGTAATCGCGGTTTACAACAAGACGGACGTTGAACCTGTAAATCCTACTCTGCAAAAAGAGCTTCAAAATAATGACGATATAATCTTCCATGAGCTGAAAGACCATACGAAAGCAAGTATGGATTCTTTGGCGGGCCGCATGGCAGAGGTGCTTTCGGCAAATGAAACGGCACAAAAGACATTGTTGGAAGACATAGTCAGAAAAGGAGATGTCGTTTTGCTTGTAACGCCGATAGATTCCTCGGCTCCCAAAGGCAGAATGATACTGCCGCAGGTGCAGATGACAAGAGAGGTATTGGACAGGGACTGCGTATGCTGCACGGTGAAGGAAACGGAACTGGAATATGTCTTGAAGGACAAGGGTATAAAGCCCGATTTGGTCATTACGGATTCACAAGTATTCGATTTTGTTAACCGTACAATTCCTGCGGATATTCCCCTGACAAGTTTTTCGGTTCTGCTTGCCAGACTGAAAGGTAACTTTGAGGCTTATCTGAAAGGCACACCCTATCTTGACAAACTGAAAGACGGAGACAAGGTATTGATGCTGGAAAGCTGTACTCACCAACCAACATGCGAGGATATAGGCAGGGTGAAACTGCCGAACTGGATAAGGAAATATACCGGCAGGGATTTGAGTTTTGAAGCCGTCAGCGGATTGGACCGTATAAAAACACCCCTGACCGAATATGCCATGGTAATACAGTGCGGAGGATGTGTCGCAACGGCAAAACAGATTCGTTCAAGACTGCTGCCCGCCCTGGAAAACAACATACCGGTAAGCAATTACGGTCTTTGCATAGCCTATATCCACGGAATCTTCAACCGTGCCGTTGATGTATTCAAATAAAAATTTGGTTATTAGTGTAAAAATAAGTAATTTTGAAGGCAGAAACAAAGAAGTGGTGAGGAAAATGAAAAACAGTGATATGAAACGTCTGTTGTTCGTTGCATTATTTTCGATTCTGTTGTCCTCATGTACCAAGATGCTTTATTCATATTATGACTACGATGACATAGTCTTTACATATGCAAAGCGAGGACAGGATATGGAAAGCAAGGATATAAAGAAGTTGTTGAAGATTTATGAGCCTATTGTCGAGAAACCTGACGGAGAAAATCAGGTTCCTCCTCCGGGAGCTTATGCAGACTATGCTTATCTTCTTTTTTTGCAGGACAGGAAAGAGGATGCAAAGCTTTATTTTGAGAAAGAGTGTCTGACATATCCCGAAAGCAAGGTTTACATCAAGGCATTCATGCAAAAAATAGGGTTATGAAAAAGAGCGTGGTTATTTGTATACTGTTGACATTGTTTTCTTTCGGAGGATTTGCCCAGATAGAGGATTTGCTGCAGGGAGAAGACAGTGTTGTGAGCGTGATGAGCAAAAAGGAACAGGAAAAATACAAAAAGGAGCTGGAGGAAAAACATGAGGGCAAAAAGGAAAGCAAACTGGCCTTTGTGAAAAAGACATGGCGCAAGATATTTCCCAAAAAGGTTGAAAGGAATATAAGTTATCCTTTGATGTACAAGGAAAAACCCAAGTCCGTCATGGTGATGTATCCTTGGAACAGGAGCAAGGACACGAACGCAAACCAGATGTTTTATGTCAGTATTTGTCAGGAATTGTCCTTAAAGGGGTATTATGTCCTTCCGTCTTTGCTCATGCTTTCTGAATTTGCGGCAGACACGGCTTTCAATTCACGTTATTGCAAGCAGGAGGACAGCAGGAAATATCTTGAAAGCTACGGAGTTGATGCAGTGCTGTATGTCACGATTTATTCGGTAAAGAAAGAGTGGTGGTCAACCAACGTGAACATGAATGCTAAATATGATCTGGTTTCCACCAAGACAGGTGAGATTCTTTTTTCGCGTCACGCCGACTTCAACTTCGATTCACAATCGCCTGCCAAGACAAAAAGCAAAAATGGCTTGATAGAAGAAGAAAAGACAAACAATTTCATAGGCATTTGCCAACAAATGCAGAGATATGTCTTTTCCGACATGCCGATAGGGCCTTATCACAAGGATTATCTTATGGATCAGAACAAGTTCTCTCATAAAAAAGAGATGAAATACAAGATAAGTGTAAAGCCGAGTTAAACATGGCAAAGGACAGAACCGCTTTTTTCTGCAGGGAATGCGGAGCCAGGTCTGCCGTATGGATAGGACGTTGTCCTCAATGCGGAGCATGGAACAGTTATGAGCAGGAAGTATTGCACAGGGAAAAGTCTCGCATGACCAAAAGCGTATCTGCTTCCACCTCTCCCATTATCCTGATGAGTCAGATACCAAACGACAAGGAACAAAGAATAGATACGAAGGATGAGGAGTTGAACAGAGTGCTCGGAGGCGGCCTTGTTCTCGGCTCGGTGGTACTTATGGGTGGTGAACCCGGCATAGGGAAAAGTACGTTGCTGCTGCAGACCGCTCTGAATTGCAATGACAAAAGGGTGTTGTACGTCAGTGGTGAAGAAAGTGCCCAACAGATAAAGATGCGTTCCGAAAGAATAAATGTCAATAACGGCAACTGTTATGTACTGACCGAAACGAATGTTGAGAACATAATAGAAAAGGCAATGGAAGTCGACCCGCAAATCATCATAGTCGACTCCATTCAGACAATGACAACATGTGAGATAGAATCATCGGCGGGCAGCATATCGCAAATAAGGGAAAGTGCATCTTTGTTGAGTACCTATGCCAAGCAGAGCGGAATACCTGTAATAATAGTAGGACACATAACAAAGGATGGTAGCATTGCCGGACCCAAAGTATTGGAACACATGGTTGATACAGTACTTCAGTTCGAAGGGGACAGAAATTACGGATACAGGATTCTGCGTTCAATAAAGAACCGCTTCGGTTCAACACATGAACTGGGCATATACGAGATGCAGTCCTACGGATTAAGACAGGTAGGCAATCCTTCCGAAATACTATTGTCTGGCAGTGAACAAATGCTTTCCGGAACATCTGTTGCTGCGGCAATGGAAGGCTCCCGCCCCATATTCATAGAAACTCAGGCTTTGGTGGCAACATCCTATTATCCTTCCGCCCAGAAGAGTTCTACGGGTTTTGACTTGAGGCGACTGAGCATGCTATTGGCCGTATTGGAAAAAAGAGTCGGGATAAAAATAAACAACAAGGATGTATTCTTGAACATAGCCGGAGGAATAAAGGTATCAGATCCAGCTATTGATTTATCGGTCATCGTGAGCCTTATATCCTCGGGAGAGGATGTGAGTGTCAATCCGCGTAATTGTTTTGCGGCCGAAGTAGGGTTGAGCGGTGAGTTAAGGCCTGTCGTAAAGATAGAGCAACGTATTGCCGAAGCGGACAAGTTGGGCTTTGAGAGAATATACGTATCAAAGTACAACTTAAAAGGAGGCGATTTATCCCGCTACAAGATAGAGATTATTCCCGTAAGCAAAATAGAAGACATAGTTACTTACATATTGCAATAAAAAGAAATCAAGGACCGCTTATGCAATCCTTGACTCCCTTGTTTATGACTAAACATCTATTATTTCCCAAAAGAAAATTCTAAGACCCTGTTCCGGAGCATCGTTGTCCAAAGCCTGTATTCTCTTTTTCAATATCGGAGCAATATAGTCATCAACAATACACAACGTCGCCATGTTTTTGGCAGGCCATGCATGGGTTCCCAAATGAGGTTCTCCGGTCTTTGTTCCTCTGCCCTGAATATCCTGCCAACGGGTAAAACCTCTTATTGACAATTGACGAAGTATTGATTCTATCTCCTCAACATGAGCCTGATTGTACGCAATAAATGCCGCTTTCATCTTATGCTTTTCTCCTATTTAATTTCAATGAATGTTTGTTTCTGTACTTTACAATTTCCCTGGAAGCAAATACACAATACATTACAGGGATAACAACCAACGTCACCAAAGTTGAAACGGTCAAACCGCCTACAATTGCTATACCCATAGGTTGCCAAAGTTCACTGCCCTCTCCTATTCCCAACGCCATTGGAACCATACCCAAAACAGTAGTAGCTGAGGTCATAAGTACCGGCCTTAGCCTTGATTTTCCTCCCGAAATTACGGATTGGGAAATACCCATTCCCCTTTCCCTGTTAAGATTGATGTAATCAACCAACACTATACCGTTCTTTACTACTATTCCGACAAGCATGACTGCACCTATCATACTCATAAGGTTTATCGTTTCATTTGTTATGACCAATGACAGCACAAGGCCGACAAATGCAAATGGAACAGAAAACATTATGATAAAAGGATAACGTAAAGACTCAAATTGAGCTGCCATTACAATATAAACCAGCATCAATATGAGAACCAAAAGCAAAGTCATATCTGAAAATGTATCTTGCTGGTCTTCTATAGAGCCTCCTATTTTTGTTCCTATTTCCGTAGGAATATCCATTTTGTCTACAGCTTCCTGTATTTTAGCGGAGGCAACGTCTAATGTCGTTCCATACAGTTTTGCCGTAACTTTAACAATCCTTTCTCTGTCCTGTCTTTCTATTGAAGGCGGTTCCATGCTTTCCACGACATTTGCAACTTCGGATACTCTTACAGCCTTACCCGCTGAATTGTATATCAAGATATTCTCTATATCCTCCACAGACTGACGATGAGCTCTGTCATATCTTATCTTTATTTTATATTCCTCTCCATCTTCTCTAAACACTGAAGCTGTCAATCCGTTTATTCTGTTTCTTATGTACGAAGAAGCCGCCCCTACCGACAAACCGTTCAGAGCCAATTTTTCCCTGTCAAAATCAACCTGGAATTGAGGTTTGTAATCCTCTCTGTCAATAATCACATCCTTCAATCCTGGAATCTTTTCCATCGCTACCTTTACGGAATCAGCGATTCTTCCTGTTGTTTCAAAATCGTGTCCGAATATTTCAAGGTCAATCGTACTTCCCGATGTCATGCCGCCATCTCCACCTGCCGTTACAGAGAATTTTTTCACTTCCGTATATGTATCTATTTCCTTTCTTAATTCCTCTGCCACTTCAAACATGCTTTTCTTCCTATCCTTGTAATCATAAAGCCTGATTCTGAAACTTATGTAGTTACTACCAGAAGTATTCATCATTGCAAAAGAATTGTCATCATCCTCAGATGGAGTACCTACGGTATAGGTATATGTTCTAATCTCAGGAATCTTTTTTATTTTTTCACCCAATCTTGCCGCTATTTCCTTGGACCGTTCAACATTTGCACCCGAAGGCAATTCAATACTACCGGTTATTTGTCCGTTATCCGATGCAGGTATGAACTCACTTCCCAAGCGCGTCATACCAAATATCGAAGCACCGAACATTACAACCGCTATTATTATGGTTACGGTCTTGTGCCTAACGGCCCATGTCAACAACCTTTCATAAGCATTATCCAATTTATCCAAGAAAACGCTTATAGGCTGATAAACCGTCAAGAACAGTTTATTGTGTTTCTTGTCCTTTTCTCTTTTAAGCATGATTGAGCACATCATAGGCGTCAATGACAAGGCTGATGCAGTGGAAACTATCATTATTATACAAATCATCCATCCCAACTGCTTGAACATTATACCCGCCATTCCGGTCATCATGGTAAAAGGGAAAAATACGGCAAGCAATGTAAGCGTTGTTGCAATAACTGCAACAGCCACCTCATTTGTTCCATATATGGCCGCCTCCCTAGGCTTACTGCCACGTTCAACATGTGTAGTAACATTCTCCAAAACAACTATGGCATCATCCACAACCATACCCAACGCAATGGATATGGCGGAAAGAGAAATTACGTTAAGAGTGTTGCCTGATATAAACAGATAAATAAATGAAGATATCAGTGCAACAGGAATTGTTACCATTATTATTATCGTAGCCCGCCATTCGCCCAAAAAGAACAATACAACTATGACAACAAACAAACAAGCCAACACAAATGTTTCCACCAAAGAGGCTATTGAATTCTCTATGTTGTCCGTAGTATTCATCACCTCCTGCAGATGTATGTCTTTCGGTAGATTTTTCTGAATTTTAGGCAATTCCGCCCTTATCTTGTTCATTACATTTACCGAATTTGCTCCCGTTTGTTTCTGTATGACTATCGTAGCACCTTTTACTCCGTTGACATAACTTTCCTGAGCCTTTTCCTGTATGGTATCGCTAACATAAGCTATATCCCTAAGAAATATATTCTTACCGCCATAATTTGCAACAACTATATCATTTAACAGAGCACTTTCCTCCAATTCTCCTTCAATACGAAGTGAATAGGTTTCGGAACCAATATCAATGCTTCCTCCCGGAGTGTTAAGATTTTCTTGCGAAACTATGGAACCTATCTGCTCAACCGTAAGATTGTAAGCCTCCAATTTCGTAGGGTCACAATTAACAATAATCTCTCTTTGAGGAGCACCTGAAATAGATACTGCTCCTACACCGCTTATACGGTTCAACGGATTGGCTACACCATCATCCAAAATCTTGTAAAGAGCATTTGTACTTTCCTTTGCAGTGGCTGACAAAATGGATATCGGCATCATATCCGTTGATATCTTCAATATCATCGGATTGGAACATCCGTCCGGCAACATCTGCTTCACCAATTCTATTTTGTCACGCATGTCATTGACCGCACCGTCTATATCTATTCCCCATTCAAATTCGCACCCTATGATTGCAGTATTTTCTTTTGAGGTGGAAGTCAACTTTTTTAAGTCACTGACCGTACTCAATGCACTTTCCATAACCTTGGTAACATTGTTCTCAACATCCTCGGCGCTCGCACCTGGATAAGTGACAATGACGTAGGCCTGATTCATCTCTATCTCAGGCATCAAGTCTATTGACAACCTGCTTAGAGAAAACAATCCCAATACTATTATCGCAATAAATACAAGGGATGTTGTAATGGGTTTCTTTACCGAGCTTTCGTATAATTTCATCTTCTATACAGCTTTTTTTGAAATTGCTATTTAATAACTTTTACTTTTGAGCCGTCAATAAGTTTAGATTGACCTGAAACAACTATCCTTTCTCCATTGTCTATTCCTCCCAATATCTCTATGCTTTCACCCAAACGTCTGCCCAATTCAACCTTCCTGTATTCAACCTGTCCGTTCTTCTCCACAAATACATATTTGTCATTTGAACCCGACTGTTTGATTATCGCCCTGTCAGGCACCATGATAGTATTGGCACGACCAAGATTCAATTCAACCCTGCCGAACATTCCCGGTTTGAGCTTCGATTTCGGATTGTTTACGCTTACCTCACACGTAAACGTCCTCGTGGCAGGATCTATCGTAGGATAAATCAACGAAATATATCCGCCGAACTCCTCTTCACCGAATATATCCGTCTTGGCAACAACCTTCATGCCCTTGGATACCTTGGTGTAAAAACTTTCAGGTATGTTTATCTTCAACTTTACCGGATTTATCTTCATTACCTGAAGAATAGGTTGGGTTGCAGCAACGTCTCCATTGTCGAAATTACGCATTGTCACAACGCCGCTTATTGGAGAGGTAAGATATATGTTGTCCTTCAAATTGTCCGCACTCTTCTTAGCTACATCATATTGTGTCTGCATCTGGTCAACCTGCTGTTTGCTCGCTCCGCCGGAAGCATAAAGAGCCTTGATTCTGTCCAATTCAACTTTCAAATTCTCCAACTGCGACAATGATGTCAACAACTGTGTGTTCTCCATCTTCACAAGCTGTTGTCCCTTTTGAACATAATCGCCGACTTCAACCATTATCCTGTCAATACGCGTTCCTCCCGCCGAAGATATATAGTTCTTCACATCCGCATCTACAGTGGAAGAAAATTCATATATCCTGTCTATCTCCTTTTGTTGAGCCACCTCTATCTTCACATTGTAAACATCCGTTTTGGCATCAGCCTCTCCGGCATCCTTTTTTGAACACCCAGCAGCCAAAACAGGCAACAAAACCGCCAAATAAACTAGTCTTTTCATACCTTATCCTTTATACTTTGTATTGTTATTTATTATGCTTTCATTCTTTTATTCCTTACCCAACACTTTTTCCAATGCCGTTTGTGCCGTTAGAAAATTGTACAACGACTGCTGATAGTTCAGTTTTGACTGTGTCATGGACAATTCACTGTCGTTCAATTCCAAAATCGTACCCGAACCGGTATTGTATCTTACCTTTGCAATCTCATATCCTCTTTCAGCCTGTCTTATGGCATCCTCATTGGCCAACAACTGTTCCTTTGCCGTCTTCATGTTGTTTATCGCAGACTGGACCTGAATGTTTATTCCCTCAATCGCATATTCCTTCTGCAACTCCAGCTCCTGAAGAGAAACCTTTATCTGCTTTGCCTGATTAACAACGGTACGGCCGCTGAATATCGGAATGTTAAGCTGAAGACCTATAGCCGAACTTCCCACCCAGTTGTAATTACCGAACTTAAAGTCATCAGCCTGCGTCTGATATGAATACTGTCCAAAGGCAGAAAGAGAAGGCAGATGCTGTGAATTAACCATACGCAAGGAATTCTGCAATCCTATAATATTCAAATCCAACTGCTTCAACTCAGTATTGTTTTCTATCGCCGTATTCGTACTTTCAATGTTTATCGACATAACACCATCATTGAAATCTTCCAGATTCTCGGTAAACTCAAGGGATTGTTCCATAGGAAGCGACAATATCATCTTCAGTTGCAGTATGGACAACTCCAATCCGTTCTTTGCGGAAATGTACGAAGGGTTAAGGTTGTTCACCTGAACCTGAGCCCTTATCAAATCATATTCCGACACAAGTCCCTGCTCGTAGGAAGCCTCCGTAGTCCTCAGAGTCTCCCTTGCATTGTTTATGCTCGTTTCAAGCACCTTTAGACTGTTCTTTGCAAGCAGTACCGCAAAATAAGCGTCCTTCACCTGCTTGGTCATGTCTATCCTCGAAGCCCTTGCCTGCTCTATTATCAGGTCTATGTCATTCTGTTTGGCCCTTATCTGTTCCCAAAGGGAAAAGTTAATCAACGGAAGTGCGGCACTGACCGTCGCACTGTAAGAATTCTTGTATCCTATCTCCATGTATTTCTGGCCTCCCATCATTGCAGCAAAATCATCGGGCATGAACATCACCGGCTTCATTATGTTGTTGGTGTACTGTCCGCTCGCAGACAAGGACGGCAACAGACCACCCAGGGCTTCCCTTTTGCTGTAGTCAACCCTCTTTATCTCCAATTCCGCAATCTTGATTGTGGGATTATTGTCGTGCGCAATTTTCAATGCAGTGCTCAAATCCAGTTCAAGCTGTTCCCCTTCAGTTTGCTGACACAAGACCGAATAATCGAACAACAACAAAGCGACAACAAATGTCAGTACTTTGATTTTTGATGAATAACTTCTTGTCATTTTGTTCTTTCCGTGTTTTTAATTTTATTCCTCTGAAATGTATTTGTCTATATATTCAATACCCTTTATGGTGGATATTCCCCTTATGATTATGCAAATATGAAGAAAGATTATCTTTTTCTTGCTGTAAAAGAAGTTCTCCCTTAAATACTTGTTACTTGAAGCATGAGCCATGTTCAGACCTATCATGTTGACTATAAACCTCTTGTCTATATCAGGAAGAATGAATCCCTCCGATACGGCCTCATCTATGAACTTGGATATGTTCTGCTTTGCGAAATTCACATGAGACTCGGTTATTTTAGCTATTATCTCCGGATAATATTTCTTTATGTCGTTGATAAAGTTGGCATTGGCCGAATGTATGTGCTTCCAGATAATGTTGGACACCCTGAAAAAACAATCGAAAGAGTTCTCCGAATTGTTCTTGCATATCACACATTCCCTGAATATATCATTCATAATGTGGTTTATGCATTCGTAAATCAGAGTTTTTTTGTTCGTGAAATGCTCATACAGAGTCTTTTTGGAAATGCCCAAAGAGGATGCAATCTTGTCCATTGTCACATCCTTGCATGAATTGGTTTCCAAAAAGAAACTGCAGGTCCTCTGCAATATTTTTTCCTTTGTATCCATTATCCTCTTGTTACAAATGCGCCGGCAAAATTATAGAAAACTTTTGAAACCAAAAAAGTTTTCCAAGTTTTCATGCAACTTTTTTTTCATCACTCAAGCATAAGCCTCATTATCAAGCGAAGAAACTGAAACAAAGAGTCGGGAAAACGGATTCAGAAAGAAAAAAAATCTTTTCTGAATTCAATTTTTTCTTTTCTGAAAAGAGAAAAACCTGAAAAACGACACGTTTTCATTTCCATATTTACACTATCGTACCACCGAGAACCAAACATCTGGAACCGTCATACACCACTACATCCTGACCGGACATTGGTGCGAAAACGGGCTCGAAAAAAACAATGTCGGCATATTCGGAATCCAAACCGGCAAACCTCATTGCATGTTCCTTGTCCTTTCCTCTTGTCTTTGCCGTATATTCAAGCGAAGTATCGACCAGGGACAACGGTCTTATGAAATTCATGTCCCCTATCCTTATATGCGAACGGAAACATTCGGACTTGTCGCCCACCTTCAACATGTTGGTTCGCGGCATTATCTCGTTGACATAGCATTTCCCGGCAGTATTCAGTCCCTTCCACTGACCGACAGTGTAAAATGGAAATCCCTTGTGCGTACCTGCCACAAGCAAATCCTTGTCCACCGCCTTTCCTCCGTCCAAAAGCGCAAGGCAGGGATATTTGTCAAGAAGATATTCCGTATAATGTTTGCCAGAGGTGAAGCAAAGGCCGAAACTTTCCCTTTTGGAGGCAAAGGCATCCAATCCCTTTTGCACGGCATAGCGTTTTATCTCCTCCTTGGTTTTCTCTCCCAAAGGAAGCATAAGACGCGAAAGCTGTTGCTGAGTCAGTCTGTAAAGCATATAGGACTGGTCCTTCCATTCGTCCTCGGCAATGGAAAGGGTGAGATAACCGTTCCGTTGAACGACCTTTGCGTAATGGCCCGTCGCAATTGCGTCACAATGCAACTCCTCAGCCTTGCTTATCAAGGCCGGAATCTTGACAAAACGGTTGCATACCGTACATATGTTCGGGGTTCTCGCATTCAGATAAGAGTCGTCAAAATAACGGACAACGGTCTCGGTAAACAAAGCGGACATGTCTGAGGTATGCAATTCTATTCCGTAACGGCTGCAACACTCGCTCAACTCCGCAATATCCTCATCCTGTTCATGCATCCTGATGTACAGTCCCATAACATGGCAGGAGCGTTCACGCAAAAGCAGAGCCGCAGACAGACTGTCCACCCCTCCGCTCAGCCCGACAAGAATCCTCGGTCGCATGATGTCTTGTCGAATCCTATTCGCTTATCTTGTCGAACAGACTTTCCACCGCCTTGCGACTGTCCTTGTCCGTTCTAACCTTTATGCCTGTATCGGGTTCCAGAACGACTATCCATTCCTTTTCGCCGTCCTTCTCTATACCCTTTATAGCGGCATAGTTGGCATAAAGATTGTTCTGTTTGTTCAGTCTTATGAAGGTATCTTCGTTTACAAGCATCAACACCTGTTCGAACTGGTTGAAGGCACTGAGCTTTTCACCGTTTGTCAATACAAAAAACGTCTGTTTGCCCTTGGGATAGAAATAGGCTATTTGCGAAACGCTTACCTCTCTTGAGTCAACGCCCCGGACTTTTATCGACAACAGTTCGTCCTGCAGACGATCCGCTTTCCATATCTGTCTTTTCAACACCTGTCCGTCTTCGGAATAAAAGACCCATTCACCCTCCTTGTCGTCATTGACGTAATTTCCTTCGGCCTTTTTCTTCTTCGATTCATAGTAACATGTGTATCTGCCGTTCTTTTTGCCCTCTTTTACGTCATATATGCAATAACCGTCGCTGTACATGTACTGGTAACATTCTCCCTGTCTCACTCCGTTTTCATAATTCACCTTTTCCAGCAGATTTCCCTGTTTGTCCCACAATCTTTCCTCGCCGTTTTTCACACCCATTTCAAATGTCTCCTCCTTTATTTTTCTGCCCTTCTCGGTGAAATACTGCCAAAGGCCGTTCTTTTTTCTATCGACATAGGTACCGCGGCTCATCACCTTTTTATTCTTGTAATATGCCGTAGCATGACCCGTATCTGCCTTATACTCTATGGTCTGTGCAATTGACCCGTCCTGATTGTAATAGGTAAACGTGCCTGTTTCCCTGTCATCCTTGAACTGTCCCTCATACTGAATCTGTCCGTTGGGGTAGGATTTGGACCATTTGCCCTGTTTCCTTCCCTGAGAATCCTTTTCGTTTTGTGCCATCAAGCCGCAGGAAACAAAAATCATACAAACGACAATGGCCGTAACCGAACTAAATCTTCTTTTCATCCTGAAAATATTTTGCAAATTCCAATAAACTGTCAAATCTCATATCTATAAGACGGGGATGCATCCTTGCCTGTTCCGCATCTGGAGCAATATGTACGGTGTACATTCCGAGATGTTTACCGAAAACCACGTCGCTCAACGAATCCCCTATCATTATGCTGTCCTTGAACCTTATGTTCTTAAAGCGTTTTCTTGCCTGAAGCCCCATTCCGACAGACGGCTTCCTTGTAAAATGATTCTCCCTTGCAAGATAAGGGCAGTGGAATATCCCGTCCACACGACCGGAACGGGCACTTATTTCATCCGTCATTTTCCTTGTAACCTTCTCGAAGTCATCCTCACTCATAAGACCCTTGCCTATTCCCTGCTGATTGGTGACAACGACTATCGTTTCAAACATTCGTGAAAACATTGTAAAGGCTTCCAACACGCCGTCAATGAAAACGAATTCCTCAGGTTTTGTTATATACCCGTCAATCTTCCTGACATTTATCACTCCGTCTCTGTCCAGGAACAAGGTCTTGCAATCCGTCATTGTTCTCATTATACTCTATTTTTTCGGAAAGATTCTCTCTTCGACCAACTGACAGATGATATGACCTATCATTATGTGTGCTTCCTGTATTCTCGGTGTGTCTGTCGAAGGCACAGAAAGAATGCAGTCCGATACTCCGGCAACGCAATCGGTGTCAGAACCCGTAAAGGCGATTACCTTCATTCCCTTTTCCTTTGCCTTTTCGAAAGCCTTCAATACGTTGGAAGAGCGGCCCGAGGTGGACAATCCGACCAGCACGTCATTCTTTCGTCCAACGGCCTCAATCATTCGGGCAAACACAATGTCAAAAGAATAGTCGTTTGCCACAGCCGTCAGATACGAAGTATTGACATGCAGGGCCTCTGCCGCCAACGGCGGTCTGTCATAATAGAAACGGCCCGACAGCTCCGCAGCCAGATGCTGGGCATCCGCCGCACTGCCTCCGTTACCGCAAAAAAGGACCTTGCCGCCTTGGGAATAGGTATCGACTATAATATCAACAGCTCTGTCTATGCAGCGTAGCATTTCGTCGTTTTCCGAAATGGAACGTTTTACTTCTATTGACTGCTCTATTATTTCACGTATCTTCATCAATTGTCAAAATTTAATTCCTTTTCTATCAAATAAACGTTGCGTGTAGGTGAGTTTCTGCCTATCAGTTCAGCGATAAAGCCTGTCAGAAACAGTTGACAACCTATTATCATCGTGCATAAGGACAAATAGAAATAAGGACTGTCGGTAACAAGTCTCATCATCTCACCGTTAGCGACCGCTATCAACTTCTGCGCTCCCAAAACAATGGCAGAGACTATGCCGACCAAAAACATCAAACTGCCCAACAATCCGAAAAAATGCATGGGTTTTTTACCGAATTTTGAAACGAACATTATGGACATAAGATCCAGATAGCCGTTTACAAAACGGTTCATTCCGAATTTGGTCGTTCCAAACTCCCTTTTCCTGTGCTGCACGACCTTTTCGCCTATTTTGTTGAATCCTGCCCACTTCGCTATTATCGGAATGTACCTGTGCATTTCCCCATAAACCTCTATGGATTTTACAACATCCTTTCTGTAAGCCTTAAGACCGCAATTGAAGTCATGAAGTTTTATTCCTGAAAGTTTTCTCGTTGTTGCGTTGTACAGTTTTGAAGGTATGTTTTTTGCAAGTTTGGAATCATATCTTTTCTTTTTCCATCCCGACACCAGATCATAGCCTTCCTTCTTTATCATACGGTACAATTCCGGAATCTCATCGGGACTGTCCTGCAGGTCTGCGTCCATTGTAATCACTACATCCGCGACCGAATGTACGAAACCCTCGTTCAAAGCCGCCGATTTGCCGTAATTCCTCCTGAATTTAACCCCTCTGATATTTCGATTGCTTGAAGACAATTCCTCTATCACCTGCCAGGATTTGTCATTGCTGCCATCATCCACCATTATTATCTCATAGGTGAAACCGTTCTCCCGCATAACCCTCTCTATCCAAGAAACCAAATGTGGCAGGGACTCTTCCTCATTATACAAAGGTACTATTACAGATATATCCATCGATTATAATTTTTTCTTTTGTTTCTGCACCACTATCGCTCTCTCGTTTCTCAAAAATATTGCCACAATCATGGCCCATAAAACGGCCATTACGGAATTGAGCAAAACCGCCGAAAAGGCTATATAGGAAGGTTTTGTCAAATCCTTCAGCTGTTCTTCGGTGTACTGTCCCTGATTCATCATACGCTGAAGCTCAAAACATCTCTCCTGCATCTGAGTATCAATATATGAAGCATAGACATACATGAACATACCGTAAATAACAGCTGAAACAACGGCTGTTCCCAAAGCTACGACATAAGATTCCTTGAAGTTTATCCTTCTGTCCGGCAAACGTCTCTTGTAAAGATAAACGAAAACGAACAAAAGAACCAGCTGAAGCACGTTCTCCACGTAGCTCATAGGCTGCGAAGGAGGCAATACCAAAAGCCAACGCAACAACAATACGACACAGAATATCAATCCGCCGAAAAAACCATAACGCAATATGGCTCTCTTATAATCACCGTGCATTTTGGACTCGTATCTTCTTATCAATCCCATATTTATCCCGTTTCTTTTTATTCAAATAACCATTTCAAACCGTTGTCTTCCAAAAACACCCAAATCACATCCTGTCAAAAAAACTCCCCTTCAAACAAAACAAATACTCAAAGACATTCCGGTTTAATTTACAACAAACCTTATTCAACCACTATCTCGTCTACAAATGTCCAACTTCCCTCTCCGGCCGAAGCATGCCATGACGGAAGAGTCTTTGTAGCAAAAACCTTAAGCCTTACATAACGGAATTCCCTTTGTTTGCGATTCGGTTCAAAGGAAAACTCCTTTATCAAGTCCTGTTCCCTTTTCATGCAATCCGTTTCCACCACTCCGACATCAACATATCTTTTTCCGTCCTTGGAAACCTGGCATTCTATCCGCTTTGGATGCAATATCCAACTTTTTGGACAGTACAATGTCGAAACCGTTATTTTTTTTGCATCCACCACTTCCTCCAAATCCACATTCAACTCAAAGTCACATGCCTACCAACCGAGCCAAAGCATCCTGTATTCGCTTGTTCCCCTAACACCGTCCGTCAACGCAGACAACGCTCCACCAGAATAAAGAACACTCGGCAAAGGCTTTGCCGACACTTTCTTTCCAAAAGCATGATTACCCTCCGTTCCGTCAGAAATAAACCTCAAGGTGGATTCGTAATACTGCCTAGGCGTAAGATTGCTTTCATTCAGGGATTCGACACCTGCCTGCCTGCAAACATCGTAAAACTCTTCGAGCATATCCCTCATATCCTTCCTCAACACATACTTGCCTTTCACCTTTTCATACCAGCCCCTTTCCCCATACATGTCGCTCTTTGCTATTTCCATTATGGCATACTGCAAAGGCAGTCTGGCAACCCTGACCCTCAAAAGCACCTGCGGTTTATGGGAAACGACGGTTTGAGCCACATCGAAAATCTGAGAATAAGCCTCTATTTTCTCCTGACTCAAGAAAGTTTCCGCATAAGCGGTAGGAGGTGCATAAATATCCAGTCTCTGTTCCTTTTCGGCCAAAGCCTCCTGTAACCTACGCATGTAATTCCTGATATGAGGGGCAGCCTCCTGATAATAGGCCTCGATGAAATCATTAACAAGAGAATCCGCATTTGCATCCGGATTCCAAAGCAAAGAAGACAGCAAAAAGGTCTTCAACTCCGAAAATTCATGTCCGGTTTCTCCGTTGGCCTGTTGAAAATGCCGTCTGACACCGTTTTTCACAAAAAAACCTATATTCGGCTTCAATACGTGCATGTTCGGAAACGGCATCACGGAATAATCGAAATTCACATCGTAATCCCATACCAAGATATTTTTTGTCAAGGCAGACCACGCTTTCAAGTCATCCGCAAAACTGCCGGTCCCATCCTCCCTTTCCATCTCTTTTCCCGCCTGCTCTATAGTCTTGCTGCGGTCCTCCTCTATCGTACATAGCATTATCTGGACATTGGGTTCGAGAATCAGACCTGCGGGAGCATTGCGCGAATACTGATACGCCAGAGTGGATATCTGCTTGTCAGGAAAACTCCTGGCCAAATCATTGACAAACGAAACTACAGGTCCCGCAGGACTCTTGTATCTGTCTATCAAAGCCTCACATCTTTCACAATGACAGTAAAGAGGATTGTCGTTCTGACTTACCGACCACACCTTCTTGTTGGGCTGCAATGCCATCTCCTCACGCAATCTTTGCTCCACAAGGGATTTCACCGCATCATTCGAAAGACACAACTGATACGGAACCCTTTTACCGTTCACAAGGGCAAAAAACTCCGGATTGGAATCGAAATACTTGTCTTTAGGAACCAATTTGTTGAACGTGTGTACGAAATATCCGTCCGCAAAAACATCGGTCTGCAAATGCTGCTTGAACCAGAAACGCAAGTCCTCATCCCTTTTGGTAAATACGTTCCTTACCTGCCTGAACGTATTGGGCGACTTGTATACGCGTTCCTTTATCGGAGATATTTCTATGCTTTTTGCATGAGGCAACACCCTGCAATCCGACGAATATATCCTTACACCTATCTCCCTTTCAAGAAAATCCACCACACCGTAAAGAGGTGAATCAGGATTCAACGCCTTTATGAATATCCTTTCCTTATCGCTCTTTATAATGAATCCGTCACCCTCGTCATAGTAATCATTCTCGTCCCTGTTTGTACGGCCTATGCATATTTCCTTTGCCTTGCTTTTCTCATTGTCCCTCACAATCGGAATCACCACATCAGAAACCTCATTGAGGGTTTTCTGCAAAAAAGTTGCAGCATACAGTTCGTTGTCCGTCGCATTCTCACCGACGACAATCCTGTAATCCGTCCGGTTGTCATCAACTATGACCAACTTCCCGGTATTTCCGCACGAAAGAAAGCCGACAGACAAAATGGTCAACGACAACAACAATACTATTCTGTTCTTCATCATAAACGTCCACAAGTTTTTTAAGTTAGCAAAGTTACGACTTTCCCGACAAATACTACAACTCCAATGGCTTTTTTCTTTCCTGAATTCATTTTTTTCTTTTCTGAAAACAATTTCACGAAATCAAATTCCATAAATCCAGTTCCTTGTTTCATACATGACAAGTTGTCAGTTGCAGTCATTTGGAACGGATTTTGCCCCAAATGAAGTTGTAATCGATTTGTATAACAAGCAAACATCAAAATAACATGAAAGGTTCAATAAATGTAAAGACCGAGAACATTTTTCCGGTGATAAAGAAGTTTCTGTATTCCGACCACGAGATTTTTCTCAGGGAAATAGTATCCAATGCGGTTGACGCCACGCAAAAACTCAAGACGCTTTCGTCACTCGGAGAGTTCAAGGGCGAATTCGGAGACTGTACCATAGACGTGCTTGTGGACAAGGACAAGAAGACACTGACCGTTGTCGACAGAGGTATAGGCATGAGCGAGGAAGAGGTTGAGAAATACATAACTCAGATAGCATTTTCGGGCGCGGAAGAGTTCCTTGAAAAATACAAGGGCAAAAGCGAACTTGAGGCCAACAGCCTGATAGGCCATTTCGGTCTGGGCTTTTTCTCGGCCTTCATGGTATCCGACCTTGTGGAAATAAGGACCAAATCCTTCAAGGATGTACCTGCCGTTCACTGGTCTTGTGACGGAAGCACGGAATACAGCATGGAACAGTGCGACAAACAGGACAGAGGAACGGAAATCATAATGCACATAGACGATGCATCGTCCGAATTTCTTGAAGAGCACAGAATAATAGAGTTATTGGACAAGTATTGCAAGTTCATGCCGGTTGCGATACGTTGCGGCAAGGAGTCCGCATGGGAAGACTCCCCTACGGAAAAGGACAAGGACGGAAACCCGAAACGTGTGGAAGTAAAAAGGGACAGGATAATAAACGACACCAATCCTTTGTGGAAACAGAAGCCTTCCGAGCTTAAGGATGAGGACTACAACAAGTTCTTCCACAAGCTTTATCCGATGAACTTCGACGAGCCTTTGTTCCATATACACCTCAACGTGGATTATCCGTTCAATCTTACCGGAATACTTTATTTTCCGAAGGTAAGGCGCAACATAGATCCAAACAGGGACAAGATACAGCTTTACTGCAATCAGGTCTTCGTTACCGACAGCGTGGAGGGAGTTGTACCGGAATACATGATGCTTTTGAGAGGAGTGCTGGATTCTCCGGACATACCGCTTAATGTTTCCCGTTCCTATCTGCAGGCCGACGGCAATGTCAAGAAAATCTCGTCTCACATTTCCAAAAAGGTTGCCGAGAAACTTGAACAGATGTACAAGGACAACAAGGAGGAATTCCTTAAGAAATGGGACGACCTTTCCATCTTCATAAAGTATGGAATGATAAGCGACGACAAGTTTTATGACAGGATGTCAAAGGTTTGTCAGTTGAAGAACATTGACAAAGAATATTTTACCTTTGAGGAATACAAATCAAAAATCGAAGCGAACCAGACGGACAAGGACAAAAAACTGGTATATCTTTACGCGAGCGATGTGGAGCAGCAGTATCCTTACATCCAGGCGGCCAAAGACAAGGGATATGACGTTCTTTTGATGGACGGAATCCTTGACAACCATTTCATGCAGGCTCTTGAGCAGAAATTCAACGATGCACGCTTTGCACGAATAGACTCGGACACAATCGACAAGCTTATTCCGAAAGACGAGGTCATACCTTCCAAGTTGAACGAGGAGGAAACAAAGAAAATAAAAGAGCTGGTTGAGACCGTGGTCGACAAGGAGAAATTCACCGTACAGACGGAGAGTCTGGAGCAGACGGCACAACCGTTGACCATAACCCAGAACGAATTTTTCAGAAGAATGAAAGAGATGAGTGAAATGGGCGGAGGCGGAATGGCTTCGCTTTACGGGGAAATGCCTGAAAGATACAATCTCGTCATAAACGTCAACCATCCTGTCATAAGTCAGGTATTGAACCAGTCCGACACAGAAAAACAGACACAGACGCTTTCTCAGCTAAAAGACCTTGCGCTTTTGGGTCAGGGATTGTTGAAGGGCGAGGCCCTGGACAACTTCATAAAGAGAAGCATCAAGATAATAGAATAAAGTCACAGAAAACATGACAAAAAGAGGCTCTTTCGAAGAGCCTCTTTTTTTGTTCCTGCAGATACAGACCGTTAAAAATAAATCCGTATCTTTGCAACAAAATGGGTGCTTTATGATATTCTTTCCGAACTGCAAGATAAACATAGGTCTTGGCATAACGGGCAAAAGGGATGACGGCTATCACAACATAGAATCCGTATTCTATCCCGTGGATTTGAGAGACGCCCTTGAGATAAGACCGAACAAGGAAGGCAAAACATGTCTTACCGTAAGCGGTCTGGATATAGGAGAAACTGATGCTGAGGACAACCTCTGCATGAAGGCGTACCGTCTGCTGAAAAAGGACTATCCTCAAATAGGAAACGTAAACATACATCTTCACAAGACCATACCGGCGTTTGCTGGTCTTGGTGGAGGCAGTTCGGATGCGGCATACACTCTCAGGTTGCTTGACTTCATCTTCTCGCTTTCACTGTCCGAAGCACAACTTGCGAAATATGCCGAAGCCATAGGCTCGGACTGCGTATTTTTCACTCAGGACAGACCGATGCATGTAAGCGGCAGGGGGGAAAAACTCAAGGCCGTGAACTTGTCATTGAAAGGCAAGACCATAGTACTTGTAAAGCCTGACATAAGAATAAGCACAAAGGAAGCGTATGCCGGTGTAACCCCCAGGATTTCGATGACTGATTACGGGCATTTGCCGGATTTGGAACAGTGGAAACAGAGTGTGAAAAACGATTTTGAGCAAAGTATTTTCGTGAAATACCCCCTTCTTGAACAAATCAAGCAAAGGCTTTATGCTTGCGGAGCGGTATATGCATCCTTGTCGGGAAGCGGTTCATGCATGTATGGAATTTTCAATCAAGAGATTGACCTGAACAGACTAAAATACGGAACGGATACGTTTTTATGGCAGGGCAGATTGAGATAAATCAAACATTAACATAACAATTCAAAGATTTTATGAGCGAATTATTGACATTGGAACCTCAGGGATTGTGGAAACATTTCGACAACATTTGTTCCATTCCCCACCCTTCCAAACATGAGGGCAAGGTCGTTGATTTTTTGGTTGACTTTGCAAAATCACACAACATAGAATACAAGATTGACGACACCGGCAACGTAATCATGCGCAAGCAGGCAAGCAAAGGCATGGAAAACCGCAAGGGTGTCATCCTTCAGGCCCATGTCGACATGGTGCCTCAGAAAAACAACGATACCAAACACGACTTCCTCACCGACCCTATCCTTCCGCGCATAGACGGAGAATGGGTCAAGGCCACTGGTACCACACTTGGAGCCGACAATGGAATTGGCGTATCGGCTGCATTGGCCGTATTGGAAGACGACAGCCTGGAACACGGACCTGTTGAGGCATTGTTCACTATTGACGAGGAAACCGGCATGACGGGAGCTTTCGGTTTGAAAGCCGGCGAACTGAATGGTGACATTCTGTTGAACCTCGACTCCGAAACCGAAGGCGAATTGTACGTAGGCTGTGCCGGAGGAATAGATGCAACCATTACTTTCGAATGCAAGAAGGAAGCATTTGACACAGGGCTTTCGGCCTTTGTACTGAGTGTAAAAGGACTGAAAGGCGGTCACTCTGGAATGGACATAATATTGCAGAGAGCCAATGCCAACAAGGTAATGTTCAGAATTCTCAGGGAACTGGAACAGTTCGGTTGCAGACTGTGCGACATAAACGGAGGCAGTCTCAGGAATGCCATACCGCGAGAGGCTTTCTGTACAATCGGAATACCTGAAGCCAATGTGGCAAAAGCTAAAGAAACCGTTCAAAATCTGAGTGCGGACATCAAAAACGAATTCTCTGCAAAAGACGAAGGAATGCAAATAGAACTGAATCCTTCATCGGCACCAAAGGAAATGATAGACAGCAAGACTTCCTGCAACATCATACGTGCGATATACGCATGTCCGAACGGAGTCTACAGAATGAGCGATTCTATGGAGAATCTGGTAGAGACCTCTTCCAACCTTGCCATTGTAAAGAGTGAAGGCAATACGGTCAAGGCATGCGCTTTGCTTAGAAGCTCGGTTGACACATCAAAGACCGACATGGCCAACATGATGGCAAGCGTCGTTGAACTTGCAGGCGGAAAGATAGAATTTACCGGAGGTTATCCGGGCTGGAAACCAAACATGCAATCACCCATACTCGGAATAATGCAGAACACATACAAGAAACTGTTCGGCAGAACGCCTAAGGTAATGGCCATACATGCAGGTTTGGAATGCGGTCTTTTGGGTGGGGTTTACAAAAACTGGGACATGATTTCATTCGGCCCTACAATAAAAAGCCCTCACTCCCCTGACGAAAAGGTTAACATAGATTCTGTCAAACTGTTCTGGCAATATCTAACGGAGACACTTAAAAATGTTCCGGTCAAACAATAAAAACATTGTTTCATTTTTTCAAAACCTCTCCCTGAAAAATCTTGGAGAGGTTTTGATGTTTTGTTGTTTACTGTTCTGTTCTTTTTCCGGTTTGCAGGCTCAATACAGCGTAAGCCCAAATGACGACAGCGACATAGAGTGGAGGGAAATAAAGACAGACAGATTTCATTTAATATATCCAAACTTTTATGAAGCCAACGCCCAACGTATGGCCGTAGTGTTGGATACACTGTATCCTTATATAGGTTCTTCACTCGGTACCGATGCTCCCAACATTCCCTTTCTGATTCATACCAATTCGAGCAAATCCAACGGCCTGACAGTATGGGCACCTAAAAGAATAGAATTGTGGACGACCCCTTCACCAACCAGTTTTGCATATCCGTGGTCATGGCATCTGGCCATACACGAATACAGACACGCCTGCCAGATGCAGGCACTGGACAAAGGCGTAAGCGGTGTATTGAACAACATATTCGGTGAACACATTCTCGGCGCGGTTGCAGGACTGCTCATTCCAATGTGGTTCATGGAAGGCGATGCAGTAGTGGCAGAAACCGCCCTGACACCGAGCGGACGGGGTGCAACCCCGGACTTCAAGATGCAAATGAAAGCCCACCTTCTGGAGCAGGGCGCATTCAGCTATGACAAGGCCATACTCGGTAGCAGAAAGTCATTCGTACCCAATGAATACGTATTGGGATATTACATGTGCGCTTATTCACGAAACATATACGGCAAAGATATCTTTGCCGACATAACGGAATCCACCGCAAGAAACTGGTGGAGTCTTAACTGGTTTTCTCGGGCGGACATAAGGGGCATAAAATACGACGAATCAAGAATATACTCAAACCTTACCGACTCCCTTGCCAATCTGTGGGGACATGAAGACAACCTATGGCTCGCCTCTGCCGACAAGTCTTGCCTTGACACAATACAAATCAGAAAAGACTATTACACCAATTATCTCAACCCGGTAAAAACGGGCAAAGACAGCATCATTGCCCTAAAATCAAGTTATTTCGACCTGCAGTCATTGGTCCTTATACACAACGGCAAGGAAGAAAAACTGCGTTCACTGCCATTTTTGAAGCACTCCTTTTTCGACTACCACAACGGAAAAATCCTTTACAGTCAGGAAGCGATGAATCAACGCTGGGGACAACAGAACTATTCCGACATAGTGGAATACGACATAAAAAACAGGAAATACCGCATGATAAGCAGCAAGGGAATATTCTTCAATCCTGTCTACAATCCTGTTGACCCTACACTTATTGCCGCAATAGAAACGGACAACAGAGACAACCAGTCGCTTGTGGTACTGAACACCAGCGGCCGGTTCGAAAAAACGAAGAACATACTTAAAAAAAACAGAAACATATACATACGCTCTGTAAGCAATCAAAATGCCACTACCCTGTCCTATCCGACATGGAGTGAAGACGGACGGTTCATTTTCGTAATAGAAACAAACGAAAAAGGCAAACTAATATCACGCTACAACATATACACAATGGAAAGGGAAGTCATACTGCAAACAGGTTACGACAACATATCCCATCTGAAACAAAAACAAGGAAAACTGTTCTTTATCAAGGACATGGATTCAAAATACGAGATTGTATGCATGGATTTGGAAACAAGAAATACAATGCAGCTAAGTGAAACACAATTTGGAATTGGAGATTTCCACATAACAGACTCGACAAGAATGATAGTGTGTCCTTACAGCAGCATGGGTTATTATCTTGCCGAAACAGACTGTAACCCCAAACCGGTAAACCTATTCCAAAGAAACAGAGAAGCCGTGTTTGTGGACCTTATACGTAAAGAAGAGAACTTTATCCTAAGCGATCAGACCCTCAACTTCGACAGCATGAAATACGAAAGCCGTCCATACGAAAAAATAGCCCATCTGTTCAACTTTCACTCCTGGGCGCCGATATACATGAACATCTCCAAGATGGATTTCGGTGTGGGGGCAAGCGTATTCTCTCAAAACCTGCTTTCGACCTCTGTGCTTGAGCTCGGCTACAAATACAACTTCAACGACACAAAGAACGAACTGTACATGAACTATACGTACAGCGGACTGTACCCCATAATACAACTCGAAGCCAACTACAAGACAAGATGGCTGACATTCGATACGGGTCCAGCAGACCTGTACGCAAAATGGAACGAGCTTATGATGGGCTTCGACATATCCCTTCCGTATTCCTGGAACACACAACAGTCCGTAAACTCAGTGAAACTGCGTATGAATTACAGCGTACGAAAACTGATACCAAAAGAACTGTATTCTCCGGGAGAAGAAATAAAGATACTTGACATATTCAACACTATGGGAATAGGCCTGAACGTCTCGTCCCTTTCCGCCACAGCATACAATGACCTTGCACCGCGTTTCGGATTCAATGCCATGATAGCCTACAAAAGCACACTGACCGAAAATCCGGCCGAATACTTTGCCGCAAAAGTCACTACATATCTGCCTGCATTCACAAAGAACCAATCATTCGAACTCGCCCTGACATATCAGACAAACAGCCCGAACAAGTATTATTTCCCGACGGAAATAAACTTCACCAAAGGAATACACAATCTTTCGCCAAAGGAATTTTACGGCTTCGGCATAACATTCCATACACCTTTGAGTTATCCGGACTGGAAGCTTGGCAGGGTTCTTTATGTAAAGAGAGTGATTGCCAGACCGTTTTACGAGTTCGGAAGTTTTGACCAAAAGACATTCCAAAGTTTCGGAAGCGACATAAGCTTCAATATGCATATTCTCAGAATACACACTCCTTTGGAAACGGGATTCAGAATAGGTTATCTTACAGAAAGAAACACCTTGTTTTTCAATCTGCTGTTCTCTCTGGACCTTTAAAAGTTCATTAAAACCCGGTCTTATCCATTTAACACTTGAAACGTGAGTTCGTTTTGTACAATAAGACCAATTCTTTGTTCCGTCAAAACAAAACAAAGAATCGGAAAAACGGAACAAAGAAAGGATTTTTTCAAACGGCGTTTCATAAACACCTGTATTATAAAGACTTAAACAGAGCATTAAAAGCAGGCGTGAACGTAATGCAACAAACGATGAAATTTAGTATATTTGCAAACGATTAAGGGATTGGTTTATGGATTCTGGGGTAAAAAACTACGAAAAAAACAAAGGCAAGGTTTATCTGTTCCCGACACCGATAGCGGATGGTGAACCGAAGGATTTTCTGCCGGAAAGAAATGCCGCTCTGCTTGAAGAATGCGACTGTTTCGTGGTGGAGGAACTAAGGACGGCAAGGCGTTTCTTGCGAAAAGCAGGATTCAAACGCAATTTTGACACTGTGGAGTTTTTCCTTTTGAACGAGCATACCAAAGAGGAGGAACTGGATGCCATGCTGCAGCCTTTGAGGGAGGGGAAATGCGTAGGTGTCATGTCGGAAGCGGGCCTGCCCTGCGTGGCCGACCCGGGTGCGGGATTCGTCCGCCTGTGTCAACGCGAGGGCTTCGAAATTGAACCTCTTGTAGGACCGTCGTCCATTATGCTGGCGCTTATGGCAAGCGGATTCAACGGTCAGTCCTTTGCCTTTGCAGGCTATCTGCCTCAGGAAAAAGCCGCAAGGGCAAAACGCATACGGGAACTCGAAACAATGGCTTACAAATATTCGCAGACACAGATATTCATTGAAGCACCCTATCGCAACAACCACCTTTTGGAAAGTCTTCTTTCCGTATGCAGAAAGGAAACGATGCTCTGCATTGCTACGGAAATAGGTTCGTCTCGCGCACGGATTCTTTCCAAACCCGTAAGTCTGTGGCAGAAGAACGGTATAGATTTGAACAAAAGGAACACGGTGTTCCTTCTTAGCAAATAAAGGAGAAAGGAAATGAACAAACCATTGGCGGAGGTTCTGCGTCCGCATTCGCTCAGTGAGTACATAGGTCAGGGACATTTGGTCGGAGAAGGAGCGGTCCTTCGCAAGGCAATAGAGGAAGGAAACATTCCATCAATGATTCTGTGGGGGCCTCCGGGGGTTGGAAAAACGACACTGGCATACATAATAGCCAAAAGTATTTCGGCTCCGTTTTACACTCTTTCCGCCATAAACAGCGGAGTGAAAGAGGTGAGGGAGTTGATTGACAAGGCAAAAGAAGAGAAAAATGCGATATTGTTCGTCGACGAAATACACCGTTTCTCGAAGAATCAGCAGGATTCATTGCTCGGAGCAGTAGAACAAGGAATAGTAAGACTGATAGGAGCCACTACGGAAAACCCTAGTTTCGAGGTGATTTCCCCTTTACTTTCCCGTTGTCAGGTTTACATACTGAAGTCTTTGGAAAAGGAGGACTTGACAAAGATAGTGAACAGGGCATGCGACTACATGGAACAAATACGCGGGAAAAAGATTGAGGTAAAGGAAACGGAGGCTCTGTTCAGAATCAGCGGAGGCGATGCACGCAAGCTTGTCAATGCAATCGAGCTGGTATGCAGTCAGTCCGGAACGGACGAAATAATTATAGACAACAAAACCGTAAGCGGAGTAATACAACAGAATCTGGGCATGTACGACAAAAAGGGTGAGAATCATTATGACATAATTTCCGCCTTCATCAAAAGTCTCAGAGGTTCCGACCCAAATGCCGCCGTTTATTGGCTTGCACGAATGATTGTTTCAGGGGAAGACCCGAAATTCATTGCGCGGCGTATGCTTATTCTTGCCTCGGAAGACATAGGAAATGCCAATCCGAACGCCTTGCTCCTTGCAAATGCATGTTTCGATGCCGTGACAAAGATAGGCTATCCGGAATGCAGGATAATCCTTTCGCAGACTGCCGTATATCTTGCGACAAGTCCCAAAAGCAATTCGACCTACATGGCCATAAACAACGCAATAAGTCTTGTGGAGAAGACGGGAGACCTTCCGGTTCCCTTACATTTGAGAAACGCACCGACAAAACTGATGAAAGACATAGGTTACGGAGCGGACTACAAGTATTCACACGATTTTCAAGGGCACTTCGTACAGCAGCAGTTCATGCCAGACGGACTGGAACACACGGTGCTGTACCGGCCTTGCGACAACAACCGTGAAAATCAGACGAAACAGACACTGAAAGCCATGTGGAACGGAACATACCAATATTAAAACGAATATCGGACAGAAATGAAAGAGGTAATAGATTTCCTTAACAGATTGAGCGAGAACAACAACAAAACCTGGTTTGATGCCCACAAGGATGAATACAAACGGGTGAAAGCCTGTTTTGAAGACTTTGTCGCCGAACTTATAAAGGCTATAGAATCATTCGACAAAAGCATTTACGGATTGAGCGTATCGGACTGTACATACAGAATATACAGGGACATACGCTTCAGCAAGGACAAGACCCCTTACAAAACACATATGGGAGCGTATATTTGTCCTAAAGGCAAAAAATCGGGTCTGGCAGGATATTACTTTCACATTGAATCCGAATCGCGCACCTATCTGCCCTCACACCTTTTGGCCACAGGCGCAGTATGTCTGCCTAAAGAAAGCATAAGAAGCATAAGGGAGGATATTTATTCCCTTTATGACGAATTCGAACAATGCATTCATGAAGCTGAAGGGTTCAGTCTCGACACCGAAAGCAGCATGAAGGTTGTGCCAAAAGATTTTCCCAAAGGCACAAAGGCGGACAATGCCTTGAAACTTAGAGATTTCATTCTTAGCAAACATGTTGACGACTCTTATATATTGTCTTCGGATTTGCTTGACCGCCTTGTCCATGACTTCAAAAAGACAAAAAATTTCAACGACTTTATCAACCGGGCCATAAAGGCAGAAATGTAATACAAGGGCGGATGAGTGAAAGAATAGTGTTCATTCCTCAAAAAAAGGATGAAAAGACTTTCGTTTTCGATACAGCCCTTTTCTGTCCCCAAGACAGACTTTGGCTTGCCCCCATGCAGGGCTTGACCGAACTGTTCTTCCGCAAGGCCTTCGCCGAATGTTTTCCAGACTGCATAGATTGCGCGGTAACACCGTTCATCTCCGTGACGCATGGCGACATTTCAAAAAGCATACGAAAGTTCAGAGATGCCGAACCTGCAAGAAACATTGGCAGTCTGAGGATAATACCCCAGCTTTTGGGAGAAGAAACTGAAAACGTATTGAAATATGCCCTGCATTTAAACCAAATGGGATATGGTATTGTAAACCTCAATCTTGCGTGTCCATCCTCTACGGTAACGAAAAGAAACAGGGGTGCAGCAATACTGAAGGATTACCGAAAGGTTGACATGCTGTTAAAACGCCTGACAGACCGACATCCTTTCTCACTTTCGCTAAAGATGCGTTTGGGCTTCGATTCAAAAAAGGATTTGGATAATCTTGTAGCGGTCTTGAACAACTATCCGCTGCATTCGGTAATAGTGCATCCGCGTCTTGCCACACAGATGTATGACGGAGAGGTTGACCTTGAAGGTTTCGACTTTGTTTACAAACATTTGCATCACAGACTGATTTACAATGGAGACATAGTATCCGAAAACAGTTTCATTACAATCAAAGAACGTTTTCCGCAAATACACGACTTCATGATTGGACGAGCCTTCATAGGCAATCCTTTACTCGCTGCCCGCTTGAAGTACGGGGAAATCTCTCACCCAGTATCGCTTTATGACTTTTATGACAAACTGCAAAAATATTACGTATTGTACTCTCTCGGCATAGAACACATCGAACTGCTTCCTTTTGAAATGCAGGAAAAAATAAATCTTGCGACAATGAACAAAATGAAAGAGTTCTGCAAATACTTTGCCTTTTACAGACATCTGTACGACAAGACCTTCACCCGTGCAAAGACCTTGACAGAACTAAGCTCTATCGTATTTCAAACTTTCCAATGATGTTGTTGTCCTGATAACGTCCCAGGAAAATAATCTGCTTGGTTGTTGTAAGGTAAAGCGTTTCAAAGAACGGCATCTTGTTCTTTCTCGTCTGATAAACCTCACTCCAACGGTAACTTCCGTCACTGAAAATCTGTACGAAATTGACTTGTGTCCTCAACTTGTCGGCATTGTAACACTTGTTCGGTGTGAAAGCATTGTCCGAATAGTTGTTGATGTGGTCATTGAACATTATGTATATACCATACCTGTCTCTTGTCATTGAGAACGAATTGTAGTATTCAAATCCCTCATAGTCTTTCTGTCGCTTAGGGATATAGGCATTTCCGCTGATAAAACCAGTCTTGTCTATGTTTGTTATTATGATATCCCTGTAATACATCGCGTCCTCTCCGGTAGGTTTTTCCCCTCTCCGTTTTGGAGGAATAACCGACGACTTGAACTCCTGTTCACCTATCATTATAAGGTTGCCGCCAACCATAGGGACCAGTGCCCTGACCTTGTCCGTCATATCCGATGGCTTGGGCATACCGTTCTTGACCATATCGTCCGTTTCATATTCCCTGAACTCCGAAGTGGACGTATTCTTAAGATATCCTCTTCGTGCATCGTACAAAAAAGAGAAAGTTCCGCTTGCCAGTGTGGGTTTGGACGAACTCTGACCGTAATAACCCGCCATAAGATAATCTCCCTCCATATTGAAGGCGCATTTCAAATCGGTAGCCCACGCTTTTTCCAATTGCTGTTCATGCATTCTTTGTTCATACTGGTTGAGCCAGACAAGATGTACCTTACCATCCGTATAATTCACTTTTTTACCCTTGGTATAGGACCTTATTGCTATCAGAACCTCTTTTCCTATATTATTAACACTTACGTCCCTTATTTCATAGTCGTCATTCTTGACATTAAGTTTGTGCGTTCTCTCCCAAAGCAGACGCATCCTTTCATCAAACACTTCAACCTTGGCAGTCTTGGCTCCTTCTGCGTTCTCAAAAAAACAGAACACCATCTTCGTCTTGTTTTCCGAAAAATTGAACAAATAAGGTTTTTCGTTTTCCTTTGCAAAATATGTAAAGGTCTTGAACTTTTCAGGTTTATCCATCAGTCTCATGTCTCCCAGATGGAAAAACTGGGTGTAAAGAGAAGCCGTTCCGCTTTTTTCCTTGGTTTCATCTTTCTGCCGTCTGCTTTTCTTTGCAGGTTCTTCTTTCTTTTCCTTGATTCTGTCAAGTATAAAACCTACACACTCACCTGCTCTCCATGTCTGCTCAATCTTAAGATAAGGATTACCGAAATCCATTCTCACAACCTTGTCAACAACTCCGGACTTGTCGGCTCTGGCCATGTAATAATTCAATTCAAACTCGCCCTGCCCCTTATATTCCTCAAGACAATACCAAAAGTAATAGCCGTCATTATCCTCCGCAACAATCTCCGCAGCCTTGCAATCATCCAATATGTCATAAAAACGTTCTCCCCACTGCACGTCCATTTGTGCTTTTAGCTGGAAACCAAGCATTAAGGAAACTATCATCAAAAAAAATCTTCTCATAAACAGCACTGTTTGTTTTTTTCCACGGCAAATATACGTTTTTTTTTCTTTGCAATTAAACTTGCAGTTTATTTGTTGTCAAAAGTAGCGTAAAATATAAAGGATATATAAACTTAAGAAGATTGTGATACTTATGAAAAAGACCATAACAGGCATATTGACTTTATTGACTGTTTTTTCTTTCGGTTATTGCGAACTGCATGCACAAAGCAACAGAGCGACTCGAAACATTGCACAAATAAGCGGAATTATAAAGGCTGAAGACACAGAAGAACTGATGCAGTACGTCAACGTCCTTCTACTATCTGAAAAGGATTCAAGCATGGTAAACGGCGTAATCACGGATGAAAAAGGCAAATTCGTAATTCCAAAAGTCAAGAACGGAAATTATATTCTCCGCTTGAGTTTCATGGGTTATAAGGACCTGTTCCGGAAAGTGACTGTTAAAGGTAAAAATCTTGATTTGGGTACATTAATAATGTCACCTTCATCTTCCACACTAAACAATGTTGAAATAGTGGCTGAGCGTCAAATGATGGAATACAAACTTGACAAAAGGGTGATTGACGTTGACAAAAACATCGTTTCCACTGGCGGTTCTGCTTCGGATGTTTTGGAAAACGTTCCTTCCGTATCGGTTGACGAAGACGGAAACGTAAGTCTGAGAGGAAATTCCAATGTAAAGGTTCTTATTGACGGCAAACCGTCGGAACTGATGGGTGACGATATTGCAACAATATTGGCTCAAATACCGGCATCAACCATTTCCAACGTGGAAGTAATAACAAATCCTTCCGCAAAATACGACCCTGAAGGCATGAGCGGAATAATCAACATAAAACTGAAGGAAAAGGGAGATCGCGGATTCAGCGGCAACGTCAACATTGCAGCAGGCAGTTCTTTGGAAACCTTCATGCCGAGAATGAACGGCTCTGTCGCATTAAATTATTCAACCAAAAAATTCGGATATTCCCTATCTTTGGACCAAAGATACAATCAGCGTGGAAGAAGAAGCGACAACATGAAACTGCTATTTGGAGACAATCCCGGCATGTTGGACGCATGGATGAGAAGTCAGCGTGAAAGTATGGAAGAAAGCCTTGGAGCCGGTTTAAACTTCAGTTTTGATTGGTACATAAACGATAAAAACTCACTGACATTGTCCTATCGCGTCAGAGGTCACAACAGTCCTTTCGATTCAACAAACATACGAAACCTGAACATGTTGGACAGGAATTTCATATCATCAGGTATTTTGGATCAGGTGAGCAATCGAACTCTTGACCAGATAACCAACGGTGATGACAACGGACAATTCCATACATTCTCTTTGAATTATCAGAAAAGGTTCAAGAATCCCGAACAGGAACTGATGGTTGATGCAAATTTCAACATTGGCAATTTCAACCGCTCAAGCGACCAGGTACTGGATTATCTCAATCCTACCATCCCTGCCTATGAGAAAAAAGACGTTTCTTCCAATGACAACAAGAGAGCTGTGGTTTACGTGAACTACTCTCACCCGTTCTCAAAAAGTCTGCGCATGGAGGTAGGTTATAACCTTAACTTCAGTCATAGAACATCGGCTTATGAATACTACCTGAACGGCAGCGAAAACAAAGACCTTGACATGAGTTATGATTTTGAAAGTACAGAATACATCAATGCCTTGTACGCCACATTGGGATACAGCTACGGAAACTGGTCCGGTCAATTGGGTTTGAGAGGTGAGGTTGTAACCAATGAAGCGACAAAGAAAATGTTCGGCAAGGACAATGATTCGTTCACGAAAAACTACATATCGCCATTTCCCACCCTGCATTTGTCATACCAGTTGACACAAACACAATCCATGCAGTTCTCTTATTCCAGACGAATAAACAGACCAAACATGTTTACAATGATGCCTAATGTGGATCTGTCAAATCCAGAACAGATAAGATTTGGTAATCCAGACATAAACCCGGAATATACCGATGCCTTTGAAATAAGCCACTCGATAATATTCCCCAAAACAACTATCTTTTCTTCACTCTATTACCGTCAGACCAATGACCGCATATCATGGTTCAACTTCCTTTGGACGGAAGAAAATGCGAGAAGATACGGTTTCGACTGGGTGTTGGACATAGCCGGTGACGAGGTTGACAAAGGCAAACTGGCCATGACTTCACTGAACATAAACAAAAGCATGAACTACGGCCTTGAATTCATAATCGACCAACAGATAACCAAATGGTGGAAAATAAACCTAAGTGCCAACCTGTTCGGAAATTACAGCGATGCAACAATAATCAACGACAGTGAAATAAAATATTTCACGTGGGATGCAAAATTGAATTCAACGATGAACCTCCCAAAAAGCTGGGTCATCCAACTGTCCGCACAGTATTTCGCTCCGTCCGAAACAATACAAGGCAACAGGGAGGCTTTCTATTTCGGCGACATTGCAATCAAAAAATCCATAAACAAACAGTTGTCATTTTCTTTGAGATACAGCGACATGTTCCGTACGATGAGAAGAAAAAACACGACAATAACGGACGATTATCTTCAGTTCTCGGTCGGCAGGCCTTATCGTCAGTCCGTAATGCTTAACTTCAGCTACCGCTTCGGTTCGGACAAACTGCTTAAAAAACGCCAGCCGTCAATCAAACATCTCGATGACGGAAGCGGAAGCGAAACCGGCGGAGCAACAAGTGAAGAATAAATGAAGAATAAACCTGAATTACAGCTGTCTGTCTGTTCTCTGAACATTTTGGAGGACAATGGCGATGAAAAGGTTTTCGACATAATAAGGAAACAATATGTCAGCCTTACACCGGAAGAATGGGTAAGGCAACACTTTGTACATATGCTTGTCAATCATTACAATTATCCCAAAACGGCTTTGGCTGTGGAAGCACGGATAACGGTAAACAGACAATACAAACGATTCGACATACTTGCCTATGATACGGACAACAAACCGTGGCTTGTAGTGGAATGCAAACGGACAGATGAGCAATTGACATACCGAACATTGGAACAAGCCCTTGCCTACAATCACGCCCTTAATGCTCCGTTCATGGCAATCACTAACGGAATGGAGACTATTTGCATGAAAAAAGGGATATCCGAATACGAATTTACGGACAGAATACCGGCATATCCCGCATAATGTTTATTTTTTCCTTGTCCTACGCCCCGAACCTGCAGGTGCGGACTCTATTATCTTTCTGCAATCCTCTTCTTCCAACGTTTTGTAATCGCTTTCCTTTGGAATTTTATAATTCTTCCCTTCGAACTTTATGTATGGTCCGTATTTCCCGTCCAGTATCTCTATGCCAGAGGCAAAACTCTTCAATGCCGCATTGTTTGCGACCTTGCCCTGAACAATGTCCAAGGCCTGCTCGGCCGTTAATGCCAACGCTTCCATGGTTTTGGGAATACGGTAATTCTTCGTTCCATGCTTCAAATAAAAACCATACCTGCCCTTACTCAAAACAATATCCTCACCTTCAAGGCTGACCAATGTCCTTGGTTCAAATTCGGACAAATGCTTCTTCTGGTTTATAAGTTCTATGCACGTATCAATATCAACAGTTATAGGGTCGGTATCCTTTGGAAAGGATATGTTCTTTCCGGCATATTTCAGATAAGGACCGAATTTTCCCGTATTGACCGTTATCTCCTCTCCCTCAAAAATGCCGACAACTCTTGGCAAAGCAAACAAAGCAAGTGCCTGTTCCAAAGTAATATTGTTGATTGAAAGGTTCTTGGTCAACGAGGCAAATCTCGGCTTTTCCTCATCGGTATTCTTACCTATCTGAATCATCGGACCGAATCTGCCTATCTTGGCATAGACAGGTCTATCGCTTGACGGGTCCGTTCCCAACAGTCTCTCTCCGGACGAACGTTCACTGCTCTTTGTCGCCTCAACCTCATTATGAAAAGGCGTATAGAATTTACCCAACATCTTTCTCCAATCTTCCATGCCCTGGGCTATAAGGTCAAATTTCTTTTCTATCTCGGCTGTGAAGTTATAGTCTATCACGTCAGTAAAATGTTCATTCAAAAAATCATTGACAATGATTCCTATATCCGTAGGGAAAAGCTTTGATTTCTCATTGCCGTAATTTTCCAAAGCAGTCTGCCTGCTTATGTTTCCACCCTTGAGAGTAAAGACCTGTATCTCCCTCTGCTTGGCAGGTCTGTCATCCTTTAGCACATAATCCCTTTTCTGAATGGTGGAAATGGTAGGTGCGTAAGTGGACGGACGACCTATGCCGAGCTCCTCCATCTTCTTTACCAATGCAGCCTCATTGTAACGCGACGGCTGGTTACTGTAAGCCTGTGTGGCCTTGATTAACAGTGATTCCAGAAGTTCATTGTCATTCATGTGTGGCAAAACACCCGAAGCGTCCTCCTGTTCGGAATCCGAATCGGCAATCTTGTTGTACACTTTTAGAAAACCGTCGAACAACAACACCTCCCCCTGTGCGACAAACATCTCTGAACGACCGGATATACTTATGTTGACTGTCGTTTTTTCCAATTTGGCATCAGCCATAAGACTTGCCAATGTACGTCTGCGTATAAGCTCATAAAGTCTCTTTCCCGAAGCGTCTGCATCTATTTCAACGGCAGACAAATCAGTCGGTCTTATAGCTTCATGGGCTTCCTGCGCCCCTTTTATCTTGTTGGCATATTTCCTGATTTGCAGATACTCCTCCCCGAAGTTTCTTGTTATGACATCTTTGGCCTGTCCTATGGCAAAGTCCGACAGATTGACCGAATCGGTTCTCATATATGTGATAAATCCGGCCTCATACAACTGTTGGGCAACCAACATGGTCTTTGAAACAGAAAATCCCAAACGTCTCGAAGCCTCCTGCTGCAATGTGGAAGTGGTAAAAGGAGCTGCGGGAGATTGTTTTGTGGGTTTGGTCTCCACGGCACAAACCCTAAATTCCGCATCCTTGCAGTCGTTAAGGAATGTCTCAACCTGCTCACTGTCTGCAAGCCTCTTGTTCAACAAGGATGTAAACACCTTGCCCTTCTCCGTCTTGAAATCACCCGATACCTTGTAAGACACAACGGGAACAAAACCGTTTATTTCCCTTTCCCTTTCAACTATCAGCCTGACAGCCACGGATTGTACCCTTCCGGCCGAAAGCGATGGCTTTACCTTTTTCCACAACACGGGAGAAATCTCATATCCGACTATCCTGTCCAATATTCTGCGGGCCTGTTGCGCATTGACCAGATTCATGTCTATGTCTCTCGGGTTTTCCACCGCATGAACTATGGCCGTTTTGGTTATTTCATTGAACACTATACGCTTTGTCTTGGAATCATCCAGATTCAATGTCTCTTTCAGGTGCCAGGCAATGGCCTCCCCTTCCCTGTCCTCATCGGAAGCAAGCCATACGCAGTCTGCCGTCTTGGCGGCCTTTTTCAATTCTCCTACAATTTTGCCCTTGTCTTCCGAAATGATATACTTTGGTTCGAAATCATGCTCTATGTCAACGCTTATCTCCTTGGCAGACAAGTCCCGTATGTGTCCGTAACTCGATGTAACCTTAAAATCCCTGCCCAAAAATTTCTCTATCGTCTTGGCCTTAGCCGGAGACTCCACAATAACCAAGTTCTTTGCCATTCCCTTTTTATTTTTCAGGGTGCAAAAGTACAAAAAAAAGTATAGCCCGAAAACCAGTCTTGACTCTAATTTTCTTTTTTCTGAATCGGTTTTTCCGTATCCTTATTCCGTTGGTCCGCTATTTGATTACGGTTATTTTCAGCAGTGTAGGGATGACGCAGCATGTATATGTAATAATAGACTATAAAAAGAACTGCCAGCATTACATCGCCGTAGGACAAGCCTCTGTAAGAGAAAAACATCACCGGGACGGCCAAAAGCCCCACCTTGCTTACGGCATAGAGCGACACCCCCGAACGGTGCCCCGACCACATGAGAACACAGGCATAAAGCGAAAATGCGCTCAGTATCGTCATGAATACATAAAACGCCTTGTTGGCCCTGAAAAAAAACAACAGGTTCTCCCGCCAGAAATAAAGATAGTCGGGAATGCGTCCCTGCTCAATAAAAGATATTACGTCCGAAGAAAAAAACAGACCCGCCAATCCGAAACAGAGCAATCCCGTCGCAACCAGCATGGACAAGGGCAACACACATCGTATGCCCCATGAAGACCTCATGTCCTTGGTGGTAATCTTTTCCCTTATTGTCCTTGCCATACTACCTCACTATTATTTCATCCGCAAAACAGTGCGCATCGTATCCGTAACCGGGATGTCCCTCAGGACACTGCCTTACGGTTCTGGCATAAACCTTTATGTATCTCGCCCTTAAAGGTTCGGTATTCACATTATAGGTCTGTATCTGTCCCTGTCTGTCAATTGTGCAATTCTGCGGAGATATAAGATTCCACTCAAGGCCGTCATCGGAATAATAAAACGACACCTCGGTCGGAAGGAATATCCAACTGCCAACACCGTCAAGGAAGCTGATGGATATGTGGCTGAATTCCTCCTGCCGTTCCAAATCCAGAACCAGATTATAATCGTGTCCCAAGGTTCCGACCCATTTGTCAAAACTCTTCTGCGAACCTTTCATTCCGTCGGTAAGGGCATTGGCCGTACTTCCTGAATATTGCGGGTTGGGATGTTCCAGAACATATTTGCGTCCCGTTGCCTTGTTCAGATTGTAAACGGAACGGAAAACAGGAGAAACAATCTTGCCGTCCCTTATCGCACAAGCCGACACAAGAGTTGTTGAATCTATTATGATTTTGTCGGAAAAGACTTTGGAATTTCCGTCGGGTTCCGAGCCGTCCAAGGTATATACCACACGGGAATTCTCTGCCGGAGTATTAAGTTTCAATTCGACCTGTCTCGTATCGGAATTGTAAAACACATCGGCCGATATGGCATAATGCGAACGGGAATAATTGACCTGCATGGCGTCATAACACTTGAGCAGATGTTCAAGACGGTTGAGAAAATCCTTATAATCCTTGTTTTCCTTTTGGGTCCACGCCGTTTCGGACAAAGCGGCGGTACGCGGATAGTCCATATAAAGCACCTTGTCGAAATATGGAATATATTCAGTCCAAGTATTGGCCTGAACTCCTATTATGTACTTGCGTTCCTCGGGTGAAAGCTCCTTTGGCACGGGCTCATAGAGATAAACCTTTTTCAACGGGGTGTATCCGCCTATGGCAAGAGGTTCATTGTCCGCCTCCGCCTGATAATAATCGAAGTAAAGATAGGCAGCAGGAGCCATTATGGCATTGTGTCCGGAACGGGCCGCATCTATTCCTCCCTTCTCGCCCTGCCATGACATGACAGTGACATCACCCTTTATTCCTCCTTCAAGTATCTCGTCCCATGCTATCACCTTCTTGTGCTTCTTCTCCAGATGCTCTTCCATCTGCTGCATGAAATAACTCTGCAATTCGTACTCGTCCTTAAGGCCGTGTTCCCTTATCTGCTTCTGACACTCCGGACAATGCTGCCATCTAGTCTTTGGACATTCGTCACCGCCTATGTGTATATAAGGCGAAGGAAACAGGTCTGCCACCTCGTCCAAAACATTCTTGAGAAATTCAATCGTCTCGTCCTTTGTACAGAACACCTGGTCGAATACTCCCCACGTGCATGCCACCTCATAGTTAGTATCCTTGCAGCCCAATGACGGATAAGCCGCCAGGGCGGCAAGAGCGTGACCCGGCATCTCTATTTCGGGGATGACCGTTATCTGACGCTTGGCCGCATAATTTACTATGTCCCTTATCTGTTCCTGTGTATAATAGCCAGAGTGTTCCACATTGTCGTAGTTGGGATTTCTCGCATCATTGTCTGTATAGTGTCCTATGATTGTCGCCCTGCGTTTTGAAGCCACGGTCTGAAGACGGGGATAACGCTTTATCTCTATCCTCCAGCCCTGGTCATCGGTCAAATGGAAATGGAACACGTTCAACTTGTGGAACGCCAACAAGTCTATATATCTCTTCACCTGCTCCACCGTGAAAAAATGTCTTGCGACATCCAAATGCTTTCCTCTGTATGCAAAACGTGGATAGTCCACTATCTTGCATTGCGGAACGGAATACGACTTTATTTCCTTATTCCGGTCAGCCGAAAGGAAATCGCTTTCGGTCAATTGGAAAAGGGTCTGCACCGCATAGAAAAAACCCGCATTTTCATTGGCCTGAATGATTATCCTGTCCGGCAACACATTCAACTGATATCCTTCCTTTCCGAGGATTTTATCCGATACCCCTACAAATATTATCGAATTGGCCATATTGTATTTTGCGTTCGGTTTTTTGTCAACTATCGGTTTGACATCCCCGAATGCCTTCCGTAGGTATTCATGCAGATATTCCGCCACCTCCAATTCGGGATTGCCCACATTGACCATCACTTTGGTATTGGCATCCAACATGAAAGGCTTGCCATCCCTCTGCTCAACCGACACGGGTTTCGGCACGACGGATATGGCAGTCTGTGCATGCACCGCAAAAGCAAAGAAAAGTATCGTAAAAAAAAGTATCGTTTTTCTCATATACCATTGATTTTATAATTGTTCCGACAAAGATACGACAATAAAATGACAAAAATCCCTCACGTACAAAAAAACGGAGGGAAAGAGACTATCTCGAGCCCCTTTCCCTCCGAACTTGTCTTAAATCCGAAGAATACCTATTATTTCTTCTGTGCAGGATCCATGGATGCAGGTTTCAATGAAACTCTTACATATTGGTCATGCTTCAAATACTTGGCTGCAACAGCCTTAAGGTCTTCAACCGTCAAGGCATTTACTGCCGCAGTGTATTCCTCCAATGTCTGCAATTGATAACCATACCACTTGCTTCCCATGATTACAGAGCTCCAGTAACCGTTGTTTTCCAAGCTGGTCTGACGTTCCTTTATCAACTGTTCCTTAACCTTCTGCAAGTCTGTTTCAGTAGGTCCTTCTGCTATTATCTGGTCGAACACCTCGAAAGTAGCCTCGGTCAATTTGTCAACCGTTGAAGGATCACAAGTGTAATAACACATTGTGGTTGCCTCAGCCTTTGGATACTTGTCATAAGTCAAACTGAACGAAGGTGAATAAGTGCCACCCAACTTCTCACGTATAACCTCAACAAGCTTTATGGAACATACGTTGTTCAAGGCTCTTGTAGCCAGGCGTTCCTTGTCGCTCCAGTCAAAAGGATTGACGTATGTTATTGTCATCAAGCCCTTGTTGGCCTCGCCCTTGTAAACGTTCTTGTCAACGACACCTTTTGCAAATGCACTCGAACGGTCCTGCCATTTCTCTGCGGACTTGCCGTTTGAAGAAGGCATGCCTCCTATGTATTTCTCTATCAAAGGCAACATCTTCGCCTCGTCTATGTTTCCTACGAACGTGAAGGTGAAATCGGATGCATCAGAGAATCTTTCCTTGAATATCTTAAGCATCTTGTCTATGTTCATCTGCTTCAACTGAGCCTCGGTAGGAATAACTATCGTACGCTTGTCGTTAGGATACATTGCCTTTATCCATTCCGTCTGGAATGCAAACTCAGGCATGTTCTTAAGCATGTTTATCTGGGTTTTCAACTTGTCAATTGTATTGTCCAACACTTCCTTTTCAGCTCTTGGAGCGGTGAAATACAAGTACATGTACTGCAACATTGTCTCAAAATCGGCAGGAGAGCAGCTTCCGCTAATACTTTCCGACAAATCGTCTATGGAAGGCGTCAAACCTACGGTCTTGCCAGACAAGAACTTCTGCAACTGGGAATTGTTGTATGTTCCTATACCGCACTGGTCTATTATGCTTGCCGCAAAATTAACGTTGACAATATCCTTGTCATCATAAAGGGATGCACCACCTGCAGACTGTGCACTAACCAATATCTGGTCGTTCTTGAAATCCGTAGACTTCAATATAACCTTTGCTCCGTTTGAAAGCACATATTCGGTATAGTCAAACTTCTCATTCTTAGTCGTGCTTACAACCTTGCCCGCCTTAGGTTCCTTAGCCAAGAAAGGCTCTACCTTTACATTGTCAACCCATGCCTTTGTATTTGCTTTCTTACACTTGTTTATCAACTTCAATACATCTTCTTCCTTTGGTACCTTAACACCCTTTTTCTCCGGCATTGATATGGTGCAGATGAAGTTCTCATCAGTTATCCATTGAGATATCAATGCGTTAACCTCCTCAAGGGTGATATCGTCCATCAAGGCCTTTGCCCACTTGTTTTCGAATATCGCACCAGGCATAGGGTCTCCTTCCAAAAAGTAATCAACAAGCTGGGACGCTATTCTGCTGCTCTCTGTCTTTGTCTCCTCCTTTGCAGCCCTTGCATAGGATGTCAACAATGCATCCTTGGCTCTGTCCAACTCTGTCTGAAGGAAACCGTGTTGTTGCAATCTTCTGTTCTCCATCATGACAGTCTCTATGGCTTTCATGACTTTGCCTTCCTTTGCAGTAATGTATATCTGGTAAGCGGAAACAGGTCTTGCCAAAAAGTCTCCGTATCCGGCATAGGCTCCGATATAAGGACATGTCTTCTTCTCACCCAATTCTGCCAATCTGCTGTTGAACATATTCTCAAACAATCCGTAAAGCAGGTGTTGTTCACGGAAATCACCTATTGTCTTTACCGGTTTAGAAGGGTGCTTGTAGAACATTTGTACTGAAGTGGAAGTAGCCTCCTTGTCGGTTGCAACACACAACAAAGGCTCTACGTTATTGTCTATGGTGTAGGTAGGTCTTACGGTAGGAGTACATGGAGCGGAAGTCATGGTGAAATAGTCTATAACCTTCTGTTCCATTTCATCCGCATCAAAGTCTCCGACAACTATGACCGCCATGTTGTCCGGTCTGTACCATTTCTTATAAAATCCTCTTATGTCGTCATAAACGAAGTTCTGAAGACGGTCCAATGTTCCGATAGGAAGTCTTTCTGCATACTTGGAACCTTTCAACATGGTACCCCATGTCTTGGCTCTAAGTCTCTCTGCGCCTCCCTGGCTCATTCTCCACTCCTCTATGATGACACCTCTTTCCTTGTCTATCTCTTCACCTGTCATCAAGGCTCCTTCTGCCCAGCCGTCAAGTATCTTCAATCCCATGTCGAACAATTCCTCGTCATCGGTAGGAAGCGTCACCATGTAAACAGTCTGGTCAAAACCAGTATAGGCATTTATCTCCCTGCCGAACACTATACCTTTTTTCTCCAAGGCATCAATCATGGTATTTCCCGGAAACTGCTTGGTTCCGTTGAAATTCATGTGTTCGGTAAAGTGAGCCAAACCCACCTCATTGGGTTCCTCCAAAACAGAACCTGCATTTATCGCAATCTGAAATTCCGCTCTGTTCGCAGGCTTGTTGTTTGCCCTTACATAATAGGTAAGTCCGTTCGGCAATTTTCCGGTACGAACCTTTCCGTTCAATTTGATTTGCTCGTTAAGGTCTATTTTGGCAGCCTTCTTGTTCTGAGCAAATCCCGTTGTGACCAATAGGAAACACAACGCCAATGCTAAAAAAACTCTATTTTTCATAGCTTAACTTGTTTGTTTATTATTCGTTTATTTTACCGTTTTGTTCATTGTCATATTCCAATATGTCTCCAGGCTGACACTCCAACACCTCGCACAATGCCTCCAGAGTGGAAAAGCGTATGGCTTTTGCCTTGCCCGTCTTCAGTACGGATATGTTCGCAGGGGTTATGTTCACCCTTGCCGAAAGCTCGTTGAGTGAGATCTTGCGCTTTGCCATCATTACATCCAAATTAACAACTATCCCCATACCCGCACTAAACCGTTAAATCATTTTCTTCCTGCAACCTTAACCCTTTCCTGAAAACCTCTATCAGCACAAAAAACAGAAGTCCCACCAGAATATAATCCCACGCCACACTGCCTATCCCGTTCACTGGAACAATGGACATACCATCTATGCTTACATATCTTTGCAGAAACAACTTGTCCAAATAATACACCAACAATTCGATGAAAGGCATGATGACAAAACCAACCGATATGCACCTAAGCCGCGATATGTTCTTTCTTGTAAACACACAACGGCCTATCGAATCATTATCTGTCTTGTAGGATTTGTAAACACTGTTTACTATGTTGCGTATCAGGAAAAGAACAAAGATGAAAAATATGGTGCTTAGATTAAGGGCTACAAGATAAAGCATCCGATGAAGAACAACTACCGGATGTTCGTCAACCCCGCCGAAATAATAGGACACCTGCAAACCTACCGGCTTCATGTTTATCGTCAAGCCGTCTATGGTCGTGTTTATATCTCCCTCTATAACTATCGGCTCGGTGCTCTGCTCTATGAGAGCCAGTCCCGCAATTATATCATTGCCTTTTGTGATATTGAAAACATGCAAAACTATATTCAACACCACCAGCAAGGACGCAAGGACAAGCACCACGTCAAATATCGTCTTTATGGTTTTAAGTGTCAAAAGTTTCGTTTTCATGTTCGTTTCCTTCATCTGAATGCAAATTTACAACCTTTATTTGATTCTACCAAATATTTTTATCGTTTTTCGATATTTTTTTTTGCTTTCTCAATAAATAGTTATTGTAAATACATATCAATCAATCCCTCCGGAGCCCTTACCTTCATTAGCTTCTCATCCCTTCTGACCTCCAGTATCACAGGGTCTATTGCCGGCAAAAGAATTTCCCTGCCGTTGCAGTCTATGGACAAAAGGGGTTGCATGGTATTCTCGTAAACACCCTCTATCCTGCCTATATGCCCTTTCTGTTCATCCTCCACATCAAACCCTATGACCTCGTGAAAGTAGAAATTGTTGCCATCCAGTTCAGGCAACAAATCCATCGGCAGATACAGTTCCCTTCCTATCAGCTTGTCCAAATCCTCATGCCCCACACCCGCAAACCTCACAACCGCCTTGTTGGAATTGAGCCTCAAGGTCTCTATTTCGTAAAACACCAGACGTCCGTTTATGTCGATGTAAACCCCGTCCATGTCTTCATATTCGGCAGGAGTATCCACATCGAGGAAAAGGCTAACCTCCCCCTTGTAGCTGAAAGGTTTCAACACTCGTCCCAAATAAAAGCAGTCTTCTTTTTTCATATCAACCGTTTTTTTGAAAAAAGGGTTGCCTTTTACACAAAGACAACCCCTCCATAATTCTTGTAATAATTCCGTAAAAGCCTCTTGCTTACTCTGCTGCAGGAGTTTCCTCGCTTGCAGGAGTTTCCTCTGCATTTGCAGCGGCAGCCTCTGCCTCTGCTTTCGCAGCTTCCTCAGCCGCCTTGGCCGCTTCCTCTCTCTTCTTCGCTATTGCCTCGGCTTTCGCAGCATTTATTTCGGCCTCCTTGGCCAATCTCGACTTTCTTTCGTTTCTCTCAGCCTCCATGCACGCATTCTTCTTTGCGGCAATCTTGTTCTGCTTTTCAGTCACCCATGCCTCAAACCTCTTGTCAGCAGTTTCCTGTGTGATAGCGCCCTTTTCAACGCCTATCTGCAAGTGTCTTTTCAACAAAGCACCCTTGTAAGACAATATGGCTCTTGCCGTATCGGTAGGCTGAGCTCCGTTTTTCAACCACTTGCAAGCCCTGTCCACATCCAATTCTATCGTTGCAGGGTTTGTCATTGGATTGTAAGTACCCAATTTTTCAATAAACTTTCCATCACGTGCTGCACGAGCATCCGCAATAACGATATGATAAAAAGGCGCACCCTTCTTACCATGACGTTGCAATCTGATTTTTACTGCCATCTGTTTTTAATTTTTAATTTTATGGTTTAGAACGTGCAAAATTACTTCTTTTTGTCAATACCGCAAATTTTATCCGCATAAAATTGTTCTTTACTCCTTATTACATGCAGTTTTCCAAATCGCCTTCATTCATGCGACCGAAAAACCATTCAACACGAGTAGAACACCGGCTAAAGATATAACGGAAGTTAAACGCTTACTATACGACCCTTTTTCACGCAGTTATTTTTTTAATTTCCAAAGCTACTGATAAAGACTTGTTTACACTTGGATTTTATTATTTTCAAATCCGATATTCCAATTATTATCCTTTGGAATTAGGTCTGACATAACGTGGTCCGTCTTTCTCCTCCGTATCTTCTTCAGATTTATCGTTTTCCGTATTTCTCATACCAAGAGGTGCAGGATAAGCCCTGTCGGGTTCCTTTGGAGAACCGTCTGCATTCATGTAGTTTTGCAAAACAGAACCCTTTCCCGTAGGATAAAGCCTTCCAGGTGTAGAAGTGTCTTCTTTGTCTCCCATACCAAGAGGTTTAGGATAAGCCCTGTCGGGTTCCTTTGGAGAACCGTCTGCATTCATGTAGTTTTGCAAAATAGAACCCTTTCCCGTAGGATAAAGCCTTCCAGGTGTAGAAGTGTCTTCTTTGTCTCCCATACCAAGATGTGCAGGATAAGCCCTGTCGGGTTCCTTTGGAGAGCCGTCTGCATTCATATAATTTTGCAAAACAGAACCCTTTCCCGTAGGATAAAGCCTTCCAGGTGTAGAGGCTTTTTCTTCCGAGCCGGGTCTGACATAATGTCCACCGGAAGCAGAACTGTTTCCTTCCGAGCCGGGCCTGACATATTGCCCACCGGAAGCAGAACCGTTTCCTTCCGAGCCGGGCCTGACATATTGCCCACCGGAAGCAGAGGTATTTCCTTCTGAACCGGGTCTGACATAATGCCCACCGGAAGCAGAACTGTTTTCTTCCGAACCGGGTCTGACATAATGCCCACCGGAAGCAGAACCGTTTCCTTCCGAGCCGGTTGACGTCTCAGAAGACGGATTCCCCAAACCGACAGAAGGCGGGATATTTCCACAAATTACCCGATGTGAAACCACCAACGAGTCCCCTTTCTCTCCTCCATTATACCAACAATCTTTTTTACCGTTGAAAAACCAGTTCACTGTATCATCGCCCAAATTACCCGGTCTGAGCCAGCCGATGCAGATATCATCATTCCAGTCTCTGTATTCATGCTCGTATACCAAATTGCGATCACAATGACGGATTTTTATACATATCTGCCAAAGATCAGTTGAAACGATTTTTACATTCGGCTTCATGAATTCCTTACAATACACTTGACGTTCATTGTCCAATCCTTCTGTAGTTCCGGTGAATAATCCGTACCTTTTACTGTTATTATTTTTACATGAATACCATCCGGATACCATTAAATTATTAGACTCCAGTGTATTAAATACCCTAATCTTAATCCTCTTTGCCATAACGAATGAATTTAAGAGGGGTTCTATAATTCATTTTTGTTTTTTGTTTAGGACAGCAGAACCCTTTAACTTACCTCAACAAAACCATATTTTTAAAAATCACTAATTCATTTCACAACTCAAATAAATCCAATTCTCCTGCTTTCTTTTTTTTAGGCGTACATTAAGTTGCGATTCTATCCAATTATGAGATTTTAAATCTTTTCTATTTTACAAACGAGATATTTCTTTATCAATATCTCATGATACCCACTCTGCAAAATTAAAACTTTATTTCAAAACTGCAAATATTTTCACAAATATCACAAAACAAAAATCCGACAAAATGCTTTCAGAATTCATTTGCCTCAAACCTGACTCCAGCTATTTACTTTGTGACAAAAAAAGACATTAAATTTTTCCCCCTACTGCCTCTCTCCCCCCTTAAAGGGGGAGAGTAGAGGGCTGGCACAAGGAAAAATTTATTTCAATGCAATTTCTTATGACTCTTTCCGACCTCCCAAGTCTCCTCCGACTGCCAGGAACGTCTGACCCTAAGAGTCTTCTCAAACGGCAATACCTTCTCCGCTTCCCTGCCAAGACCGAAATCCGCTTTGTCCCACTTGCCGTTGCCGTTGTCGTCCATGACCATCTTCAAGTTGTAGTTACCCTCCTTCAGATAACGGAACACAACCCTGTCTTCAGCCCTGACTCCGTTCACCGTATCGGTAACCTTACCCGATTCGTCCGACAGATACAGAATGCGGTTGGTCTCAAGACAAGAAGTGTCATGCAACAGTATAACCAATTCGCCATAGTCGTCAGGCTTGGAACGATAGAAGAAATGACTGAACAAGGCATTGCCCTGCATTCTGCAGCTCTCAACCACATTGCTGTCTATCATTAGCTCGAACCTGCCCCCTTCCTTCAGGTCGGTCTCAAGCCTGAAACGCATCGCATCCCCCGTGGCTACGAAGAACACTTCCGCAGTATCCTCTCCGTCAATCATTACGGCCGGAATCCTTTCCGACAAGACCGGAACGGATGATTCTATTTCGTACGGCTTGAAAAAATCGGACGTGTCCTTGACGACAGGTCTGAAATCAAATGTCTTCCTTTCCCTGTTTCGTCCCGAAGGGCTGTCATAAAGCGAGACCCTTTCGACAAACTCTCCGTCCCTTACCTCCATTTCAAGGCTGTCCATAACCGCCGTACCCTTTCTCCATATTGTCAACGTATCCCTGTTTGCAGAATAGCATACAAGCACATCATCCGCCGAAGGCTTCTTCACCTCTGCAATACACCCGTCATTCAATCCGCGGGCAAAGGCCACAACGGCCCTTCCGTCCGACATAATCCTTGAAGCCGACAGCTTTTGCGTCGTATCCTCATAGTCGGAATAAGAGAACAGATTGTCCTTCATTCTTTCCACCGACAGACTGTCCTTCTGATAAGGCCGAACAGGCCGGTTCGAAAATCCTACACCCTCGGTGGGCAAATCGTATATCCTGTTCTGGTTCTTGTCCTCGAATATCAATATCCGGTACGTTCCGTCCGAAAGGTTGGAAAAGGAGAAAAAGCCCGAACTGTCGCTACGCGTTATGTAGTCCGGGATGTTTTTGCGGATATAGGCCGTGTCGGCATTTTCGTAAAGGACGACATATCTGTTCGGCACGCCCTTCAGGCTGAATGCGTCCACAACCCTGCCCTCGTATGTCAGACTGTCTATGAAGTCCCCCGTGGAAAAGGCGTAGGAAAACCTTCGCATCCGGTTGCCTTCGTTGAAGTCCTTTATCGCGTCGGAAAAGTCCAATATGTAGGTGGTGTTTTCCCTCAGAGAGTCCAATCCGCTCACCCTTACGGTCTTGAGGTATGCCTTGACCTCGGGGTTTTTCTTCAAGGGAGGCGACACGAGCAGTTTGTTCTGTATGTCGTCCAGTTCGACGTATTCGTCGAAATACAGTGTTATGTCACCTTTGGAGAAGTTGACGCTGTTAGTCTCGGGAACGCTCCTGACAAGTTTGGGAGGCGTCATATCTACCGGACCTCCCGAAGGACTGACTATCTTCGCGCAGGAAACCGCAAACACAATCAGGCACAAAAACAAACCAACTTTATTCATATTCTGCAAAAATAAATCTTTTTTTTGTCTTCATCCCTCAATACGCATTTTTATAGTTAACTTTGCGTCCGAAAAAAAACGGGTAGTATTATGAACAAGCTTATAGTTTTATTTTCTTTGCTGTGTCTGTCCGTTTCCGTAATGCAGGCACAGTGTCCTTTCGGCGGCAAGGAGAACTGCAAGGGTGAATGCGGCCGCTTCATAGATGAAAACGGTGACGGATATTGCGACAACTCAATCATTCGTTCCGCGGAAAAACCTCTTGTCGATTCCACCGACAAAAAAACGGAACAGACCAAGCAAAATGCACGGCAAAAAGATAACAAAAATGCGGCAAAGACCGACATAATGGCCAAGAAAGATACAGGCAAAGATGTGAAGAACGAACCGTCCTTTGCCGTTGAAGACAAAGCCAAAACGATTGGTACGGAAACCTTCACGGAAAAGGTGCAGGGTGAGAAGACAGAGCAGGTTCAGCCTGCGGCAGCGAATGCCAAACCATACAGGTTTGTGGGCATAAGCATCGCCACACTGCTGCTGTATTGTCTTACGAGCGTACTTGTGTTTGCAAACAAGATGAAAAAGACCACCCATAAAAAGATATGGAACGTACTGCTGCTCCTGACCTGTCTGGTTTCTTGTCTTTTGGGCTTTTTCCTCGTGATACAGATCAACTATCATTTTGCAACCGAGTGGTTGAGAAGCATACTGAAGATACACGTGGAATTCGGCATAGCGATGACAATCATAGCCGTAATACACATACTGTGGCATACGAACTATTATTCAAAAATCTTTTCACGCGGAAAATAGGGTGAACAGGCAAATACTCAGGCTGGCCGTTCCAAACATAATAACCAACATAACCGTACCTCTTCTGGGTATGGTGGATACGGCGATAGCGGGTCATCTGGACACACGCTCCGACTCGCTAGACTACATAGGGGCAATTGCGGTGGGAACGATGATATTCAACATCATCTACTGGAACTTCGGCTTTCTGCGCATGGGCACGAGCGGTTTCACGGCACAGGCCTATGGCGCCAATGATGTCAGGGAACAGACCAACATATTGACCAGAGCATGCAGTGTGGCTTTGATTTCGGCACTGCTGCTCATCGTGCTGCAAAAACCCATATCGGTTTTGGCGGCAAGCCTCATAGAAGACAGAAACTCGGTGGTACAGCTTGCACTCACCTATTTTTTCATACGCATATGGGCTGCTCCCGCAACTCTTGGCATGTATGCGCTGAAAGGTTGGTTCATAGGCATGCAGGACTCAAGGACTCCGATGTGGATATCCATTTTGATAAACATATTGAACATAGGCTTCAGCCTGCTGTTTGTCGTCGGATACGGCATGAACATTGACGGTGTGGCATGGGGTACGGTAGTGGCGCAATACGGGGGACTGATTACAACTGTAGCCTTGTGGTTGAAAAAATACGGTTCTCTAAAGCGTTACATAAACATAGGTCAGGCTCTGCAATGGGACAAACTGAAAATGTTTTTCAAGGTAAACTCCGACATCTTCCTGAGAACAATATGTCTGGTACTTGTCACGAGTTATTTCACGGTGGCCTCCTCTTCCATGCCCTATCCTACCTTGGCTGTAAACACCATACTCATGCAGCTATTCACGCTTTTCTCATATTTCATGGACGGATTCGCCTATGCGGCCGAATCGCTTTGCGGCAAGTTCAAGGGTGCGGGAGATTATGCCAACCTGAGAAAAAGCGTCTCCCAGCTATTGAAATGGGGTGCAGGACTGAGCATGTCATTCGTGGTGCTGTATTTCTTTGGAGCAGAAAACATATTGGGCATATTGACGGACAAACAGGACATAATAGATAAAAGCGGAGACTATATCTTTTGGGTTCTGCTGATTCCGGTGACGGGTTTTGTCGCGTTTCTTTATGACGGCATACTGATAGGGATGACGGAAACAGTCCTGATGCGCAATGCGATATTCATTGCCACCGCATTGTTTTTCGTTCTTTTCTTCAGCTTGAAGCCTTTATTGGGCAACGATGCCCTTTGGATTGGATTTATTGTTTATCTGTCTGCCAGAAGCATTTTGATGGCTGTGCTCAGCAGACGTAAAATTTTTATTCACGGATGACGGAAATAAAAAAAACGGATTTCCATGACGCCAAAGCCATGGAAGAAGCAAAAAGGATAAGGATTGAAGTGTTCGTAAAGGAACAGAACGTGCCTTTCGAGGAAGACTGGGACGAGCTTGAAAGCGAGAACTACCTTGCTTTCTGTGACTCCGAAGCGGTAGGAACCATGCGTTGGAGAGAAACCGAAAACAAGATAAAAATCGAAAGGGTTTGTGTTCTCAAACCGTACAGGGGAAGGAAGATAGCAGAGCGGATGTTGGAAAAGGCCTTGGAAGACATAAGGAATTCATGCCCCGGCAAAGAGGTGTTCCTGCACTCCCAACTTGCGGCATTGAGCCTTTACAAACGTTTGGGATTCAAACAGTACGGCGAACTGTTCTACGAGGCTGAAATACCTCATTACGCAATGCGGCTGGAAAAGGAATAATTTTTTTTACGGCTTATATTTCGCGCGGTATGATAAATTTAACTACCTTTGCAGCTTTCCAAAATTAAAAAAACACTGATACGCAAAACAAATTAGGCAGACAATGATTGACAAGAAAACTATTATCGGATTGGTACTCATTTTCGGAGTTTTCAGTTTATGGATGTACATGACACAGCCCTCCGAGGAAGAAAAGGCCCAAATGCGACGCAAACAGGATTCCGCACTTACGGAACAGATAAAAAAACAGGACGAGACATATAAAAGGGAAAAAGCCGAGGCTGCAACTCTGTCAAATGCAAAAAAAGAGATTGAAACTCTCGTATCCCAGGCCAAAGGCAACGATTCTCTCAGCATGAATGCCATGAACAAGCTGAATGACCGTTACGGTGTATTTTCAGAAGCGGCACTGAACGAGAACAAAAGACTGACCGTGGAAAACGGACTGCTGAAAACCGACTTCTCCTCTTTGGGAGGAATGATAGAACAAGTTATCCTCAAAGAATACAAGACATACAGTCAGGACAGCGTAAGATTCTTCGTAAAGGGAGGCAATACCTACGGCCTCAACCTCTCACTCGGTTCAAAAGTATTGAGAACCAATGAACTGAACTTTGAGATATTTGTCAATGACAAACCTCTTGCAGAAGAAAAAAACATAAAGGTGGGTACGGGTGATTCGGTTGTGGTTTCAATGAGACTGTATACGAATCCGGACTCAACGACAAAGGACCGTTCCTATCTGGAATACAGATACACCGTAAGGGACAACGACTACCGCATAGGCTTTGCGATAATAACAAGCAACCTCAACAAAACCATAACCGATGGAAATGCACTGGAGTTCGTATGGAACGCAAAGCTTAGAATGAAGGAAAAGGACAGGCTGGTCGAGAACAAAAACACATCCATATACTATCTGTTGCAGGACGAGGTGGAATACCTGAAGGAAAACGGAGCGGACGATACCAAGGAGGAAAACGGCATTCCAATCCATTGGATTTCGTTCAAGCAACAGTTCTTCTCCACTGCACTGATAGTAGAAAATGAAGACAGGTTCATATCCGCCACCATGAAAACCCAGACGGAAAGAACCACAAAGGATGACTATTTGAGGACGATGGATGCCAACATAAGCATACCTTTCGACCATGACAAGAAATACTTCGAATATCCCATGAACTTTTTCTTCGGACCCAACAAGTATTCCGTTGTGAGCGACTACGACATACAGATGGAAGAGATAATACCTTTGGGCTGGGGATTCTTTCTGTTGCAATGGCTCAACAGGTTCGTAATCATTCCGGTATTCGACTTCCTGCAACAGTTCGGTTGGAACATGGGAATAATAATCCTCATACTGACCATACTGGTCAAGATTGTCCTTTTCCCTCTTGCATACAAGTCTTATTCGTCCTCAGCCAAGATGAGGATAATTGCCCCTGAAGTACAGAAGATAAACGAGAAATATCCAAAGCAGGAACAGATGATGCAAAAGCAGCAGGCTGTGATGAACCTTTACAAAAGAGCCGGCATAAATCCTATGGCGGGCTGTCTGCCGATGCTTTTGCAGTTCCCTATACTGATTGCAATGTTCAGGTTCTTCCCCGCGTCAATAGAGTTGAGGCAACAGTCGTTCCTATGGGCTGACGACTTGTCAAGCTACGACTCCATATTGGACTTGCCATTCAACATTCCTTTCTATGGTTCTCATGTATCACTGTTCTGTCTGCTAATGACAGTGGCACAATTGTTCTACACTAAGATAACCATGAAACAGCAGGCACAGACCAATTCAATGCCGGGCATGAAATTCATGATGTACTTCATGCCGGTAATGATGTTGTTCATTCTGAACAGTTTTTCGGCAGCATTGAACTATTACTATCTCATCTCTCTTTGCTTTACCTTCCTGCAAATGTTCATAATACAGAAATCGATAGACCCTGAAAAAGTACTCAAACGCCTTGAGGCCAACTCAAAAAAACCAATGAAGAAATCAAAATGGCAACAGAGAATAGAAGCATTGGAAAAACAGAACCAGGCCATACTTGCGGAAAGAGCGAAACAAAAGAACAGAAGGAAATAACCAACAAAAATTATTTATAAACACTAAAAATCAAATGTTATGTATTTTGGATTGATGATTATTATCTTTATCGTGGGCTATGCCATGATAGCCCTGGAACATCCGTTGAAGATAAACAAGTCTGCAACGGCTCTATTGCTTGCGGCTGTCATCTGGGCCGTATATGCACTCATGGGACCCGGCTTCGACCACGAAAGCCTTATTGGCCATTTGGGTGAAACGGCTGAAATTCTTTTCTTCCTTTTGGGTGCTATGACCATAGTGGAGATTGTCGACAGACACGACGGATTCTCCATAATAACGGACAGGATAACAACTACGAACAAGAAAAAACTGCTCTGGATTATAAGTATTCTTACTTTCTTCATGTCTTCCGTTCTGGACAATCTTACAACGGCCATAGTAATATGCGCATTGTTGAGAAAACTGATTCAGGACCAGAAGACACGCTGGTTCTTCTGCGGTATGGTCATATTGGCGGCAAATGCAGGCGGTTCGTGGTCTCCTATAGGCGACGTGACCACCATAATGCTTTGGATAAAAGGAAACATAACCGCAGGAAAGATAATATTGGAAACATTCCTGCCTGCATTGATTTCATTGCTTGTTCCGGTTGCTGCAATCAGTTTGTCAATGAAAGGAAACGTTGAAAGACCAAAGCAAAACGATGAAGCCACCGTTTCAAGCATTTCAAGGAAACAAAGCAAGATTATACTCTGCATGGGAGTGGGTCTGTTGCTGTTCGTACCTGTATTCAAAACCATTACACATCTTCCTCCTTATCTGGGCATCCTTCTGGGTTTGGGTATTTTGTGGGTAACAACCGAAATAATGCACAAGAACAGGCCTGAAATATATTCACGCCTGAACGTAACATCAATAATACAAAGAGTAGACACCCCTTCCGTCCTATTCTTCCTCGGAATCCTTATGGCCGTAAGCTGTCTGAACGAGGCCGGACATCTGAAACTGTTAGCCGAATCCTTGGACAAACTGGGTAACGTATATGTGATAAATCTGATTATAGGAGTACTTTCCTCAGTCATAGACAACGTTCCTTTGGTTGCGGCTGCCATGGGCATGTATCCGATAGAAGCCGTAGGTCATTTTGCTGTTGACGGTGCTTTCTGGGAAGGCCTTGCATACTGTGCAGGTACGGGAGGCAGCCTGTTAATCATCGGTTCTGCAGCAGGTGTTGCCGTTATGGGAATGGAGAAAATAGACTTCATCTGGTACTTGAAAAAGATAACGCTTTGGGCATTGCTCGGATATCTTGCCGGTGCAGGCATGTTCTATTTGATGTCCGCATTCGTTTTCCATACCTAAAAATTTCATGAAATCAAACAAACGATTCTTCATTGTTCTTTTTTGTCTTTTCAGTATTCCCTGCCTTGCCCAAAACAGGGAATACTGGGAGGCGGAACTGAACACCGGTGTTGCATCTTTGCCCCTTACTTTGGAAATAATCCATGCCGAAGACACCACCGGCATATTCGGCTCTCCTGCACAGACGGAAGAACGATTCAACTGTTCGAAGATAAGATGGAGAAACGATTCCCTGCTTTTCTCGGTACGTAATCTGGGCGTGGTATTCAGAGGAGCATTGTCCGAAAGTCGTGACAGCGTAAACGGCATGTTCAATCAGGGGCTGCTCCGTGTGCCATTGACATTTGTAAAAGTAAAGCGGTTGCAACAAGTAAACAGACCGCAAACACCCGACAGCAATGTAAGCTATATACAAGAGGAAGTCTCTTTCAGAACTCCGGGAGTAAACTACACCTTCAACGGAACGCTTACCTATCCTGACAAAAGCAAACGATACCCAGTATGCATAATGATAACGGGGTCGGGACTGCAAAACAGGGATGAAGAAATATTCCAACACAAACCTTTTGCCGTCATTGCCGACCATTTGGCAAAAAAAGGCATAGCCGTCTTGAGATACGACGACAGAGGCTACGGTTCAAAGGATGCGGCATTGTTCAACGCAACGACTCTCGACTATGCACAGGATGTAATGTCGGCCGTGGAGTTTCTGAAAACGCATCCTAATATAGACACTGCAATGATAGGCCTTATAGGTCACAGCGAAGGAGGGTTGATTGCCCCTATAGTAGCCTCGGAAAGGAAGGACATAGCATTCATCATTCTTCTTGCCGGACCGGGAGTGAAAGGTATGGATGTACTGATAGAACAGAACAAGGCCATATTGTCCGAAATGAATTACTCGCAGGATGATATCGACAAACAGTTGGAAATGCTGAAAAACAGAAGTCATGAATCGATGAACACCCCTTGGATGAGTTGTTTTCTTGACTTGGATCCACAGCCCTACCTCAGCAGACTGACCATTCCGGTATTGGCACTGAACGGCACTAAGGATTTGCAGGTATTGTCCAAACAGAACCTGCCGGCAATAGAAGAAGCTCTGAAAAAAGCAGGAAACAAAAAATATTCCGTCATGGAAATGGAAGGTCTTAACCATCTTTTCCAGCAATGCGATACTGGCCTTGTCGATGAATACTATACGATAGAACAGACAATATCGCCAAAGGTATTGGATATAATTACACAATTCATACTTGAACAAAGCAACTGAAAAATCGTCGGCATATAGCGCAGAAATAAACAAGAAGAAAAAGGAAATTATTTATAAACACTAAAAACAGAAGATTATGTATTTCGGTTTGATGATTATTATCTTTATCGTAGGCTATGCCATGATAGCCCTGGAACATCCATTGAAAATAAACAAGTCTGCAACGGCCTTATTGCTTGCAGCTGTCATCTGGGCAGTATATGCACTAATGGGACCGGGATTTGACCACGAAAGTCTTATAGGTCATTTGGGTGAAACGGCTGAAATTCTTTTCTTCCTTTTGGGTGCTATGACCATAGTGGAGATTGTAGACAGACACGACGGATTCTCCATAATAACGGACAGGATAACAACTACAAACAAGAAAAAACTGCTATGGATTATAAGTATTCTTACTTTCTTCATGTCTTCCGTTCTGGACAATCTTACAACGGCCATAGTAATATGCGCATTGTTGAGAAAACTGATTCAGGACCAGAAGACACGCTGGTTCTTCTGCGGTATGGTCATCTTGGCGGCAAATGCTGGTGGCGCATGGTCTCCTTTAGGTGACGTGACTACCATAATGCTTTGGATAAAAGGCAACATAACCGCCGTAAAGATAATATTGGAAACATTCCTGCCCGCATTGGTATCAATGCTCGTTCCGCTTGCAATCATCAGTTTCACAATGAAAGGAAACGTTGAAAGGCCAAAGCAAAACGACGAGGCTGCCGTTTCAAGCATTTCAAAGAAACAAAGCAAGATTATACTCTGCATGGGAGTAGGTCTGTTGTTGTTCGTACCGGTATTCAAAACCATTACACATCTTCCTCCTTATCTGGGCATCCTTCTGGGCTTGGGTATTTTGTGGGTTACAACCGAAATAATGCACAAGAACAGGCCTGAAATATATTCACGCCTGAACGTAACCTCAATAATACAAAGAGTAGACACCCCTTCCGTTCTCTTCTTCCTCGGAATCCTTATGGCCGTAAGCTGTCTGAACGAGGCCGGACATCTGAAACTGTTAGCCGAATCCTTGGACAAACTGGGCAACGTATATGTGATAAATCTGATTATAGGAGTTCTTTCTTCAGTCATAGACAACGTCCCTTTGGTTGCAGCCGCCATGGGCATGTACCCGATAGAAGCCGTAGGTCATTTTGCTGTTGACGGTGCTTTCTGGGAAGGTCTTGCATACTGTGCAGGTACGGGAGGCAGCCTGTTAATCATCGGTTCTGCCGCAGGTGTCGCAATTATGGGAATGGAGAAAATAGACTTCATCTGGTACTTGAAAAAGATAACGCTTTGGGCTTTGCTCGGATACCTTGCCGGTGCCGGTGTGTTCTATCTTATGTCATCATTCATACTTCACACCTAAACAAAACGTTCTTAATCATTCAGTAAGACAAGAAATACTTTCATTGCCAAAACATGTTGCTCGAGCTTCTTTTCCCGAGACGGTGTCTTTTTTGCGGCAGAGTGCTGGCAAGCGGAGAAAAGGACCTGTGTCTGCCATGCATGGTCGGACAACGATACAACAATTCACTCATTGAAAAGTATGACTATCTGATAACTGAAATGCCTTACGAACACCTTGACATATTCCTCAACTATAACAAATGCAAGGAAGCAATAATAAACTTCAAATACCGACAAAACATTTACAGCGGCAGAAAACTGGGCGGAATGTGGGCCAGACACCTTGAATCAATGGAGTGGATGAAAGACATAGATGCCATCGTTCCCGTTCCACTGCATTGGAGGAAACTGCTGAAAAGAGGATTCAACCAAAGCGAATACCTCGGCAGAATATTGTCCAAACAAACGGGGAAACCGCTTGTGACAAATGCCATCAGAAGACATGTAAACAACAATCCTCAAGTGGAAAGCGACAACCGTTGGGACAATGTGGAGGGCATATTTTCGGCAAAAGATCTGTCCCTTATTGCAAACAAGCACATACTCATTGTGGACGATGTAATAACCACATCCGCAACGATAAACAACCTGTTGAAAGTAATAAAGAAGGCCAAAAACACGAAAGTGTCCCTGGCCTTCCTGTCTTCCAATATGCCTTAAGGGTTTACACTCTGAAGACCTTTTCTATACCGTCAACCTTCCTGATGTTTTCAATAAGACGGTTCAGATGCTCCGCATCCGAAATATAAACCATCATCCTGCCCTCAAAAACCCCCTCACTGCTCTCCATAACCAAACCTCTTATGTTGATATTCCATGCCTCGGAAATCACCCTGGTCAAATCGTGCAACAATCCCCTTCGGTCTATGCCTATCATCTTTATGCCTGCCAAAAAAGTAATCTTCTCGTTTTCCCTCCACTTGGCCTTGACGATACGGTTGCCGAACTTGCTCATTTCATCCACCGCATGCTTGCAGTTCGTACGGTGAACCTCTATGCAATCCTCCCTTATCAGCCCTATTATGTCATCTCCGGGCAAAGGATTGCAGCATTTGGCGGTAATATAAGGCAGATTTTCGGCATCCTTGCCTATAAGTACATTTTCAGGATTGTGTCTGGCCTGCTCAAGTATTTCCTGTTTAAGAGTCTTCTCCTCCTTACCCTTTTTCTTTGGCGTAAACGGATTGCGCAGAAACATCCACATGGAGCTTTTGGATGACTTCTCAAAACATCGTCTTACATCCGCCTCGGACACTTTCTCTTCGTAAACACTGTAAAAAAAGTCTATCTGATTGTTTATGTTCACAAAGTGTCTCAATCTCTCCACATTGTTCTCGTTGTACTCTATGTTATACGATTTGAACAAGCCCTGCAACTTCTCAATCCCCGAAGCCTGAAATCCCTTGCGATAATCCTTAAGATAATTCTTTATCTCGGCCGACGCCTTTGAACTCTTTACGAAAGACAGCCATTCCTGCTTCGGTTTAACTATCTTGGAGGTTATGATCTCAACCTGGTCGCTTGCCCTAAGTTTGTAGTCAATAGGAACAACCTTGTAGTTCACCTTGGCTCCCATACATCTGTTGCCAAGTTCGGTATGAACATTATAGGCAAAATCCAATACGGTTGCACCGACCGGAAGATTGATTGCCTTACCCTTTGGAGTAAATACCGTAATCTGGTCGGTAACCGCATTCAACTTGAAGTCGTTCACAAAGTCAACGGCATTGGACGCATCGTTGTCCAACAGTTCCCTGACCTGCGAAAGCCATGAATCCAGACTGTCATCCAGTTCACCCTCTTCCACCTCCTTGTATTTGTAATGTGCCGCCAGACCTTTCTCTGCTATCTCATCCATCCTCGTACTGCGTATCTGCACTTCCACCCACTTGCCCTGATTGCTCATAACCGTGCAGTGCAATGCCTCGTAACCGTTGCTCTTGGGATTGGTCAGCCAGTCCCTGAAACGGTCCCTGCGCTGCTGGTACATGGAACTTATGATGGAATAAACCGAGAAACAAGCCTCTTTCTCTACCTCCGGACCGACATCAAGTATTATCCTTATGGCAAAGATATCGTATATCTCCTCAAACCTCACAGCCTTTTTCTCTATCTTGTTCAATATGGAGGTTATGGACTTGACCCGACCCGACAGTGTGAACCTGTACCCCCTTTCTTCCAACTGTCGTTTTATCGGTTCGGCAAACGCCTTGATAAAATCGTTCCTTTCCTTTTCAGTATCCTTAAGTCTAGAAGATATGTCCTGATACCCTTTAGGATTAAGATACTTCGTTGCAAGGTCCTCCAGTTCGCTCTTTATCTTGTACAGTCCGAGACGATGCGCCAAAGGAACATACAGTTGCTGGGTCTCGGAAGCTATTTTCAGTTGTTTGTGCTCCGGCATTGAATCCAATGTACGCATATTGTGCAGACGGTCACACAATTTTAGCAATATGACCCTCACATCGTCACCCATGGCCGTCAGCAACTTCTTGAAATTTTCCGACTGTATGGAATTGGTCGCATAGTCAAACACACCCTCTATCTTGGTCAGTCCGTCTATTATCTGTGCAACCTTGGAGTCAAATATGTTTTCAATGTCCTCTATTGTGTACTCGGTATCCTCCACCACATCGTGCAACAAGGCACAGACAACGGCCGTCGGTCCCAATCCGAGGTCCTCCGAGGCAATCCTTGCAACCTCCAAAGGGTGATATATATAGGGTTCGCCCGTTTTACGTCTCACTCCGTAATGCGCATTCATCGCCACGGTAAACGCTTTCCTTATCTGACGTTTCTCCTCCTTTTTGGCCGTTGAAGAAACCACAGTGATTATGTGTTTGTATCTTCTCAATATCTCGGACCTTTCGGCCTCAGGGTCTATAATGTACATGTTCTATTTCCTCCTTTCCTTGAAAAAGGCCTTTATTATTTCCGAGCATTCCTTTTCTTTTACGCCCGAAACTATTTGCGTTTTAGGGTGATACAGATTCCTGTCCACAAGCGAGGCTCCCCTCTTTTCGTCCTTTGCCCCATAAACCACCTTGCCTATCTGCGACCAGAACAAGGCTCCGGCACACATCACACAGGGTTCCAAGGTCACATACATAGTGCAGTCCGTCAGATATTTGCCGCCAAGAAACTCTGTGGCACAGGTTATGGCCTGCATTTCGGCATGAGCCGTAGGGTCATTGAGTCTTTGTGTCAGATTGTGAGTCCTGGCTATTATCCTGTTGCCGCACACAACAACTGCTCCTACCGGTATTTCGCCCTCAAGACCGGCAGAACGCGCCTCCTCCAAAGCCATGGACATGAAATACTCGTCGTCATAATCCAATACTTCCATATACTACGCATGTTTTCAATGTACAAAGATAGGAATAATTATTCTGTTTCGGAAGCATGCCGACCCAATCTTTATTCCACGAAAACGGAATCAGAAAAGGAAAATCCCAAACCTTATTTCATTTTCTCCAAATCCCGTTTCATTCGCAAGACTAAAGTTTTTATATTTTTAAGATTAGATAAACAATTGATTTAGTGAATTATAAGGCATCATGAATAGAAATATGCCGTTTCCTTTTGTTTTTTATCGATTAAAAAGCGTATATTCGCAACTCGAATCTAAGTAATACATGAACATATATGAGTAATGTTGTTAGCAAGGGCAAGATTTCGCAGATAATAGGTGCGGTTGTGGACGTTTCCTTTCCGGCCGGCGAAATACTTCCCAAGATATACGATGCTCTGCGTGTTGTAAAGCAGGACGGCGGTGAACTGATATTGGAATGTCAGCAGGACATAGGCGAAAACACCGTCAGGACGATTGCAATGGACTCTACGGACGGATTGCAGAGGGGTCTTGTTGTGGAAAATATGGGCGAACCGATTTCGATGTCCGTGGGAGAGGCAATAAACGGTCGTCTTTTCAACGTGATAGGTCAGACCATTGACGGAATAGGTCAGATAAAGACAGGAAAATCCTATCCTATCCACAGAAACCCTCCAAAATTCGAGAATTTGTCCACCTCTACCGAGGTTCTTTTCACCGGTATAAAGGTCATAGACCTGATAGAACCTTATGCAAAGGGAGGAAAGATAGGTCTGTTCGGAGGAGCGGGCGTAGGCAAGACGGTATTCATCCAGGAGATGATAAACAACATTGCTAAGAAATATGCCGGCCAATCCGTATTTGCGGGTGTGGGAGAACGTACCCGTGAAGGTAACGACCTTTTGAGGGAGATGATTGAAAGCGGTGTCATATCATATGGAGAGGCATTCAAGGAAGACATGCTTAATGGCGGATGGGACTTGTCCAAGGTGGACAAGGAAGCCTTGAAGAACAGCAAGTGTACTCTGGTTTTCGGACAGATGAACGAGCCGCCGGGAGCAAGGGCAAGGGTTGCCTTGTCGGGTCTGACCGTTGCCGAATACTATCGTGACGGAGACGAGACGACGGGCGGCAAGGACATATTGCTGTTCATCGACAACATATTCCGTTTCACTCAGGCGGGAAGTGAGGTATCGGCCTTGTTGGGACGTATGCCTTCGGCTGTGGGATACCAGCCTACTCTTGCCTCTGAAATGGGTATAATGCAGGAGAGAATCACATCGACCAACCGTGGCTCCATTACTTCGGTACAAGCCGTTTATGTGCCTGCGGACGACTTGACTGACCCTGCTCCCGCCACCACTTTTGCACACTTGGACGCACAGACGGTCTTAAGCAGAAAAATAACGGAGTTGGGTATATATCCTGCCGTTGACCCTTTGGAATCCAGTTCCCGTATCCTTACTCCTGAAATTGTAGGTCAGGAACACTACGATACAGCACAGAAGGTAAAGATGATACTCCAAAGATATTCCGAACTGCAGGACATCATTGCCATACTCGGAATGGAAGAATTGTCCGAAGAAGACAAATTGGTGGTGTCAAGGGCAAGACGTATACAGAGGTTCTTGTCTCAACCGTTTCATGTTGCAGAACAGTTCACCGGCATTCCGGGTGCATTCGTGTCCATAGAAGACACCATAAAGGGTTTCAACATGATAATAAACGGAGAGGTTGACCAGTACCCTGAGGCGGCCTTCATGATGGTAGGAACAATAGAGGAAGCGATTGAAAAGGGTAAGAAATTAATAGCTCAAGCCAACAGACAACAGTAATGAATCTGAACATAATAACACCGGAAGAAACCTTGTATGAGGGCGAAGTGACCTCGGTACAGCTTCAGGGAACGGACGGAAAGTTCCAGTTGCTTAACAATCATGCACCCTTGATTTCAGCCTTGGCTGAAGGGGAAATAAGAATTGTTGACAAGGACGGCAAGAAATTGACCTTCAGAATCAAGGGAGGCTTGGTGGAATTGGCCAAGAACAGGATTCAGATTCTGGCGCAATAGGCTCTGCATACGCAGAGAGACAATCCTCACAAAGACATTCGCTCCACTTGGAGCGGATGTCTTTTTTTGCTTTTTCACTCAATTTGTATTTTACGCAAAAGCAATCGGCATTGTGTTTGCATACGAATTCTCTTCCGCATCGCGGACATTTCACCTTTCTTTCTGTCATGGGATTGTCTTTATTTTATATAGTCTAAAAGCTGATTAAAACATTTTTTGCCTGATATCCATGCTGCAAACACTATGCTCCTGAAACACACACATGACGGATATTCCCCTACAGTGGAAATTTGACCGTAATACAGTTTTTTCATTTTGCGGAAATCCTTGTGGGCTGTCCAAACCGCTTTTGTCTCCGAAGGTTTGAACTGAAGGAGGAAAACAGTCGCCGCAATAAAGTCCAGAAATGCACGGACAAGAAACACTTTTGTCTTTTCCTTTTCCGGCAGGTTCTTATGAAGCAGAAGCAGGTTGTTTCGGAAATTAAGATAGGTCTTCCTTGAGGATGTCTTGTTCAGAGTTCCTCCTCCCAGATGATATACCACCGATTCGGGATTGTAACATATCTTATAGCCCGCATTTTTCAGTCTCCAGCACAAGTCTATTTCTTCCATATGGGCAAAAAACCTTTCGTCCAGTCCTCCGAAACGGTGAAACAGTTCGCTTCTTACAACCAATGCCGCTCCGCTTGCCCAAAACACTTCCCTTGGCTCATTATACTGTCCCCTGTCCTCTTCAATATTGTTGAACACCCTGCCTGCACAGAACGGATAACCGAGATAATCCATATAACCTCCTGCCGCACCCGCATATTCAAACTTGTTCTTCTCGCAATACGACAGCAACTTGGGTTGGCATGCCGCTATACTGTCATCATCCTGCATCATTCTAAGCAACGGCTCCGTCCAACCGGGAGTGACTTCCACGTCAGAATTAAGCAGACAATAGCAGTCGGCCTTCACATGTTGCAATGCCTTGTTGTAACCTCCCGTAAAACCGTAGTTCCTGTCAAGCTTTATTATCCTTATCTGAGGATAATTTTCCTCAACATACCTTACGGAATGGTCCGTTGAACAATTGTCAACAAATACTATCTCGGCCTGGTCGGAATATTTTACGACAGAGGGAAGATATTTCCCAAGCAAATCAGCCGTATTATAGTTCAATATGACTACTGCAAGAGTAAGTCGCATTACAAATGTCCTTTTCTGAACTGTATGCCGGCATCGCCCTCAACGCCTTCCTCAAGAGTATGACGGGACAAAACGCTTTCCCAATATATTTCCTGTTTCTCTCCCTTGGCATTTGAATGCAGAAGGAAATACTCGGACATATTGTTTTGAGGTGCATAGAATACAAATGTTCTGTTTGTTTCTCCGAAAGGAGTACGGTCGTATCTCCACATCTGATAAGGCAGATATACAACTCCGTCGGCATTTGCCTTGGTCAGTTCGGGCGTAGCCATCATGTCTTCACGGGTTCTTCTCTTGAATCCGCTGGTTCCCTTGAATTTCTCGTCTATTATATTCGTTGGAGGACCGTAAAGCAGATAGACTCTTCCCATATCGGTCTCATAGCCTTTCTTTATGTTTGTGGAGTATTTACGATTGACAAAATCGAGCCTTGTCATATATTCCTGCCAAGCTGTTTGCGGAGACAATTCGTTCTCTCTCTTCCAGAAGCTGTAAAGAAAATACATCTTTACTTCCCTTGTAGCCGTCTTCAACTCCTTGTCGATGAAACTCTTCACATCATCGCTTGCAATAGGATAAAGATTCTCTATATTCTGAGTAAGTTGCTCGTCAGTCATCGAAAAGACAAAGGCATCCTTAGGAATATCCATATTCATGGCAGGATTTTTCCTGTCGCTCTGACGGAAAAACGCATCTCTCTTGAAAGCATGCAGTATGTTCTTACTGTCTCTGACCTCAACGGTAAGATAATAACTGCCCTCGTACAAAGAGTCTATATGTACCTCCCCCATAATAACGGTTATATCTTTTGCCTTTATTCTTTTGGCCTGTATGGCGGATTCCTGCCTTTTGTTTGTGGTCAAATCCTCTACAACAGCCAGAAGCATATATACGCTGTCTTTACCGAAATATTCGTCAGCTCCGTAAATCTCGGCATAATAGTTTATGACGTTTTCATTCTTGGATATCACGTCAAACATATAGGGCGTTATCTCATAGCCGTTCTTCACATTTACAGCATTACCCTTAGCTTTCTTAGGCTCTTCTATTATCTGCACATCAGACATCGAAATTCCCTTCTCCGGATAGGATATCTTTATCCAGTCCTTTATTTTGGTAGGTTCTGCATTGGAATTAATGTCATCAAGCTCCAGTGTAAGGACATAGTTTCCGTTTCCAAGCATTACTCTCTGAATATCAAGTATCTGCCTGTCAATGGATTGTTCCTTGTCAATACCGAGCTGTCTTTTGTCGGCATAAACGAACGTTTCGGGATCGTCATCCCTTGCTATCGTAACAGTCAATTCGACATTGGAACGCTGTTCTCCTGAAACATCTACATAATTCAAACTAGTCGCATCTATTGACGTATTTATCTCTACATACGGTCCCTGAGGGGAATTGAACGTAGGCGTAGAATAAATGGCTCTGATAGACTGAGCAGACAAAATACCGGGCAGCAAACCCAGCAATAACAATATTTTTTTCATTCGACCAACAATTTCAAAAAAAAGACAATATCTCTATTGTTCAACGCAAAATACACGGTTTTATTATATGAAAATAGGTGCTCCGACAATTATGTATGGAGCACCTATCCGCAAAATACTCGGAAACTATATTAGTTCTCCTTGTTCTTTTCTATTTCCTCTTTCAAGGAAGCCAAGACATCTATGTCTCCAAGCGTAGTCTTCTCAAGACTTTCGTTTATTTTCTTTACGGTTGCGGCTTCTGAGTTACCTTTCTTGTCGTCTGACCTCTTAGGTTCTTCAGCCTGCCATGTACGCGTATGGGAAACAACTATCTTTTTATTTTCCTTGGAGAACTCAATGACCTTGAACGGAAGTTTTTCATCCACTTTGGCCACTGTCTTGTCCTCTTTCTGCAAATGAGACTTAGGTGCAAAGCCCTCAACGCCATAAGGCAATGAAACTACTGCTCCACCCTTGTCGTTTATGCTCATTATGGTACCGTCGTGAACGGAGTTCAAAGTAAAGATGCTTTCAAACACATCCCATGGGTTTTCCTCCAACTGTTTGTGACCCAAACTCAAACGGCGGTTTTCAACATCCACTTCCAAAACAACTACATCTATCTTTTCTCCCAACTTGGTGAATTCGGCAGGATGCTTTATCTTCTTGCTCCATGAAAGATCGGATATGTGAATCAAGCCGTCAACACCTTCTTCCAATTCAACGAATATGCCAAAGTTGGTAAAGTTTCTTACAACCGCAACGTGCTTGCTTCCAACAGGATATTTCTCCGTTATGTTTGTCCATGGATCAGGTATAAGCTGTTTTATTCCCAAAGACATCTTTCTTTCCTCTCTGTCCAAAGTCAGGATGACAGCTTCAACCTCATCACCTATCTTCAAGAAGTCGTGAGCTGTTCTCAAATGCTGGCTCCAGGACATCTCCGTAACGTGTATCAAGCCCTCTACGCCTGGAACTATCTCAACAAATGCACCATAGTCGGCCAATACCACAACCTTTCCTTTCACCTTGTCACCAACCTTCAAGTTTGGATCAAGACTGTCCCATGGATGAGGCGTCAACTGTTTCAAGCCCAAAGCTATACGTTTCTTGCCTTCGTCGAAATCCAATATTACAACCTTTATCTTCTGATCCAACTGTACTATTTCTTCAGGATGATTTATTCTTCCCCATGACAAATCGGTGATGTGTATCAAACCGTCAACACCGCCAAGGTCGATGAATACTCCATACGAGGTGATGTTCTTTACAGTTCCTTCCAACACCTGACCCTTCTCCAAACGGGCAATGATCTCAGCCTTCTGTGCCTCTATTTCATCCTCTATAAGAGCCTTGTGCGAAACTACGACGTTCTTGTATTCATGGTTGATTTTAACAACCTTGAATTCCATTATCTTTCCTACAAACACGTCATAATCTCTTATAGGCTTCACGTCTATCTGACTGCCTGGCAAGAACGCCTCTATGCCGAATATGTCGACAATAAGACCGCCTTTGGTCCTGCTCTTTACGAATCCCTTTATTATCTCCTGTGAATCAAAGGCCTCGTTCACTCTTTCCCATGATTTCAATATGCGGGCATTCTTGTGAGACAATATCAACTGTCCGCCTGCATCTTCCTTCTGAACAACGAATACCTCTACCGTATCCCCTACCTTCAAATCAGGATTGTAACGGAACTCCGACAATGGAATAACACCGTCCGACTTGAATCCTATGTTTACTATAACCTCACGATTATCCTTGGCAACAATCACACCTTCAACAACCTGTTGGTCTCCAACCTGATTGAACGTTTTCTCATAGGCCTCGGACATCTTCTGCGTATCCTCGGACGAATACTTTTCTCCTTCATTTCCAACCGCGTTCCAATCAAAATCAGACAAAGGTTGAATGTTTTTCAAATCTCTCATTATAAAAATGATTTTTCTTTGCGCTTCTTACTAAGCCTGTTAAACATAATAAAACTGACAACGGCACGGATTCGCGGTTTGAGTAAGCAAACGCAAAGACCGAACCGGCCTGCAAAATTACTATTATTTTTCAAAACAAACAAATGAAGCACAGACCAGTTATTATTCAAGTAATCAAGTCCGACGAAATGCCTACGATTGCATAAGGGGAAACAAAATAATGCGTACCTTTGCAGACATAAATATTATGTTGTCATGACTCATCTTCCTTCTATCATAACGGATTTGGCCATCATACTGATATTGGGTTCCGTCTTCGGACTTCTTTTCAAATTCCTGAAACAGCCTGTCGTTCTGGGCTACATAGTGGCCGGATTTCTTGCAGGTCCGCACTTCAAGCTCTTCCCCACCGTCGCACCGGAGAACATCTCGACGTGGGCGGACATAGGCGTGATATTCCTTTTGTTCGGTATGGGGCTCGAATTCAGTTTCAAGAAAATGATGTCCATAGGCCGTATCGGCGGAAAGGCCGTACTGTTCGAGGTCGTAGCCCTTTCCGTTTTCGGATTCGTCATAGGCAGGCTCATTGGCTGGAATACCGCCGACAGTCTGCTGTTGGGCGGAATGCTGTGCATGAGTTCGACTGCCATAATCGTCAAGGCATTCAACGACATGAACCTTCAGAAGGAACGCTTCTCATCCATAGTGTTCGGCATACTCATATTCGAGGACCTGTTCGCCATACTGCTCATGGTGATGCTTTCCACCTTTGCGGTGAGCAAGTCGTCCGAAGGCTTCGAATTGTTCACCATGGTCACGCGGCTCGTATTCTTTCTGGTCATATGGTTCGTGGCGGGCATATACCTTATACCTACTTTCCTCAAGAAAGTAAAGAAACTGCTCAACCCCGAATTGCTGCTGTTGGTGTCCATGGGTCTTTGCCTGACAATGGTGGTACTGGCTACAAAGGCGGGGTTCTCTTCCGCACTCGGAGCGTTCATCATGGGCTCCATTCTTGCCGAGACCATAGAACTGGAGAATATAGAAAAGGTGATAAATCCCATCAAGGACTTCTTCGGTGCGGTGTTCTTCGTCTCGGTGGGGATGATGGTAAACCCCGACATACTTGTGGAGAACTTCAGCACGGTGATAATTATCGCGATGGCCTCCATATTGGGAAAAATGATATTCACCACCACAGGCGTAAGGGTTGCGGGACAGTCCGTAAAGACTGCCATGCAGTCGGGTTTTTCCCTTGCACAGATGGGAGAATTCTCATTCATAATAGCGTCCACGGGTATGACTCTCGGAGTAACCTCTCCGGATATATACCCGATAGTGATAGCAGCCTCCGTGATAACAACCTTCACAACGCCATACACCATAAAGCTGGCGCTGCCCGCTTACGGTGTTGTGGAGTCCGTACTGCCAAAGAAATGGCTGGCAAGGCTGAACAAGACGGAAGACGCGGCAGAATACTCCAAGGAGTCAAAGTGGGGACAGCTGCTCTTGTCCTACTTCGGCAGCCTGTTGGTTTTCTCCATGATATGCATGTCGATATTCTTCATATCCGCCATGTTCATGCTGCCGATTGCCTCGCAGTTCGATAACAAGACCTTCGGTCTGTTGCTCTTCAGCCTCATAAGCATTGTATTCATATCTCCATTCCTCATAGGCATGATACACAACCGCGGCAAACAGTCCCTGCTCTTCCTGTCGCTATGGTCGGCAAACAAAAACAACAAGTTGCTGCTAACCGCCATGATAGGCTTCAGATACATGCTCGCACTGTCCTTTCTGTTCATGATTGTAAGGGTGTATTGGAACATCTCGCCATTTCTGCTCGTGGTAATAGCGCTCATAGTCTTTGCCTTCATATTCCAGAGCAAAGGTCTGCAGAAAAGATACTGGAAACTGGAATCCCGCTTTGTGAAGAACTTCAACCAAAGACAGATAGAGGAAAGAATGAAAAAGGCGGAAAAGGACGGACATCCCATGTCTGACCTCGACAACATCCATTGGATTGACAACCACCTGTACATCACCACATATTCCGTACAGAACGGAGGAGTATGCCACAACAAGACACTCAAGGAACTTAACCTTAGAATGAAATACGATGTGATAGTCGTGGCCGTAAGCCGCAACGGAGAACAGATTGTGTTTCCGGACGGGGACTTCAGCATTCAGGCCGACGACATACTGTTGGTCATAGGTCTCATACAGAACCTCAAGGAGGCTACCATCGACTACAAGGGCATTGACCTGAACTACGACGACGTAAGGACGCTGCACGAGTTCACCCAACAACAGCAGGCGGATCCGAAATCGACAATAAAGTGCATGACGTTCATAGTCGGCAAGGACTCCTCATGGATAGGCAAAAGCCTCTATGACGCACAGTTGAACAAGAAGACCAACTGCATAGTGGTGGGAATAGAACGGGACGACATTCCCATCCCAAACCCTTCGTCTCACATCAAGTTCAAAAGCAACGACATGGTGTGGGTGATGGGCGACGACAAGTCCCTGTACAAACTGCTGGAAAGCAATTATTTCGAATAAACAACAAAGGACATGATAAGATTCATCAGGAATTGGACCCTCCCCATTGCGATGGTCCTTGGCGTCGTTTCCTATTTCGTTTACGTCAACATACCCTTTCTGGACGGCACACACCAGTTTGCGAACAGAGCCGTATCCGTAATACAGCCCATGCTCATATTCCTCATGCTTTTCCTTACCTTCTGCAAGGTGAACATAAGCGACATGCACCTGTGCCGCTGGCATCTGATACTGCTTGCCTTCCAGGCCTTCAGCTTCATGGCCATATCGTCCCTGCTCATAGTCTTCCCCCGCAATGAGGCAAGAATAGTGCTCGAAGGTGCGATGATATGCCTCATCTGCCCCACGGCAACGGCCGCGGCAGTGATAACCGAGAAGCTCGGCGGAAAGCCCGCAAACCTTACAACCTATATCATATTGATAAACCTTACGACCGCAATGCTCATACCCGCCTTCGTGCCGTTTGTACACCCTCATCCCGACCTGTCGCCGCTCAACGCGTTCCTGCTCATTCTCGGAAAGGTCTTTCCCTTGCTGCTCCTGCCGCTCGTCTCCGCGATACTCGCTCGGCATCTCTTCCCCAGACTGGTCCAGATACTGAGGAAATACCCCGACCTGTCCTTCTACCTGTGGGCCGTGGCTCTGGTCCTTGCGATAGCCGTAACGACCAGAACGATAGTTCACAGCAACGTCAGCCTCTTCACCCAGACCTGTCTTGCCCTCGTATCGCTTCTCTGCTGTCTGTTGCAGTTTTTCATCGGCAGAAAGACTGGCATGAAATACAACGACCCCATAAGCGCGGCCCAGTCCCTCGGACAGAAAAACACCGTGCTGGCTATATGGATGGGATACACCTTCTTCACCCCTATAACGGCTATCGCAGGCGGTTTTTACAGCATCTGGCACAATATTATCAATTCTTATCAGTTGTACAGACAAAGAAAAAAAACGAAATGACGGCAAGCATCAAGACACGCGGATACATACTCGGAATAATAGCGGCGGCAACCTACGGAATGAACCCCTTGTTCACCCTGCCGCTCTACAAGGACGGCCTCGACCCCAACTCCGTCCTTTTCTTCCGTTACCTCTTCTCAATACCCATACTGGCGGCAATGGTCAAATTGAGAGGCCGTAACTTCAAACTGCAGAAAAAGGAGATAATGCCGCTCGGGATAATGGGAATACTTGCGGCCCTCTCCTCCCTCACTCTGTTCACCAGCTACAACTACATGGACGCCGGCATAGCCTCCACCATACTGTTTGTCTATCCCATAATGGTTGCGCTGATAATGGCCTCCTTCTTCAAGGAGAAGATAACCATACAGACCACCCTCTGCATCATTCTCGCCCTTTCGGGAATAGGAATACTCTACAAGGGTGACGGAGGAACGACCCTCAGCCTCACGGGCATAGGCTACGTCATGGCCTCCGCCCTATCCTACGCAATATACATCGTGGGCGTAAACCGCCCCGCACTCAAGCAGATAGCAACCGTAAAGCTGACATTCTACGCCATAACCTTCGGTTTTGTCGTCTTCGTTTTCGGCACGGACTTCTGCACCGACATAAAAGTGCCGACCAAATGGTATCTGTGGTTCAACTTCGTCGCGCTTGCCGCCCTGCCTACCGTCATATCGTTCATGTGCACCACCGTGGCGGCGCAATACATAGGCTCTACAAAGACGGCCATACTCGGAGCGTTGGAACCGGTGACCGCCGTGATTTTCGGCGTGACGCTCTTCGGCGAACAGCTCACCTCAAGGATTGTCGGCGGAATAATAATGATAATAATAGCCGTGACCCTCGTGATAGCAGGCGGAGAGATAACAACACAACTGCTTAGATTCAGAAAGCTGTTCCCAAAGATAAGCAGAAAGAAATAAAAAGAATATCATTCTTCAAAAATAGCGAAAAAGGCAGGCTCTTACCTGCCTTTTTACATTTATATCCTTCTTCAAATGGAATGCCCTAACAGTGGATTATTGTTTATAGTATTTTTATATACTGTTGTAATCCTTCTTCAAATGGAATGCCCTAACAGTGGGAAAACTGTTCTTCACATTTGGAGCCAAGTTGTAATCCTTCTTCAAATGGAATGCCCTAACAGTAACAATGGAAAAAGAATTGAAAATGAAAATGTTGTAATCCTTCTTCAAATGGAATGCCCTAACAGTGTTGACAGGTATCACAACAATTCAGTTTATGTTGTAATCCTTCTTCAAATGGAATGCCCTAACAGTAATATTTGAGTAATCCTGAATTTAACCGCCGTTGTAATCCTTCTTCAAATGGAATGCCCTAACAGTGCAGAACGAGAAGATTAGTACATGAAAATAGTTGTAATCCTTCTTCAAATGGAATGCCCTAACAGTAGTCAAGCCGTCGAGGGTGGAGAACAGCGTGTTGTAATCCTTCTTCAAATGGAATGCCCTAACAGTTTTCTGGTGAAGTTGTCAAGTGTCTTACTGTTGTAATCCTTCTTCAAATGGAATGCCCTAACAGTTGTAGAACACACGCAAACGGAAAGAGCCGGTTGTAATCCTTCTTCAAATGGAATGCCCTAACAGTACAATTTACACATTGATATGTAATACAATTCAATACACTATCTGTTACAAATAAAAAACGCCTTGTTTACATACTTATTGCATGTTTACAGGTTTGTTTTTCCAATCCTGATAATATTTCAAAGAACGACATTACGACAACACGCGCTTATCTCTTCCAATCAATAGTACCTGAACCGCACAAAAGAAAAATATACTTTCTTTTCACTGTCCGACACTATTTCCACATTCCTTTCGCTTGTGGATGCCACAGAGGCTATTCCAAGTTGTTTCAATCTGAAGACCAAAGCAAACGTAAATGTCATCTCTCCCATAACATGCACGGTCAGTTTGTCACGACCTTGCATTGCAAATATTTCTGCTGCATATCGTTCCGCCAACAGTTCTATTTCCTTTTCCGTTGCATGAGGGTCTATTTGCGGAAAACTCATATCAACCACCTTTCCAAACAAACTCAAGGCCGTATTCAACTGATGTTCATCCCACTTGTCTTTGGGATGATTCGACAAATTCAAAAGCATAGGCCTTTTCGTTTAAATTGAGTTCAGCTCTCTTACAAGCTCTCCGTTCATTATCTTTTCCCTGTCAAAATAACGTATGCCGTACAATTCTTTATTTGTCCGCATCTCATTTTCTACATTATTATTCTTTATCCTGCTTGCATTGACTATTACAAAGTTGTTAGCCAGACCGAGACGTTTCCTTATCGTTTCTCCCTTGTACACAATACTGCTTACGGGTACTCCGTCCTTACCTCCTATTCCTCCCGTCTTGCATTCTATTATGTACATCCTGTTGTCATGCATATAGACAATGTCCAATTCATTCCGTCCTTCTTTCTTACCTTCTATTTGCCTACATATATTCAGACCGCATACAACATCATCATTAGCCACACTCTCTTTCACCAAATCATATATGAAATACTCGAACCATCCTCCCGTAATGAACCGCAGTTGTTCTTTGCCTATCTCCTGAACCGTATCTCCCCATATTTGCCTTACGAACTCTTTCAACCGCTCGCTGTTTTCTCTGATGACCTTCTCTTTATTGTTTTCAAACAAGTCTGCAAAGGTCATTTTTTTCCTTTTATCCAAGTTATTTTTTATCGGATTCTGATTTTGGCATTCTCGCAAAAGTCTGACATTTTCAATAAAGGTTTCATCATCCTTGATGAACTGTTCAAAAAACTCTTTTGATTTTTCCGCATAATGACAGTCTTTATTTGTCGGATTGCTACATGTAAGGCCGTGCAGTTCTATATATTCCCTGACCTTAAGCCTGCAATTTATGTCCATTTCATTTCCTGTGTTCAGGTTGAGTATTTTATTGTCCGGAAAAGGTATGTAATACATTTCCACATTCTTTGCACCCGAGTTGTCGAAAGCCTGTTTGACTGCCATACTCATCAACTTTGTGCCGCCGGTAAGGTTCACCGCATAGCTTTTTTGCGGGTCTATCTCTTTCACTATCTGTTCGCACATACTCGAAAAGTCTTTTTCGTTTTCAAGTATCATTGTCTTTGTCCTTTCAGCTTCAATTTTGGCAACAGCAACTATGAAATTAATTTTCTCTTTTATCTTCATATTATTGGAAGTGACAAACAACAGTTCGTCGTCCTCTTCCATCATTTCCTTTATGAACAAATAATTTGGAACGGTCTGTTCCGATACAATACTGACTATCGTTTTCATATCAATCAATTTTTGTAAGTTTCACAAATCCGAGCAGATTTACCGACTCTCCGCTTTTGTTTATCCGTCTTGATTTCGGAAAAGGATATTCTCCGTATCTCTTGACATCTTTTTTAAGAACTTCTCTCATATTCGACCTGCTGCATTCTTCATTTATTCCGAGAATAAGGTCTCCCGTTATGGAGTCATAGCCCGAAGCATGTCCCAAACGTAGAATACATGAGTTGCCTTCCTTGTCACACTGCTTGCATTCGTCAATGAATTCATTTATTTTCTTGATATAGGCATCCATGCTCTCATCCCACTCCCCGTTGTAGTTGTCCGTCCAATCCTGCCAGAAAGCAATCTCATCATTCAACATCCTTTTGGTATGGGCGTTGATTATCCCGAACAGTTTGTCCAAAGAGTTGAATACTGGCATTTTTATCCGTTTACTTGCCTCACTTTGCATATTGTTATATTGCTCTGTCTTTGCCTTTACGTTTTTGGTGATATTCATCCGCATTCTGAACGTTGACTCCTCTCCGGCCGCTATCACCTCCGCCAACTGTCTCACTTCTTTTTTTATCTGCAACCTTTGATTGTATCCGCCTACTATATTAAGCGTATCAAGATATATTGCATCCTCACACGCTGATTCGAATATGGCATCCCCGACGACAAGAAACCTCATGAAGTCCTGATTGGAAGAGGGTCCGAATATGCTTTTTTCCACATATTTCGCTGATGTTGCATTAGGATATGGGCGTGCAAGCGTACTTGTCAGTGCCGTACGTATCGCGCCCTTCAAGCTGCTGCCGGGTATATAGGCGTTACCCATTCCGTCGTGTATGGCTTCTTTCATTGTGGTATTGCCTTTCAAGTTGTTGCATGAGGCAGGGTAGAATATGAATCTTTTTGCATATTCGTCAACAACCGTATCCTTTGGAGCAACACGTTCTATGAATTCTTTCAGATTATCCTCTTTGTTTATGCAGGCCACAAGCTTTTCAATATTGCTTTCCCCCACAATTTCGACCACCTTGTTTATGTCAATCACCGCCAGATAGCTGTCGCCGGAATCGGAGATATAGACAAAATCCATATTGTTTTTCAGATTATTATTCCCGTTGCCTATATGCACGGGACTCAATGTCTTAATCTTTATTGTACTCATAACACATTCCTTTTTATCGGTATGAAAAGAGGCTTACCGCTCCTGTATACCGCGTGCATACGTCCGTTGTTGTACTCGGGTCTCAAATCCTCAACCTTTCCGCATAAAGGTTCGCATGTGGCGAATATGCTTGAGGGTTTGAACATGTATATTGACTTTTTGCGCAGATGTCTTAGGTTCTCATGTTCACTGCCGGCCATGAAACCGCCACGCAAAGCTATCTCAAACACCGATTCGTCAAGATTCAATTTTTCCATTTCCTCCCTTTGCGGCAAATACATGGATAGCAATATCTGTGCATTGCCGTCTTCAGCCGCATTGATATCCACCGTATCCCTTTCCACTTCGAACTGTCCTCCGCCTATGCTCTTTCCGCTTCCTATTCCTTCCTGCCCCAACAGCTCAAACAGCTCAAACAGCTCATCAAACAAATCACCCTCGGCATCGGTTATGACATACAGACTGGAATCATTTGAAAAGAACCGCCTTTCAAAGAAAAAAGGCGTATTGTCCTCTGCCTCATTTTTTGCAACGCTAACCCTTTGTACCACCTCGGAGCGGAAACATTCCCTTTGTTCTCCGGTTTGCGAAAAAAGGAACTCTCCATTTATCTGTCTGATGTCCACAACCGGTCTCATTCCTTGTATGATATCATTCCACAATCCGATATGCAAGAATTTCAATTTCTTCAGTCTCTTTCTGTAATTGACCTCTTCCATTCTTTTCGTTCCCTCATATACATCCACATCCATTCGTCCCAAAGGCTTTGGCAAAAACAAGTCCCCGCCTCTAAAAGGATAAGCCGATGAAAGTGCAAAGGAAGACAGGAATTCTTTCACATCATCATCCTTTCCCTTGAATATCACCCTGATTGCAGCCAAGGCCGAGGACAATACATCCGAATGCAAAATGGTCTCAGCAAAATCATAATCCTTATCCTTTCCCACGCTGATATGAACAGGTGTGATATTCTTCAACTTGATTATATTATACCTTTTCATTCTGTTGCTTTTCTTTCAAGTCAATCTTCACATGTCCGTAACCTCTCGAACCGTTTCCGCCCAGATAATCATCGTTCAACAGTTCAATGGCCTCACGCAACGTATCCCTCAAACACTGCTCATCGTCTTTGTCAAATACATTCAATACCATGTTCAATTCAAAGCTAGCCCCTGCCGGAACCCTCTCTATTGTCCTCGGGTTTGCCTTGGCCGTAATCCTGTCTATTGATGTCTCCGTTTTGGCTTCGGTATACAACATATCGGTATGTGACCAATCCACATTCTCGTCTTCCACCAACAATCTTGAATCCCTCACAATTATGCGGGAAGGACGTTTATCGGAGTCATTCTCTCCTGCCGTACCAAACAACTGCCCTGCCCTGGTTTTCTGGTCATTGGTCGCATGGGCACCCTTTGCCGTCACATTCACCGTACCGTCTTTCCATTCTATCAATGCCCTCATCTTCCCCTTGAGACTGCTTCCCGGGATGTAAGGTATCTGATTCAAAGGATTGCGCACCACCAGACTGTCCGGGCCTCCTATACCCAATTCCGTATTTGAACCTCCTATGTGAAGTCCTGTCAATACTTCTATTCTGCCTTCGAATATTATTTTCTTTATCAATCTTGCCATGACTTTTCCTCCTTATGTTAGTTGTTATTATCTTTATTGTATGATCTGTGATAGGCTAATATCGCCTCCATGAAATTGCAGAAATTATCATACATGCCAGGACTGTTGACATCAACGCATGCATGCGCCAGACTGACAATTTCAACAAAAAGAAATACTGCACCGTTATCTTTATTTCTTCCCTTGACGTAAGCCAACTTTGGACGGAGCATATGAAAAGCTGTCCATTCCTTGTCTACACCCTTAACCTGTATCCTTTTTATTTCTCCATATATGTTTCTGAACTGCGAGGTTGAAAGATTTTTTTTGTAGTCAGTTTTATTATCTCCGACTAAAAATTTGCCGAGGTCTTCCGTAAATTCAATCATTTCCTTATCGCATCCTTTCCTTATCCAATCCTCCTTAAACCTGTTCTTGTACTCATTGAGTTTTTCCTTATAAGGGTTTGGGTTCTGATTGGCGTTTGTTTTTCCTTTATAATCCATATCCGATATGTTTGATGTTATTATTATTCCTTGTTTGCCCTTGTTTCCAATTTTGCCCACCGTGCAGCAAATGCCCACAGTTCCAGCTTGTCATAATCCGTCTCTATACAACTGCCGTTCAACGTATTTATCTTGCACGTAGTCTCTTTTATACAGTTGTCTATCATGGTTTTTACATACTTGTCTTTTACGCTCTCCTTAAACCTGCTCAAGTCATAGGTAATCATCCAGAATGTCTTGATATTGGTTTTTGAAGACCTGAATCTGAAATTGCCGTAATGCGAAATAAGTTTCGTACAAAAAGAATCATTCAGTTTGTTTTCATTCATAAAGCGCACAATGCTGTTTTTCAAATCTCTCACTTGTTCATATTCCTTTTGCCAGTTGAACGCATGTTTCATGAACGAAATACTGTTCTTTTCGATTCCCTTGCAGATATGCTTCTTGGCATTATCCTCTTCTTCCGCCGCTTTTTCAGCTCCTTTCATTATAGGGAATTTCTGTTGTATGATTGAAATGCCGACAGATAGTCCAAAGTGAGGATTCTCACAGAAATATTTCTTGAAATCCCCGTATATCTTTTCACTGATATCTATTGTACTTTCCCATGACCCTACCATGAATACATCATCTCCGCCACTGTATATTATTTGCAGTCTTTCGGCATTTACATTTTCTTTCCATATAGTATTCAGGTATCCGCTGAAGAAATAATCGAAACAACGGGACAAGGTTGCATAGGCAGACAAGCGATTTTTTCTGTTGCGCAATCCCTGTTGGAATATAGCACCTAAATTATCCACATCCATTCTCAACACTCCAAGACGTTTGAAATTGTCATTGTCGCACATCTGTTCAAAAGTATTTATGCTACGCCCCAACATTTCATTGCCACCATAAAATTCCATCGAATATATTGCATTGCCGTTATTTAGTCCGAAAGACGTAAAAGGCGTTTCATTAAACCTTACGACATAAAATATGGAATCGGCATTCAGAGTTTTTTTACAAGTTTCTTTTTTTTCAAGGAAGTAATAATACAATCCGAGATTCAAAGGCTGTATGCAATATGAATTTATTTCCGGCAGTTCTCTGGTGCTGACAAGCATTGCATCGGTTGACCTCAAATGTTCCCCCAATTCTATCTGTTGTTTGGTGATAAGTTTCAACGGACTCAAGTCTCCATATTGATAACAAGGCTCCTTCTTATTGAATGCCTCTCCCGTTATCCTGTCCACATTATTGTAATCCTTGTCAAGCGGCATGAAAAAATCATCATATCCGGTCTGTATTGCATGCTTGAATTTTCTTTGTTTCTGCTTGTCCCGTTTTTCAAACAATTCAAGCCATATATCGTCACTCTCCCTGAATGAACATTCAATATAATCTATTGCCACATACAAAACGGTATTGTGAAAGTCGAACAATTTGCGTTCTATTTCCCTTACACATTGATTTATTGTTTCCTTTGCCTTTTGGGTATTGGGAACCACCATATAGAAACTGCCTCCGGAATTGTATATTATATTCGCTCTGTACAGTTCAAGTTCTTTCAACAGATATCTTACTATCGCATCTGATATAAGACGCAGATAAAACGAACGACCCTTCAGATTCTTGCTCGCAGTAGAAGAGACAATCTGATATATATATGGTTGTATGCCGCTGAAGTCGGCTCCAACAAGAAGGTATGCACATGTTTCGGAATCAAATTGACTGTTTTCCAAACTATACATATAAAGGGCAGTTGCCAAAGCAATGGACATTTTACAGGAATCATAAAGGCTTACATAATTTTCAGACTCTCCGAAAGAAGGAATACATATAGCGTATTCGTAAAACAGATTCAGCATATTTTCATTCAACACCTCACATGTAGAAGCCTGTATATTTGAAAAGTCTTTTTCAAAATCGTTCCACAAAGAAAGGAAATCAGCCCTGTTTTCAGGCTTTTGTTTTGGAAAGCAAGCATCATTCAAACTTAAACGATGAATAGGAACATACCATTTGTCATCTTTATTTCCTTCCGTTCCTATATCGCTTGCAATATGCGTCATATATTCATTTCTCAATCTTTCTACATTGGCATCCTCCAAAGCCAGATCGTAAGCATACGAAAGTATCTTGCCCGAAAAATCATCTGTTGGCAAACCTATTGCCATTTTCATAATTTCTTCTAACTGTTCTTCTTCAATTATCGAAAAACAGACTTTGTTCCTTTCGACAAACTGTCTGACATGATGTTCCAAAGTTTTTTCAGTTTCTTTACTTGCCAATTGGGAAAAGGCCCCCACATTTCTCAATAATATTGCAAGATATATCTTTTCCTTTGCACTAACGTTCCTCATTTTGTTCCTTGTTTTTATTGTTATATGTCCGTTTTATCATTCCAAAACCTATACTTGTCCCTTTACCCAATCCTATAAAATCCGGCAGAGAGATATTTGTTTTAAACTTGCAGTCAAAAGAGGTTAGATATACTCCTTTGTATTTCCTTTGTTTTGGTTCGCTTAATTCCAAAATGGAGCATTCTATTGTCTTTTCCACCTTAAAGTCTATACCTGAACAAAAAGAAAGAATATTTGAAACAAGTATTCGTTCCAACATTTCACATTTGTCCTTCAAACTCTCTTTCTGTCTGAATATCTCATAGTTTTTTTCATTCAACGCAAGCCATTTTCTTATATGATATACAAAAGGTGTATTCCATACTTGAACAGTATACTTTGAAGCATTCATACTGTTTATTTCCATCTTTTCATTCATACCTTCCCTATATAAGAATAAATTGTCTTTAACCAGAAGAGTGCTTATCAAGTCAACACCTTGTTCTATACATACAATTGCTGCACAACGATTGATTCTTTTATACTGTATCATAGAATAGGAGTATCTATATGTAGTCTCCGTTAAATGATTATGAAACAACACATCACAATTATTGTCAAATGATTTCAAAACGGAACTTCTAAAGATATCCGTTTCATCAGCCTCTATCTTGTTATCAAAACGTATTACAATTATTCGTATTTGTTTCATTAGTCTTTATAATTAGTTCATGCAAATATAGTAATATTTTTAAAACAAGAAGACATCTTCTTTTGAAATCATCTTTAACAAAAGAGACTCAAAAAATTCTAATATACCTTTGCAGGAAAGAAAAAAATGAATTCAGAAAAGAGAAAAACGGATTCAGAAGACATTCGG